>NZ_JOCQ01000084.1 GCF_000720725.1 Streptomyces rimosus subsp. rimosus
CCCCCACAGCCTTACTGCACCTCCTGAACCACCCCTCCCACCCCGCCTCGCACCGCACCCCCTACGACTACCCTCCCCACCCGTCCCTCCACACCCCGTACACCCCGTCCAACCCCGCCCCCGCCCTCCTCCGCTTCGTCCGCACCGCCCCGGACGGCCAGCGCAACGCCCGCCTCTTCTGGGCCGCCTGCCGCGCCTACGAATCGGGCCTCGGCCAGGAGATGGCCACCGCCCTCACCACGGCCGCCCGCCACACCGGCCTCACCGAACGCGAAGCCCGCGCCACGATCGCATCCGCGGCCCGCCGCTGAAGTGATCAAAACCGCATGCTCCGCCCCTCCCCCTACATAAGCGGCTGCACCACGTACAACCGCACCGCACCGCAGGAGGGGGCAACATGCTTTCGGAACTCGTCAGGATTCGGGTTGGTCGGGCGGGCCGTCTCACGCCACACGCCCCCGCCGGCCGAACGGCCAGTGGGGCCTTCTACGTCGAGGGGAGCCTGCCCTACCAGACAGGCCGCCACGTGCTCCCGGTTCCCGACGGCTTCTCGATACTCGCGGCAGCCGCCTCCGTAACCGTCCCCCACACCTGACTCAAGACGCCGGAGGACCCGGACACCGTCGCACCCTGGCTCCCCCAGGGCTGGGTGGTGGACCGCGAAGAAACCGGCCACCTCATGGCCACCGAACTCGACCCCACGCCCCCGGCACCCTTCGACACCTACACCACCACCCTCGAAACCCGCGACGGCGTCACGTACGTACGCGTCACCGGCACCGCAGGCGAACCCGCAGCCCAGGGCCAGATGGCCCTCATCGGCCACGCCACGTCATGCGGCCCCTCCCCACCACGCCACGACCAACGGCGCCACCCTCGGCATCCTCGGCGCCACCGACGCCGGCCGGGCCCTGTACGAAACCTTGGGCTGGAAGACCCACGCGCCGCTGGCAGCCTGCGTCTACCGTCCGTGAGCCGCGTCCGCAGCGGTACCCAACGCGACGGCCCCCGACCAGAATCCCTGGTCGGGGGCCGTCTGCTCACACAGGGAGCCGCGGAGGCCGTGAAACCTGAACCCACGGTGAGGAGTTACCTCACAACAGTTTCACCGAGAAAGCCGTTTCGGTCGCTGACGTAACAGCCGACCAGCCGAAACGACCGAGTACAGCCGTCCTGGGCCCAAGCACGGTCCTCAGCTCATCGGCGAGCCAGCTCAGACGCGCTCCCGACGTAACCGGCGCCCTTCCGCTTTTCAGGCGGTACCTGGGCCGGTTCAGGGGCTGTCGACAGAACAGAGCCTGATCCCTGCTGGTAGTGGGCGTGCGCCCCTGTTGGCGTAGAACTGGCGTACTTTTTACGCGTTGGCGGCGACGCGGCGCTTACGTTGTCGAGGCCGGTCCCCAGGCCAGCCCAGCAAGCGGTCAAGTACAGCGAGCGCGGCCGACTGCCGATCGGGCTTTGTCGACCAGACTGCTGGACAGATGACGAAGAAGAAGATCAGCAAAGCCACGCCGAATGCGGGAGCACCCGCGATGAGCCCGGCGACCCAGTCCTGTCGTACTGCGCTGACGATCGGGGCGACCCCCGCTCCGCAGCTCAGCGCGATCGGCAGAACCAGCCGTCGAGACGGCTGACGGATGAGGGCGGTATCACTTTCCCCTGCAGCGAGATTGCCCGTAGTCTCGGACATGAAGGCGCCTTCCTAGCGGTTGGTGACTTTCACGCAGACGGCTTCCTGTTCCCGCAGGGAGCCGTCGCCTTTTGCGTGCAAGACGACCGGCTCGCGCCGTCTCGGAAACTCTGACACGCGCCTTCAACCCCGGTTGTGCGCAGAAAACTTCGCGGTACTATTTCGGTCACCGCTGTTTCGTGGATCGCCCCAGCTGAGACCACCTTCCCGGAGTGAAATGAGACGTGCGTCACATTGCCTTCTGTGACCCACTTCACATGCGGTCGCTAGGGGAATGTGGCCTAGGCCACATCGTTGGCGGATTGGAGAGGGCATGCCCCGTCGGATGCAACCGCTCGGCGGCGAGGGTGCGTTGGTGCAGTTCGCTCTGGCGCTACGCGACCTCCAATCCCGCACGGGCGGCTCGGTGCGCCTTGCCCAGAGGTACGGAGTGTCACGTACTGCGGCTTACGAGGCCCTTGCGGGAAAGCGTCTCCCCAGCAACGACACGCTGGAGCGCATCGTCATCGCCTGGGGGGTGGACGAGGAGCTGACCCGCTGGCGCACGCTGCGTCGGCGGGTCGAAGGCGAGCTGGCCATAGAGGCGAGACTGAGGGGAGAAGTCAAGATCAAGAAGACGCCCGAAGAGGGCAGATTCCACGAGGCTCTGATCCGCCTGTGGGAGGACGCCGGAAAGCCTTCCCGAAATGCGTGGGGAGAGGCGGCCGGGCTCAGTCCGCGCACTGTCGGCGCCTACCTGGATGGCAAGACCATGCCGATGCCGGAAAAGCTGGCCCTCCTCATTGCAGGGCTGGTTGCGCTGTGTGCTGCAGACAGTGAACTGGAGTCCTGGATCGAGCAGCAGGGTGAGATCATCCGAGGAGAGCACCTCCACCAAGCTCGAGTCGCTCGTAAGGCAGCGAAGGATGAAGCTCGTATGCTCGCGAAAGCCCTTCCGGGTGGTCAGCCACGCGATTAGTGGCTTCTCCGCTGCGGTCTGGCGTACGGGTGGCACATGCCCATCCGGTGACGCGGGCAGATGCCAGCAGACGGCACCCGTCGTGCACCCTGACGTGAGGGACGACGGCAACGAGAGCGGCATAACGGCGGCTGAGGCACGGGGAAACCAAGAGGGGTGCCCGCGTTGGCTGGGCACCCCTTTGGACCAGCTACTTTGCTGGTCTCGGCGGAGGCTGTGGGATTTGAACCCACGGTGAGGGGTTACCTCACGACAGTTTTCAAGACTGTTCCCTTAGGCCGCTCGGGCAAGCCTCCCCGCGCCGCCGGCGGACGGTGGCGCGGGGATCAGACTAGCGCGTCACTTGTCGCCCGTGCGTTGGCCCAGGGTTACCTGGGTGGTGTGCTCCTTGCCGTCGCGCTTGTAGGTGAGGGTCACCTTGTCGCCCGGCTTGTGCTGGTAGATGGTGCTGATCAGGGTGGGGCCGCTGTCGATGATGGTGTTGTCGAGCTTGGTGATCGTGTCGCCCGGCTTCAGGCCGGCCTGGTCGGCGGGGCCCTTCGGGGTGACCGAGGCGGAGCCGTCGGTGCCGCCGTCGCGGGCGATGGTCGCGCCGTCACCCGTGTCGCGCATCAGGACCTGTGCGCCGATCTGCGGGTAGACCGGCTGGCCCTTCTTGATCAGGTCGTTGGCCACCCGCTTGGCCTGGTCGATCGGGATGGCGAAGCCCAGGCCGATGCTGCCGGACTGGCTCTCGCCTCCGAAGCCGCCACCGCCGTTGCCCGCGGACTGGATGGCCGAGTTGATCCCGATGACGCTGCCGGTGGCGTCCATCAGGGGGCCGCCGGAGTTGCCCGGGTTGATGGAGGCGTCCGTCTGGAGGGCGCTCATGTACGAGGGAGTCGTACCGCCGCCGTCGCTGGAGGCCACCGGGCGGTTCTTGGCGCTGATGATGCCGGTGGTGACCGTGCCGGAGAGGCCGAAGGGGGCGCCGATGGCGATCGTCGCGTCACCCACCTGGACGTTGGCGGACCTGCCGAGCGGGAGCGGGACGAGGTTGGCGTCGGAGGGGTTCTTCAGCTTGATGACGGCGACGTCGTAGCCCTGGGCCCGGCCGATGACCTCGGCGTCGTACTTCTTGCCGTTGGAGAACGTGGCGGTCAGTTTGCCGCCCTGGGCGGCGCTCGCGACGACGTGGTTGTTGGTGAGGATGTGGCCCTGCTTGTCGTAGACGAAGCCGGTGCCGGTGCCGCCCTCGCCGGACGCGCCCTGCGCCTCGATCGTCACGACGCTGGGCAGCGCCTTCTGCGCTATCCCGGAGACGGAGGTCGGCTTGCGATTCAGCGCCTCGGGGTCGCCGGAGGCGGAGACCGTCGTCGAGTTCGTGTCGCTGCGGTTGGCGGCCCAGAAGCCGATGCCGCCGCCGATACCGCCGGCCACCAGGGCGGCGACGAGTACGGCGGCGATCAGGCCGCCGTTACGGCGCTTCTTCGGCGCGGGCGCGCCCGGGGCGCCCCACACGTCGCCCGGACCGCCCGGACCACCCGGGCCGCCTCCGTAGCCGGGGGGCGTGGGGCCGCCCCAGCCGCCGTCGGAGGCGCCGTGCGCCGTCGCGTACGCGGGCGGCGGCGCCTGGTGGGCGTGATCGTGCGCCTGGGATGCGCTCTCGCCGCCGGCCGGGGGCTGGGTGCCCATGTCCGGGCCACCTGCCTGGGGGTGGTGCTGAGCGGGGTTGTGGGCGTGGCCCTGCGGGTGATCCTGGCCGTGGCCCTGCGGCTCCGTCGCCCCCGTCGGCTTCGTGAACTGCTGCGTACGGTCCGCAGCGCCGTCCGCCACGCCGACGCCCGCGCCCGCCTGCCCGGCCGTCGGCGCGAACTCCGGCGGCGGGGGCGCGGAGGGCGGGGTGGCGGGAGCCGGCGGAGTGGCTTGCGCCCCCGGCGCCCCCTCAGCCGCTGCCGCGCCGGGCGTGCCCTCGGCCACCGCCGTGTCCCGCGCACCTGGGCCGTCCGAAGTACGCGCACCGGCCTCGGGTGCGCGGTCCGACGCCTGGGGCGCCGACGGCGGCTGGGCCTCCGGCGGGACGGCGGCGCCCTCGTTCTCGGTGCTCACGGCTCTCTCCTCAGCTTCACGTCGGTGCCGGGCCACGGCCCGGCCTCTCCTTCAGGATGCGGTGCGGTCTCCAGGATGCGGCGTGGGCCCCTGGCATACGGGCGACGGGCAGGCGGTACCGGCGAATGTCCCGGGGGCAAGCCTTTCCCACCACGCGTCAGGGCGCCGTAAGCCGAGGCTGTGACTGTCTCCCCATCCTTTATCCCGGACATAACGAACGCATCCGATGTTATGCGGATCAGGTAGTGCACAAGGCGTCCCTCCCGCGAGCGATGGCACGATAACCCGGTGACCACCGCGTACCCGCTCCGGGACCGCACCCCGGACCCCTCCCGCATTTCCGTCGTAGCCCATCGTGGCGCGTCCGAGGACGCACCGGAACACACCCTGGCCGCCTACCGCCGGGCGATCGAGGACGGCGCCGACGCGCTGGAGTGCGATGTACGGCTCACCGCGGACGGCCACCTCGTCTGCGTGCACGACCGCCGGGTCAACCGCACCTCCAACGGGCGCGGCGCGGTCTCCGCCCTGGAGCTGGCCGATCTGGCCGCGCTGGACTTCGGCTCCTGGAAGGAGGACGACGACACCGCCGGCGAGGCGCCGGACCGCCAGCACGAGGACCCGGAGCGCACGTCCGTCCTCACCTTGGAGCGACTTCTCGAACTCGTTGCCGATTCGGGCCGCCGGGTCGAGCTGGCCATCGAGACCAAGCACCCGACCCGCTGGGCCGGTCAGGTGGAGGAGCGGCTCGTCGCGCTACTGACGAGATTCGGCCACACCAAGGGTTCGGCCGAGGGTCCGCCCGCGGTTCGCGTCATGAGTTTCTCGGCCCGGTCGCTGCACCGGGTACGGGCCGCGGCCCCCGACATCCCAGGTGTGTACCTCATGCAGTTCCTGACGCCGCGCCACCGCGACGGCCGGCTGCCGCCCGGCGTCGGCATCGCCGGCCCGGGTGTCCGCATCCTGCGCGCCCATCCCGAGTACGTCGCCAAGGCGCACCGCGCGGGCCATCAGGTGCACGTCTGGACCGTCAACAATGAGGCGGATGTAGAGCTGTGTGAACGCTTGGGGGTGGACGCAATCATCACCAACCGCCCCAAACAGGTACGAGCCCAACTGGGCCTGGGGTAGCGGCCGTCACAGGGAGTGCACCGGCGCATTCGACCCGTACCCGATCGTTACGAGTGCGTCACCGCACCGGGACTGGCCGGTTTCCGGTCCAGGCCATTGGGGCATCCATCCCGTGGCGTGGGGCGAAGGAGGTCTCGGGGGTGGCGTTGATGGTGGCACAAGAGGTGCCGACGGCGTCGGTCATGGCCGTACCCCATGGTCCGTCGGGGGTCGGTTCGGCGCGGCGGCGCATGCGGGAGGAACTGCTCGCAAGCGGTGTCCAGGACACCGTGGTCGACGACGCGGTACTCATTCTTTCCGAACTGCTGAGCAATTCATGTCGGTATGCACGTCCGATATGCACGCAGGAGACGGCTGGTTCCGTACGGGGCACCGCGGGCGACGCGGTGCCGGACGCGATACGGGCGGCGTGGCGCATCGACGCCCACGGCCAGCTGACCATCTCCGTCACGGACGGCGGCGGCCCGACCCGGCCACAGCCGTCCACGCCTTCGGTCACCGCCAAGGGCGGCCGCGGGCTCGCCATCATCCGCTCCCTTGCCAAGGAGTGGGGTGTGGAGGACGCGGGGGGCGAGGTGACGGTCTGGGCCCTGCTCTCCTTGCACGGGCTGCACAGTGCGTTCGCTACGCGCGTTGACCTCCCGGCCGAGCTCTCCGCCGACTTCACCGGCGGGGCACGCAACGGGCGGCCGACCCCGGTCGCACCGGGGCGCGCAACCGGTTTGCCGCGCGGCGACCGCATGCCGGAACCGGCCGGTGAGCAGGCCCTCCGCCCCGGCGGGCCGACTCCCGTACCGGAACTGGAACCGGAACCCGAACCGGCATCGGCATCGGCATCGGCATCGACCGGAGGACGGGAAGCGGCGGGCCACGGGCGGCCGGAGCTGGCTCTGGTGAGGTTCGACCGGCCGGGCTGTTGAAGCTGGACCGGTGAGGCCGGACCGGTGACGTAGACCGGTGAAGCCGGCCGTCGAGGCCGGGGTGCGGGACGGTCCGGATCACCCGGGCCGCCCGGGCCCCGTCCGGCGCCTCCTGGCGCCCGGTTCCCGACCAGTGCTTCCTGGCGCCCGCACAGGCCCGTCCAGCGCCGTCCGTACCGCATACGCGCCCCGCAGTCGGCTCGTACGCCGTGGAGCCGTACCGGCACCGGGCGGGGCGGTGACACGGCCGTACGGTGACGAGCGGTCCCGCGGGACCAATTCCGGTGGCCCGTACGGTCGCGGGCCGTGGACGGGCCCCTCGGCGGCCCGCGTGGCGCGAGCGCGCCCGAGGCCCCCGGCGCGCGGCACGGTGCGCAGCCCAGTCGTCTAGGCTCGCGCCGGAACGCGTCCGTACGCCCAGGATCGACCAGGAGAAAGCCTCGCCATGGCCAAGAAGCGCCGCCCCCAGACCAAGGCCGCAGCACCGCAGATCAAGGACGGCGAGGTGCCCGTCGTAGGGGCGCGCGAGCCCTGCCCCTGTGGCTCGGGCCGCCGCTACAAGGCGTGCCACGGCCGGACCGCGGCACACGCCGCGACCGAGCTGGTGCAGCGCCCCTTCGAGGGCCTTCCGGGCGAGTGCGACTGGGTGGCGCTGCGCGAACTGGTACCCGCCGCCACCGTCGAGCTGACGCTCAAGGACGGGCTGCCGGAGGGCGTCCCGTCGGTGACGCTGGCGACCGTCCTGCCCATGGCCTGGCCCGCACTGCGCCGCGACAACGGCGCCGTCCTGCTCGGCCTCCAGAACGACACCGCCTCCGGCGACCTCAGCCGCGACCTCGCCGACACGCTGCGGCGCGCGCTGGCCGCCGAGCCGGGCACCCCGGTCGCCGCCGAGCGCGCCGCGGCGGACGGCCCGCGCCTGCAGGACCTGCTGGACCCGGCCGCCCCGTTCGAGCCCCAGGTGCACAGCGGCTTCGAGTTCTGGGTGGAGGACGCCGAGAACGCGACGGGCGAGGTCGCCGCCTCTCTGGAGCGGGCGAACGCCGCGGCCATCCCGACCGAGCGGCTGGCCGGTCTGGAGGGCGCGTACTGGTGCGAGACGCCCGAGAAGAACCACCTGCGCTGGGTGATGGCCCACCCGGAGGAGACGCTGCTGGACGCGCTGGCCCGGCTGCACGCCGCCGGCACCTCTTCGCTCGGCGAAGGCACCCGGCTGGTCGGATCGTTCCGGGCGCACGGCCTGGTCGTACCGGTCTGGGACCTGCCGTCCGGGATGAGCGCCGACGACGTGGCCAAGCCCGCCGCCGCCTTCGCGGAGCGGCTCGCCACGGCGCTCGCCGCGGACGCGCCGCTGACGCCGGAGGAGCGCCGCGCCCGCGGCGGGCTCACCAACCGTCAGGTGACGCTGAGCTGATCCCGGGCCGACCCGTGAGCTGACCCCGGCTGCCCCCCGGCTGGCCCCGGGCTGCCCCAGACCCGGCCCCGGACAGCGATCCATGGTCCGTCCGGGGGCACGCCGCGAGCCGCCGAGCCGTGACCGGGAACGTGACTCCGGTCACAACTCGCCGTACCGACCGGTAAATACGCGTCCGGAATTCCACGATCGAATTTGCGAACCGCGGATCTCTTGTTACCGTTCTAGGAGCCCGGTCGCTGGTGCATCCCCCGTCGCCAGCGACCGGGCGCTTCCATGTCTGCGTCCGGAAGGCCGGCAGAGGGTCGGCAGAGGGCCGCGAAGGACCGCCGGAGGGCCGGCGGACAGCCCCCCGGAGCCACCAGGCACATTCCGTACCGTCATTGGTCCGAACCACGCTCGCCCGGCGCCACGTTGCTGCCGGTACGCAGCAGCTTGCGCTCGCCCCGCGCGTCGGCGAGCTCCGCCACCGCGGTGTACGCCGCCGACCCGCCGCCGACCGTCGGCTCGCGCGGGGTCTCGCAGGTCCCGGGCTCGTCACCGGCCGAAATCTCGCAGTACGCCTGTACGGTCCGGCCGTCCGGCCGCATCAGCGTCAGTACGGCCCGCAAGGGCTCGCCGGACGTGTTGCGGTAGTACGTACGCGCCCAGGACCGGCCGCCTTCGGCGAGAACACACGTCTGGGCTTCCACTCCTTCGGGTGAAGCCAGTTCCGGCCCGCAGCGGGACTTCCGGCGGCTGTCGGACGTATGCGCCGCACCCGTGCCCATGCCCGTACCCGTGCCCGTATCCGTACCCGCGTCCGGCGCGCCGGACGGGTCGGACGGGTCGGCCCGTACCGGAGTACGACCGTCCGCTTGTGGAGTGATTGCGGAGCCGTCCGGGGCCGACCGTTCAGATTCAGCCGGACCCGCGGTCGCTGCGGCCAGGGGCATCGCGACGGCGAGTGCCACCGTGCTCGCCAGCGCGATCATGCGGAGGTTCGGCGCACGCTCCATAGGACCCACCTGCGGTTGTCAGGGCGATGGATTGACCGCCGGATTGACGGTCCGCCGAACATATCGGGCCGGAACGGGCACATAACGGGCTCGCGCCCCCGAATCCCGCCACCACCGGGCAGCTCACACTCATACGAGTGAACCGCCCGCGCGTTCTTCCGCCGCCGCGAGCGGTTCGGGGTGCCGGTGATCTGGTTGGCCGGGGGCCGGAGGCGGCCCGGGGGCCGGGGGGTGTTTCGGGGAGGGCCAGGGGATCGCTCCAGGAAGAGCGTTCCGGAGGAGGGCGTTCCGAGCGAGCAGGAAAGGAAACCCCAGCCCCTCAGTACGCCAGCCGGCTCCCCCCGTCCGGCGCACTGGTACTGGCGGTGACCAGCGCGTCCACGATGGTTTCCACCTGCGGCAGCCAGGGGGCGGCCGCTCCGGTGCCCGGCGAGCGCTCCCAGCGGACCTTGCCCGCGCCGATCTGTGAGGGCGGCAGGACCACGTAACCGTCCTCGCCGTGGAAGCGCAGCGAACTGGGCACCCAGTCCCGGGAGTGCAGCAACTCGCCCAGCTCCGCGAGGGAGTACGGGGCGACCAGCAGCGACCAGCGGGTGGGGGTGGCGACGACCGGGCCGACCCGTACGCCGAAGTGGTCGAGGGCGGCCAGGGCCCGCGCGCCGGCGACGGCCGGCAGGCTGAGCGCGCAGGGTGCGCGGCCTCCGGTGGCCAGCAGGAGGGGCGCGGTCGGCCGGTTGGTCCACCACCAGCGCACCATGCGGGCATCGGTGGTGGCCGCGAACAGGCCGGGGTCGAAGGGGTGGGCGCCGGGCACCACGCAGTCCGGGTCCGGACAACTGCACGGGCGCGTCCCGCGCTCGGCGCGGCCGTGCCGCCCGCCGGACGGTTTGCCGCCCGCCTGTTTCCCGCCGGTCCGCAGTCCGACGCCTGGGAGTACGGGCCACTGCCACTCGGTGGCACAGTGGAGTGCCGCACCGAGCAGTGCCGACCTTCCGCCGCGCCGGAGCTGGAGCTTGCGTCGCCTTCCGAGGATCTCGCGCATGAGCGCTCGTTCCTTTCCGTAAACGCCGAGGGCTATGTCCATCGCACTACATGCCGGTTCATGCCGCTGCGTGGTGTGTCACGGCTCCTGAGAACCCCTGAACGCCACGTGGATCTGTGGTCACTGCCTGTACGGAGCAGCGCATCACGCCATACGCCGAGCGTGGAACGTGGCGGAGGGTGGCGCGCGCATGGCGCTTGCTTGTCCCGTGGAGCAGATCCGCCACTTGGGGGTGCGGTGCGGCGCGGTCGTCGACGTGTAAGACGCCCGTGCCCGTCGGAGAGTTCCGGCGCGGCTCCAACTGACCCCGCACCTTTCCGAGTACGTACCCGCCATGGTGGTGATGACGCACTGTCGAACGCCGCCAGTCGACCTCAAATTGACGTTCGGGGGGATATTTTCCGGCCAACTTCCCCGTCTCGTTGACACCACAAACCCCACGGGGACAATGCTGGACATCGTGTCACCGGGGCGTGTACATGTGGAGGCATTGATAGCGGAGCAACATGACATGGGGGTTTGCGATGCTATTGAGGAAATTGAGCAGTTCGAAACACTACTCAACACGACTCAACAAAGTGCCGCATTCCATCCCACCAAGCGGCCTGACCAGGGGTTTTGAGCGGCGCTACGTAAGCCGTCAGCCATGACCACCCCCCACGTTCCGAAAGTGGCTGGAATCGAACCAGCACTTCCCGCCCCCACTCACACTGCCGAGTCCGCAACCGCACCAGCCCCTGCGGACCCCCCACCCGAGGCCCGCTCCGCGGCCGTCCACGACCGGCTCGCCGGCTGGATCTCCGACCTGACCGCGCTGCACGACCTCACCGAGCGGCTGGCCCGTACGCAGTCCCTCGAAGCCGCGCTCCAGGAGTTGCTGCGCGCCGGCGCCTCCCTGGTGGGCGCCCGGCGCGGACTGGTGGTCCTCGAACCGCGCGACGGCCGGGGCCCGGACACCACCATCGGACTCGGGCTGGGGCAGGCCGACATCGGCCACATCGAGACCGTGCCGCGCCGCGCGCTCTCCTTCGGCCGCATCCTCGACGGACTGCCCGAGCCGGACGGGGCCGGGCGGGGCCTCCGTGAGCGGCCCGAAGCACACCCGGACGGCGGGCAGGCGGACCCCGCGCCCCCGGACGGGGCCCCCTCGGACAGCTCCGGCTGCGTCGCCTGCGGACGCGGCGACATCGCCCAGCCCGACATCCCCGGCGAGCCCGGTCTCGACCCCCGCCTGCGCGAGGTCGCCGCGCGCCTCGGGTACGCGGCCAGTTACGCCGTGCCGCTGGACGCCGACCAGGTCGGCCGCTTCGGCGCCGCGGTCTGGCTCTACGACGAGCCCGCCGAGCCCGCCGAGCGGCAGCGCCACCTCATCGGGCTCTACCTCGGATACGCCACCGCGCACCTCGCCCGCCTCCTGGAACTGCACCGCCAGCGGCAGACCGTGGCGACACTGCGCGAGGAACTGCTGCCCAGCCGGCTGCCCCGCGTCCCCGGCGTACGGCTCGCGGTGCGGCACGGTGCCGGACCGCTCGGCGGCGGTGACTGGTACGACGCGCTGCCGCTGCCGGACGGCGCGCTGGGCCTGGCGGTCGGCTCCGTCACCGGCTCCGGGCCGGGCGCGGTGGCCGCCATGGGACGGCTGCGCGCCTCGCTGCGGGCGTACGCGGTGATGGAGGGCGAGGACCCGGTCGCGGTCCTCTCCGACCTCGAACTGCTGCTGCGGCTGACCGAGCCGGCCCGTAGCGCCACGGCGCTGTTCGCCTTCGCGGAGGCACCGCCTGCCGGGCCGGGCGGACCTGGTGGGTCCGGTGGACTTGGTGGGCCAGGTGGGTCGAATGGGCCGGGTACACCTGGGGCCGTACCCGGTGCGTACGGAACGTACGGGCCGGGCAATGCCACGGCCGCCCGCCGGATCGTGCTGGCCGGAGCGGGCCACTGCCCACCGCTGATCATCGGCGACCGGCGTACCGAGTACGTGGAGACCTCACTGTCCGCGCCGCTGGGCATGCTGGCGTGCTGGGAAGCGCCGAGCGTGGAGCTGGCACCGACGCCTGGAGAAACCCTTCTGCTCTACAGCGACGGGCTGTTGCGCCGCACCGGCGACCCGATGGACCGCGCCTTCGCCCGGCTCCATTCGGCCGCCGCCGGCGTCCCCCGGGCCGCACGCCACGACCCCGAGGCCCTCGTGGACCACCTGCTGCACACGCTGCTGCCGGACGGGATCGACGACGCGGAGTCCCCGGAGGACGTGGTGCTGCTCGCGGCGTACTTCGAGTGAGGGACCGGTGAGCGAGGGCTTGCCCTGAGTTCGCGCCCAAGAGGACCGCGCGGCGGCCGGGCGCGGCGGCGCGGGCGGGCCGGGCGCGGGGGCCGGACGCCGCCACGCCGCCACTCTCCGCCTCTCCGCCGCACGACCACGCCCCACGCACGGCCGCGCTCCGCCCCCCACCCCCGACCTGTCCGATATCTCACCTACCTCACCGCTTCCGCCCCCTGGACCCTGTTCCCTTCGCACTTACGATGGAACGCGGTGCAGTCTTAAAAGGAGGCATAGTGACCGACGAGCTCACGCCGGAGACCCCGGACGAGGACGAGCAGCCGATCAAGCAGCGCAAGAACGGCCTTTACCCGGGCGTATCGGACGAGCTCGCCGCGAACATGAAGTCGGGCTGGGCCGACACCGAGCTGCGCGACCTGGAGCCGATCGAGCAGGCGCCGAACGCGGCCCGGCGGCGGGAGGCGCTGTCCCGCCGCTTCCCCGGCGAGCGTCTGGTGATCCCGGCAGGCAACCTGAAGACCCGCTCCAACGACACCGAATACGACTTCCGCGCCGCGACGGAGTTCGTCCACCTCACGGGCGACCAGACCGAGGACAGTGTGCTCGTCCTGGAGCCCCGCGAGAGCGGCGAGGGCCACGACGCGACGCTTTACCGGCTGCCCCGCTCCAACCGCGAGAACGGCGAGTTCTGGCTGGACGGCATGGGCGAGCTGTGGGTCGGCCGCCGCAACAGCCTGGACGAGGCCGCGGCGCTGCTCGGCGTGGCCTGCGCGGACGTGCGCGAGCTGGCCGACACGCTGCGCGAGGCCACCGGCCCGGTCCGCGTGGTGCGCGGCCACGACGCCGGCATCGAGGCGGCGCTGGCCGACAAGGTCACCGCGGAGCGCGACGAAGAGCTGCGGGTGTACCTCTCCGAGGCCCGGCTGATCAAGGACGAGTTCGAGATCGGCGAGCTGCAGAAGGCGGTCGACTCGACCGTGCGCGGCTTCGAGGATGTCGTGAAGGTCCTCGACAAGGCCGAGGCGACCAGCGAGCGCTACATCGAAGGAACGTTCTTCCTGCGCGCCCGCGTCGAGGGCAACGACGTCGGTTACGGCTCGATCTGCGCCGCCGGGCCGCACGCCACCACGCTGCACTGGGTCCGCAACAACGGCGAGGTCCGCTCCGGCGACCTGCTCCTGCTGGATGCGGGCGTGGAGACGAACACCCTCTACACCGCGGACGTCACCCGTACGCTGCCGATCAACGGCACGTACAACGACCTCCAGCGCAAGATCTACGACGCGGTCTACGAGGCCCAGGAGGCGGGCATCGCGGCGGTCAAGCCGGGCGCCGCGTACCGCGACTTCCACGACGCGTCGCAGCGCGTGCTCGCCGAGAAGCTGGTCGAGTGGGGTCTGGTCGAGGGCCCGGTCGACCGGGTGCTGGAGCTGGGGCTGCAGCGCCGCTGGACGCTGCACGGCACCGGCCACATGCTCGGCCTGGACGTGCACGACTGCGCCGTCGCCCGTACGGAGACGTACGTGAACGGGACGCTGGAGGCCGGCATGGTGCTGACCGTCGAGCCCGGCCTGTACTTCCAGGCGGACGACCTGACCGTCCCGGAGGAGTACCGCGGCATCGGCGTCCGCATCGAGGACGACATCCTCGTCACCGAGGACGGCAACCGGAACCTGTCCGCCGCGCTGCCGCGCCGCTCGGACGAGGTCGAGGCGTGGATGGCCCGGCTGACCGGTCAGCAGGCCTGATCACGGCTGCATACGGACACGGCTGACCGGAGGCGGTCGGTGGCCCCGCGGGGTCACCGACCGCCTCCGGCGTTCCCGGGTTCCGCATCCTGCGGCCCGCGGGCGAACACCCCGGCCCGGGCGGCCGTCCAGGCAGCCTCGGCGGCGCGGTCGGCCAGCCGGAGGTCGATGGGGCGGCGGGCGATCAGCAGCCGGTAGTAGAAGGGCGCGCCCAGGGCGGCCATGATCTCGTCCGCGTCGACGCCGGCGGGCAGTTCGCCGCGCTCCACGGCGCGGTGCACCATACGGCCGGCCAGCCGCAGCCGCTCGTCGAAGAAGTCCCGCAGCACGTCGGCGGCGGCGGGCTCGCGCGCGGCGGCGGAGACCACCGCCTCCAGCAGTCCGCGAAAGCGCGGCTCCGCGTAGAAAGCGGCGATCGAGCGGGCCAGCGCGCGCAGGTCGTCCGCGAGCGCCCCGGTGTCCGGAAGCGGCACCTCGGCGCTGATGTCGGCCATCAGCTCGCAGACGATCCGCTCGGTGGTGCGCCAGCGCCGGTAGATCGTCGCGGCGTGCACGCCGGAGCGCTGGGCGATCCGCTCCACGCTGAGCGCCGCGTACCCGCCGTCCCCCAGCTCCGCGAAGGCCGCGTCCAGTACGGCTTGTCGCGTTCGCGCGGTACGTCCCCCCGGCCGGGACGCGCCGGGAGGTGGCTGCGCTGTGTTCAAGGCGGCTCCGTATTGCAGTGCGAGATCCGGCCACGTATCGTCCAGAACGCTAACGCGAGTCGCCTCGCGTTAGAACTGGAGTGTGCGCGGGTCCCGCGGCAATCGGGGACGCGGCGGGGGACGTCCTCCCCGTGCGGGACCGCGCCACTCACCGTTTTCCGGGGGACGGCGGACACCGGCCGGACATGGTCCGGACGGGCACCGGGTGACGGTTCCCCGTACTTCTTCGGCATGTCGCGTCCGTGCCGGCGGCAGTCCGGCACGCAACCCCACGGGCGGGACCACGACGACCCCACGGGCAGGATCCCGCCTCACGAAGCCATCAACGGCACCTCCTCCCGCCACTTCAGGATCTTGTCGAAGCTGACCACCGCGCCGCACCGGCCGGTGCGGTTGCGGTAGCGGACGTGGTCGGTCAGGGCCTCGATCAGAAACAGCCCCCGTCCGTGTTCGGCCTGGGCCGGGGCGGGGGCTGCCGTGGGTGGGGGCGGCGCGGGGGTATCGGGCGTTGCGCTCCGTCCGGGGCGCTTGGGCCTTCGGGTCCGTTCCCGGAAACCGGGGCCGGAATCGGTGACTTCGATACGACAGGTGTCGCCGTTGATGAAGGCGGTGACCCGGTAGTCCTCCGTGGCGGCGTCGCCACCGTGTTCGACGGCGTTCGCACACGCTTCGGAGAGGGCGACGGACAGGTCGTGGGAGATGTCCGGGTCGACCCCGGCCGTCTCCATCGTGCCCAGCAGGAGCCGCCGGGCGAGCGGGACGCTCGCGGCCTCGCGCCGCAGGTGCAGGGACCACCAGATGCTCATCGCTGCAGCCTCCTGGTCGCGGCTCGACATATCGATACGTATTGCCGGGGCGCATGGTCCGTAAGCGTGCGCGGGGCGTGACTCCGCCCATTCGGCGGATGTACCGGCGACGCCCGCCGGTGTAACGGGCCCGGGCCGCGCCCGCGCGCACCCCGGCTCCCGTTGCGGAATGCGCCGGCGCGCCCCGGCCCTGACCTGCCCGTACCGGAATGGCGCGATCCGCCGGGTATGGAGCGGCGGACCTGCCGTACGGGAGCGGTGGGCGCAGTGGGATGATGGCGCGGCCATGACTGCCCCGTCCGACCCCGAAGAGCGCGCCGCCGCGGACCTGCGGCTGCTGAGGGCCGCGGTGTTCACCGCGGTCTGTGTCGCGCTGTCCGCGGCCGGGCACATGATCGGGTCCTGCGCCGCGGTCCCCGTGTGGACGCTGGGCGTGGGCTGCGCGGCGGTGTTCGCCGTCGCCGCGCCGCTGGCCGGCCGGGAGCGGTCCCTGCCGGGCATCGCCGTTGCGCTGGCCGTCGGGCAGCTCGCGCTGCACTCCGTCTTCGCGCTGGGCCAGCACCGTATGGCCGCGGCGCCGACGGCCGCCCCGGCGTCCGGCGGTGGCCTCTCCGACCAGGCCGCCATCGCCCTCGCACGGCATGTGACCTGCGGCCTCGGGGCCGGCCGGCTGGACGGCGCCGAAGCGCGCCGCATCCTGGACGTCTCCGCGATCGGCCCGGCGGGCCCCGGCGCGGCCGGGCACGCCATGGACCAGGCCGCCATGTCGGCCCCGGCGGCGCACGGGCTGCTGCCCTCGCTGCCGATGCTGCTGGCGCACGTGCTCGCGGCGCTCGCCGCGGGCTGGCTGCTGCGCCGTGGCGAGGCCGCCCTGTGGCGTCTCGTACGGCTCTCCGCGCCCGCGGCGCGGGAAGCGGCAGCCGTGGCGGAAGCACTCGTGGGCGCACTGCGGTGCACGCTGGCGCTCGTACGCGTCCTGTGCGCCGGGCTCCTGGGTGCCGCGGACACCCGTCCCGTGGCGCGTTTTTCGTACGGGCATGACCAAGCCCGCCCGAAGGAACTCGCACTCCAGCACAGTGTCGTCAGGCGGGGCCCGCCCGCCCTGGCCCTCGCGGCCTGACGACACGCACCGCACATCCCGCAGCGGAACCGGGCACGCCCCGGCGCACGGGAGGGACCGGTGTGCGCCGTCGTCCCCGCACGCGCGCCGGCCGTTCCCTTTCCCTTCCCTCCTGCCTGTGGAGTGCTTTCCGCCATGTCCGAGTACACCGCCGTACCGTCACAGTCCACCGCCGTACCGTCACCGTCTGCCGCCGAACCGTCCGGGTCCGCCGCACGGGCCGCGCACTCCGGCCGCCGCGGCCGGCTCGCCCGCCGGCTGCCCGTCGTCGGCGGCCTCGCCGCGGGCAGCGTGCTGCTGCTCGCCGTACCCGCCTTCGCGCACGTCAGCGTGCAGCCGGGCCGGGCCGAGCAGGGCGGCTACGCGACGATCAACTTCAAGGTCCCCAACGAGCGCGACAACGCCTCGACCGTGAAGCTCGAAGTGACACTGCCGACCGACCACCCGCTGGCGTCCGCCATGCCGCAGCCGGTGCCGGGCTGGAAGATCGACGTCACCAAGTCCAAGCTCGACAAGCCCCTGGAGACGCACGGCAAGAAGCTCACCGAGGCCGTCTCGAAGATCACCTGGACCGCGGACGGCGGCAAGATCGCGCCGGGCCAGTTCCAGCAGTTCCCGGTCTCGGTGGGCCAACTGCCCAAGGCCGACCAGCTCGTCTTCAAGGCCCTCCAGACGTACGACAACGACGAGGTCGTACGTTGGATCGAGCCGGCCAAGGAGGGCGCGCCGGAGCCGGACAACCCGGCGCCGGTGCTCAAGCTGACCCCCGCGACCGGTGACGGCCACGGCTCCGGCGGCGCCGACGCGAAGAACGCCGGCGGCGACGCGGGCGACACCCGGCAGGCCGCCGCGGACGGCAGCGACACCACGGCGCGCGTCCTGGGCGGCGCCGGCATCGCCGTCGGCATCATCGGTGTCGCGTTCGGCGTGCTCGCCGGCCGTCGCCGTGGCGCCTGACCCGACCCCGTGCCGGTACCCGGCGCCCGCGTGGCGCCGGGCCGGCACCCCGCTCCTGACCACACGGGACACACAGCAATGCGTAGTAGGAATCTGATCGCCGCCGCCGTCGCACTGGCCTCGGCGCTGACCCTCGCCGCCTGCGACGGCGGCGGCGACAGCGACAAGCCCGCCGCCAGCGTCTCCGGGGGCACCCGATCCCAGCCGATCGTCACGCTCGACCAGCCCATGGAGAAGCCGGACCTGGTGCTGACCGACACCGAGGGCAAGAAGTACGACCTGATCGAGCAGACCAAGGGCCACCCGACCCTGATCTACTTCGGCTACACCCACTGCCCGGACGTCTGCCCGCTGACGATGAACAACATCGACGTGGCGATGCGGCAGCTGCCCAAGGCCGAACAGGACGACCTGCGCGTCGTCTTCGTGACCTCGGACCCCGAGCGCGACACGCCGGAAGCGCTCAAGAAGTGGCTCGGCGGCATCAACAAGAAGTTCGTCGGCCTGACCGGCTCGTTCGACACCATCCAGGCCGGCGCGCGCAGCGTGAACATCGGCATCGAGAAGCCCGTCAAGAAGAAGAACGGCGACGTGGTCTCCACGCACGGCGCGCAGGTGCTGCTCAGCTCCCCCAAGGACGACAAGATCCACTGGATGGGGATGCAGGACGCCGGCGTGGACCACTACTCCAAAGCACTTCCGAAGATCACCAAGGGACAGAACCCGTGAACCGCCGCACCGCCCTCGCCGCCGCCCTCGCCCTGACCGCCGGATTCGCCCTCGCGGGCTGCGGCGGGGACAGCGCGCCCGAGCTCTCGGTCTCCGGCGCCTACATGCCGCAGCCGGTCGACCAGAACATGGCCGGCGGCTTCCTGGTCATCAAGAACTCCGGTGGTACGGCCGACAAGCTCACCTCCGTGACCAGCGACGTGGCCAAGAGCGTCACCATCCACACGACCAAGGACAACAAGATGGAGGAGGTCAGGTCGCTGGACATACCTGCCAACGGCGAGCTGGAACTCGCCCGCGGCGGCAACCACCTGATGTTCATGGGCCTGAAGAAGAAGCCGGCCGAGGGCCAGCAGGTCACCGTCGAGCTGCACTTCGACAAGTCGAAGCCGCTCAAGGTCGATGTCCCGGTCAAGTCCGGCACCTACGTCCCGGGGAACGGCGCGGCGAAGTCGGGCTCCGGCGGCGGGGGATCGATGGATCACGGTTCCATGGACCACGGTTCGATGCAGCACGGTTCGATGCAGCACGGTGAGCAAGGCTCCATGCAGCACGACGGGTCGATGCAGCAGGACGGCTCGCAGCACGAGGGATCCGCCGAAGACCACTCGCAGCACGACGCCAAGAAGTAGGGGGCGCCCGTCATGACCACCACCGTCCTCTGCGCACCGGGCTCCGGCGCCCGCGCTCCGGGCGCACGCCGTAAAGGCGCCCCGCGCACTCGCCGGCCGGCCGCGCTGCGCCTCCTGGTGCTCGCGGCGGCGCTGCTCGGCATGCTCCTCGGAGGTGCCGCGCCGGCCAGTGCGCACGCCGCGCTGACCGGCAGCACCCCCGCGCAGGGGTCGGTGGTGCAGAGCGCGCCCGAGCAGGTCACGCTGACCTTCTCCGAGGGCGTCGCGATGGGTGACGACTCGATCCGGGTCCTGGACCCGCAGGGCAAGCGGGTCGACCGCGGCAAGCTGCGCGACCTGTGCAGCGGCGAGACGGTCAAGTACGGCGCGGGGCTGCCGCCGGGGCTGCCGGACGGCACGTACACCGTCGCCTGGCAGGCGGTCTCCGCCGACAGCCACCCGGTCTCCGGCGCCTTCACCTTCTCGGTGGGCGCGCCGTCCAAGACCAGCGCCCCGCTGCCCCAGCAGGAGGCCGGCGGCGGTGTGGTCGGCGCGCTGTACGGCATCGCGCGCTACCTCGCGTACGCGGGCTTCGTCGTCCTGGTGGGCGGCGCGGCGTTCGTCCTCGCCTGCCGCCCGGCCGCCGCGCGCGTACGGTCCGTACAGCGCCTGGTCTCCCGGGGCTGGGCCGCGCTGACCGCCGCGACCATCGCGATGCTGCTGCTGCGCACCCCGTACACGACGTCCGGGGACCTCGCCGATGTCTTCGACCTCGGCGGACTCCGGCAGGTCCTGGAGACCAAGCCGGGAGCCGCGCTGGTGTCCAGGCTGCTGCTGCTCGCCGCCGCGGCCCTGTTCGTGGCCGTCCTCTTCGGCGCGTACGCCCGCGCTCAGGGAGATGAGGGGCGTACGGGGGAGGGTGAACGCGCCGGTGGTACGGGCGGTCCGGCCGAGGACGGCCCCGACCACGGCAGCCCCTCCACCCCCACCTCCGGCCCCGGCCTTGACCCCGGCCCCGGTACCGAACACCGCAAGGACCTGGCCCCCGGCCTGGCCATCGGCGGCACCATCGTGGCCGTGGGCCTCGCCGCCACCTGGGCAATGGCCGAGCACGCCTCGACCGGCCTGCAGACCGCCGTCGCCATGCCCGTGGACGCTCTGCACCTGCTGGCCGTCGCCACCTGGCTCGGCGGGCTGGCCGCGCTGCTGGCGTCCCTCTACAAGGGCCCGTCCGTGGCCCGGGCGGGCGTCCGGCGGTTCTCGCGGCTCGCGTTCGGGTCCGTCGTCGTGGTGGTGGCGACCGGTGTCTACCAGTCGTGGCGGCAGGTCGGTACGTGGAAAGCGCTGACCGACACCTCGTACGGGCGGCTCCTGTTGATCAAAGTCGCGCTGGTCGTCGTCCTCGTGGGCGTGGCCTGGTTCTCGCGGCGCTGGACGGCGCGGCTGGGCGAGGGCCCGGCGCCCGAGGCAGAGGCCGCCGCCGTACTGGAAAGCGTGACAGCGCGCGCGGAAGCGGCGCAGGACGCGCGGGCGGAGCCGACCCCGAAGGCCGCGGGCACCGACGACGCAGCGCGCGACGTCGACCCCGCGCGGGCCGCCCAACTGGCCCGGCAGCGCACGGCGCTGGCCACCGCCCGTACCAAGCGCATCCGCGACGCCGACCCGGAGCGCTCCGGGCTGCGCCGTTCCGTCCTGGCCGAGGCGTCGGTCGCCGTGGTGCTGCTGGCCGTCACCACCGTGCTCACCTCCACCGAACCGGCCCGTACGGAGGAGGCCGTCAAGGCGGTCGGCGCGGCCGGGCAGTCGGCCGACGCCAACCAGCCGCAGGTACTGAACATCCCGTTCGACACCGGCGGCGCGCGCGGCAAGGGCACCGCGCGCGTCGATCTGGACCCCGGCCGCAGCGGCAGCGCCAACGCCCTGCACCTGCGGATCGCCGACCCGGACGGCCGGACCCAAGATGTCCCCGAGGTGAAGGTCTCCTTCACCCTCAAGGACAAGAAGCTCGGGCCGTTGCAGGTCACCCTCGACCACGTCAGCGAAGGACACTGGAGCGCGCGCGGCGTCCAGTTGCCGGTGCCCGGACAGTGGCAGCTCTCCCTGGTCGTCCGGACCTCCGACATCGACCAGGTCACCGAGACCAGGAACGTGAAGATCAACTGATGACGACCACCGCTTCCCCCTCCGACGGCACCGCCGGTTCCGGCGCCGGCACGGAGCGCCCCGAGACCCTCGAACTGTCCCGCCGCCGCCTGCTGGGCACCGTCGGCGCCGCCGGCGCGGCGGGCCTGGTCGCCGGTGCCGCGGGCGGCGCGATCGGCGTCGCCGCCGCGCAGGACGACCCGCCCGCCGCGCTGAGCAGCCTCGGCGCGACCACGGTCGCCTTCCGCGACGAACGCGCCAGGCACCAGGCGGGCATCACCACGCCCCTCCAGGCGCGCGGCCACCTCGTCGCC
The DNA here is from genome assembly GCF_000720725.1 of Streptomyces rimosus subsp. rimosus. Classification (GTDB taxonomy): domain Bacteria; phylum Actinomycetota; class Actinomycetes; order Streptomycetales; family Streptomycetaceae; genus Streptomyces; species Streptomyces rimosus_A. The sequence continues at coordinate 21,651 of NZ_JOCQ01000084.1, forward strand.
TTCGACCTGGCGCCGGGCGCCGACCGCAAGGCCGCGTCGGCACTGCTGCGCCGCTGGTCCCGTACGGCCGAGGAGCTGATGGCCGGGCGCGCGCCGGCCGCGGACACCGGTGTCGCGCTGGACGCGGGCCCGTCCTCGCTCACCGTCACCTTCGGGTTCGGCCGCACCTTCTTCGACCGTACGGGGCTGACCGCACACCGCCCGGTCCAACTCGAACCGCTGCCGGACTTCTCCTCGGACGCGCTGGACGCCGGGCGCAGCAACGGCGACCTGTGGGTGCAGATCGGCTCCGACGACGCGCTGGTCGCCTTCCACGCGCTGCGCGCCCTCCAGAGGGAGGCCGGGGACACCGCGCGGCTGCGCTGGCAGATGAACGGTTTCAACCGCACGCCCGGCGCCACCGCGAGCCCGATGACCGCCCGCAACCTGATGGGCCAGGTGGACGGCACCAACAACCCCAAGCCCACGGACTCGGACTTCGACGAGCGGATCTTCGTCGGCCGGGACGCCGGCAGCGGCCCGTACGCCTGGATGCGCGGCGGCTCGTACGCGGTCGTCCGCCGTATCCGGATGCTGCTGGACGACTGGGAGAAGCAGCCGCTCGCCAGGCAGGAGAAGGTCATAGGCCGCCGCAAGGCCGACGGCGCGCCGCTGACCGGGGGCGACGAGCACACGAAGATGGATCTGGACAGGAACGGCCCGGACGGGCTGCCGGTCATCCCGGCCGACGCGCACGCGCGGATCGCCGCGCCGGAGTCCAACCAGGGCGCGGCCATGCTGCGGCGGCCGTACTCCTTCCACGACGGGTTCCGCGACGACGGCGCCCCGGACGCCGGACTGCTGTTCATCTGCTGGCAGGCCGATCCGCTGCGCTCCTTCGTCACCATCCAGCGCAAGCTGGACCGCGGCGACGCGCTCTCGCCGTTCCTGCGGCACGAGGCCAGCGGGCTGTTCGCGGTGCCGCCGGCCGCGGTGGCGGGCGGGTATGTGGGGCAGCCGTTGTTGGAGGGGTGAGCGGGCGGGTCGTGGAGTCAGGCGGGCCGTGGAGTCGGGCGGGCCGTGGCCTCGGATGCGCGGTGGGTCTCCGGTGGCCGATGGGCTTCCGGAGGCCCGGTGGGACCGCGGGTCCCCGGAGGCTGCTGGGCCTCTGGGTACCAGTGGGTCTCCGGCTTCCGGCCGGGGCGGGCGGCCGGTGCGGGTAACGTGGCGAGCGGGTGATCGGTTCGGCGGTCCCCACCGGAGCGTGAGGGAGTCAGAGGCAATGTCGGTCAGCCGCTACACGTATCTGGGGCCCGCGGGCACGTTCACCGAGGCGGCGCTGCGTACGCTCCCGGAGTCCGCCACCCGCGAGCTGGTCCCGATGGTGTCCGTACCGGCCGCGCTGGACGCCGTACGGGCCGGGGAGGCGGCGGCCGCGCTGGTGCCGATTGAGAACTCGGTCGAGGGCGGGGTGACCACCACCCTGGACGAACTGGCCGCCGGCGAACCGCTGATGATCTACCGCGAGGTGCTGCTGCCGATCGCGTTCGCGCTGCTCGTACGGCCCGGCACCCAGCTCACGGACATCAAGACGGTCACCGGGCACCCGGTCGCCCAGCCGCAGGTGCGCAAGTGGCTGGCCGGGCACCTGCCGGAGGCGGTGTGGGAGTCGGCGGCCTCGAACGCGGACGGTGCTCGACTGGTCCAGGAGGGCCGGTACGACGGCGCCTTCGCCGGGGAGTTCGCGGCGGCGACGTACGGCCTCGAACCGCTGGTCACCGACATCCACGACGCGCAGAACGCGGCCACCCGCTTCGTCCTGGTGGGCCGCCCCGCCCGGCCGGCGGCGCGCACCGGCGCCGACAAGACCTCGGTCGTGCTGTGGCTGCGCGAGGACCACCCCGGTGCGCTGCTGGAGCTGCTCCAGGAGTACGCGGCCCGTGGCGTCAGCATGATGCGCATCGAGTCCCGGCCGACCGGCGAGGGCATCGGCCGCTACTGCTTCTCGGTGGACTGCGAGGGGCACCTCACGGACCGGCGGGTCGGCGAGGTCCTGATGGCGCTCAAGCGGATCTGCCGCGAGGTGCGGTTCCTCGGGTCGTACCCGCGGGCGGACCGGGTACGGGCGAACGTGCGCCCCGACACGGTGGACGACGCGTTCACGGACGCGGCGGACTGGCTGACGCGCTGCCTGGACGGGCGGGCCTGACCGGTCGGCGTCGGCCGCTCGGAGCTGGGCCGGGCACCGTGGCGTTGCCTCAGTAGCCGGGCACCCTGGCGTTGCCTCAGTAGCCAAGCACCGTGGAGCCGCCTCAGTAGCCGGGCGCCGTGGTGCCTCCTTGTGGCCGGGTCCCGTGACGGTGGCCGGGAACCGGTGGGCGAGTGGTGCTGAAACGGTCCGCTGACCGGCCGCCGAGCGGCCCGCGCGGAGCGGTGTACGGCCTGGACTGGGGCGTTGGCGTTGTCCACAAAGTTATCCACAGGCACGGTTCTCGACCTGGGGACAAGTCGACACGGCGGCCGTCCCAACTCGGACAGAGTCGACATATTGCTCTACCGACCCCCGGAGCCTTCCACAGCGCCGCAGCCCGCCCACGTCAGCGCAATTCGCGCGAACAATCCTTTAGGGCGAGGAAATCCCACACGAAAGAGCGTCGGCAAAGGGTTTCATCGGTGAATCCCTGGCAACGGTTTCCTGAAGCGGAACCAAACCTTCCAACTTCCACAGTTCCCACACACAGCCTGTGGATAAGATTCCGAAACTCCCCCACCCCTGTGGACAACCCTGGGTACAACCGCCGCCGTCCCCCACCGTGCACCGCCCGCCAACTCCGGCCGCCCACAGGGGAAGCGGGTCGCCGCAAGCGGCGCGAATACCCCCGTACCGGCGACGGCGCAAGATTTCCTTGACGATTTTTTCCGCCACTTTCCGGCCGTCCGCACCGCACCCCGCGACTCCCGTCACTCCCCGTTCCCCCCACCCCGCCGACTTCCCGTCCGCCCCTTATGCTCCCCTTGCACCCCGCGCCATACCGCCGCGCCGCATCGCGCACTCCGGAATTCCCAAACGCTACAAATATCCACAAACCGGACAAAGCGCCACGCGAGGAAATATGGCGTCGAGCGCCGGTGCCGCGCCCCGGTAGCCTGGTGGGGTGATTGACCTTCGCCTGCTCCGTGAGGACCCCGACCGTGTGCGCGCGTCCCAGCGCGCCCGTGGAGAGGACGTCGCGCTCGTCGACGCACTCCTCTCCGCCGACGAGCGGCGCAGGACCTCCAGCGTCCGCTTCGACGAGCTGCGCGCCGAGCAGAAGTCACTCGGCAAGCTCATCCCCAAGGCCACCGGCGACGAGAAGGCCGCGCTGCTGAAGAAGGCCGGGGAGCTGTCCGCCGCCGTCAAGGCCGCGGACGCCGAGCAGGACGAGGCCAAGGCGGAGACGCAGCAGCTGCTGCTCAGGCTGGGCAACCTGGTCCACCCCGACGTCCCCGTCGGCGGCGAGGAGGACTTCACGGTCCTGGAGACCGTCGGCACCCCCCGCGACTTCGCGGCCGAGGGCTTCGAGCCCAAGGACCACCTGGAGCTCGGCCAGAAGCTCGGCGCCATCGACGTCGAGCGCGCCGCCAAGGTCTCCGGATCGCGCTTCTACTACCTGACGGGCATCGGCGCGCTCCTGGAGCTCGCGCTCGTCAACGCCGCCATCGCGCAGGCCACCGAGGCCGGCTTCACGCCGATGCTCACCCCGGCGCTGGTACGCCCGCACGCCATGGAGGGCACCGGCTTCCTCGGCCAGGCCGCGGAGAACGTGTACCACCTGGAGAAGGACGACTACTACCTCGTCGGCACCTCCGAGGTCCCCCTCGCCGCGTACCACATGGACGAGATCGTCGACGCGGACCAGTTGCCGCTGCGCTACGCGGGCTTCTCGCCGTGCTTCCGCCGCGAGGCCGGTACGTACGGCAAGGACACCCGCGGCATCTTCCGCGTCCACCAGTTCGACAAGGTCGAGATGTTCTCGTACGTCGACCCCGAGGACGCGCAGGCCGAGCACCAGCGCCTCCTGGACTGGGAGAAGCAGTGGCTGACCGGCCTGGAGCTGCCCTTCCAGGTCATCGACGTGGCCACTGGCGACCTGGGCGCCTCGGCCTCGCGCAAGTACGACTGCGAGGCGTGGATCCCCACCCAGGGCAAGTACCGCGAGCTGACCAGCGCCTCGAACTGCGACGAGTTCCAGGCCCGCCGCCTGTCGGTCCGGATGCGCACCAACAAGGACGGCAAGCAGCAGGTCAAGCCGCTCGCCACGCTCAACGGCACGCTCTGCGCGGTGCCCCGCACCATCGTGGCGATCTTCGAGAACCACCAGCAGGCGGACGGCTCCGTGCGGGTGCCCGAGATGCTGCGCCCGTACCTGGGCGGCCGGGAGATCCTGGAGCCCGTCAACCGGTGACCACCGCCCCCGAGCCCGCGCACCGGCCCGAGCCGGCCCGCCCGCTGCCGTACAAGCTCGTCGCGACCGACCTCGACGGAACGTTGCTGCGGCACGACGACACGATCTCCGAGCGCACCCGCGCCGCCCTGGCCACGGCCACGGCGGCGGGGGCCGCGCACATCGTCGTCACGGGCCGCGCGGTGCCGTGGACCCGCCACATCCTCGACGCGCTGGACTACGACGGCATAGCGGTGTGCGGGCAGGGCGCGCAGGTCTACCACGCCGGCGAGCACCGGCTGCTGACCTCGGTCACCCTGGACCGGCAGCTCGCCGGACTGGCCCTCGCCAAGGTCGAGGCGGAGGTCGGCCCGCTGTTCCTGGCCGCGAGCCGGGACGGTCTGGACGGCGAGGTGCTGGTCACCCCCGGCTACCGCGTCCAGGAAGGCCCGCTGCCGAACCTGCTGATCCAGGAACCGGGCGAGCTGTGGACGGCCCCCCTCAACAAGATCTACATCCAGCACCCGACCCTCGGCGACGACGAACTGGCCCGCGCCGCGCGCGAGGCCGCCGGCGACCTGGTCGGCGTGGTGATGGCCGGCGAAGGTGTCGTCGAACTCCTGCCCCTCGGCCTCTCCAAGGCCACCGGCCTCTCCCTGGCCGCCCGCCGCCTGGGCGTGAAGGCCGCCGACACGATCGCCTTCGGCGACATGCCCAACGACATCCCGATGTTCGGCTGGGCCGCCCACGGCGTAGCCATGGCCAATGCCCACGGGGAACTGAAGGCCGTCGCCGACGAGATCACCGCCTCCAACGACGAGGACGGGATCGCGGTCGTGCTGGAGCGGTTGTACGGCGGCTGAGCCGCGCGCCCGGCCATCTTTTCGGAACGGTTGCGCGAACTCCCGCCCGCGAACGAGTAACTGTACGTTTATCCGTTCGTTGTCCACCGTGCGTGGAGGCAACTGGAGTTCGAGGCGTCGAGGGACCGTGAAGTGCTGGGGTTTGCCGGTGACGGCCGTGAAGCGGTGCAACCGTACGGCTGAGAACCGGACATAGAGGTAGTGGCATCCGTGAGCAGCCTCCGCTCCTGAGCCCTGGATACGGGCGTTCAGTTGAAGGGGACAGCCTGTCCCCTTCAAACCGATCCGGTTTGAGTGGAGGGCATTTCCATGCCACCCGAAGCTGTACTGCTGGAGTCGCGGGCCATGCGCGACAGTGTGATCGGACGTGTCGGCGTCCTGGACAAGGTGAAGGCTCTCGTGATGCTGCCCGATGGGCTGCATGTCACGACGCGGATGGTCGCCGAGTACTTCGAGGTGGGCACAGAGGCCGTCAAGAGCATCGCGAAGCGGCACCGGGGCGAGCTCCGGGACAACGGCATGCGCACCCTGCGCGGCGCTGAGCTGCAAGTCTTTGATAGGTCCAACTTGGACCCATGGGCGTCGAGTTATCCACAGGGGAGTGTGCAGCTGACTGTGTACACCCGCCGAACCCTCCTCAACATCGCCATGCTCCTCCGCGACAGCGAGGTCGCGCGTGCGGTGCGTACGTACCTCCTCGACGCCGAGGAGCGGGGCCGCGACGGTGTGCCCCGCCAGGACGCGAACGGCCCGACGCTCGAATCCCTCGACCACCGCCTCACCCGCGTCGAGTCCTCCCTCGCCGACGTAGGCCCCGTACTCCGGGACCTCGGGCCGGTGATCGGCCGCATCTCCGTACGGCTGGACCGGCTGGACCGGCGGCTGGACGCCACGAACCGGGTCGTCTGCGCGATGAGTCTGCGGCTCAGTGATCTGGCGGAGGACGTCCGGGAGCTGCGGTACGGTCCGCGTCCGCTGCCGCGTCCGCACCGGCATCCGGGGTCAAGGGCCAGGCGGCGAGACCAAGGGTGAAGGCGATGGCGTGTCCGATGTCGGTGAAGGTGGCGCCTGACAGGAGCGGGATGCCGAAGAAGCCGATGACGGACGCCAGGTAGAGGTAGCGCCAGGGGGGCGGCAGCCGGTAGGTGAGCAGGCCGGCTGCCGCCGCCAGGCCGTACGAGACGCCGATGTCGACGACGTGCGTCATGGAGCGGGGCAGCCGGTGTCCCTCGATGGCGAGCAGGACCAGTTCCTGGCTGGCGAGGGTGGCGGTGACGTGGGCGACGCCGATCGTCAGCAGCCAGCGCCAGGTGCCCAGCCAGCGCTCGACATTGGCGTGCACCAGCTCGAAGAGGACGGCGTACAGGACGAAGGAGGACGGGTTCTCGATCCAGAAGCCGCTGATGAGGAGGGAGGAGAGCGGGTGCCGGTTCAGCTCGTGGATGTTGCTGCTGGTGCGGTGGAGGAGGAAGTCGCCCAGTCCCTCGGTGGCTCCCGCGATGACGAGGCTGGTGACGCCGATGACCAGCAGCCAGATGTGGGTGCCGGGCGCGGCCCGTATCCAGGCCGCCACCCGGCCGGCCGGCGCGGCGGGGAGTACGGGCTTCATCGTGCGCGGCCCGGCGGGGCGGGGGTGAGCGGGCCGGGGACGGTCCGGCCCCGGCCGTGCGGTCCGGCCCCCTTGAGCCGGCGGATCAGCGGGGAGGACTCCATGTGCCGTACGCCGGGCAGCGCCGCGATGCGGGTGGTCAGGTACGTGTACAGAGCGCGTACGTCGGGGCACAGCACCGACGCGAAGAGGTTGTGCGGGCCGGTGGTCGCGCAGGCGAAGGCCACCTCGGGGTGCTGGGCCAACGCCGTTCCGGCAGCGGCCAGTTCGCTGGGGGCGACGGAGAGCCAGAGGGAGACCATGACGCCGAAGCCGAAGTGCCGGGCGTCGTATTCGACGTCGTAGTAGAGGACGCCGTCCGCGCGCAGTTCGGACAGCCGGCGGCGGACGGTGGACTGGGACCAGCCGGTGGCCGTGGCCAGGTCGGCGAGGCCGGTGCGGCCGTCCTCGGCGAGCGCGTCCAGGAGGCGGCGGTCGGCCGCGGTGAGCACGGGGGGCGACGGGCGTACGGGCGGTGCGCCGGCCCGCCGGTCGGCCGCGGCGGACGCCGGGTGGCGCAGCCGCTCCGCCTGTTCCTCGGTCAGCGCGCCGGACTTGTTGACCAGTCCCAGCGGGCCGCCGAAGAATTCGTGCAGCATGCAGTGCGCGGTGACGCCGACCACGCTCGGGGTCCGCGGCAGCTTCTGGAGCAGCAGCGCGTCGCTGTCCCGGCTGCTGGCGGCGCGGCAGACGGCGCCGATCTCGGTGCCGCCGGACATCAGGCTCACCCAGGACGTGTCGGACCGCCGGGCCAGCGCCTCGGCCACCGCGACGGCCGCGTCGGGTGTGCACTGCACCCGTACCAGCCACTCCGTCTCACCGAGCGCCGGCGGATCGGTGAGCCCCATCACCTTGATCATGCCGGTGCCGCGCAGCCGGCCGTAGCGGCGGGCGACGGTCTGGTCGGAGACGCCGAGGACCTCGGCGATACGGCTGAAGGGTGCCCGTCCGTCGAGCTGGAGAGCGTGGACCAGCCCCCGGTCCAGCTCGTCGAAGCCGTCGGTTTTCACCAGGAAAGGCTAACCCGTGTCGGATTGCGCCGCACGGTACGCCGTGGCTGGGAGTGGCGGGGGTGCCGCCCGGATTCTGGTGCGGGGGACGGAACGAACGACGACACCGATGACCACAGAGGATCTCGATGCACAACGGGCGGAGCAGATGGTGGCCCCTGGTCGCCATCACCCTGGGCAACTTCATGTTGCTCGTGGACGTGACGATCGTGAACACGGCGCTGCCGCGGATGGCCGACGGCCTGCACGCCTCCTTCACCTCCTTGCAGTGGGTGATGGACATCTACGCGCTGGCGCTGGCCGCGCTGCTGATGGTGGCCGGTTCGGCGGCCGACCTGTTCGGGCGCCGCAAGCTGTACCTGGCGGGGCTCGCGCTGTTCGCGCTGTCCTCGCTGGCCTGCGGACTGGCGCCCGACGAGGGCGTGCTGATCGCCGCGCGGGCGGTGCAGGGCGCGGGCGCGGCGGCGATGTTCGCCACCAACACGCCGCTGCTGATGGCCGCGTACCAGGGCCGTGACCGGGGGGTCGCGTTCGGCGTCTGGGGCGGTACGGGCGGTGCCGCGGCGGCGGTCGGCCCGCTGCTGGGCGGTGTGCTGACCCAGTACGTGGACTGGCGCGCGATCTTCCTCGTCAACCTGCCGCTGACGGCGGTGGCGGTGTGGATCACCCTGCGGTCGGTGCCGGAGTCGCACGGCGACCGTACGGGGCGCATCGACTGGCCGGGCGCCGGCGCGTTCACGCTGTGCGCGGGCGCCCTGACGTACGGGCTGATGCGCGGCGGCGAGGAGGGCTGGACGGAGTCCGGCACGCTGCTGTCGCTGGCGGTGGCCCTGCTGGCGCTGGTCGTCTTCGTGGCCGTGGAGCGCCGTACGGCCCAGCCGCTGCTGGACCTGAAGCTGATGCGGCGCCCGGCCTTCGCCGTCCTGATGGCGGCGGCGCTGCTGCTCCAGGCCGCGGCGTTCCCGTATCTGACGTACGTGGGCCTGTGGGTGCAGAACATCCTGGGCCTGAGCCCCGTGATGGGCGGTCTCGCGGTGCTGCCGATGGCGGCGGCGTCGATGGCCGTGGGCATGTTCGGCGGCCGGTTCCTGCACCGGCTGGCGCCGCAGGTGCCGATCGGCGTCGGCCTGCTGCTGATCGGCGCGGGTCCGCTGCTGCACGTCCTGCTGCTGAACGACGACTCCGGCTGGTCGGTCCTCACGCCGGGTCTGCTGATCAGCGGCGTCGGCATCGGCATGGCCATGCCGGTTCTGGTCTCGGCGGCGCTGGGCGCGGCCCCGCCGCAGCGCGCCGGCATGGCCAGCGGCGCGGTCAACACCTTCCGCCAGCTCGGCTACGCACTCGGCATCGCGATCCTCGGCACGGTCTTCGCTCAGGGCGTGCGGTCCGCGGGCGCGCACGCCGGTCCGGGCGTCGGCTACGTCCACGGCCTGACCCGGGTGTCCCTGGTCGCGGGGATCGTGGCGGTGGCGACGGGGCTGATGGTCCTGACTGTCGTACGGCGGGGTGCGGACGGGAACCGTTCCACCGACCGTACGGCTCCGGCTGCCGCGGGGACGGCGGGGAGCGGCACGGCGGGAAGCGGCACGGTGGGGAGCGGGGCGGCTCCGAAGGCGGACGCGAAGGCCGGCACCGCAGCGGCCGGCACCGCAGCCACCGCCACGGCAACGACCGCCGCCGGTACGGCGGTCGGCGCGGACCGGGGCTGACGACAGCGCCGGATGACGGGGTCGTACGACGGGACCGTACGTCGGATCGCCGTACACCCTCGCCATACACCCCGCCGTACAACGGCGGCGCCGCGTGGCCGGCCCACGGCGGGTCGGCCACGCGGCGCCGCCCCCAACGGGTCGGCCCCCGGAACCGTCCGGCGCCGTAGCCGGTTCCGGGTGGCCGCCTGGCGCCGTGTCCCGATCCTCCTCGCGCCCGTACACCCAAGTCAATCCTCGGGTTTCCTTCCAAACCCCTTAGCTGTAACTTGGGTTGGTGACCCTCGACGACCTCCGCATCTTCGTCGCCGTCTGCGACGCGGGCAGCCTCAGTGCCGTCGCCCGTGACCTCGGCTGTACGCAGTCGGCGGTGAGCCAGCGCGTCAAGCGGCTCGAACGCGAGGCGGACATCGGCCTGTTGGAGCGGAGACCGCGCGGCGTGGCGCCCACCCGGGCCGGCCGCATCCTGCACCGCGCCGCGAGTGGCTCCCTCGGCGAACTCGACCTGGCGCTGCGCCGCCTGGCCGATCTGCGCCGGGGCGATGCCGGCACGCTGCGGATCACCACCGGAGCGACGACCGTACGGCACTTCATGTCGGCCGCCGTGGTCACCTTCCGCGCCCGCCATCCGCACGTCGACCTGGAGTTCCAGACCGAGAACTCCGGTCGCCGCTGCTGCGAGGCGGTGGCCGACGGCACCGCCGAGCTGGCCTGGATCACCATCGGTGCGCCCGTACGCGGCATCGAGCAGCACCCGGTGCTGGAGCTGCCATGGGTGCTGGCCGTACGGTCCGACGACCCGCTCGCCGCGCGCGACCGCATCGAGCCGGCCGAGCTGGCCGGCGGCCTGAACGGCATCCGGCTCATCCGGCTGCCGGAGAACTCCGTCTCCCGGATGCGGCTCGACGGGCACCTGGCCCGGCCGGAGGCCAGCCCCGCCGCACCCGCCGGCTCCACCAGCTCCACCAGCGTGGCCGACTGGGACACCGCGATGCTGCTGGCCGAACTGGGCGTCGGGCACGCCGTGGTCCCGGACCTGCCGGGGCGGCACGGCACCGACCACCCGGACCTGCGGCTGATCCCGATCCCGGGGCTGCCGCCGCTGGCGACCGGCTGGGCGGTACGGCAGTGGGCCACGCTGAGCCCGGTCGCGGTGGAGTTCGCCGAGACGGTGAACACCTCGCTCGACGGCTCCGGGCACGGGCGCAAGAGCCCGTACAGCTCCGGGCACGGACGCAAGAGCCCGTACAGCCCCGTCCGCAGGAGCTGAAGCCCGGGCGATCCACTGCGCCCATCGCGCGCCGGCGCACAAGCAGCGCACGGCCTGCCGAGGCCCCCCGCTCACCTCCCGCCGGCTACCTCCCGCCGCTCACCTCCCGCCGCTCACCTCGCGACGATCGGCTCCTGCAGCTCGGTCACCCACCGCTCCCGGTCCTCCGGGCACTCCAGCGTCAGCTCCCGCGGGTACCCGGCGGAGCGGTACGGGCTGTCGGCGAGCCAGCGGGCCAGCGTCTGCGCGGTCGGCAGCACCCGTTCCATCGGGCCGCGGTGCACCACCGTGGCCGCCCGCTCGACGGCCGGCAGGTCCACGACCGCGAAGTCGTGGGACGGCTGCGGGGCGGCCGTGACCGGGACGGCCGCGTGCACCGTGATCCGGTCCCCGCCCTCCGGCGCGTCCTCGTAGTACGCGATCGCCGGGCCGGACGGCTCGATGCCCGCCGCGGCCAGCCGCCGGAACAGATCCGCGTACAGCGGGCGGATCACCGGGCCGATGTCCTCGGGCCCGAAGCTCGCCGCGACGCCGGTCAGTTCGGCGACCCGTACCGCCTCGACGCGCTTGACCACCACGTCCTCCACGGCCATCCGCCCCTCCTCCTCGATCGTCCGCAGCCGCGCCTCGACCCGGGCCAGCCGGGCGCCCGCCGCCGTGACCGCCGCCGCCAGCTCGGCCCGGCGCAGCCGCAGCATGCCGCGCAGCTCCGCCGCGCTCACCTGCTCGTCCAGGATGGCCGCGACCTGCTGGAGGCTGAAGCCGAGGTCCTTGAGGGCGATGATGCGGTTGAGGCGGGCGAGCTGCCCGGCCTCGTAGTAGCGGTAGCCGGTGGCCGGGTCCGTACGGGCCGGGCGCAGCAGCCCGATGGCGTCGTAGTGCCGCAGCATGCGGGCCGACACCCGGCCGTGGCCGGCGAAGTCTCCGATGGTGAACATGACGTCTCCCAGTGCAGGGCTTGCCACGGTGTGAAGGTCAAGGGGGCGGCCGACGGCCCGGGCGACCCTCGCGGAGCCCGGCCGTAACGATCCTCGCGGAAGCCCGGCCGTGACGTCCCGGGGAATCGAGGTACGCACGGGCCCGCGCCGGGGTGTACGTCCCCGCCGTGCACCGGCGCGTGCGCCGGTGCACCAGCATCGCGTCAAGGGGCGTCCACGGGCCGTCAACGATGCGTCAGTACGCCGCCGAGCGCCTGCCGCTACGGGCATAGCGTCGAGGAGGAGCCCCGGCACTTCCCTTCCCACCGGTCCGGGGCCGGTCCTGCGCGAGCACCGAGGAGCGACGCCGTGTCCCAGCAGCATCTGTACGAGGAAGATCCCGAACCTGCCGAACGCGTCCCGGCCGGGCTGCTGTTCGTCCCCGTCCGGCCGGGCCCCGCGGGCTGTACGGCCCGCCTGTTCCGCACCCCGCTCGGCGGCCGTACCGCCGTCGGCTTCACCTCACCGCAGCGGCTCGCCGCGGAGCTCGGCGCCGACCAGCCGTGGATCCGGCTCGCCGAGCCCGCGCTGCGCGCCCTCGCCGAACCCCTCGGCGCCGGAATCCTGACCGTGGACCCGCGCCTCGCACCGGTTGCCCGCCGTACGCCGCTGCTGCGGGCCGTCTGAGAAGGGCGGACGACCACCATGACCGTGACGACCACGACACCGACCACCGCACCGGAGCACGCTGACGGGCACACCGCCGGAAAGCCGCACGACCCGGCCGCTCCCGGCCTCCCGGACCGTCTTCCGGGCGACGCCTCGGACGGCCTTACGGGCGACCTTTCGGACGACCTTTCAAACGACCTCTCCATCTGGCCCGCGTCGACGGCCGAACTGCCGAACGCCGACCTCTCCGTGGGCGGCGTCCCGCTCACCGAACTCGCCGAGCGCTTCGGCACCCCCACGTACGTCCTGGACGAGGCCGAGGTACGCGCCCGCTGCCGCGCCTACCTGCGCGCCTTCCCCGACGCCGATGTCCTGTACGCGGCCAAGGCGTTCCTGTGCCGCGCCATGGCCCACTGGGTACGGGAGGAGGGCCTGGGCCTGGACGTCTGCTCCGCCGGCGAGCTGGAACTGGCCGTCACCACCGGCTTCCCGCCGTCCCGCATCGTGCTGCACGGCAACGCCAAGAGCCCCGACGACCTGCGCGCCGCACTGCGCCTGGGCGTCGGCCGGATCGTCATCGACAGCACCTCGGAGATCGCCCGGCTCGCCGCCGCGGTCCCCGCGGGTTCCCGGCAGCAGGTACTCGTACGGGTGGTGCCCGGCATCGCGGCCGGCGGCCACGCCAAGGTCCGTACCGGAACCGACGACCAGAAGTTCGGCCTCTCTCTGGCCGACGGCTCGGCGCAGCACGCCATCACCCGCATACTGGGCCAGCCGCGGCTGCATCTGGTCGGGCTGCACTGCCACCTGGGCTCGCAGATCACCACTGTGAAACCGTTCCTGTCGGCCGTCCGGCGGCTGGTGGGACTGCTGGCCCGTATCCACGAACAGCACGGCGTCACGCTGCCGCAGCTGGACATCGGGGGCGGCCACGGCGTCGCCTACCGGCCCGGCGAGGACGGCATGGACATCGCGGCGCTCGGCGCCAAGGTCCGGGCCGAGCTGGCCGGCGGCTGCGCGGCGGCCGGACTGCCGGTGCCCCGCCTGACCGTCGAGCCGGGCCGCGCCATCGCGGGCCCGTCCGGTATCGCCCTGTACCGGGTGCTGTCCGTCAAGCGGACCGGCGAGCACACCTTCGTGGCCGTCGACGGCGGGATGAGCGACAACCCGCGGCCCGCACTGTACGGGGTGCGGTACGCGCCCCGGCTGGTAGGGCGCCGGTCGAGCGCCGCGCTCACGCCGGTGAGTGTGGTGGGGCGGCACTGCGAGGCGGGCGACGTGCTCGCCGCCGGCGTACGGCTGCCCGGCGACGTACGGCCCGGCGACCTGATCGGCGTACCGGTGGCGGGCGCGTACCACCTGTCCATGGCCTCGGGCTACAACCTGGTGGGCCGCCCGCCGGTGGTCGCCGTCGCGGACGGGCAGGCGCGCGTCCTCGTACGGCGGGAGTCCCTGGCCGACATCCAGGAGCGTGACATCGGGCTGTGACACGTGGCGCCGGGCCGGACCGGTGGCACCGGCCCGGCGCCCCTGTGACGTACGCGGAGGAAAAACTCCGTGCACGTTGCAGGGATTATTTGTAGGATGACTGGGCAACCGGATGACACCGGTTGTCCACACGTGTGACCGGAACCGAACCGAGGATGTGCGCATGGTGTTGCAGGCAGCGGGACGGCAGTCCCTCGTGGACACCGTCGTGGACGCCCTTCGCGCCCAGCTGGCGGCCGGCACCTGGCCGGTGGGCGAGCGCATCCCCACCGAACACGCGCTGGCCGAACAGCTCCAGGTCGGACGCAACACCGTCCGCGAGGCCGTACGGGTCCTGGTGCACGCCGGCATGCTGCGCTCCCGGCAGGGCGAGGGCACTTTCGTCGTCTCCCAGGCCGACCCGGGCGACATCATGCGCGGCGTCCAGCGAGCCGGCGTCCGGGACGTCCTGGAGCTGCGCATCGCCCTGGAGGCGGAGGCCGCCCGCCTGGCGGCCCAGCGGCACCGCCCGGACGACCTGGAGCGGATGCGGGCCGCACTGGACGCACAGGCCGCCCTGGAGGCCGCCAACGGGCAGCCCTTCGGCGGCGACCTGGAGCTGTACGCCGATCACGACGTGGCCTTCCACCGGGCCGTCGTGGAGGCCGCGCACAACACCGCGCTGACCGCGACGTACGCCTGGTTCAGCAGCTCCGTACGCGAAGCGCTGCTGTCCTCGCTCGACGACGAGCGGATGCCGCGCATCATGCACGGCGATCACCGGGCCGTCCTGGACGCCATCGCGTCCGGCGACCCGGAGGCGGCGGAGAAAGCCGCCCGCGCGCTGCTGGAGCCGCCGAAACGAGCGGTGGAGCAGCTGCTCGCGGAGCGGTGAATCGGGGCGGGCCGCAGGCCGGGGGTCCGTGATCACGAGGCGGCCGGGCGCGCGCCGTCGTAGCGGGCGCGGACGCGCCGATGTGGGCGCCATTGCGCCGTATCGAGTACCGGCCGCCGATCCGAGTGCCGGCACGCCGTACCGCCGTCGCAGAAACGTTCCTCCCGCCCTCTCCCCTCGCTCCGCCCGCCCCACACCCGTACGACCGACCCCCCCCCCCCCCCCCCACGCAAGGAGAGTCACGCAC
>NZ_JOCQ01000085.1 GCF_000720725.1 Streptomyces rimosus subsp. rimosus
GCCGGTGCGTTTCGGCCTTTCGGCTTCTTCGCGGTTCCAACCTTACCAGATCCGTTCGGCGTTTCCGCTTTCCGTTTCCGGCTCCCTGCTGGAGCGGGACGGCCGTCCGGCTTTCGCTTTCCGGCCTTTCCGACTCTATCAGATCCGTTTTGCAATCCGCTTCCGGATCGAATTCGCTTCCGATAACCCGTCGGAGGGTTTTGCCTTTCGGCTGATTCCGACTTTATCAGATTACTCCGGGTCGGAATTCCGCGCCGGTCGGGGTGGCCGCCGGACGCGTTGACGTACCGGGGTTCCCCTTCAGGCGGAGACGTAAACCTACTGGAGCGGGGCGCCCGGATGCAAATCCGGTTGCCCCGCTCCCCGTACGTGTGTACGCGCGCCCGTGAGGGATCAGACCTCGACGACCACCGGCAGGATCATCGGGCGCCGGCGGAAGTTGTCGGAGACCCACTTGCCGACCGCGCGGCGGACCAGCTGCTGGAGCTGGTGGGGCTCCGCGACGCCGTCCTGGGCGGCCTTCGCCAGCGCCTCGTCGATCTTGGGGATCACGGCGGCGAAGTCCGAGTCGTCGATGCCGGAGCCGCGGGCCTGGATGTGCGGACCGCCGACGATCTTGCCCGTACTGGAGTCCACAACCAGGAACACCGAGATGATGCCCTCGTCGCCGAGGATGCGGCGGTCCTTGAGGGAGGACTCGGTGACATCGCCGACCGAGAGGCCGTCGACGTACACGTACCCCGCGTGCACCTTGCCGACGATCTTGGCGACGCCGTCGACCAGGTCGACGACCACACCGTCCTCGGCGATGACGATCCGGTCCTTGGGCACCCCGGTCAGCGCGCCCAGCTCGGCGTTGGCGCGCAGGTGGCGCCATTCGCCGTGCACCGGCATGAGGTTCTTCGGCTTGCAGATGTTGTAGAAGTACAGCAGCTCGCCGGCCGAGGCGTGGCCCGAGACGTGCACCTTGGCGTTGCCCTTGTGGACGACGTTGGCGCCCCAGCGGGTCAGGCCGTTGATCACGCGGTAGACCGCGTTCTCGTTGCCGGGGATCAGCGACGACGCCAGGATCACCGTGTCGCCCGGGACGATGCGGATCTGGTGGTCGCGGTTGGCCATCCGGGACAGCGCCGCCATCGGCTCGCCCTGGGAACCCGTGCAGACCAGCACGACCTCGTCGTCCGGCAGGTCGTCGAGGGTCTTGACGTCGACGACCAGTCCGGCCGGGACCTTCAGGTAGCCCAGTTCGCGGGCGATGCCCATGTTGCGGACCATCGAGCGGCCGACGAAGGCGACCCGGCGGCCGTACTCGTGCGCCGCGTCCAGGATCTGCTGGATGCGGTGCACATGGCTGGCGAAGCTGGCCACGATGATGCGCTTCTGCGCGCTCGCGAAGACCGTGCGCAGCACACCGGAAATGTCGCGCTCGGGCGGCACGAACCCGGGGACCTCGGCGTTCGTGGAGTCGGACAGCAGGAGGTCGATGCCCTCCTCGCCCAGCTTCGCGAACGTCGGCAGGTCGGTCAGCCGGCGGTCCAGCGGGAGCTGGTCCATCTTGAAGTCGCCGGTGTGCACGACCATGCCCGCGGGGGTGCGGATCGCGACCGCGAGGGCGTCCGGGATGGAGTGGTTGACCGCGACGAACTCGCAGTCGAAGGGACCGAGAGCCTCCCGGTCGCCTTCCTTGACCTCCAGCGTGTACGGCCGGATGCGGTGCTCCTGGAGCTTCGCCTCGATGAGGGCGAGGGTCAGCTTGGAGCCGATCAGCGGAATGTCCGGCTTCTCGCGCAGCAGGTAGGGGACGCCGCCGATGTGATCCTCGTGGCCGTGCGTGAGCACGATGCCGTCGATGTCGTCGAGGCGGTCCCTGATGGACGAGAAGTCCGGCAGGATCAGGTCGATTCCGGGCTGCTCCTCCTCCGGGAAAAGCACTCCGCAGTCGACGATCAGCAGCCGGCCTCCGTATTCGAAGACCGTCATGTTGCGGCCGATCTCGCCCAGGCCGCCGAGGGGGGTGACGCGCAGGCCGCCCTTGGGAAGCTTCGGCGGCGCGCCGAGCTCAGGATGCGGATGACTCAAAAGACTCTCCTCACCACACGCGCCACGTCGCCCTGGGGCACACGTGGCGCGCATGACATTCGTGCACTTGCGGTTTGGCGGTTGTTTTCCGTATTCAGTTGTGAAGTCTGTGGTTACAGATGTACCCCGCCGGCGGCGAGATCGCGCTTGAGCTGCTCCGTCTCCTCCGCGGACAGCTCCACGAGCGGCAGGCGCAGCGGCCCGGCGGGCAGGCCCTGGAGACCGAGCGCGGCCTTGGTCGTGATGACGCCCTGGGTGCGGAACATGCCGGTGAAGACCGGCAGCAGCTTCTGGTGGATCTCGGTGGCCTTGGTGACGTCACCGTGCAGGTGGGCGTCGAGCAGCGCGCGCAGCTCCGGGGTGACGACGTGGCCCACGACCGAGACGAAACCGACGGCGCCCACGGACAGCAGCGGGAGGTTGAGCATGTCGTCGCCGCTGTACCACGCGAGGTTCGAGCGCGCGATGGCCCAGCTGGCGCGGCCCAGGTCGCCCTTGGCGTCCTTGTTGGCGACGATGCGCGGGTGCTCGGCCAGGCGCACCATGGTCTCGGTGTTGATCGGGACGCCGCTGCGGCCGGGGATGTCGTAGAGCATGACCGGCAGGTCGGTGGCGTCCGCGATGGCGGTGAAGTGCCGGAAGAGACCTTCCTGCGGGGGCTTGCTGTAGTACGGCGTGACGGCGAGCAGGCCGTGCGCGCCGGCGTCGCGCGCGGCGCGGGCCAGCTCCAGGCTGTGGTCGGTGTCGTTGGTGCCGGCTCCGGCAACGACGAAGGCACGGTCTCCGACCGCGTCCACCACGGCCCGGACCAGCTGGGCTTTTTCCGCATCGCTGGTGGTCGGGGACTCGCCGGTGGTGCCGTTGACGACGAGGCCGTCGTTGCCGGAGTCCACCAGGTGCGCGGCGAGCTGCTGCGCGCCGTCGAGATCGAGAGCGCCATCCGCCGTGAACGGCGTGACCATGGCGGTCAGCACCCGCCCGAAGGGGGTCTGCGGTGTGGAAGTCGGAGCCATGGGTCCCACGCTACTCGTAGCGCACCTCGGGTCGCGCCCCTGGGGAGCCGGGATGTGGACTCCGGCACTGCTTGCTCGGGGGTTCAAGCAGTGCCGGGTCCGTTTCTTCAGCGTAGATGAACTTCTCAAAATGCCGCAATACGGACACCTGGCACGTCTGTGCGGTCCGGTACGGCTCCGGCGGCGGCCCGCCGCCCCGCACCGCGGTACGGCGGGCCGCCGCGGGCACCGCCGCCTTACGGGGCGATACGGCCGTTGGCGTTGAACGCGGCATGGGTGAGCGGCATCAGGCGCGCCCAGTGAGCCTCCATCTGCTCGCCGACCATCTCGATCTCGCGCTGCGGGAAGGACGGCACGGCCGCGAGCTCGTGCTGCGTGCGCAGGCCCAGGAAGTGCATGAGCGAACGGGCGTTGCAGGTCGCGTACATGGAGGAGAACAGACCGACGGGCAGGACCGAGCGGGCTACCTCGCGGGCCACACCGGCGGCCAGCATCTCCTCATAGGCGGCGTACGCCTGGCGGTAGGACTCCTCCATGGTCTTGCTCGCCAGCGCGTGCTGCTCGGGGGTGCCCGCGACGAACTCGTACTTCCCGGGGCGGCCCTGCTGGACCAGCTTGCGCGACTCGGAGGGGACGTAGAACGTCGGCTCCAGCTGACGGTAGCGGCCGGACTCCTCGTTGTACGACCAGCCGACGCGGTGCCGCATGAACTCGCGGAAGACGAAGATCGGCGCACTGATGAAGAAGGTCATCGAGTTGTGCTCGAAGGGGCTGCCGTGCCGGTCCCGCATCAGGAAGTTGATCAGGCCCTTGGAGCGCTCGGGGTCCTTCTGCAGTTCCTCCAGCGACTGCTCGCCGGCGGTGGAGACGCGGGCCGCCCACAGGACGTCGCTGTCCGCGGCGCTGTGCTTGACCAGCTCGACCGTCACCTCGCTCCGGAAGCTCGGGGCCGGACCTTCGGAGCTTTGGACGCTCTCGTCGGGGGTAGAGGGGGACACCAGCGGTTCCTTCCGTTCATTCCACGTGGCGCGCCCCAGCCTACGGCCCGCCACCGACAGTCCAGGAATTGCGGCGAGATACCGCGTAACGTACAAAAACGGACACCGTTTCGTCCGGCTCGAACCGCGGTTGATATTTTTCACAGAAGTTGCGGAAAACGGGCACCAAACGGACGCGACAGTCGTCTAACCCTGTGACAGTGCCCACTTCGAGGTTCCAAGGAGAGCCCGCTCATGTTCCGCCGGCGAGAGCCCGTGCCGTTCGCCTTCGTCGCCGAGGCCGATCGGTTCCGCAGCAATGTCGCGCCCCCGCCCCGAGAACGCGTCAGTCGTGCCCAGCTCGCGGGCCGCTCACTGATCGGCCTGACGGTCGTCGGCGGTCTCGCCGGCGCCCTGCTGTTCGGCGTTCCGGCCCTCCAGCAGGAGACCGCCGGTGTCGGCACGCACCAATCGGAGGCGGCGCACGGCCGCTGACCCGGCCGGGCGGCACGCGCACACGACACCGCGCGTGCCGCCGCGCACGAAGTGGTTCCGGCACGTAAGTCCCGATAACCTCACCGGTCACAGCCTTCATCCGCGTGCCCTGGAGTGAGGACCCGCCGTGCCCCTGACCTTCCTGACGGCCGACCGCGACCTCGACGACCAGGCCGTCGAAGCGGCCCCGCTGCCCCATGCCGGGCCTGATCACTGGCGCCGTCCCTACCGTCCGGGCCCTGGGCGGGTGGGGGCGGCGGCCGTGTTTCTGCTGCTGGCCTCGTTCGTCCTGCTGTCCGCGGTGATCATCGTGGCCGCGGGCGCGCTGCCCGCCGCCGCGGTCTGCGTCGGCGTCGCACTCCTGATCATCGCGCTGGCGGTGCGCTTCCTGCGGGTGGGCGTGTGGGTGAGCGCCCACGGCCTGCGGCAGGTGGAGTTGCTGCGGACGACGACGCTGCGCTGGAGCGAGGTGGCCGTCGTCCGTACCGCCCAGCGGCCGGTGCGCTGGCTGGGCCTGCCGCGGACGGTGCAGGGCCAGGCGCTGGTCGTCGAGCGGCAGGGCGGCACCGCGCTGCGCACGCTCGTCACGGACCGCAACGGTGACTTCATGGGGCGGCCCGAGGCGTTCGAGCGGGCCGCTGACGTGCTGGAGGCGTGGGCGGCGGAGTACCGCCGGTAGGGACACGCCTCGAGGCCGGCTCCTGGCTCGGAACCGGCCCCGGTCGGCGATCCGCCCGTACGCCTCAGGTCGCGCCCGTACGGCTCAGACCCGTACCGGCTTGCCGTCGTGCAGCGCGATGGCCCGCTGCATCGCCTTGCGGGCCCGCGGTGTGTCCCGCGCGTCGTGGTAGGCGACGGCCAGCCGGAACCAGGTGCGCCAGTCCTCCGGCGCCTGCTCCGTCTCGGCGCGCCGCCGGTCGAAGACCTCGTCGGCGGAGTCCCGGTCGATACGCCCGCCCGGGGTGCGCCGGAGTTCGTCGACCGGCAGTCCGCCCTCGGCCTCCAGCTCGCGCGCGAGGCGGCCGGCCTTGCGCGCGAACTGGGTGGTGTGCCAGAGGAACCACAGTCCGATGAACGGCAGGATCAGGACGGCGACGCCGAACGCGACGGTCAGCGCGGTGCCCTGCTCGATGAGCAGGACGCCGCGGCTGCCGACGAGGACGAAGTAGACGACCAGGACCGCCGCGAGGACGCAGTAAGTGATCTTTGCTCGCACGCTCGGTCCCGTCAGCCCAGGTCGAGGAAGTTCTCCAGGCCCACGGTCAGGCCGGGAGTGACCACCACGCGGCGCGCGCCGAGCAGGATGCCCGGCATGAAGCTGCTGTGGTGGAGCGAGTCGTGGCGGATGGTGAGGGTCTCCCCCACCCCGCCGAGCAGCACCTCCTGGTGGGCCAGGAGGCCGCGCAGCCGTACGGAGTGGACGGGGATGCCGTCCACGTCCGCACCGCGGGCACCGTCCAGCGCGCTGCTCGTGGCGTCCGGCTGCGGCGGGCAGTCCGCCGCGGCGCGGGCCTCGGCGATCAGCTTGGCCGTACGGGCCGCGGTGCCCGAGGGGGCGTCGGCCTTGTTCGGGTGGTGCAGCTCGATGACCTCGGCCGACTCGAAGAACCGGGCGGCCTGCTGGGCGAACCGCATGGTCAGCACCGCGCCGATGGAGAAGTTCGGGGCGATGAGCACGCCCGTACGGGGCGACGCGTCGAGCCAGCCGCGCAGCCGCGCGAGGCGCTCGTCGGTCCAGCCGGTGGTGCCGACGACGCCGTGGATGCCGTTGCGGACGCAGAACTCCAGGTTGCCCATGACCGCGTCGGGGTGGGTCAGCTCGACCGCCACCTGCGCCCCGGCCTCGGTCAGGCTCTCCATCTTGTCGCCCCGCCCGAGGGCGGCGACCAGTTCCATGTCCTCGGCGGCCTCGACCGCCCGTACGGCCTCGGAGCCGATGCGCCCCTTGGCCCCGATGACCGCCACGCGCAGCTTGCTCATCGTTCCCGCTCTCTCTTCCTCGTAGCCCTGGTACGCAGGTCAGGCGACCGCGTCGTGCAGCCGCTGCGCCTGCCGGTCCTTCAGCGGGCCGATCGCGGACAGCGAGGGACGCTGTCCCAGTACATCGCGTGCCAGTTCCCGGACCTCGTCCGGGGTGACCGCCGCTATCCGCGCCAGCATGTCGTCGACCGACATCTGGGCGCCCCAGCACAGCTCGCTCTTGCCGATGCGGTTCATCAGCGCGCCGGTGTCCTCCAGGCCCAGGACCGTCGAACCGCGCAGCTGGCCTATCGCGCGGCGGATCTCGTCGTCGGTCAGGCCCTCGGACGCCACCTGGTCGAGCTGGTCGCGGCAGATCTTCAGTACGTCGTCGACCTGGCTGGGGCGGCAGCCCGCGTACACGCCGAACAGGCCGCAGTCGGCGTAGCCGGAGGTGTACGAATACACGCTGTAGGCCAGGCCGCGCTTCTCCCGTACCTCCTGGAAGAGGCGGGAGCTCATACCGCCGCCGAGGGCGGTGTTCAGTACGCCCATGGCCCAGCGGCGCTCGTCGGTGCGGGCCAGGCCCGGCACGCCGAGGATCACGTGGGCCTGCTCGGACTTGCGGTTGAGCAGTTCCACGCGGCCGGCCGTACGGATCCGGCGGGAGCCGTCGCGGGGGGCCGTCGGGGTGGCGTCCGTACGGTCGAGGGCACCGGCCTTCTCGAAGGCGGCGCGGACCATGCGGACGACCTTGGCGTGGTCGACGTTGCCGGCGGCGGCGACGACCAGGCGGGTCGGGTCGTAGTGCTTCTTGTAGAAGCGGCGGATGCGCTCGGGGGTGAGGGCGTTGACCGTGTCGACGGAGCCGAGGACGGGGCGGCCGAGGGGGGTGTCGCCGAGCATCGTGTGCGCGAACAGGTCGTGCACACAGTCGCCCGGGTCGTCCTCGGTCATGGCGATCTCTTCGAGGATCACGCCGCGCTCGGCCTCGACGTCCTCCGCCTCGATCAGCGAGCCGGTCAGCATGTCGCAGACCACGTCGATGGCGAGCGGCAGGTCGGTGTCCAGCACCCGCGCGTAGTAGCAGGTGTACTCCTTCGCCGTGAAGGCGTTCATCTCGCCGCCGACCTCGTCGATGGCGGCGGAGATGTCCAGCGCGCTGCGCTTCCCGGTGCCCTTGAAGAGCAGGTGCTCCAGGTAGTGCGTGGCGCCGTTCAGCGAGGGGGTCTCGTCGCGGGAGCCGACGTGCGCCCAGATGCCGAAGGTCACGGAGCGTACGGAGGGCAGGGTCTCGGTGACCACGCGCAGGCCGCCGGGCAGGACCGTCTTGCGGACCGTGCCGGCGCCGGCGGTGCCTTTGAGAAGCGTTTGGGTACGGGCGACGGCCCGCCCCTCCGAAGAGGTGCGGGCCGTCGTCCGTGAGCTACGGGACGTCACTTGGCGGCGTCGTCCTTCGCCTCGTCCTCGCCCTCGATGACCGGAGCCAGCGACAGCTTGCCGCGCTGGTCGATCTCGGCGATCTCCACCTGGACCTTGGCGCCCACGGCGAGCACGTCCTCGACGTTCTCCACGCGCTTGCCGCCGGCCAGCTTGCGGATCTGCGAGATGTGCAGCAGACCGTCCTTGCCCGGGAGCAGGGAGACGAACGCACCGAAGGTGGTGGTCTTGACGACCGTGCCCAGGTAGCGCTCGCCGACCTCCGGCATGGTCGGGTTGGCGATGCCGTTGATCGTGGCGCGGGCGGCCTCGGCGGCCGGGCCGTCGGCGGCACCGATGTAGATGGTGCCGTCGTCCTCGATCGTGATGTCGGCGCCGGTGTCCTCCTGGATCTGGTTGATCATCTTGCCCTTGGGGCCGATGACCTCACCGATCTTGTCCACCGGGATCTTGACGGTGATGATGCGCGGCGCGTTCGGGGACATCTCGTCCGGAACGTCGATCGCCTCGTTCATCACGTCCAGGATGTGCAGACGCGCGTCGCGGGCCTGCTTGAGGGCCGCGGCCAGCACGGACGCCGGGATGCCGTCCAGCTTGGTGTCCAGCTGCAGGGCGGTGACGAACTGCTTCGTACCGGCGACCTTGAAGTCCATGTCACCGAACGCGTCCTCCGCACCGAGGATGTCGGTGAGGGTGACGTAGTGGGTCTTGCCGTCGATCTCCTGGGAGATCAGGCCCATGGCGATACCGGCGACCGGGGCCTTCAGGGGCACACCGGCGTTCAGCAGCGACATGGTGGAGGCGCAGACCGAGCCCATCGAGGTGGAGCCGTTGGAGCCGAGCGCCTCGGAGACCTGGCGGATGGCGTACGGGAACTCCTCGCGGGTCGGCAGCACCGGCACCAGCGCGCGCTCGGCGAGCGCGCCGTGGCCGATCTCGCGGCGCTTGGGCGAACCCACGCGGCCGGTCTCACCGGTGGAGTACGGCGGGAAGTTGTAGTTGTGCATGTAGCGCTTGCGGGTCACCGGGGAGAGGGTGTCCAGCTGCTGCTCCATGCGGAGCATGTTCAGGGTGGTGACGCCCAGGATCTGGGTCTCGCCACGCTCGAACAGGGCCGAGCCGTGCACCCGCGGGATGGCCTCGACCTCGGCGGCGAGCGTACGGATGTCCGTCACGCCACGGCCGTCGATGCGGACCTGCTCCTTGATGACGCGCTCGCGCACCAGGGTCTTGGTCAGCGCGCGGTAGGCGGCGGAGATCTCCTTCTCGCGGCCCTCGAACTCCGGCAGCAGCTTCTCGGCGGCCAGCGCCTTGACACGGTCCAGCTCGGACTCGCGCTCCTGCTTGCCGGCGATGGTCAGGGCCTGGGCCAGCTCGCCCTTGACGGCCTTGGTCAGCGCCTCCAGGACGTCGTCCTGGAAGTCGAGGAAGATCGGGAACTCGCCGACCGGCTTCGCGGCCTTGGCGGCCAGGTCCGACTGGGCCCGGCACAGCACCTTGATGAAGGGCTTGGCGGCCTCCAGACCGGCGGCGACGACCTCCTCGGTGGGGGCCTCGGCGCCGTCCTTGACCAGCTGGATGGTCTTCTCGGTGGCCTCCGCCTCGACCATCATGATCGCGACGTCGCCGTCCGGCAGGACACGGCCGGCCACGACCATGTCGAAGACGGCGTCCTCCAGCTCGGTGTGGGTCGGGAAGGCGACCCACTGGCCGTTGATCAGGGCGACCCGGGTGCCGCCGATCGGGCCGGAGAAGGGCAGGCCGGCCAGCTGCGTGGAGCAGGAGGCGGCGTTGATGGCGACCACGTCGTAGAGGTGGTCGGGGTTGAGCGCCATGATCGTCTCGACGATCTGGATCTCGTTGCGCAGGCCCTTCTTGAAGGAGGGGCGCAGCGGCCGGTCGATCAGGCGGCAGGTGAGGATCGCGTCCTCGGAGGGCCGGCCCTCACGGCGGAAGAAGGAGCCGGGGATCTTCCCGGCGGCATACATCCGCTCCTCGACGTCCACGGTCAGCGGGAAGAAGTCCAGCTGGTCCTTGGGGTTCTTCGAAGCGGTGGTGGCCGACAGCACCATGGTGTCGTCGTCCAGGTACGCAACGGCGGAGCCGGCGGCCTGCTTGGCCAGGCGGCCCGTCTCGAAGCGGATGGTGCGGGTGCCGAAGGAGCCGTTGTCGATGACGGCCTCGGCGTAGTGGGTCTCGTTCTCCACCAGGGATATCTCCTCGTCTGCGTCCGCCGCCCGTGTGGCTGCGGACCTTCGTCGGTGGAGCGCCGGAATTGCGGGCCGGTCTTCGATCGAAGCACCCGGATACGGGGCCGCGCGGTCGTCCGCGTGCCATCCGGGGGCCACTACCGAGGACCGGCGGCTGAAGGGCGCCCCACCTCGTTCGCTATGGCGTTATGGGACCAGACTACAAAGTCCGGGTCCACCGGGCAGTGGACCGGACGTCCGGTGCGTACGGCAAAGGGAGCGGCCCCCGGGTGTGGGAACCGCTCCCTTCACGTCGTCTTACTTGGCGCCCGCCGCACCGCGGCGGATGCCCAGGCGCTCGACCAGCGCGCGGAAGCGCGTGATGTCCTTCTTCGCCAGGTACTGCAGCAGGCGGCGGCGCTGGCCGACCAGCAGCAGCAGACCACGGCGGGAGTGGTGGTCGTGCTTGTGGGTCTTCAGGTGCTCGGTCAGGTCCGAGATGCGGCGGGAGAGCAGCGCGACCTGGACCTCGGGGGAGCCGGTGTCGCCCTCCTTGGTACCGAACTCGGCCATGATCTGCTTCTTCGTGGCGGCGTCGAGCGACACGCGTACTCCTTGGGTGTTCCTGGCCTGCGAGCGCCCCTGGATCGTCTTCACAGGGAATCTTCGATTACTCGACCTAGGCCATCACACAGAGTACCAGCTGCGCACCGGCCCCCTGACCGGGCGGTCAGGGGGCCGGTCGTACGGGTGACCCCGCGTGGTGCGGGTGTCATCCGTACGAGGAGCTTTTCCGGGCTCCTACGAGGCTACGGGGCCACGGGGGTGCGTACGGGGCGCGGGCCTACGAGGAGCTGGTCAGGCCGCGCACGGTGCCGTACACGTCCAGCACCGCCAGGCACAGCGGCACCAGCGACAGCAGGACGACGCCGTCGAAGATGTCGAAGAGCCGGCCCCAGAAGGGGGTGACGCCCTTCTTCGGGACGATCAGGCCCACACCGACCAGGACGGCGGCGCCGGCCGCGATGCTGGCGGAGAACCAGACCGTACGGATGTTGAGCGGCCCGGCGTCCCCGAAGCGCGCGAGGTCCATGAGGATGTCCGTCGGCGGGTGCAGCGAGATGCCCAGGACGAGCAGCACGATCGTCAGGATGCCGGCCACCGTCAGGCAGGCGACCTGCGCGGTGTAGTCGAAGAGCCGGGCGCGCAGCATGATCGTGATGCCCGCGGCCAGCGCCAGCAGCTGCGCCCAGACGTTGTCGGAGAAGCCGAGGACGACGCCGGCCGCGCCGACGACCAGGGCGGAGCAGCCCGCGACCAGGCCGAGCAGCAGTTCGTGGCCGCGCTTGGCCTGGTTGCCGATCCGGACGAAGTCCACCGACTCGGTCATCGCGTCCTGGTCGCCGTCGTGCGGGCCCTTGGCGATCTGGTCGGGGGACTTGTAGCCGATGGGCAGCCGGGCGAAGCGCGAGGACAGGCTGGGCAGCCAGGCGACGACCGCGATGGCGACGATGGCGGTGACCGCGGCGACCTCGCGCGGCTCGGCCTCGGTGAGGATGGACGCGAAGACCGCGAGGGTGCCGATGCTGGCCAGGAAGGCGGCGGCCACGAAGGGCGCGTCGCCGCGCGGCAGCAGCACCACGAGCAGCACGGACGCGATCAGCACGGTCACGCAGCCGACCAGGAACTGCAGGCGGCCCGGGCCCTCGCCGTCGGCGACCGGCATGATGCCGGAGCCGGCGAGCAGCAGGTGCGGCAGCGAGGCCAGGCCCAGCGCGATGGAGGAGGCGTGGTCGTCGTAGACCCTGGCCCGTACGCCGGACAGGGCGACCAGGACGATGCCGGTGACGCCCGCGATGATGCCGGGCAGGCGGTGCATGTCGCGGTCGACCGGGTTCGAGAACCACAGCGCGAACGCCATCATGACGAGCAGCAGCACGCCGGCGGTGAGGCCGACGATGTTCATCAGGTCGTCGCTCCAGCGGTTGCGGTTGCGCTTGACCGCGGAGGCGACGGCGTCCGAGACGTCGTCGAAGACGGGCAGCGGCAGCGATTCGGCGAACGGCCGCAGCAGGAGCAGGTCGCCGTCGAGGATGCGCTGCTGGGCGAGGGACTGGCCGGCGTCCAGGACCGTGCCGTCCCGGCGCACCAGGTGGTAACCGGTGGGGGCGCCCTCCGCCTGGGACTGGCCGGAGAGCCGCAGGATCTCCGGATAAATATCGACGAGTGCGACATCCTCGGGCAGTGCCACGTCGATCCGTGCGTCCGGCGCGGCGACTGTGACCCGGCAGAAGCCGGTGCCTGTAGTCGTGCTCACCTGGCGGTTCCCCCTATCCGTTGGGCAGTTTGTCGCGTGCGCGCCTTATATATAGGGGCGCCGTCGCCGTGCCTTATATATAGGGACGCCGTAACGGGACCCGGCCCGCGCTCGCGAGGCGTCAGCGTACCCCCCAATTAGGCCGCCGCCCCACCCGCCCCGGCACTTGACCGTTAACAGTAGGATCAACGCCTGCGTCGGGCCATGGACTTGGTCCGGGGGACCGTCGAACCAACGGGGGCGGTCCGAGACTGCGAGATGCATGAAGGACTGATGCCTCGGTGAGCGTTGTCATCGTCAAGCGCCCGCCCCGCGCGCTTCCACCTGAAATCCCCAGTGAGGAGTTGACGCTCGAAGCTCCTCCGGAGCTGCCTCGCGAGGGCGAGGACAACATGCTGATGAACCTCATGCCGATGATGGGCATGGCGGGTTCGGCGGGATTCTTGTTCATGGGCACCCAGCCGTTCATGAAGATCATGGGCGGCGTGATGGTGGTTTCCACCCTCGCGATGGCTATTGTCCAGATCGTCAAGGCCCGGCAAGGGCCTTCCGGGCAAATGCTCCAGGAGCGCCAGGATTACCTCAAATACCTGGCGCAGAAGCGAAAGGAAGTACGGCGCACCGCACGCAAACAGCGTGACGCGCAGCTTTTCGTCCACCCCGATCCGGGCCAATTGTGGTCGATCGTGGCCGAGGGCAAACGCGTTTGGGAACGCCGGGCATCCGATGCCGACTTCGCACAGGTACGGATGGGCCTGGGCCCGCAGCAGCTGGCGACGCCCCTGAAGGCCCCGGAGACCGCGCCGGTCGACGAGCTGGAGCCGCTCACCGCGCACGCGATGAAGGAATTCCTCGACAAGCACGGGCATTTGGACTCGCTGCCGCTCGCGGTCTCGCTGCGCGCCTTCTACCACCTGACGATCTCGGGCGAACCGGACACCGTGTACGGGTCCGCGCGCGCCATCCTCGCGCAGCTGTGCACACTGCACTCGCCGGAGGACCTGGTGGTGGCCGTGGTGGCCGCGCCGGGCGCGCAGGCCGAGTGGGAGTGGACCAAGTGGCTCCCGCACGTCCAGGACAAGACCACCGACGGCGCCGGCACCCGGCGGCTGGTGGTCGGCGACCTGGGCGAGATCGAGGAGCTGCTGGCCGACGAGCTGGAGGGCCGCGGCCGGTTCAACCCGCAGGGCACGCCGGTGACCGACACCCCGCACGTGGTGGTCGTGCTGGACGCCGGCGACGTGCCGGTGGACTCGGTGATCGCCGGGGCCGAGGGCCTGCAGGGCGTGACGATCCTGGAGATCGTGCCGGGCGAGCTGGACGAGATCCGCGGCGGTCTGGCCGTACAGGTGTGGCCGGGCAAGCTGGTGCTGGAGTCGGCGGGCGGCGCGGTCTACAACGGCACCGTGGACACCCTGTCGGTCTCCGAGGCGGAGTCGCTGGCGCGCCAGCTCGCGCCGCTGCGGGCCGGTTCGGGCGCCGACGGCGAGGAGCCGCTGCTGTCCAACCTGGACTTCACGGACCTGATGAACATCGGCGACGCCGGTTCGGTGGACGTCTCGCGCACCTGGCGCCCGCGCACGCTGCACGAGCGGCTGCGCGTGCCGATCGGTGTCGACCGGGACGGCCAGCCCGTCATGCTGGACATCAAGGAGGCCTCGCAGGAGGGCATGGGCCCGCACGGCCTGTGCGTCGGCGCGACCGGTTCCGGCAAGTCCGAGGTGCTGCGCACCCTGGTGCTCGCACTGGCGGTCACCCACTCCTCGGAGACGCTCAACTTCATCCTCGCGGACTTCAAGGGTGGCGCCACCTTCACCGGTATGTCCGACATGCCGCACGTGGCGGCGGTCATCACCAACCTGGCCGACGACGTCAGCCTGATCGACCGCATGCGCGACTCGATCACCGGTGAGCTGCAGCGCCGTCAGGAGCTGCTGCGCTCGGCGGGCAACTACGCCAACATCACCGACTACGAGAAGGCCCGCGCGGCCGGCGCCCCGCTGGACCCGCTGCCCTCGCTGGTGATGGTGCTCGACGAGTTCTCCGAGCTGCTGACCGCCAAGCCGGACTTCATCGACATGTTCATCCAGATCGGCCGGATCGGCCGTTCGATGGGTGTGCACATGCTGCTCGCCTCGCAGCGCCTGGAAGAGGGCAAGCTGCGCGGCCTGGACACGTTCCTGTCCTACCGGCTGGGTCTGCGGACGTTCTCCGCGGCCGAGTCCCGTACGGCGATCGGCGTGCCGGACGCCTACCACCTGCCCAACGTCCCGGGTTCCGGCATCCTGAAGTACGACACCGAGACGATGGTGCAGTTCAAGGCCGCGTACGTGTCCGGTCCGTACCGCGGGCCCGGGGCCGCCGGGGGCGGCGGTGGCGGCCGTACGAACCGGATGCCGGTGCCGTTCACCGCGTCGCCGGTGCTGGCGCCGATCGTCGAGGAGATCATCGCCGAGGAGCCGTCGCTCGCCGACCAGCAGGACGACGCGCTCGCCGACACCGTCCTGGACGTGATCGTCCAGCGGATGCAGGGCCAGGGCCCGCCGGCGCACCAGGTGTGGCTGCCGCCGCTGGACGAGTCGCCCACCGTCAACCAGCTGCTGCCGGCGCTCGCGGTCACGCCCGAGCGGGGCGTGCACGCCCCGGAGTACACGGCGCTCGGCAAGCTGGTCGTGCCGGTCGCGCTCGTGGACAAGCCGTTCGAGCAGCGGCGTGACGTGATGTACCTGGACTTCTCCGCGGGCGCCGGTCACGGCCTGGTCGTCGGTGGTCCGCAGTCCGGCAAGTCGACGCTGATCCGGTCCGCCATGGCGGGCTTCGCGCTCACCCACACCCCGGCCGAGGTGCAGTTCTACTGCCTCGACTTCGGTGGCGGCGGCATGCTGGCCCTGGAGGACCTGCCGCACGTCGGCGGTGTCGCCTCCCGTCTGGACGCGGAGAAGGTCCGCCGTACGGTCGCCGAGGTCGTCGGCATCCTCAACGAGCGGGAGGAGTTCTTCCGCGCCAACTCCATCGACTCCATGGGGACCTACCGCCAGCGGCGTGCCGCCGGCGCGTTCCCCGACCAGAAGTGGGGCGATGTCTTCCTCGTCATCGACGGCTGGGGCACCTTCAAGACCGACTACGAGCAGCTCGACCCGGTCATCCTGGACATCGCCAGCCGCGGTCTGGGCTTCGGCATCCACCTGGTCCTCGGCGCCTCCCGCTACACCGAGGTGCGGCCGGCGCTGCGCGACCAGCTCCTCAACCGCGTCGAGCTGCGGCTCGGCGACCCGATGGAGTCGGAGTTCGACCGCAAGCGCGCGGAGAACGTGCCGATGGGCCGCCCCGGCCGCGGTCTGTCCCCGGAGAAGCTGGACTACCTGGCGGCGCTGCCCCGTATCGACGGCGTCCAGGAGCCGGAGAGCCTCAGCGACGGCATGGCGCACCTGGTGGCCACCGTCAAGGAGCACTGGCAGGGCGAGCCCGCCCCGAAGGTGCGGATGCTGCCGACGCTGCTCCCGGCGAGCGACCTGCCCAAGGGCGGCGACTACCCGGAGCACGGCATCGCGATCGGTGTCGACGAGACCACGCTGTCGCCGGCGTTCATCGACTTCGAGACCGACCCGCTGCTGGTCATCTACGGCGAGAGCGAGTCCGGCAAGTCCTCGCTGCTGCGTCTGATCGCCAAGCAGATCTCGGAGCGCTACCCGTCGGACAAGGCGCTCATGGTGGTCTCCGACTACCGGCGCGCGCTGCTCGGCGAGATCCCCGAGAGCCACATGTACAAGTACTGCGCCGCGGGACCGCAGCTCCAGGAGGTCATCACCGGGCTCGCCGGTTCCCTGGGCCGCCGGATGCCGGGGCCGGACGTCACGCCGGAGCAGCTGCGCAACCGCAGCTGGTACGACCTGCCCGACGCGTTCGTGATCGTGGACGACTACGACCTGGTGGCGACCAGCAGCGGCAACCCGCTGCAGCCGCTGCTGGAGTACCTGCCGTTCGCCCGCGACCTGGGTCTGCGTCTGATCCTGGCGCGCAGCTCGTCGGGTGCCGGACGGTCCTCGTTCGAGCCGGTGATGCAGCGTACGAAGGAGCTGGGCGCCCAGGGTCTGATCCTTTCGGGTGACCCGGGCGAGGGTCCGCTGATGGGCAACCTCAAGGCGACCAGCCTGACGCCGGGCCGTGCGCAGTTCATCACGCGCAAGCGCGGGGCCCAGCTGGTGCAGACCGGCTGGCTGCCGGCGCACAGCGGCTGACGCAGGCGCCGGACGGCTCGACGGGCCGCCCGGCGCACGCAGGACGGTGGGGCGCCTCTCCCTCGGGAGGGGCGCCCCACCGGCGTTCTACGGGGCCTCTACCGGCCCGTGTGATGACGCTCCGGCTCAGCCGAAGGCGCCGTGGCGGCGGACGTCGGGTTCCTTGGCGACCTTGTTGTCGGCGCCCTTGGGGGCGGGCTGTTTCGCGGCGTCGCTTCCGGGGCCGGACTGCGAGGCGTCCTTGCCCTTCCCCTTCTCCGTCGTCTGTTCCGCTCCGGCCCCGCCGGTCTTCCTGGGGACTGCCGGATCGGCCGACGCTTGCGCCCCGGTCGGCTTGGCCGTCGGCTTCGGCGTGGCCCCGTCGGCGGCGGGCTCTCCCGTACGTACGCCCTTGGCCACGCCCGCGCCGCCCCGTGCGCTCTTCGCGTCACCGGCCCGCGGCGGGCCGAAAGGGTCGGGCCCCTGGGGGGCGTGGGAGGTCTCCCACCGGGCCGTGAGCGGGGGCCGCTGCCCCTGGCCGCCGCCCTTGCCGCCCTTGCTGCGGAAGGCGCCGCCGAGCGACGTGGCGAGCTGGCCCAGGGCCATGAAGCCGTACGCGGTCTGCGTACCGGACGACTGGCCGCCGTCGTCCTGGGAAGGGGCCGGCGCGGAGTCGTGGGCGCCGGAGCCCGCGCCCGCGTGCGCCCCCTTGTCCTCGGAGGCGGCGTTCTCCAGGTCGGCGGCGGCCAGTTCGAAGGCCGGCAGCGTCTCGTCGACGGACCGCTTGAGACGGTGCCATTCCGCCGCGAAGGCCTCGCCCGCCGGTCCCTGCCAGTTGGCCGCCGCGGCCTCGCCCACGTGCCGGTCCAGGCCCCGTACGAGGCCGTCCAGGTGCTTGCCCATGTCCCGCCAGCCGGCTGCCGCCTCGTGCAGGGCCTCGGGGTTGCGCCGCTCGGTCACCGGACCTCCCGGATCGTCTCGACCAGCTCCGCCTCGGCCGCGTCGGTGGCCACGGCGGTCTCCCTGATGCCGCCGGCCACCTCCGCCAGCCGCTCCCGCAGCTGTTCGAGGGCGCGCTCGGCCTGCTCGTACAGCTCCAGATACGGGCCGGCGGCCGCCCGCGAGCCGAACCCGTCGCACAGCGCCTCGGCGTCGGTGCGCCGTCTGAAAGCGGTCAGCTGCCGGCCCAGGTCGTCCGCGGATATCTCGAACTGCGTACCGAGCTTGTGCAGCTCCTCGGTACTGATCCGGACCTCGTCTGACATCTTTTCTCCCCGAATTGTTTGGCACTGCTCGAATGACGCGGCTCGAATGGCGCGGCGGCCTGCCGGACAAGGCCCCAGGTCTAGCACACCCGGATAGCGGCCGACCGCCGCGAGCGAAGCGGCGGGACGGCGGTGCGGGGGAAGGAAAAGGGACCAATATCCCGCAATGCCA
This sequence comes from Streptomyces rimosus subsp. rimosus, assembly GCF_000720725.1. GTDB lineage: Bacteria > Actinomycetota > Actinomycetes > Streptomycetales > Streptomycetaceae > Streptomyces > Streptomyces rimosus_A. The sequence goes on from NZ_JOCQ01000085.1 coordinate 18,124, forward strand.
TCAACCCTCCTTGACGAGCCGTTCGGATCCGTCATTAGACTCTTGACGCCGGTGCAGCACACGCGGTTGCTGTACCACCGAGTTCACCGGGGGCAGAAGACATGAGCGGTATGAGCGGCGCGGACAATGATCGGCAGATCCAGGACGAGGATCTGATGGACGTGGCCCAGGATCGCGAGCAGGCGCACCGGCTGCGCAAGGCCCTGCAGACACTGGCCACCAACCCCAATGTCGGCGGAAAGCTCCAGGAGATGGCGCAGGAGGTGCTCTCCGGGCGCATCGGCATGAAGGACGCCATCCAGTCCGAGGACTACATGGGCGCGATCGGCGACCGCATGAACGAAATGCGGCGGGCGGCCGAGAACCAGACCCAGGCCGAGCGGGAGGCGTCCCGCGAGCAGTTCGCGAAGTGGCAGAAGGAGCAGGAGGAGCGCGAGGACCAGGAGCGCGCCGAGCGCGACGGTCCCTCGGGCGCCATCGTCACGGGGCCGCGGCGGGGCGGCCGGGGCGGCGCCGGCCACCGTAACTGACCGGCGTCTCCCGGCTGTTCACGGCCGGGCACGGACCCTTCAGACCCGTTCACGGCGGACCGTACGCCGTGAACGGGATTCTTCCCGGGTACGGGCTTTCGGCACCTTCGACGGCTTCGGCCCCGATGCACACCTGGTTCTCCCGCTCGTCCACGCCCGGCCGACGATCGATCGTATTCGCCGGTATCCGATCGGCCCTGAACGGTACTTGCCGGTTCGCATCGTGATCTCGACCGGTATTGCTATCGTGCGCGGTCGCGTGCCGGAGAAGCGCACGCGGGAGAGAGCGGAGCAAAATGCCACAAATTCGGGTGCTCAGTAAGGGCGCGCGGATCACGGCGGGCGCCTTGTGCCTGCTTTTCCTTCTGCACACCCTGTACTGGCTGGGACACGATCTCGTATCGACCGGTCCCGGCCTGCTGTGGGATTTGTGGACCGGCGGCGCTTCGGTGGTCGGCGATGGTTCTCCGGGTTCCGGTGGCCTTCCGGACGGCGCCTATCCGGTCACGACTCCGTACGAGGTGGGGCTCGCCATGGTGCAAGGTGCCGCCGTGGTCACCGCGTTCGCCGGGAGGCGGGTGGCCGGCGGCCTGCTGGCAGTGGCGACCGTACTGACGTTCTCCCTGCGCGTACAGGCCATCGTCAGCACCGGAACCCACACCTCGGACAACCGCTGGTTCATCGGCCTGGAGGGCTACAGCAACGACCCGACCCTCAAGGCGGTCTTCCTCTCCTCGGGCGCGCTGGTACCACTGACGCTCATCGCGGCCGTCGTCCTGCTGGCCGGTATGCGCGACTGGCCGCGGCCCGGCACGGACGCCGGTACGCCCCCGTCGCGTCCCGCCGCGCCGGCAGGCCCCGTGTCCGCGATCGCGCTGGGCGTGTCCGCGCTGCTCTGGGTGGTCTGGATCTGCTACGTCATGGTGCAGGCCCTCGGCAGTGGCTACGGGATCCCGCTGGGCGCCATGTTCACCGGCCGTGGCCTGCTCGTCGGCATGCTGGCACTGGCGCCCGGCTGGGCCTGGGCGACCTTCCTGCCGCTGACCGCGGTCGCCGCACTTCTGGCCGCGACCCGCCGGGTCTCCGCGCGCGGCTTCGCCGTCGGGATGGCGCTGGTGCTGCTGCCGGCCGCCTTGCTGAACCTGTGCGCGTACCTCCGTACCGGGACGCTCTTCGAGTTCGGTGACTTCGCGCCGTTCGGCGCGCTACTGAGCCGGGCGCAGATGCTGGTGCACCTCGCCGGTTCGATCGCGGTGCTCGCGCTGATGGGGCGGCGCGGGGAGCCGGTCCAGCCGGGGATGCCCGGGATGGCGGGGCCGGGTCTGCCGGGCTTCGCGGTGCCCGGGGCGCCGGGGTTCGTGGGCGCTCCCGCGTACGGGAATCCTGGCGGGCCGGTGCATGGCGGGCCAATGCCCGGTGGGCCGGTGCATGGCGGGCCGGCGCACGGTGCGACGGGGCCGGGCGGGTACGGCGGGTATCAGCAGCCTCCGGTCGGTCCGGCGCCGGGCGGCTACCCCGGGCCCGCAGGGCCTTCGCCTGTAGGCCCTCCGCCCGCAAGCCCTCCTCCGGCAAGCCCTCCTCCGGCACCCGGCGGGTACCCGCCGCCGCAGGGCGGTTTCGGTCCGCCGCCCACGGGCTGACCTGGGGCTCCGCGGGCCTCGGCGGCGGTGTCGGTGCCGGATCGTAGGATCGGCCCGAGTCGGAGAACCGGGGAACCGGGAATCCGGGAAGCCGAGAACGGGGGCGCGGGAAGCACGGGACACGCAGGCGGCTGGAGCGGCGCGGGAAGCACGAACCGCGCGGGCGGCAGACGCGGTGCGGGCAGCGGGCAGCGGGCAGCGGGACAGCACGATCGACGAAGATCGGTACAGCAGGCCGGTACAGCAGGACGACCGGCAGGCACACACGGTGACCCACGACGGTAAAGGGCGAAGGATCCATGGGGGACGAGGAATTCATGAACGCCTCGGACAACGCCTCGGACGAGGAGCACGGCGGCGCGGTGGGGTATCCGCCCCACCCGTACATCGGCGGCCGTACCGCCGTGTTGCGCGCGCTCGCCGCATGGCGCATGCAGTGGCCCGGCGCGCCCCGCGTCGTCATGCTCACGGGGAGCCCCGGCAGCGGCCGTTCGCGCGTCGTGACCGGCTTCCTCATGCTGTGCGACCCGGAGTACCGCAAGCAGCTGCCGGTGGACGACCTGGACCCGACGATCGTGCCGCCGGACCTGCCCGCGCCCGCCGTGCCGGATCCCCGTGGGCTGACCGCCGACCAGTTCCTGTGGACCATCGCCGACCACTACGGCCTGAGCGCCGGCCGCACCGCGGACATCGTTCCCGAACTCGCCGCCGCCCCGGATCCGGTGACGGTCGTCGTCCCGGACGTCGACCGGGCCGGTCCGGTGCGTGCCGCCGACGAACCCGCCCGTCTGGTACGGGACGTGCTCAAACCGCTCGCGGCGGCCGGGACGGTCCAGCTGCTCGCCGACGTGCCGCGGGAGCTGGCCGCCGAGGTGATCGAGTCGCTGCCGGCCGGGCAGGGCCAGGTCATCGACCTGGACGAACCGCGCTGGGCCGACCCGGCAGGGCTGGTCCTCCAGGTGGAGACGTCGCTCGACCCGAGGTTCGGGGCCCCGGCACTGCCGTGCACCGAAGATCCCGGCGCGCGCCGGGCGCTCGCCGAGGCTGTCGCGGGGCGCGCCGGAGACAGCCGGCTGACCGCGCAGCTCGTCGTGCAGTGCATCCTCATGCGGCCCGAGGGCTTCGACCCGGCCGACACCTCGCTGCTGCCGGGCAATGCGGGCGAGGCGCTGGACTGGCACGCGCGGCGGCTGGGCGCCGACCCGCAGACGCTGCGGCTGATGCTGGCGCCACCGGCGCTCGCCGAAGGGGACGGGCTGCCCATCGAGCTGTGGGGCGCCCTGGCGAACGCCGTCGCCGGGCGCGACATGAGCCGTGAGATCGCGGACGGGATGCTGCTGGCAGGGCCGTTCGTGGAGCCGGTGAAGGTGCCGGTGAAGGAGCCCGTGCAGGTGCCGGTGCAGGGCGCGTCTGCGGAGCAGGACGGCGAAGCCACCGACAGCCGCATGCTGCTGCGCCTCGTCCACCCCGGTGTCGCCGATGCCGTACGGGCCGGTCTGGCCGACGTACGCGACGCGCAGACCCGTATCGCGATGGCGCTGTTGGAGGCCGTGCCGCAGCAGGACTGGTCCCGCGCCGACCCGTACGTCCGTAACCATCTCGCCGCGCACACCCTGGCCGCCGGCCTGCTGCCGCAACTCCTCACCGACCCGGCCCTGTTCGCGCACGCCGACCCGGTGACGCTGCGGACGGCGGTCGAGGCCGTGCCGTACGACGCCCTGGGCGCCCCGGCCCGTACGTACCTGCGCACGGCCCCGCTCCTCACCCGCTCCCAGGCGCCCGTCGGCATGCGCGCCGCGCTCTTGGAAACCGCCTTCGTCGAAGACGGCCTCGGTCCGTATGCCGACGCGCTGCACGCGCTCGACCTGGACCTGCCGTGGCGCACGCTGTGGAGCGTGCCGCTGCCCGGGGTCACCGGCGTCACGGTCGGCAGCCTGCCGCAAGCTCCGGCCGACGGGACGGCGGCGGATCCGGGCCCCGCGGACGGCGGCCAGGAGAACAGTGCGAGCAGCGGGGCTAGTGCGGCGGCCTCTGCCGCGCTGCCGGTCGCTGTCGTTCTCGTCCCCGAGGACACCCCTGGCTCACGCGCGGTCCCAGCCGACGACGCGGGAGCGGGCGGCTCCGCCGTACTGGTCCACCAGTTGCTGAGCCCCGGATACGTGGACGCCGACCCGGCGCTGGTCCTGCGCCCCTCGGAGGACGTAAGGGCCGCGTCGCCGCTCGCGCTGAGCCGGGGCGTCGACTACCTCCGGGTGTGGGACCGGCAGCGTAAGACGGTGGTGGCGGCCCTGATCAGCGACACTCCCTTCACGGGGGCCGACCTGTCGCCCGACGGCGTGCTCGTCGTCGCCACGGCGCGCGGCGTGAAGGCGCTGCGGATACCGCTGCCGGATCCGGTACCGCTGCCCGAACCGGCAGGGGGCACCTCCGTAACGGACGGCCCGGCCACGGACACAACGCCGGCCACCATCGCCCCCACTGTCCCCACTGCCTCCACCGCTCCCTCCGACCCCGTCCACCCAGCCGACACCCCCGCCGGCCCACACGGCCGCGAAGGAGACCGCTCGTGATCACCCAGGCGCAGGCCCAGGCCACCGCCGACCGATGGCTCAACCCCGAGGGGTACCAAGGCCCGCCGCGCCAGGTCGGCATGCAGGAGTTCGACCTCGGCTGGGTGGTGTGGGCCGTCCCGCCACCGCCCGAGGTCGATCCGGTGACCGGTCAGCGCCGGCCGCCGGCCGAGGTGGGCAACGCCTGCGGTGTCGTCGACCGGTCCAGTGGCGAGCTGACGGTCTGGCCGTCCGTGCCGGTCGACGAGGTCGTACGGATGTACCAGCAGAAACACGGCGCGGGCGGCGCCCCCTCCCCGGCCCCCGCCGAGCCACCGGTCACCGGCCCCGGCAACACCGCCGTCGCCACGTACCGCGACCCGGCGAGCGGCGAGGAGACCAACCTGGTGCGGGTGTCCGGCCCCGGCCTGCCGCCCGCCGAGTACCAACTCGCGGACGAGCTGCGGCGCATCGGCGTACGCGGCGAGGACGTGAGCGCCGTCCACACCGACCTGCGCCCGGCGCTGCTCCCCGGTGGCTATACGGGCGACTTCGTCTTCCGCGCCTTCCCGAACGCCCGGTTCTCCTGCACGGAGGGCTACGGCATGGCGCCCGAGCAGCGCGCCGAAGGCATCGCCGGGCTGCTCCGGCACGTCGAGATGATGCACCAGCTCGCCGGACAGCAGCCGCCGCCACGCCCGCACCGGCTGCCGGTCCCGTCGCCCGACAGCGTGCCGCGCGCCGAGCCCGTACGGGACGTGGCGCTCGGCAAGCAACTCGCCGAGGTCTTCGGCCCGCAGGGCGTACTGCGTCCGGACGCCGACGACATCGCGGGCACCCGGCTGCCCGAGGCCGCCAAGAAGACGCTGACCTGGGCCGGCCTTCCCGTGGCGGTGCCGTACTTCTTCACCGCCGACCAGCCGGACCGGGCGCCGGCCGGCGGCCTGCTCACGGACGCGGCGACGCATCTGCGCGCGATCGGCACCGAGGCCTCCGAGGACACGCTCGGGAACCTGGCGGGCCACGTCCGCATCGGCACGGACGGCAGCTATGTGATCACCGTCCAGTGCACGGCGCCGGAGGACAGCCAGGCGCTGATCGGAGCCGTGTGGGCGGTCCAGCCGTCCTCGGGCGGCGGCCGGTTCGTCAACGCCTCCCTCGCGGCGTTCCTGCGGTCGCTGACCCTGCTGACGACCACCCGGCAGCAGATGCGCGGCATGGACCCGCACGCGGCGGGAGCGGCGGTCGCCGCCTTCCAGGAGCAGCTGGTCGCGATCGACGCATGGTCCCTGGACAGCGACAAGAACTGGTGGTCCCTGATCGTCGAGCAGATGTGGCACGGCCTGTTCTGACCGTTCGCGACCTGCCCTGACCGCTTTCGATCACCGTCGACCGGAACACGACTTGTGCGTTCCGGTCGGCGGTCGATCGCTCAGGGGAGCAGCAGCCAGTCCGCGGCGAGGGCCGCCGCCAGCCCGACGCCCAGCAGCCAGGTGCCCAGCCGCGTACGTCCGTTCCGGCTCAGCTCGATCACGACTCCGCACAGGATCAGCGCGGCCCCGTACACCCCCACGACCAGGACCGATGTGCGGCTCGCGAGACGGATCACGAGCACGGTCGCCATCGCCGCCATCAGCACGGAGGCCAGGACGATGCGCACCCGCCGGGCCTGACGGGGCGTCAGCTTTCCGAGGCGGCCGGGCAGGGGCTGTTCATCGGCGGGTGCGGGTGCGTCCATGAGCGGGAATGGTACGGGACGGCTGTTCGGCTCCTTGGGGCGTCCTGTACGGGGTGGTTGTCCGAGGCCGTGGCGCCTCCCGTACGGGATGGCTGTCCCACGCCATAGCGCCCCCATACGGGATGGTTGTCCGGCCTCGCAGCACCTCCCGTGCAGCACGCCTCGCCCGCACGGAACACCCCGCACCGCTACGTGAAGAAGAGCACCGCCCCGGACAGCACCGCGCCGATCAGCCCCGCGGCCATCAGCCCCACCATCAGGGTCCGCAGCACCCCGGCCCCGACCGAGCGCCACGCGTCGTCGAAGGACGGGGCGCCCCGGAAGCGGTAGCCGGTCACGGTGCACAGCACGCCGAGGACGAGGACGACCAGGCCGCCGCACAGGCACAGCACCCCGTTGGCGAGCCGGTTCCAGCTGTGCTGCACATAGCTGGAGCGGCCGACCTGGCGGACCTCGATCAGGTCGCCCTCCTTGAACTTGTGCCAGGAGTCGACACTGGCGTTCAGGTCCTTGGTCCGGCCGTCGTCCGACCGGAACGTGCCGTAGCACTGGATGTCGCGCGTACGGTTCCCGGAGTGCTGCTTGTTCGCGTAGTGGTAGTCGGTGGCGCACGCCTCCACCGTGATCTTGCCGGGGCTGCCGTCCACCCACACCGAGTACGGGCCCACGTAGACACCGACCGCGATCAACAGGAGTCCGGCCAGGAGAACACCGACACCGATCAGCCGCCCCAGACCACGCTTCACCCCGTCCCGCACACCCGGCACATCGCTCCCACTGGACGCAGGGGACGCGCCTGACCTGGTGTGTTCCGACTGTGCTGCCATGGTCAGCGATCCTTTCCAGGGGCGTGCGGAGGAGCGGGACGAGCGAGGCGCGCACCGGCATGCGGAACATGCCGACGCGTGCCGGGTGTACGGGCTTCTGCGACGTGCCCGAGCCTACGGCCCGTACGCACCCGCCCGGTCGGCCAGGCGGCCCGCAGCGTCACCCGTAATGCTGCAAAAAGAGAAAGACGGCTGCACCAAGGATGCCCATCCCGGCGACGGACAGCAGCAGCGGGCGCAGCACAAGCCCACCTGGCAGCCCGTCCCAGCTGTCCGCGAACGACCGTCCCCAGCGCGCGCCGAAGCCGGTCAACAGGCAGAACGCACCCGCCGCGAGCATCGGCAGCGCGACCGCCACCCCGGCGAGGCCGCCCCATGCCTGCTTCCACCCGGCGACGACGTACATCGCACCGTCCCCGGTCCGGACAGGGACCCGGGTACCCGGCGGGTACACCGCGTCGGGGTGGAAGGTACCGAACGGATTGACACGGCCGGTACTGCCGGTGCTACCCGTGCTGCCGGTACTGCCTGTGCCGCCCGTGCCGCCCGTGCCGCCCGTGCCGCCCGTGCCGCCCGTGCCGCCGCCACTATCCTCGTCCCTGCCGGGGCGGAAGGCACCGGTGCAGCTGATCGTCTTGCCTGCGTGGCGGCCACTGCCGGCGGCCGGGTAGCGCTCGTGGCACTCCTCAACCGTGTACGTGCCGTGAACCCCCGTGAATCCGGCGGCGAGGGCCGCCTCCTTGGCCGAGATCACCCCGACCATCACCCCCAGTACCAGGAGGACGAGCCCGACGGCACGCCCCAGCACGTAGCGGGCGACATCACGGCGGCTGGCCACCGCCGCCGGCACCCGGCGCAGCGCCCCGATCGACGCGAGCGACCCGATCGACGCGAGCGGCCCGATCGACGCGAGCGGCCCGCGGTGATCCGTCGTGGACCGCATCAGACGATCCCGTCCACGAGCAACGCGGCCCCGGCACCGAGGGCGGCCGGTCCGCCGACCCCGGCCAGGACACAGCGGACCACCGCTCCACCCGGCACACGACGCCAAGCCTCCCGGAATCCCGGACCGCGACGACTGCCGAATCCGGTCAGCAGACAGAACAGACCCGCCACGACCGCGCACACCGCGACACAGACGATCGCCAGGCTCCGCCAGATCCACTGCTCGTCGATCATGACGAACCTGTAGTCCGTCTTCTGGACCGCCAGTTCCGTGCCCGGCTCGAACTTGGCCGGGGTCTCCACCGTCGCGTCCTCGACGGCCGCGCCGCCCCGTTCGGCGCGGAAGGTACCGGTGCAGGTGTCGACGGGCCGCGCGTGCCGGTGCCGGGACGAGCCGGCGCGCTCGAACTGCGTGCGGCACTCCCGGACGGTCAGCGTGCCGGCGTCGCCCTTGTGCCCGTTGGAATAACCCATGCCTGCAGCGGTCATCCCGCCGAAGAACAACCCGGCGAGAACGAGGCCGGCACCGATGACCCTGCCCGCGGAGGAGCGCCATCGGGCCGGGGAGCGCGTACGTATGAAGGGCTGCGTTGGCATGGAGGGACCGAGTTGCTGTGGAGGACAGTTCATCTGCCCGGAACGGTTGGCGGCTGCTCGGTGCTCGTACGGCCGGGAGCCACGTCACCGGACGACGGCGGCCGGAGCCGTACGCCCGGCGAGGCGTACGGCGGTCGCCTGCGCGCCCCGTGCTCGGTGCTCCGTGCCCCGTGGCCCCGTGCGCCGTGCGCCGTGCGCCGTGCGCCGAGGAACACAACCGCTTGACCGGGCAGGTACCGAAACTTAACCACCTCTTTCCCCGTCCGCACCACTCCCCACCGGCCCCGCATTCCGAGGAGCCACCACACTCCACCCCGGGCAATCCCCCAATTTTCGACCCGTATTCGAGCGAATTCACCGCGCCCCGGCTCCCAACCGCTCACCACCAGCGCCCCGTTGCCCCCACTTTCGTCACCGCTGTCCCTTGGCGAAGGCCCGCCGTCAACCCGGCGACTCCCCCATTGGGCCGCCTTGACATGCCTCCGTTAAGAGCACATAAAGTGGCCACGCTGGACGTGTCGAGAGTGAAACGCGCCAAGCACGAATGACAGGGCAATGACGGGGGCCGTGATGGCGGACAAGGCATTCGACGTAGATCCCGACGTGCTGCGCACACAGGGCCACGCGTTCGTGAACATCGGCACGGAGTTCGGCAAGGCCGCCAAGAAGCTGAAGGACGACCTGGAGGGCCTCGGAAAGCCCTGGGAGGACGCGGACTTCGGCGCCGCCTTCGACACCATCTACACACCGATCCGCGACGGCATGTTCGAATCCATGGATTCACTGGGCGAACGCCTCGAAGACATCGGCGACAAACTCCAGGGCATGGCCCGTACGTACACGGCGTCCGACGAACAGGGCGTACACGTCGTCAGCTCGGTTCAGCGTCCCGCCATCTAAGGCACGCGGTCGCGACGCTACGGGGCGCAGCCGGCGGAACCGTCGGCGCCGTCAGGGAGGCCACGCGCCTCACGCGCGTACGAGCGAGGCTCGGGCCGCGGGCAGTCCCCACCCGACGGACCTCGGCCGACCACTGCCCCCCATACGGCGCCTGCACGGCCAACCGCCCCCGGCGCCCGCCCCGGCCTCTCTCCCAAAAGCCCACTCCACGCCCTGATCAGCACCAACACCAAGATCGCGAACGACTCTCCAGCCGCACACGGCTGCTACCGCACGGGGGACGATCACTGTGTCACTGACACTGCCGAGCGAGGTTGCCTGGGTCCTCGGACTCCTCGGGTACGACTGGCCGGAGGCCGACGAGGACGCACTCTTCAAGTGCGCGGAGACCTGGCGCACCTTCGCCGCCCAGGTCGAGCAGTCGTCCTCGCAGGGCACGTCGGCAGCAAATGAGGTGGTCGCGGCCAATACGGGCGAAGCGGTCGAGGGATTCAGCAAGGAATGGGGCGCTTTCTCCGGCAGCTCCGGTTCCGACCACTATCTGCGCGACGCCCAGCTCGCCGCCGAAGTCATCGCCCTGGCCTTCGACGCGGCGGCCATCGCCGTACTCACCGGCAAGATCGCGATCATCGCGCAGCTCGTCATGCTCGCCGTGGAACTCATCGCCGCACAGGCCGCCGCCCCGTTCACGTTCGGCCTTTCCGAAGCCGGCGCGGCGGGCGCCACACAGCTCACCCGGATCGCCGTCCGCGAAATCCTGAACAAGATCAAACAAGAGGTCGTCCAGGCCGCCACCAAGGCCATGGAACACGCGACGATGGACGCCATCAAGAAGATGGCGAAGAAGGCCGTGTCCAAGGAAGCCCGGCAGCTGGCGATGGACTACGCGAAGAAGACGGTCAAGGACACGGTCAAGGAGACCGTCAAGGACAAGGTCGTCGAAGAGGGCAAGGCGAAGGCCACCGAAGCCGCCACGGAAATGGGGCAGAACATCGCCCAGCAGGGCATCGAGAACCATTTCGGCGCCCGCGACGGCATGGACTGGGGCGAAACCGCCGACATCGGCAAGGAAAAGGCTGGCGAATACGTCGACGGCCTCAAGGAAGGCGCCCAGAGCCTGGCCGACCCCCAGACGTACGTCGACCACGCCAAGGAAGACCTCACCAACCGCGGTCTGGACGCAGCCCAGAAACACGTCGACAACCGAACCGGCGGCGCCGCCACCCGCCATCAGGACGTCACGGACGGGGCGAAGGATTCTGTGCGAGCTGTGTTTGGGTGAGGAGCTCGGGGGGTGGGGGTTGAGGCGGGAGTTGGCGTTGGGACTGGTCCAGGGGCTGAGAACGGCCGGTCGGGAGCAAACGGTCAGTCGGCATCTCGGGCCGGATGGGCCGGCCTGCGGGGGCGCCGCCGCGATTTTTTGACCGCCATCAGCGATTCGTACAGACCGAGCGCTGACCGTAGGGGCCTGAACGGAACCTCTTCGCTCTTCGCCCTCCGTCCTGAGCTCTTCGCCCCGTCCGTGCTGCTGATGCGTTCTTCCCCCGCATGGCAGCCGGGCTCAAGCAGCCGAGATCGCGGGCACCACGGCGCGCCTCCACGAGCCCTACCCCCGGCCTCCCGCCAACCGGGCGCGAGTTGGTCAGGCGGCCAGGCCACCACTGGTCACGCCCCACCGCTACTCGCCGCACCGACTCCCCACCATCAGCCGAAGACAGCACGCACGTCCTCAGCAACACCACCTCCCGCACCCCCGCCCGCTCCACCCTCTCCACTCCTGTGCGCCTCTCCCCGCTCCCCCGCCCCTTCGACGCTCCCGGCACCTCCTGCTCCTCCGTCTCCTTCCCCCCTCCCCCGCCGAAGACCTTCCCTCGCCTTCGCCGCCAAGGCGTTGCTCCCCGCCTCCGTCGCCCCGTCGACAAGCCGGTCCCGATGCGTCCCGGGATCGAGAAGGTCGGCCAAGCCGCCCTCCCTCTCCCCTGGACCACTCGGTGCTCCGACGACGTATTCACCGGGCTTGAACACCCCACCCTCGACCGCACCGAACTGCTTCCCGAATTCCTTCTTCGCGCCGTCCAGCGTGTCCCCCAGGTCCACGCCGGCACGCGCACCGAAGTGGCTTTCGACACCTTGCTGGACGATGTCCTGCCCGGCTCCGGTCACGATGTCCGTGGCCTTCTCCTTGGCAGGGTCGACAACCACGTCCCTGACAAGCTTCTTCGCGTAATCCGCCACGAAGTCCTTCGCTTGCTTCTTCACGAACTCCGAGGCGATCTCCTTCACCCCCTTCTCGGCGGCCTCCGCCATCGCCTTGGTGATCGCCTCGACGACCTCCCGCTTCAGCTTGTCCAAGAGCCGTCGCACAATGAGACGGGTGGCCTGAGTCACCCCCAACGCACCCACCTCGGACAGCCCGAGCGTGAACGGAGCGGCAGCCTGCGCCGAGATGAGTTCGACGGCCAGCACGACAAGCTGCACAATCACCTCGGCCTTGGCCGCGAAAACCGCAGCCGCCGCCACCTCGAATGCAGCCCCGATCACATGGGCCGCGGCCTGCGCATCGGGAAGGCAAGAACCCGGCCCGTCGGAAAAGCCCTCCCAAGTCTCCGAGAAGCGGCTCACCGCCTCACCAGAGTTGGCGGACACGACCTCTCGTGCGACCGATCCACCCCGCACGTCGGTCCGCCCGGCCTGAGCCGCGAACTCCAACCAGGCCCGCCCGCACTCCATGAGCTTGTCCTCGTCCGCTTCGGGCCAGGAGTACCCGAGCAGATCGAGCACCCACACGACCTCACTCGGCAGCGTCAGCGCCACTGGCCACCACCGCTACGGACGCGCACCACCATCACAACCCCCAAGGCGACGAGTGCGAACGCGACACCTGCCCGACAAGCTCTATCCCACCCCTCTCCGCAGCCTCATACGCCCTCGCCATTTCCTGCAATTTCTCCCCCGCCCCCTCCAACCGCTTTCCAAGCGACTCCATGGACTTGAACATGCCGTCCCGGACCGGCTCATAAATCATCGCGAACGTCTCGGCGAATTCGGCACCACTCCACGGCTCCCCCAGCCCCTCCAGGGTCGCCTGCAACCGCTTACAGGCATTCCCGAACTCCGCTCCGATCTCATGGAACTCGCGCCCCTGACGCCGAAGCCCGTCCAAGTCAACATCGAACGCGCAAGCATCACCCATCAAGATCCCCCACTCGAACAATCAAGCAACACTGATCAGCGAACACCACGACCGCCAACTCCTGAAAGTGCCGCGAGCCTTCCACTCCCCCACCCCCGCTGCAAACGCCGCCCCACCACCCCACTCACACAACCCGAAGAAACCTTTATCGCCCGCCCCCAGGGGCTACGAACACAAACTACTGCCCACCCCTCGCCTCAACCCGAACACTCCCTCCCCACTTCCCCTCACCAACCGATCCCCACCTCAGCAAAAACCCAACAGCAACAGAACAAACACCGGCAAAAACCCGCCACCACTCATACGAGCGAACAATCAACACATCACTGACGGCACACACCGCCGTGTCGCTCCTCCCCACCCAAACACGCAAAAAAGGGGCCCGCTTCAGACTGCGGGCCCCTTCTTGTTGCCGTCTCTCACTGCGACTACTGCCCCGGAGGCTGGTACGGACCGGGCTGGTGCGGCGGGTAGCCGATGCTTCCACCGGAATCGCCGTAACCATCAGGGCCACCACCACGACCACCTCAAGGCTGATGATCACGGAAGGCGAAACCCCGGCACCGCTGCCCCCAGTCGCCTTCTGCTCGCGTCAGACCTGGCCGGCCTTGGCCACAGCACCGACGGCGAGAATGCCCGCGCCGATGCGGCGCCGATAACCAGCGCTCCTGACGGCCGCCGTTCCGAAAGCACAAGGCCCGCAGCCGAGAGGACTGCGGGCCATGTACCGCGTACGTCGCATCGCGCGCTAAGCGCGAGCGTTGAGCAGCTACTGCGGCGGCGGGGGCTGCTGCGGCGGGTACGACGGGTACGCGCCAGGAGGGCCCGCCTGCTGCTGATAGGCGTTCGGCGGGTAGGGCGCTCCTCCGGGCCCCCCCGGGCCGCCCCAGCCACCGGGGCCGCCGGGCGGCGGGCCGTTACGACGGTTCTTCTGACGGCTGACGACTACCGCGATGATGATGACAACGATGAACAGGACACCCGCGGCAATACCGATGAGGACACCCATGCTCATGCCGTCGTCCTTCTTGACACCGGCTTGCTGGTTGCTGCCGCCTGCGGCATTCGCTCCGTCAGCCCCTGCGGATGACTGCGCTTCCGGGGCCTTCAACGGGCCATTCTTGGGTCCGGCAGGGATGTTTCGCGTCAAAGCCCCCAGGGGGCGGATGAAGCCGTAACCGTAATGCGGATCGGGAAGTTGCGTGCCTTCGAGACTCGGAGCCATACCGGCGGTCTTCACCAACCGATTGGCGATCTGTCCGGCAGTGAGGTCGGGGAATTTCGAACGCAGGAGGGCTGCGGCGGCGGAGACGTACGCTGTGGCGTCGGAAGTTCCCGATGCCTGCTGATAGGGCTCGGTAGCAGCCGCAGACCTGATATGAACCCCAGGAGCCGTAAGCAGAAGCCCCTTGCCATAGTTGGATTTCTGCCAGATTTTTCCCGCCTGGTCCACGGCCCCCACTGTGATTACCCCTGGCGCTTCAGCCAGTGGCCCAAGTTCATTCTTCCCATCGTTACCTGCACCCGCGACGAGAAGAACATCTTTTTGGGCAGCATATGCCAGTGCACGCTGCACAGATTCCGAGATAAAAGGGGGATGGAGCGACAGGTTAATCACGGAAGCTCCGTGATCGACGGCGTAACGCACCGCCTCACCCAAGCTCTCGATGTTACCAAATTCAGGTACTGCCAACGGAAGGATCTTGGCGTCGGGCGCCATGCCCTTGACTCCGTCCGAGTTGCCGGCGCCGTGTCCGTGCCCTGCGATGATCGCGGCCATGCTAGTGCCGTGATCGCTCACACTTTCGTGGTCAGCGGTACCGCCCTTGACGAAGTCCTTCCCGGGAAGAATATTTCCTTGCAGATCAGGATGATCACCCTTTACGGCGTCATCAATCACGGCGACAGTAACGCCCTTACCCGTTGACTGTTTCCACACTTGCTCCGCTCCGAATGACTCCAGAGGCCATTGGGCGTCTCTATGCTCATCTGCCGAGGCCACCGACGCGGTGCCGAAGAGCAAAGCTCCCGTCACTACCACGCCGCCCACCGCACGGAGCGCTCGTGCGAAGCTCATGCCGTAACAACACCTTTCAGTGACGTGACGGGGCCCGCAGCCCGAAGACCGCGGGCCCCATCATGTTCCGCCGGCTACCTGGTCCCGGCTGGGAAGACCCTACTCAATGACCCTGGGGGCCACGTTACGTTGCGTCGTCCAGGTCTCCTCATCCTCTACGAGGTAGTCAGGACGCTGCCCGTTGTTCTGGTCCTTGTCCTTGCCCTTCGCGCCATGTGCACCCGGCGCTCCCCCCACCGGGCGCCGCCCTTCCTTTGCGCCCTGCTGCGTGCCGCCCCGGCTGCGGTGCAAACCCGAACCGCCCTGAGCTCCGGCTCCGGACTTCTTGCCGGCGCCGCCCACGACCCCGCCCTTCTGGCGGGCGAGGGGACCACCGCGACCGGCTGCTCCCTTACCTCCGGCGCCACGCCCCGCAGCACCGGCCGCACCGCCCATGCCCGGCATGCCACCGGCTCGGCCGGTACCGCGCGCGCCGGCTCCGGTTCCGGCACCGCCCCTGGCCGCACCGCCGCCCTTGGTCGCGCCGCCACCGGTCCCACCGATGCCGCCGATCATTCCGGGCGCCCCACCAGACGGGCCGCTTCCACCGACGGAACCCAGGCTTCCGCCTCCGCCGGGAAGCCCACCGCCTCCCAACCCGCCACCGCCGAGGCCGGTTCCGCCTCCTGGCCCCAGGCCGCCCTTGCCGCCACCGAGGCCATCAAGCCCCGTTCCGATATTCGGCACGGGCTTCGGCGCGGGCGTCGGCGAGGTTCCGATACCGCCGTTGATTCCCTTAGGCCGAGGTGGTTCCAACGGCGTCGGAGTCTGGTACCCCCCACCCTTGAGCCCGGGGATTTTGGCGCCGCCAGTACCCGGCTTCGGCGCAGACGGCGTGGGGCCGAAGCCGCCGATGCCTGGCAGCGGGCCGCCTCCCGTTCCCGGATCAGGGTGCTCGATCTTTTCCTTGTTCTCGACGCGGGGAATTCCTCCGAGCGACGAGCTACCCACCCGGTAAACCGTCGCCAGCTGCTCCATGTAGTGAGCAGCTTCCAGCTCCCGCTCCCTGTCGATCGACAGGTTGCCGCGGTTCGCGTTCATGGCGTCGTAAATGCTCGTCTTCGGGTTTCCGAGAGCTTTGTTCAGCCCGGAGTCGTCACGGCCGTCACCCGCTCCCATCAACTTTGCGACGCCGCCGGCGACGAGTGATCCACCCGGAACGATCGATCCGATAGCACCCGCCTTTCCGGTGTCCGAGTGCGCCAAGTCGTTGAGCCGGTCGGCCTTCTGCTCCAGCCACGAGGGCTTCTGAACAGCCTCTACCGCTGCCTTGACCGTTCGGAGGCGATCGCTGATCTGCTCCATGATGTGCCCCGTGTTGTGCGGGTACGGAGCACAGGCCGCGAAGTTGTCGCTGATCGTCTGTGCGGCCTTGGCGAACGCGTCGGCACTCGCACCGTGCCAGGACTGGAGGACCTTGGTGACGGCGTCGTCAAACTGCTTCTTGATGCCGCTGTTCCAGTCCTCGCCGACCAGCGAGACCCGGACCTTCTTCCAGCCGTCGGCGACCTCGGCGACCGTCTCCGGACTGGCGTTCTGCACCATCTGCTTCAGCGCGTCAAGCCGCTTCTCGGTGAACTGGGGGCGGCTTGCCCCGATTTCGCTCGGTGCCTCCCTGTTGTCACCGGACGAAGCCTGCTTGCCGTCCGTCTCGTAGCCCTTCGGCGCCTTGATCTCCGCCGGCTTGAAGCCGGAGCCGTCTGCGGCCATCTGCCGTCCCCCAATTCCTCTTTCAACGTTTTTCGTGTGCCACTGTTACAACTACTGCATTTTGACCTTGTTCTCAGCTTCAGCATCCTGATACGCACCCCTGGTCTTGTGCGACTTCTCGCCGAACTGATTAACCAGGGCTTCGATCAGGTCGACCAGGCCCTCGATGGAAGTCTTCATCTTGTCGTGCGCCATGTAGAGCTGCGGCGCCTCCTTGAACCCCTCACCCAACGCACCCTTGGGCAAATACGTGCTGTTCTTCGTGTGATTCTTAGGAGTACCCATCTCCTTGATCACGTGGTTCAACTCCTTGACCACCTGATCCAACGCGTCCAAATCGACGCCATACTCTTGATTCCTGCCCATGATCAGGCCTCCCCGTGTGTTCCGGTTCCGGTCTTTCGGCGCCAGTCGCGGAGGGCGACGGAGGTGCCGACGACCGCGGCGACGGCCAGTGCGCCGCCGCCGATGATGTAGATGGCGATGCGGGTCTGCCGTTCCTCGGGGCTTTCGCCGATGGTGAGGACGGCAGGCTGGATGTTGGCGCCGGTGCCGGCCGGGTTGGAGTTGGTGTCCGGCTTGGGTTCGGCGGTGGGCTTGGTGGCGTCGTTCAGGGCCGCTACCGGGTCCACGACGCCCCAGCCGATGTTGTGGTCACGGTCCTTGCGGACGCGTTCGGCGGTCTTCTCCAGGTGCCAGATGACCTCGCGCGGCTTCCACTCCTGGTGCTGGGCCTTGTTGCGGCCGATGAGGAGGGCCGCGGCGCCGGCCGCGTAGGGGGCGGCGAAGCTGGTGCCCTGGTCGACGCAGTTGCCGCCCTTGGGGACGGTGGAGACCATGTCCACGCCGGGGGCGGCGATGTCGACGAAGGAACCGGCCTGCGAGAAGGGTGCGCGCTCGTTGTTGCGGTCGGATGCCGCGACCGCCATGACGTTGCTGTTCGGGAACGCGGCGGGGTACATCTCCTTCTCGGCGCCGTCCGCGCCGCCGTTGCCCGCCGAGGCGACGATCAGGACGCCCGCCTGCTCGGCCTTGTCGACCGCCTGCCGGAGGGTCGGGAGGAACTTCGGGTCGGCCGCCGTGCCCTGGGAGATGTTGATGATGTCGACGCCCGCCTTGACGGCGGCGTCTATGGCCTTGGCGAGGTTTTCGGCGGTGCCGCCCTTCTCCTTGTCCGTCTGCTGGAGCGGGAGGATCTGCGCGCCGGGCGCGATGCCGTAGAAACCCGAGTCGGCTGCCGGCTGGGCGGCGATGATGCCTGCGACCTTGGTTCCGTGGCCGACCTGGTCGTCGGTGGCCTTGCCGCCCGTGAAGCTCTGCCCGTCGGAGGCCAGGGCCGGCTTCACCTGCTTGTTGCCGGCGTCGACACCCGTGTCGATGACGGCGACCTTGACCCCTTTGCCGTTTCCGTACGCCCACATCTGCTTGGTGAGGAGTCGCTGGAGCGACCACGGGGTCTCTTTGATGTTGTCGGCACCGAAGTTGCACTGCCCGTTGTTCAGCGGCACGTTCGTGTCCGCGAGAGCCGGGGCGGCGGTGGTCGCGGTCAGGCCGACGGCGCAGACCGCACCGGCCAGGGCCACCGCCGCTCGACGGCGGTGGGCGGCTCGGTGGCCTTTGACGCGAGATCCCACGGGTTGTCTGCTCTCCATGTGTGGCGGATTCGGTGGGGGTCCGGAGGAGGAAATCGGGAGGGGGTGAAGGTGGGGGG
>NZ_JOCQ01000086.1 GCF_000720725.1 Streptomyces rimosus subsp. rimosus
TCCTCGACCTGGGCGGGGAAGAGGTTCACACCGCGCAGGATGATCATGTCGTCGCAGCGGCCGGTGACCTTCTCCATGCGGCGGAAGGCGGGGCGGGCGCCTCGGCCCCTGACGCCCCGTATCAGGGCCGCATGTCGATGATGCGCTTCAGCTTGCCGACGGAGCGTTCCAGGGTTTCCGGGTCGACGATTTCCACGGCTACGGAGACGCCGATGCCGTCCTTGATGCCGCGGGCGATGTGGCCGACGGCGGCCGTGCGTGCCTCGGGGGTGGCGTCCGGGCGCGCTTCCGCCCGTACGGTCAGGTGGTCCATCCGGCCCTCGCGGGTCAGACGCAGCTGGAAGTGGGGTGCGACGCCCGGGGTGCGCAGCACGATCTCCTCGACCTGGGCGGGGAAGAGGTTCACACCGCGCAGGATGATCATGTCGTCGCAGCGGCCGGTGACCTTCTCCATGCGGCGGAAGGCGGGGCGGGCGTCCTTGGTCAGCGAGGTGAAGACCAGTTCGCCGTGCTCGCCGTCCGGCAGCGGTTCGCCGGTGATCGGGTCGACCACCTCCGGGTAGAAGTGGTCCTCCCAGATGTGCAGCCCGTCCTTGGTCTCCACGCACTCCTGGGCGACTCCGGGACCCATGACCTCCGAGAGGCCGTAGATGTCCACCGCGTCGATGGCGAAGCGCTCCTCGATCTCCCGGCGCATCTCCTCCGTCCACGGCTCCGCGCCGAATATCCCGGCCTGGAGGGAGGTGGTGCGCGGGTCGACGCCCTGGCGCTCGAACTCGTCGAGGAGGGTGAGCATGTAGGACGGCGTCACCATGATGATCTCGGGCCGGAAGTCGCGGATGATCTGCACCTGCCGGGCGGTCATGCCGCCGGAGGCCGGGACGACCGTACAGCCGAGGCGTTCGGCGCCGTAGTGCGCGCCGAGGCCGCCGGTGAACAGGCCGTAGCCGTACGCGATGTGCACCTTGTGGCCGGGCCGGCCGCCGGCCGCGTGGATCGAACGGGCCACGACCTCGGCCCAGACGGACAGGTCGTGCTCGGTGTAGCCGACGACCGTGGGGCGGCCGGTCGTACCGCTGGAGGCGTGGATGCGGCGCACGGCGTCCTGGGGGACGGCGAACCTGCCGAAGGGGTAGTTGGCCCGCAGGTCGTCCTTCACGGTGAACGGGAAACGCGTGAGGTCGCCGAGCGACCGGCAGTCCTCGGGGTGGACGCCGGCCCGGTCGAAGGACTGCCGGTAGAACGGGACGTTCTCGTAGGCATGCCGCAACGAGGCGCGCAGCCGTTCCAGTTGCCGGTCCCGCAACTCCTCGGTGGACAGCCGCCGCACCGCGTCGAACGGTTCCGTACGGGCGCCGGCCGGGCCCGCACCGGCGTCGGCCGCCCCCGTACGGGACCCGGCCGGGCCCGCACCGGCCTTCGCCCCCCTCCCCGTCCCGGCCCCCGTCTCCCGCCGCTCACCCCTGTTGTCCGCATCCGGCATGTCCGTCACCGTTCCGTATCCCGACCGATCATTCGGTTGCTGAGTGCGGTCCAAGTAATCAGCGGGCGGCGAACGCGTCAAGGGGCGTGACACGGTGCCGCGCGGGTAGCTTCGAGCGCATGAGTGACGTTCAGAAGGTGCAGGTCGGCGACGTCCGTTTGGCGTACCGGTGCTGGGGTGACGCGGACGCGCCCCCGGCGGTGCTGCTGCACTGCCTCGGCGAGGACGGTGAGGACTGGCGCGGTGTGGTCGGCCAGCTCGCCACCACCCACCGGGTGTACGCGCTGGATCTGCGCGGGCACGGTGCCAGCGACCGGCCGGGGGAGTACGGCTTCGAGCGCTGGTGTGACGATGTGGCCGGGTTCCTGCAGGAGCTGCGTCTGGGGCCCGTCGCGCTCATCGGCCACTCGCTCGGCGCCATGGTCGCGCTGCTGCTGGCCGCCGCCCGGCCCGAGCTGGTGGAACGGCTGGTGGTGGAGGAGGCGGCGCCGCCCCGGCCGGGCGATCCGCCGCAGGAGGTGCCCGAGCCGCCGCCGGGGCTGCTGGGGTTCGACTGGCAGGCCAAGGTCGCCGTGGTGGCGCTGCGCAACGCGCCGGACCCGGTCTGGTGGGACGCCCTGGCGAAGATCACCGCACCGACCCTGGTGATCGCGGGTGGCCCCACGAGCCACATTCCGCAACAGCACCTCCACGACATGGCCGAGCGCATCCCGGACTGCCGCCTCGTCACGGTCGAGGGCGCAGGACACCTCGTCCACGAGGAGCGCCCGCTGGAGTTCCTGGACGCGGTACGGACGTTCCTGGTCCCGGGGCCCTGAGACGCGGCGGGCCGGGGCGGTTCGGGGCGGCCCGGGGTGCGACGTCCCGTCGTACGGGTGCCGGGCGCGCCCACGGCCGGCCCAATGGCGGAGCGGTGCCGTCCTTCCGTGGTGCGCTGACCGCAACCTCCGAAAGGATCACCATGCGTACATCGCTTCGTACGACCGCGCGGGCGGCGCTCGGTCTCCTCGCCGCCCTGGCCCTGTCCGGCGCTGTCCTGCCCGCCGTGGCCCACGCCGACTCGGACGACGAGCCGGGCGACCGCCCCGCCGCCGGCAGCCACGGGCAGGTCCAACTCCCCTCGAAGGACGGCTTCCTCTTCCCGCTCGACGGCCTCCCCAAGAACGCCAACGTGGGCGTCAACAGCGTGTCGGACCGGAACTGACCGGCCCCCCTCCGCCCCCGCCCCGTCCCGCTCCCGGCGACCCTGCATACTCCCAGGTGTCACTGCCGCCGCCGTCCGCCCGGCCGTAACCCCGCCGGGCGGACGGCGGTGCGCGCACGGTGCCGGGGAGGGGAAGGGGACGGCCGTGGGGACGAGAGGGCGTGCGGGCGCTGCGCCGCACGGGGTGGACGCGCAGGCGGAGGCCGCGGTCCGGGACGGGGACGAGGAGGCGTTCGCGCGGCTCGCCGAGCGCTACCGGCATGAACTGCGGGTGCACTGCTACCGCATGCTCGGCTCCTTCACCGACGCCGAGGACCTGGTGCAGGAGGCGCTGCTGCGGGCCTGGCACCGGCGGCGGGGCTTCGAGGGGCGGGCGACGTTCCGGGCATGGCTGTACCGGATCGCCACCAACGCCTGCCTGGACGCGCTGGCCAGTCCCGCCCGCTCCCGGGAGATCGCGGTGGCGGTCGACGGTACGGGCACGGCGACGCGCTCCGCACCGGCCGAGGTCACCTGGCTCCAGCCGTACCCGGACGCCCTGCTGGACCTGGCCGCACCGGCCGACGGCGGCCCGGAAGCCGCGGCGATCGCCAGGGAAACCATCGAACTGGCCTTCCTGGCGGCGATCCAGCACCTGCCGCCCCGGCAGCGGGCCGTGCTGATCCTGCGCGATGTGGTGGGCCTGCCCGCCGCGGAAACGGCCGGGGCACTCGGCCTGAGCACCGCCGCGGTCAAGAGCGCGCTGCAGCGCGCCCGCGCCACGCTGCGCGAGCGGCTGCCCGAGCGGCGCGCCGACTGGGGCCGGGGAGCCACCGGCCCCAGCGAGGCCGAACGCGCGCTCCTCCAGCGGTTCGTCGCGGCTTCCCGGGCCGCCGACATCGACGCTCTGACCGCCCTGCTGCGCGAGGACGCCCGGCAGACCATGCCGCCCGCCCACCTGGTGTTCGACGGGCGTACGGCCATCATCGCCATGTGGCGTGCGGCTCTGGAGGGCGATCAGGTGTGGGGCGACTGGTACGCCGTGCCGGTCGCGGTCAACCGGCAGCCGGCCGTGGTGAACTACGCGCGGACGCCCGGGGCGCCGGCGTACACCCCGGTCAACATCGACGTGCTGCGCGTCGAGGACGGCCGGATCGCGGAGATCACCACCTTCGCGCCGGACCTGCTGCCGGCCCTCGGACTCCCGGACGCCGTGGCGCCCGACGACGTTCACGGATGATCCGCCGCTAAGTGGCCCACGTCACCTTCGCGCGCCGATTCCTTTTCGCGGGACCGCCGGTCGTATGTGCGTAAGGCGCCGTGGCGGGCAGGGCGCGAAGCCCGTACGTACCCGGCCACGGCGCGCTGCGGTGGCGCGACAGGCGCGGACGGAGAGGCGGAAACGGCATGACGGAGCTGACGGAGCAGGGTGTGGGACCGGACGAGCAGGTCAAGGCGCTGGACCGGCTGGTGGGCCGTTGGCAGGTCGAGGGCGGTACGGAGGGCACCGTCACCTACCGGTGGCTGGACGGCGGTCACTTCCTGGTGCAGGACGTGGACCTGACGCAGCACGGGCGGCCGGTCACCGGCATGGAGGTGATCGGCCGCGAGCATCCCTTCGGGGCGGAAACCCCGGGGGACGAGATCACGTCCCGTTTCTACGGGAGCCAGGGCCAGACGTTCGACTATGTGTACGAGATCGAAGGCGACACCCTGACCATCTGGGGCGGCGAGAAGGGCTCACCCGCGTACTTCCGGGGCACCTTCGCCGCGGACGGGAACCGCCTCACCGGAGCGTGGGTCTACCCGGGCGGCGGAGGCTACGACTCCGCGATGACCAGGGTGGGGTGACCGGCAGCCGGGGGCCGGCCGCCGCGGCCGGCCCCCGGCCCCGCGATCACCCGCGGATTGGCGGATTTCCGTTCACCCAGAGAGGCGCAGGCCCGCCCGCCGTTGCCATCGGGGCCGCCGAGGCGGCCAGGATGAGCGCGTGATCATCACCCCACGCCCTCGCCGAAGGCGCCGCCGGCCCGTCCCGCTCGTCGTGGGTACGGGCCTGCTGGCCGTACTGCCGCTGCTGCCGTCCCCCGCGCTCGCGGCCCCGCGCGGCCCGGGTACGGCCGCTCCGGACGCGTACGCCTCGGTCCCGGACCTGCCGCGCGGGGCCGCCGCCCCCACCGGCACCGAGCGCCGGATCGACGCCCACCTCACCGCGATCAGGGACCGGCCCGCCGCGCTGCGCGCCTTCTTCCGCGGCCTGCCCAAGGGCGGCGACCTGCACAACCACCTCTCCGGCGCGGCCTCGACCGAGCTGCTGATCAAGCTGGCCGGGAACGACGGACTGTGCATCGGGACGAAGACGATGACCGCCCGCCCCGCCCCGTGCGGGCCCGGTACCCGGCCGGCCGTGCAGGCGCGCACCGACCGCGCTTTCCACCAGCGCATCCTGCGGGCCTGGTCGATGCAGGACTTCTCGTCCGCGTCCGGCGAGTCCGGGCACGATCACTTCTTCGCCACCTTCGGGAAGTTCGAGGAGGTCGAGCGGCGCCACAAGGGCGCACTGCTGGCCGACGTGGCCACCACGGCGGCCCGGCAGAACCAGTTCCACCTGGAGACGATGCTGACGCCCGCCTCGTCCGGCGCCAAGAAGCTCGCCGACCGGATCGGCCACCACGCGGACCCGGGCCGGATGCACCGACTCCTGCTGGCCGGCGGCAAGCTGGACGAGCTCGTGCGCGAGGCGGGACGGGAGACCGACAGGAGCACCGCGGAGTTCCGCAAGGCGGCGGGCTGCGGCACCCGCAGCCCGGGACCCGGCTGCCGGATGACCGTCCGGTACATCTACGAGGTGATGCGCGGCAGCACACCCGCGCGCGTCTTCACGCAGCTGGCCCTCGGCATGCGCCTCGCCGAACGCGACCACCGGTACGTGGCGGTCAACCTCGTACAGCCGGAGTACGGGGCGACCGCGCTGCGCGACTACCGCCTCCACATGCGGATGCTGGATCACCTGCACCGCGTCTATCCGCGCGCCCACCTCACCCTGCACGCCGGGGAACTCGCCCCCGGCCTGGTCAAGCCCGAGGACCTGCGCTTCCACATCAACGAGGCGGTGCGGACCGGGCACGCGGAGCGCATCGGGCACGGTGTCGACGTGGCCCACGAGGACAACGCGGCCGGGCTGCTGCGCACCATGGCCCGGCGCAACATCGCCGTGGAGGTGCCGTTCACGAGCAACCGGCAGATCCTCGGCGTCACCGGCGCCGACCACCCGTTCCCGCTCTACCGGCACTTCGGGGTGCCGGTCGTGCTCGCCACGGACGACCCGGGGATCTCGCGCAGCGACATCAGCAGCGAGTACCGCTTCGCGGCCACCACTTACGGCCTGCGGTACCGCGAGCTGAAGGACCTGGCCCGCGCCTCGCTGGAGCACGCTTTCCTGCCGGGCCGCGGCTTGTGGGCCGATCGGGGCAACGGGGCGCGCGGCTACGAGCTTTCGGCACCTTGCCGTAAGAACCGCCCCGGAGCCGGACCGCCGCAGACGGCCTGCAAGCGGTTCCTCGCCAAGAACCTCAAGGCCGCCCTCGAATGGAAGCAGGAGGCCGCCTTCGCCCGCTTCGAGCACCGCATCCTGACGGCGCGGCGCTGAGGGCGCTTTACACGGCCGGGGCGGGTGCGCGCACCCACCCCGGCCACGTTCCCTCATAGGATTGCCCGGTCAACTCCCGGTAACGGAAGGCCCGACCGTGGCACGGAAGATACGTACCTCCCTGCGCCGGCTGCTCACCACGGGCGCCGCCGCAACCGTCCTCCTCACCGCCGCCCCGACGGCCGGCGCGGCCCCGTCGGCGGCGCACAGCGAGGCGCACGCCCTGCGCCCCCTGGCCGACCTGTCCGCCCAACGCCTCGCCACCGCCGACCTGGTGGCCGCCGCGAAGTGGGGGACCGGCAGCCCGGTCGACGACCCGGTGCGCGAGCGGCAGGTGCTGGACGCCGTGGCGCGGCAGGCCGCCGCACTGGGTACCGATCCGCGGCGGACCGCGCGGATCTTCCGGGACCAGATCGAGGCGAACAAGACCGTGCAGCGCGGGCTGCACCGCCGCTGGGCCGCCGACCCGGCGCAGGCACCCACCCGGCGGCCGGATCTCGGCGAGGTGCGTGCGGAGATCAACCGTGTCAACGGCGCGCTGGTACGGGCGATCGCCGCCTCCGGCGCGGCCCGTACGTCGCCGCGCTGCCTCCGTTCCCTCGTGGGCGCCGCCGCGGACGTACGTCATGAGCGGGCCCTCGACGCCCTGCACACGGTGGCGCTGGCCCGTTCCGTACGGTCGGTGTGCGGTGCCGAGGAGGCAGGCCGGGCGTCATGAGTCCCCGGGCGGGCCGAGGACGACCGGCAGGTCCCGTAGGCCGTTGAAGATCATGGACGGGCGGCGGAGCGGCGGCTGACCGGGGTCGTGCAGGGCGAGGCCGGGGAAGCGGTCGAAGAGCGCGGGCAGGGCGACGGCCGCCTCCAGACGGGCGAGCGGGGCACCGAGGCAGTGGTGGATTCCGTGCCCGAAGGCAAGGTGGCGGGCGGGCGGCCGGGTGATGTCGAAACGGTCCGCCCCAGGCCCGTGCTGCCGCGGATCGCGGCCGAACGCGGTGTACGACAGCATCACCGCGTCGCCCGCGCGGATGGTCCGGCCGGCCATGTCCACATCGCACAGCGCGTAGCGGAACGGGAAGTTGGCGACCGGCGATTCCCAGCGCAGCGTCTCCTCGACCACCGCGCTCCAGGGCACCTGCCCAGCGCGTACGAGGGCGAGCTGACCAGGGTGGGCCAGCAGCGCGTACACGGCGTTGACCAGCAGGTTCACCGTGGTCTCATGGCCCGCGACGATCATCAGCAGGAGCGTGTCGACGAGCTCGGTCCCGCTGAGCTCCTGGCCGGGGGCCACCAGCGCGCTCGTCAGGTCGTCCCCGGGGTGGTCGTGCTTGGCGCGGAGCAGGGCGGCGAGCGCGGCGCGCAGCTCGCGGTGGGTGGCCAGGGCCTCGGCAGGCCCCGCCGGGGCGCCGAACAGGGCCTGGCACAGCGATCGCAGCCGGGGGCGGCGGTCGTCGGACACGCCGAACAGCTCGCAGATGACCCGTATCGGCAGCGGGTGGGCGAAGCGGGCGCGCAGCTCGACCGGGTCCGCCGGACGGCCGGCGGCGAGGCCGTCCAGCAGTTCCCCGGTCAGCTCCTCGACACGCGGCCGGAGCCGCGCCACGCGGCGCGTGGTGAAGGCGCGGGCCAGCGGCGCGCGCAGCCGGGTGTGGTCGCCCGCCGTCGCGGTGGTCATGTTCGCGACGGTCAGCAGCGGCGCCAGCGGCCAGGAGCGCGGGACCTCGCCGCTGCGCCAGGCACGCCAGGCCCCGATGTCCTTGACGAAGCGGCTGTCCGCCAGCACCGCCTTACCGGCCTGATGCCGGGTCACCAGCCAGGCCGTCACACCGCCCGGCAGCAGGACGGGCACCACCGGCCCCGCCGCGCACAGCGGGTCCGGGCGGGAGCGGGGATCGCGCGCCCCGGGATCGAGCCGCACCCGCGAGTCGTACCCACCGGGACGGGCGTCACCGGGCTCCACGCCGTCGAAGTCCATGCCCCAGCGTAGAGCCGCCGCGGGGCGTCTTCCCACCCTCCGCACCGCCCCCGGCTTGCTGCATTCGGGCGGCGCGGCGTGTGCCAAGCGGGTGAAGCCGGGGGACCGGTTGTCGACCCGCCGCGGGGTGTGGGCAACCGTGCGGGTGTCCCCTTCTTCCCATCCAGGAGAACTCCTCATGGCCAAGAAACTCTCCGTCATACCCCGGCCCGGCGCGGCGCACACCCGTTCCCGGGTGTGTGGGCCGCGCCATCTCCACCGCCGTACCGGATGAGCCTGCCGGTCAGGGGCTCCGGCCGCCGTCGGGGCGGCGGCCGGAGCCCGGTCCGTGCCGGGGAGCGACGGGCTCACCGGGCCTGTGCCGAGACGACGGGCTTCATGGGGCGCCCGCACCGGACGCCACCGCCTTCGCCCACCGGTAGTCCGCCTTGCCGCTCGGGGAGCGCCGGATGCGGTCGGTGAAGACGATCGAACGGGGCACCTTGTAGCCGGCCAGCCGCGCCCGGCAGTGCTCCCGCACCGCCTCCGGGCCCAGCGGCCCGGCCCCCTTCCGCAGCTGTACGACCGCGGCGACGCGGCTGCCCCAGCGCGCGTCCGGCACACCGGCCACCAGCGCGTCGTACACGTCCGGATGGGCCTTCAGCGCCTGCTCGACCTCCTCCGGGTAGACCTTCTCGCCGCCGGAGTTGATGCACTGCGAGCCGCGCCCGAGGACGGTGACGATGCCCGCCTCGTCGACGGTGGCCATGTCGCCGAGCAGCACCCACCGCTCGCCGTCCGCCTCGAAGAACGTCTCGGCGGTCTTGCGCGGGTCGTTGTAGTAGCCCAGCGGTACGTGTCCGCGCAACGCCAGCCGCCCCACCTCGCCGGCCGCCACCGGGGCGTGCGCCGGGGACGCCGGGTCGACCACAGCCGTGTGCGCGTTGACGCGCAACCGGAAGCCCCGGTCCGGCCCGGAGTCCTCGGTGGCGGTGCCGTTGAAGCCCGACTCCGACGAGCCGAAGTTGTTGAGCAGCAGGGCACCCGGCACCAGCGCGGCGAACTGGGCCCGTACGGTCTCCGAGAGGATCGCCCCGGAGCTGCTGACGCTGAACAGCGAGGAGCAGTCGGTGCCCTTCAGCGGGCCCGCCAGCGCGTCCGTGAGCGGGCGCAGCATCGCGTCGCCCACCAGCGAGACACTGGTCACCTTCTCGCGCTCGATGGTGCGCAGCACCTCCTCCGGCACGTACTTGCGGTGCAGGACCACCTTCTGGCCGAAGTGGAAGGCGATGAACGCGGTGAGGGTGGAGGTGCCGTGCATCAGCGGGGGAGTGGGGAAGAAGACCAGGCCCTCCCCGCCCGCGGCGACGCGTTCGGCCAGCTCTTCGGGGCGCCGTACCGGCTCGCCGGTGGGCGCGCCGCCGCCCATGCCGGAGAAGAAGATGTCCTCGTGCCGCCACATCACGCCCTTCGGCATGCCGGTGGTGCCGCCGGTGTAGATGACGAGCCGGTCGCCGCCGGAGCGCGGCGCGAAGTCCCGGTCGGGCGAGCCGGACGCCTCGGCCTGCGCGAACGGAACCGGCGCGATGGCGGGTTCCGGTGCGCCGGGCGGCGGCGTGCCCACCCGTACGAGATGGCGCAGCCGCTCCGTGCGCGGCAGAACGGCGGCGACCCGGCCGGTGAACTCGGCGTCGAAGACCAGCGCGACCAGATCGGCGTCCCGGTAGAGGTACGCCAACTCGTCCTCCACATAGCGGTAGTTGACGTTCACGGGAACTGCGCGGATCTTCAGGCAGGCGTAGAGGGCCTGGACGTATTCGACGCCGTTGTAGAGGTGCAGGCCGACGTGCGAGCCCGGGGTGACGCCGTGGTCGCGCAGGTGGTGGGCGAGCCGGTTGGCCGCGCGGTCCAGCTCCGCGTACGTCAGCCGGCGCTCCGCGCCCGTACCCGGATGATCCAGGTGGACCAGTGCCTCCCGGCCGGGAACCGTGTCGACGACCGACTCGAACAGATCGGCGAGGTTGTATTCCACGTCTCCTCCAGGCGGGCGGCGGCGTCGGTCCGCGGTCATTAGAGCGCCGCGCGGCACACGGGGGAAGGGGCGGAGCAACGGAAACTGACTGACTGTCAGGAAACTCTTGAAGTCGGCCCCGGGCTCCTGCAACCTGTTCTACGTTCCGCCGCGGACCGGCTCCGGCCGGACGGCGGCGGACGGGTCCGGTACGCGACCGTACGGACGGGAGGACGCATGGGCGGGACCGAACATCTGACGGTGACGCGCGACGGCGCGACCCTGGTGCTCACCCTCAACCGGCCGGAGGCGAAGAACGCGCTGTCGCTGCCGATGCTGGTGGGCCTGTACGACGGCTGGACCGCCGCCGACGAGGACGACGGCGTACGTTCGATCGTGCTCACCGGCGCGGGCGGCGCCTTCTGCTCCGGCATGGACCTCAAGGCGCTGGCGGGCCGCGGCATGGACGGCGAGCCGTACCGCGACCGCCTGGCAGCCGACCCGGACCTCCACTGGAAGGCCATGCTGCGCCACCACCGCCCGCGCAAACCCGTGATCGCCGCCGTCGAAGGCGCCTGTGTCGCCGGTGGTACGGAGA
This sequence comes from Streptomyces rimosus subsp. rimosus, assembly GCF_000720725.1. Classification (GTDB taxonomy): domain Bacteria; phylum Actinomycetota; class Actinomycetes; order Streptomycetales; family Streptomycetaceae; genus Streptomyces; species Streptomyces rimosus_A. Next base: position 10,876 of record NZ_JOCQ01000086.1, read on the forward strand.
TCCTCCAGGGCACCGACATCCGGGTGGCCGGGTGCGGCGCCACGTTCGGGCTGTTCGAGGTGCGGCGCGGGCTGTTCCCCATCGGCGGCTCGACGGTCCGCCTCCCACGCCAGATCCCGCGCACCCACGCCCTGGAAATGCTGCTCACCGGACGCCCGTACACCGCCGAGGAGGCCGCCCGCATCGGCCTGATCGGCCACGTCGTGCCGGACGGCGACGCGCTCGGCACGGCGCTGGAGATCGCCGGGCGCATCAACGCGTGCGGACCGCTCGCCGTCGAGGCGGTCAAGGCGTCCGTCTACGAGACCGCCGGGATGACCGAGGAGGACGGGCTGAAGGCCGAATTGGAACGCGGCTGGCCGGTCTTCGCCACGGCCGACGCGAAGGAGGGCTCCCGGGCCTTCGCCGAGAAACGGCCGCCCGTCTTCCGGCGCGCGTGACCTGTGCGGCGGCCGGCTGCTGCGGCATGCCCCTGCCGCTCCCGGACCACCTGCCGCGTCCGCATCCGACCCCGTACGGAAGCGAGGAGCTCCTCTTGACACCCACCTCCGGCACCCCCGAAGCGCTCTCGGCGCCCCTCGTCGTGGAGTTCCCCTTCACCCGGTCGCTCGGGCCCGTGCAGAGCGCCTTCCTCACCGGGCTGCGCGAGCGGACCGTCCTCGGCGTCCGGACCGCGGACGGGCGGGTGCTGGTGCCGCCCGTCGAGTACGACCCGGTCACCGCCGAGGAGATACGCGACCTCGCCGAGGTCGGCACCACCGGCACCGTCACCACCTGGGCCTGGAACCCTGCCCCGCGCCGCGACCAGCCGCTGGACACGCCGTTCGCCTGGGTGCTGGTCCGCCTCGACGGCGCGGACACGGCGCTGCTGCACGTCCTGGACGCGGCCGGGCCGGACGCGGTGCGCGCCGGGATGCGGGTACGGGTCCGGTGGGCCCGGGAGCGTACGGGCGCCATCACGGACATCGCGTGCTTCGAGCCGTACGAGGGCGGGGAGGCGAGCGAACCAGTACCCCACACCGGAGAGTTCGCCGACCCCGTCACCGGCATCACCACCCCCGCCCGCCTCGACTACACCTACGCGCCCGGCCGCGCCCAGTCCCGCTACCTCGCCGCCCTGGCCGAGCGCCGCACGGTCGGCGAGCGGTGCCCGTCCTGCCGCAAGGTCTACGTACCACCCCGCGGCGCCTGCCCCACCTGCGGCGTGGCCACCCGCGACCAGGTCGAGGTCGGCCCCGACGGGACGGTCACCACCTTCTGCATCGTCAACATCAAGGCGAAGAACCTCGACATCGAGGTGCCGTACGTGTACGCGCACATCGCCCTGGACGGCGCGGACCTGGCCCTGCACGCGCGCATCGGCGGCATTCCGTACGACCAGGTCCGGATGGGCCTGCGCGTGCGGCCGGTGTGGCGCGACGGCAGCCGCTTCCCGGACCACTACCGGCCCACCGGCGAACCCGACGCCGACTACGACAGCTACAAGGGGCTGGTCTGATGTCCGCGACCCCCGGCCCCGCCGCCGGAACACCACAGGTCCCGGACACACCTCCCGCGCGCGAGATCGCCGTCGTCGCCTTCGCGCAGAGCGACCACACCCGCGACTCCGCCGAGGTCTCCGAGGCCGAGCTGCTGCTGCCGGTCCTCCAGGACGTCCTCGGCCAGGCCGGGCTGCGGGCCGGAGAGATCGACTTCACCTGCTCCGGGTCGTCGGACTACCTCGCCGGGCGGGCCTTCTCCTTCACCATGGCGCTGGACAGCGTCGGCGCCTGGCCGCCCATCGCCGAGTCGCACGTCGAGACGGACGGCGCCTGGGCGCTGTACGAGGCCTGGGTCAAGCTGCTGACCGGCGATGCCGAGACCGCGCTCGTGTACGCGTACGGCAAGTCCTCGTCCGGCGAGGTGCGCGACGTGCTCACCCGCCAGCTGGACCCGTACTACGTCGCGCCTCTGTGGCCCGACTCCGTCGCCCTGGCCGCCCTTCAGGCCCAGGCCCTCATCGACGCCGGTGCCACCGACGAAGCGGCGCTGGCGGGGGTCGCGGCACGCAGCCGCGCCGACGCGGCGGCCAACCCGCACGCTCAGCTCACGGGCCCCGTGCCGCACGGCCCGTACGCCGTCCGGCCACTGCACACCGGCGATTGCCCGCCCGTCACCGACGGCGCCGCCGCCGTGGTCCTCGCGGCCGGGGACACCGCGCGGCGGCTGTGCGACCGGCCCGCCTGGATCCGCGGCATGGACCACCGCACCGAGGCCCACGGCCTCGGCGTACGGGACCTCACCGACTCGCCGTCCGCCCGGCTGGCCGCGGAACGCGCCGGAGCCTGCGAACGGCCGGTGGACACCGCCGAACTGCACGCGCCGTTCAGTTCCCAGGAGGTGATCCTCCGCAGGGCGCTGCGGCTGGACGACGCGGTACGGATCAACCCGTCCGGCGGTGCGCTCGCCGCCAACCCCATGATGGCCACCGGGCTGATCCGGATCGGCGAGGCCGCGCAGCGCATCGGGCGCGGGGACTCCCGGCGGGCGCTGGCCCACGCCACGTCGGGGCCCTGCCTCCAGCAGAACCTGGTCGCCGTACTGGAAGGGGAGCCGCGATGAGCAGCGCCGCGGGAACGACGAAGGAACCCGTCGCCATCGTCGGTATCGGCCAGACCCGGCATGTCGCCGCCCGCCGCGACGTCTCCATCGCCGGACTCGTCCGCGAAGCCGCCCAACGGGCGTTGCAGGACGCCGAGTTGACGTGGCAGGACATCGACGCCGTGGTCATCGGAAAGGCCCCCGACTTCTTCGAGGGCGTGATGATGCCCGAGCTGTACCTCGCCGACGCGCTCGGCGCGGTCGGCAAACCGCTGCTGCGGGTGCACACCGCCGGCTCGGTCGGCGGCTCCACCGCCCTGGTCGCGGCCGACCTCGTCGCCGCCCGGGTGCACCGCACCGTCCTGACCCTCGCCTTCGAGAAGCAGTCCGAGTCCAACGCGATGTGGGGCCTGTCGCTGCCGGTACCGTTCCAGCAGCCGCTGCTGGCCGGGGCAGGCGGCTTCTTCGCCCCGCACGTACGCGCCTACATGCGCCGTACGGGCGCGCCCGCCACGGTCGGCTCCCTCGTCGCGTACAAGGACCGCCGCAACGCGCTGAAGAACCCGTATGCCCACCTCCACGAGCACGACCTCACCCTGGAGAAGGTCCAGGCGTCCCCCATGCTCTGGGACCCCGTCCGCTACTCCGAGACCTGCCCGTCCTCCGACGGCGCCTGCGCCATGGTGCTCACCGACCGAGCGGGCGCGCGCCGGGCTCCCCGGCCCGCCGCCTGGGTGCACGGCGGGGCGATGCGCAGCGAACCGACCCTCTTCGCGGGCAAGGACTTCGTCTCCCCGCAGGCGGGCAAGGACTGCGCCGCGGCGGTCTACCGGCAGGCCGGGATCACCGACCCGCGCCGCGAGATCGACGCGGTCGAGATGTACGTGCCCTTCAGCTGGTACGAGCCGATGTGGCTGGAGAACCTGGGCTTCGCCGCGCCGGGCGAGGGCTGGAAGCTCACCGAGTCCGGGGTGACCGAACTCGACGGCGACCTGCCTGTCAACCCCTCCGGCGGGGTACTGTCCGCCAACCCCATCGGCGCCTCCGGCATGATCCGCTTCGCCGAAGCTGCCCTCCAGGTCCGCGGCCAGGCCGGAGAACACCAGGTCCCCGGCGCGCGCCGGGCGCTGGGGCACGCGTACGGGGGCGGCTCGCAGTTCTTCTCGATGTGGGTGGTGGGCGCCGACGCGCCTGGTGCCTGAGAGGGCTCTGGCCGACAAGTCGACCCGCGTGCGCGCGGGTACGGCGGTGAAGTCGCGCCCGCGAATCCGGCCCCGGGCTCGCCACCGCCGCGCTCTCACTGCTGCGGCACTGCGCTGAGCAGGCGCCTCCCCCCCCAGTCACGCACCCTGTCCGCCCCCCGCCCCGATGACTAGGCTGACCGCGACGCCGAACCGGGGGAAATCGGAAGGGCCACAAGGGCCACAACGACCGGAAGGAGCAGTGACGTGACCGAGGGCATCACCGAACGGCGGCTCACGGACGGGGCCGGGCCGGAGCTGGACCTGGCCGGCGCTGCGTGGCAGTCGAGCAGTCAGGGGATGGGCGATGTTCAGGTCGCCTTCGTCGAGGGCTGGATCGCCATGCGCAACCGGCGTACGCCGGAGGTGCCCGCGCTGGTCTTCACGCCCGCCGAGTGGCGCGGGTTCGTTCTCGGCGCGCGCGACGGGGAGTTCGATCTCACCTGAGGTCGTGTGAGGTCGCGCGTAGGCCGGGGCCTGGGGTCAGGAATCCTCACGCCAGGACGACGCAGCCGCGTTCCCGCAGCGCGCGCAGCGGCGCGGCGTCGTGGTCCACGGTGTTCCAGCGCAGGTCCAGCTTCTCCAGGCTCGGCAGGTCGGCCAGCCAGTGCGGTACGTCGCGCAGTCTGTTGCCGCGCAGGTCGAGCCGGCGCAGCAGGGGGAGTCCGCGCAGCGCGTCCGGCACCTCGGACAGGGCGTTCTCCCGCAGTTCCAGCTCGCGCAGCGCGTAGAGGCCGCTTGCGGTGGCGGGGAGGCCGGACAGCTGGTTGCCGCGCAGCCACAGCTCGCGCAGCTTCGCGAGGCGGCCGAGGGAGGCGGGCAGTTCCGTCAGGGCGGCGTGCTGGGCGCGGAGTTCGTGCAGCCCGGCCATGTCGCCGAGGGAATCGGGCAGCCGGCCGAGCGGATTTCCGCCGACGTTGAGGTAGCCGAGGCGGCCGAGTCCGCCGAGGGTGGCGGGGAGCCCGGTGAGGCGGTTGTCGTGCAGGTAGAGGCAGCGGGTGAGTCCGGTGAGGTCTCCGATCTGTTCGGGGATCCGCGTCAGGGCGTTGTGGCCGAGGTCGAGCGTGTGCAGCTCCCGCAGGCGGCCGATGGCGGGCGGTACGGAGGTCAGCTCGTTGTCGGCGAGGATCAGCACCCGCAGCCCGGTCCGCGCCCATGTCCCGGCGGGCACCGAACGCAGTCCGGCCTTCCAGAGATCGAGCACGTGGGGACTGGTGGCGGAGGTCATGGACGCAGGTTACGGCGCCGGGTGGCCGGCGGAGACGGCCGCCGGCCACCCGGCCGTGTGCGGCCCCGTTACGCCCACAGCCCCAGCAGGAACGGATAGGCGTTCAGCACCGGCGCGGGCCCCTGGACGAGGTCGCGCAGGGTGAAGACGGTGTACTCGGTGCCCTTGGTGGCGAAGAAGTGGACCTCGTCGCCCACCGTCGCGGAGGCGACCGCGTCCGGGCGCTCCCAGCCCTTGGGCAGCTGGCCCAGCGGCATCGGCTGCACCTCGCGGAGGTCCGGCGCGCGGAACCGGCCGTCGATCAGCACCGTGGCCTGTTCGCAGAACAGCAGGTACTGCGAGTCGTCGGGGCGGGCGGGCGCCGCCTCCAGGACCCGGCCGTACGGCTCCAGCTCCCGGGACGGGAAGTACTCCTCGCTGCGGTCGATGCCGCCGTTGCCCTTGTCGGAGAAGGCGATGGTCAGATCGCCCTTCACGCCCAGGTACGTGTGGTCGCGGTGGCGCGGGGCCCGGGTGACGAAGTCGAAGCCGCCGTGGAACTCCTTGGGCAGGTGCGGGAACTGCGTACTGATCTTGCGCGGCCCCTCCTCGACGCGGTTGCGCGAGGAGAACCGGATGACCTCGTCGCCGCGGAAGCCCTCGAACCGTACGAACGGCGTGGTGTCGCCCGGCACGTACTTGGCGAACGTGCCGAAGACCCCGCCGGCGGCCTCCAGCGATGCCTTGAAGACATGGGTGACCGTGGAGACGATGCCGCCGCCCGGCTCCACCAGGAGCCCGGACAGCGCGTCGAAGACCGGGTCGCTGCCGCGCGGCTCGACCGGCTCGAAGGTCCACTGCTCGGCACCCCGGTAGGCGCCCGTGCTCTCCGTCGACTGCTCGATCACCGCGCCCGTGGCGGCGGAGTGGTCCCGGACGTTCACCCACAGACCGCTGTGCAGGTTGGCGATGCGGTACGGATCCTCGTCGGTGAGCTGCCACGACTGGCTCCGGTACGCCGGGGTGTTCTCCTCCAGGTGCTCCTGGACCAGGTGCGCGCCCTTGTCCTTGCTCCACCTGCGGACCTGGAGGTACCCGCCGCTGTGCTGGTTCTGGATACGGAAGGTGCGCTCGCCGCCCGGCGCGGACTCCAGCCGCCACGCCTGGGCGGCCCGCTGCGGCCAGTCCTGGAGCCGGTCCTGGACGAGGTCCGCGGGGGACTGTTTGGCGTGGCCCTTGACGGTCAGATACAGACCGCTGTTCACGTTCTTGATCAGGTACGTGCCCTTGGCGCTGACGCTCACGGGGACCTCCTGGGAACGGTCGGAAGAATTTCCGATTCCGGCGTTCTCACCCTATGAGCCCGTTCCCGCGGGCGCGACGGTACGGCCACCAGACCCGGCCAAGGTCAGGTCCCGGTCCCGGCCCGCGTCCGTACCGCCCACAAGGCATGATCCCCGGCGGGCGCCCTCCGCCGGACCGGCCGCGCGCATCAGCAACGACCGGAACAGCACGCCGCGACGGCGGCCGTCACCCGCGCGGCACGCCCTGCCTCATGACTGATTGGGGATGGTCGGCGCCCGCTCCAGCGAGGTCGACAGCGGGACGCCGTGCTCGGCGCGGAGCCCCGCGTCGGCGGCACGGGTCGCGTACGCGGCGGCGGGCTCCTCGGGCCGGCCCTGCTGGGGATCCGCCAGAACGGTGGTCGCCAGGTGCCGCAGGACGTCCGCGTGCGCGTGGAGCATCTGGTGGGTGCGGGTGTCCGCCGGGTCGGCCAGCAGGATGCGGGCGGCGGTGTTCACGGCGCGCAGCCGGGGCTTCTGGGCCGTGCGGTGCGCGCGGGGCAGCGAACGCCAGGCCGTGTTGGCGACGGTGATGCTCCGCCACAGGTCGTTGGTGGCCGGGTCGGTGTCGTAGAACCGCAGACCGTACCGGCCGACGAGCCAGTACGAGAGGGACAGCGCGATGGCCGCCACGAGATCGAACGTCACCCAGGTGCGCGCCATGTGGTCGCGTTCCACGGCCGCGCCGACCAGCAGCGCCACGGCCGCGCCGCCCGCGCCGAAGAGGACCGCCGCGAGCACACTGAAGAACGCCACCGCCGGAACGATGCCGATACCGTTCTCGCTGTCCACCCGGAGCAGCCCCTGCCAGTGGGGCGCCAGATAGCGGGCATAGCGGACGGGTTTCGGGGCGGGCTCCGTGACGGCGATCCTTTTCGCCCAGCTCACGGCCATCGCTTCTCACTCCTTCGTCGGGGGCACGGACGCAGAGCCTCATCACCTCCATCAACGAACAATGGAATTCCCGGATACGCTCGGCAAGCTCAAGCAACGTTTCTGCTGAAGAAATTCCTCCGGACAGCCGGGCGCATTCGGTGGATGCCCCGGCGGGGCCGCGGTGCACCTTTGTGCGCCGCCGCGAAAAAACTCTGCCGAATGCGCCAGGCGGCGCCGGTGACGGCCCCGGACGGTCCAACTCCCGGGAGATCAGCAGATTTTCCGGAAACGGTACTTCCGGAATGCGGCGGCCGTGGAGCGGTGATATCCGCCCGCCGCCCGGGGGCACCGGCCCCCGGAAAGCGGAACGGGCCCGGACCGCGGGAACGGGACCGCCGTGGCCCGGCGGCCCCGCTGTACGGCCGGCCGCCGGACCTCAGCGGCCGGAACGGTGGCGGTGCGCGCCGCTCTTCGAGTACGCGTGCCGGGTGGCGGGCGTCGCCGAGGGGCCGGGTTCGAGCTGGCGGATGAGCTGGTGGAAACAGAGCAGCGCGGTCACCGGCGGCAGGCCCGCCACCGTGATGCCCGCCGGGGTGGTGGGGGCTTTGGCGATGCACAGCACCGTGGCCACCGCGGCGAAGAAGATCACCACGCACCAGGAGTGGGCGGTGCGGCGCCGGTGGGTCCGGGCCCGCAGGATGGACAGGATGGCGGCCATCCACGGTCCGTAGACCAGCAGCGGCCACAGCTGGGCGATGCGCGGCGACGTGGCCTCCCCGGCCAGCGCCCGCAGCGGCGGGTAGGACGCCACCGCGGCGAGCAGGCCGACCGCCACCACGATCACGGACGTGAGGGCGACGGTGACCACGCTGAGGGTGCGCCGCCAGGACCGGGGAACGCGCTCCTTGGCGGGGCGGGCGGGGTGCAGAAAGGTCGGCTTGCGGTGGCTGTGCGGCTCGGCGGCCGACAGCTCCTCGACGACGGCGGGCTGTTCGGCGGTGTCCAGCAGCTGTGCCAGCTCGGCGTCGAGGTCGTCGGGGACCGTCATCGGCACGTCGTGGCCGTAGGCGTCGGCCAGGCTCTCGTGGGCCGGCTGGTCGCGGAAGAGCGGCCCGTCGGCGAGGCCGAAGGCGGCCGTCAGGTCGGGCTCGGTGGTGACTTGGGCGGGGATCCGGTACCCGTCCGCGGTGGACGGCATCAGCAGGTGGAGGGTGGGGGGATCGTACACGGCAACTTCCCTGCGAGCTGGGCGGCGGCGTCGGGGCCCTGGCGGTCAGGCGGCGCGGGCCGCCTTCAGCACCGCCGGGGCCCCGCGCCGTACTCGGCCTCGCCGTGCTGCTGGGACCACAGCGCCGCCTTGATCCGGTCGAGTTCCGCGCCCAAGCGGTCCAGCAGGTCCGCGGAGATTTCCGGGCGGAAGTATTCCCTCTCGCATTCCGGGGCGGCCGGCGGCCGGTCGGTCACGGGGGAGTCGGGGATGCCAACGGGCTTGAAGAAGCGCCGGCCGATGCGTCGTACCGGCTGTTCCACAGGAGAGTCAGGCATACATTGCGGAACGAATATGCCGGACACAAGGGGACGGGTACCCGGTGCTAATGAACTCAAGAAGAGGTGGAGGGTACGAAGAGGCGGTGATCGGAAAGGTGGAACAATCATCCCGGCGCCGGGGGCCGCTCCCGGCGGCGCGGTGCGGGGGCAAGAGCCGCGGGCACTGCCGGGAGGGCCTGCCGGGACACCGGGACAGCGGCCTATACCACCGGCACCCGCCACGCGTCATCACGGCACCGGGCGGCGTGTTCGCCGGGGCGGGTCCGGCCCGTCGTCCCCTGCGCGCGAACGGTTGTCCGCCCCGGGGCGCTCACCTCGGAGGCGAATCGATACTGCCGACGTGGGGGCGGCTCCGGCGCGCGGCGGACCGTTTCAGCGTATGCGCACCGGTGAGCTGAATCCCGCTCCGACGCGCCCCCTCAAGAAGGTGTGACCACGGGACCGGCGGGGCGGCCCGGGTAGGTAATGGTGCGATTCACCTACCTGTCCGTTCCGGTTCTGGAAGCCGTCCACCGGCGCCCCGGAATCCGGCCCGACGAGGGGATTCCCGATGGGCATACGTGGTGCGGCGGGCGTCCGCGCGACCCGCGGTCCCGCGGCCGCCGTCCCGCACACCTGGACCGTGGCGACGGCGCCCGGCGGCCTGCCGCTGCTGGGGCACGCGCTCCCACTGTGGCGGCGCCCGCTCGACTTCCTCGCCTCGCTGCCCGCCCACGGCGACCTGGTCGCGATCCGCCTCGGACCGCAGCGCGTGTGGCTGGCCTGCGACCCGGCGCTGGTGCAGCAGATCCTGATGGACCCGCGCACGTACGACAAGGGCGGCCCGCTCTACGACACGATGCGCATGGTGCTCGGCAACGGGCTGGTCACCTGCGCCCAGGGCGTGCACCGCAGGCAGCGCCGGCTGGCCCAGCCCTGCTTCCGCCCGTCCCGGATCGCCGACTACGCGGAAGTGATGAGCGCCGAGATCGGTGCCGCCGTCGGGGAGTGGCGGCCCGGGCGGACGCTGGACGTCACCGACGCGATGATGGACCTCTCGGCCCGGGTGACCACCGGCGTGCTGATGTCCACCTCCCTCGCCCCGGGCCTCGCGGCCGAGGTACGCGCCTGCCTGTCGACCGTCATGCGCGGCGTCCTGCTGCGCGCGGTCGTCCCGCTCGGCCCGCTCTACAAACTCCCCACGCCCGGAAACCGCCGCTTCGACCGGGCCCTGGCCCGGCTGCACCACATCATCGACGGCATCATCGCCGAACGCCGCGGCAGCACCGACCGGCACGGCGACCTGCTGGACACGCTCCTGAGGACCACCGACGACGGCGCCCCCGAACCGGGCGGCCATCCCGTACCCGCACCCGACGGCCCCGCCCCGCAGTGCCCCCACGCCACCACCGCGCCCACCTCCCAGGAGGCACCCCACGACCAGGAACCGCTCACCGACCAAGAGGCGCACGACCAGTTGATGACCTTCCTCGTGGCCGGGATCGAGACCACCGCGCTGGCCCTCGCCTGGACGCTCCACCTCCTGGCGGCCCACCCCGAGGAAGAGCGCCGGCTGCACGCCGAGGTGGACTCCGTGCTCGCCGGCCGGCCGGCCGCCCCGGACGACCTGCCCCGGCTCGGCCACACCCGGCGCGTGGTCACCGAAGCCCTGCGGATGTACCCGCCCGGCTGGGCGCTGACCCGGGTGACCACCACCGAGACCACGCTGGCCGGCCACCGGCTGGCACCGGGAAGCACCGTCCTGTACAGCGCGTACGTGCTCCACCAGGACCCGGCGGCCTTCCCCGACCCCCAGCGGTTCGACCCCGACCGATGGCTGCCGGAACGGGCAGGGAGCGTTCCGGGCGGTGCGATGCTCCCGTTCGCCGCCGGCAACCGCAAGTGCATCGGCGACCACTTCGCGATGACCGAAGCCGTGCTCGCCCTTGCCGCCATCGCCGCGCGCTGGCGCCTGCGCCCGCCGTCCCCCAGGACCGTACGTCCGGTCCCGGCGGCCGTGCTGAGCCCGGGCCCGCTGCCCATGGTCTGCGAGCCACGCCGCGGACCGGACGGCGCAGCGCCGGCCGTTCCATCTGAAGCACCGTGACCATGGAGAGAGAACCATGCAGGCAACAGGCTACGGCGTCCCGGAATTCGAGCTATCGTCCGCCCGTTGGGGCCAGGTCCCGTTATCGGGCCCGGGCCCGGCGCGCGAAACGGACGCCACGGCGGTGCGCTCCGCCGTCGTCATCCCCCAGCTGTACTGCCCCATCCCGGCGGCGCCGCACCACGAGACCGCCGGCATCGAGCGGCGCGTGGTGGACTGGATGGCGCGGTTCGGCTTCTGCGACAACGACTTCCACCACGCCCAGGTGCTGGCCAACCGCACCGCCGAGTGGGCGTGCCGGATCGCGCCCGACGGCAGCAGCGGCCTGCTGCAGATCGGCGCCGACTGGTCCTGCCTGGGCCTGCTGCTGGACGACGTCTATCTGGACGGCGGGCTCTTCAGCCGGCACCCGGAACGTTTCCTCCCGATGGCCGTCCAGGTGATCCACGGCGCCGACCACCCCGAGACCACCGACGACAAGAAGACCGACCCCTACACCGCGGCGTTCGGCGAGGTCTCGTACCGCTACCGGCGGCACGCCACCGGCACGGTCGTACGGCGGTGGGTCGACGGCGTTGCCGAATGGTTTCTCGCCGCGTGCGTCGGCATGGGCCAGCGGGCGGCGGGCACCGTGCCGAGCCTGGAGGAGTACTTCGTCATCGGCCCCCGGGACCGCGGTACCAAGGCATCCATAGCCGTCATCGAGATGGCGGAGGGCACCTCGCTGCCCAGCGAGGAGGCGGAGACACCCCGGATACGAGCGCTGACCCAGGTCGCCTCGGCCCTGGTCACCTTCGCCAACGACGTCTACTCGTACCACCGCGAGGTCAAGGAGCAGTCGCTGGAGTCCAACCTCGTCGGCATCCTGGAGCACGAGCTGCGCGTGCCGCCCCAGGAGGCCATGACCAGGGCGGCGGAGCTGCACGACCGGCTGATGTGCCTGTACCTCGCCCTGCGGGAGCGGACCGCGGTGCGGGCCGCCCCCGAGGTGCGGTGCTACCTCGGCCAGCTCGACCACTTCATCCGCGGCAACCTGGACTACAGCGCCGTCAGCCCCCGCTACCGGGACGACCCGGGCGCCGCCCCCGACCCGGCGCCCGCGTTCGGCGTCTGGGCGGAGTCGCCCAGTGATGGGAGTCTCGAACCGCTGCCGCTGCGCCCGGTGGCGTGGTGGTGGGACCAGCTGAGCCCCGCGGCGTGAGGCGGCGGTGACGCCTCCCCGCCCGCGGTTCCCGAGGGGCCCGTTCCCGGCGGGCCCCTCGGCCCCCGCTCTTGACGGAACGTCTCGGTACCGGTGCCGGACCGCCCCGCGGCGGCCCGTTCCGGTACCGGCAGGAAGGGTGAACCGGTGTGAGTGCACAGCCCCGAGTCGTCGTGGTGGGCGGAGGTATCGCCGGCCTGTCCGCGGCCTTCCGGCTCCAGGAGGCCGGCTGCGACGCCGTCGTCCTGGAGAGCGCCGGACCGGAGACGGTCGGCGGCCGGATGGCCACCGTCGACGTCTCCGGATTCGCCGTCAACCGGGCGGCGACCATCCTCATCCACAGTTACCGCGAACTGATACGCCTGATCGCCGCGGCCGGCCTGGCGGGCGAGGTCGTGCCCGGCTCCGACCTCTTCGGGCTGGTACGCGACGGACAGGTCCGCCGGGTGCGCCTGGGATCGCGCCGGCAGCTGGCCACCGGCGGCCTGCTGACCAGCTTCCCCCTCGGTGACGTCGGCAAGCTGCTGCGCGACTACCGGCGGGTGCGCCCGCTGCTGACGCCGGACGACATGTCCCCGATGGCCACGGCCGACTTCGAGTCGGTGACCCAGTACGCCACCCGCCGCGGCCTGCGTCCCGAAACCCTGGAGTACCTGCTCGACCCGCTCGTCTCGGGGCTGTGCCTGGGCGAGCCCGAGGAGGTCTCCGCCGCGATGCCGTTCGTGTTCATCGACGTCATCCTGTGCGGCGGCGGCTTCTTCACCTCCAAGGAGGGCGTCGGCTTCCTGCCCAAGGGGCTGGCCCGGCAGCTCACCGTCGAATACCGCGCCCACGTCACCTCGGTCGAGGACCGCGGGGACGAGGTGGCCGTCACCTGGCACCGGCCGGGCGAGCCGGAGCACATGGAGACGGCGGCGGCCTGCGTCCTGGCCGTACCGCCACCGCAGGTACCTCCGCTCTACGCGCAACTCACTCCCGATCAACGGGAGTTCCTGGACGACGCGCCGTACGCCCGCAGCATCCACGTCGCCTTCGGGCTCGACAGGCCCACCCGGGAGCAGGCGATGCTGGTGCAGGCGTCCCGCGTCGAACACCCCGACCTCTGCGCGTTCGTGCTGGAGCACAACCTCTCCCCGCGGCGCGTGCCGGACGGGACCGGATTGGTGATGACGCATCTGCGCGGCGCGTGGTCGGACCGCAACTGGGACCTGGGGGACGACAAGGTGGTGGACCACGTCCTGGCGGGCGTCCGGCGGCTGGGCGTCCTGCCCGAGCTGGAGCGCCACACCACGATGACGCACATCTGGCGCGTCTCGCCCTGCCTGATCGGACGGCGGCCGGGGGACTACCGCGCCATCGCCCGGTTCGCGGCCGGATTCGACCCCCGCGGCCGCGTCCAGCTCGCCGGCGGCGACCATCTGGGGCACTCGACCACCAACAGCAGCGTGTGCTCGGGGGAGCGGGCCGCCCGCAACCTCCTGGCCCGGCTGCGCGGTGAAGGGGCGCTCACGCCGGTGCCCCGCTGACCCGCACCCCGAGCGGCGCAACTGCCGCCGCTCGCAACCGATTCACCCGTAAGAGTGGCTGCTTACGGGTGGATCGGGCGGGCCGGAACGGCTACGTGCGGGCGCGCGTAGCACGCCTCCGCCCGCGGTGTGCAGCATGTCACTCATCCTGGTTACCGCGAGTCCGTATGGGCGTACGCTTCGCGCTATCGCAGGCAGAGTGCGGCCGGACGGGCCCGCACTCGCGGCGGGCGGGAGCGGCAGCGCGGCGAACGGATTCGGTCATGACCCACGGCTGGGAGCACGTACGCGACGTACGGCGGGAGTTGCTCGAACGCAACGCCGAACTGGACGCGGCCGAGGAGGCGTTGTCCCGGCTCCGCGGAACCGCGGGCGCCCCGACGGCCGCCCAGCGCGGCGGCCTGCTCTCCTTCGCCGGGTCGGCCGGGATGGGCAAGACCGCGCTGCTCGCCGAGGTCCGCGCCCGGGCCGCGGCCCGCGGCTGCACCGTGCTCTCCGCGCGCGGCAACGAGCAGGAGCACGGCATGGCCTTCCACGTCGTACGCCAGCTCGTCCAGCCGGTCCTGGCCGGATACGACGAGGCCACCTGCCGCACGGTCCTCGGCAGCTGGTACGACATCGTGGCCCCGGCCCTCGGCCTGGTGGCCGACGCGGGCGGCAGCCCGCCCGACCCCACCGGCGTACGCGACGGCCTGGACTGGCTGGTGACCCGCCTGGCCGTGCAGCAGACGCCCACCGTACTGGTCCTGGACGACGCGCAGTGGGCCGACCAGGAGTCGCTGAGCTGGCTGACGGCCTTCGCGCCGCGGGCCGAGGACCTGCCGATGCTCGTGGTGGTCGCCTACCGGCCCGACGAACTGCCGCGCAGCGCCGCCGCCTTCCGCAAGCTCGCCGAACGCCACGCCTCCCGGCCCTACGACCTCTCCCCGCTCACCTGCGACGCGGTCGGCCGCATCATCCGCGACGCGCTGGGCGACGGGGCCGAGGACAAGTTCTGCTCCGAATGCTGGGCGGTCACCGACGGCAACCCCTTCGAAGCCGTGGAACTCGCCGCCGGGCTGCGCGAACGCGGCCTCAAGGGCTGCCGGGACGACCTGCCCGCGCTGCGCGAACTGGGCTCGGCGGTCAAGGGCAAGGGCCTGGTCGAGCGGCTGGACCGGCTCGGCGGCGCCGCCGTCCGCCTCGCCTGGGCGGTCGCCGTCCTGGGCACCTCGGCCGCCCCGGAGGTCGCCGCCGGAGTCGCCGCCCTCGGCAGCGAATCCGGGGTGGACGTCATCGCCCGGCTGCGCGAGGCGCGCGTCCTGGCGCCCGACGAGGGCCCGGACGGCATCCTGCAGTTCGCCCACCCGCTGATCGGCGCCGCCGTCCACCGGGCGATCCCGACCGCACTGCGCGTCGGCATGCACAACGTCGCCGCCGAGGCCGTGGTGGAAGCCGGACTCGGACCGACGGTCGCCGCGCGGCACCTGCTGGAGGTGCCCTGCGAGGGCGACGACTGGGTCGTCCAGCGGCTGCGCCAGGCCGCGCAGGAGTACGTACGCGCCGGAGCCCCCGACGCCGCCCGCCGCTTCCTGGCCCGCGCCCTGCGCGAGCCGCCCTCGCCGGAGGACCGCGCCGCCGTCCTGTTCGAACTGGGCGCCGCCACCTTCCTCGCCGCGCCCGAGGTCACCGTCAACTACCTGCGCGAAGCGCTGGCCGAGCCGGACGTCGAGCCCGAACTGCGCGAGGCCATCACCTACCGGCTGGCCCAGGCCCTCGCCCACACCGACCAGCTGGCCGAGGCCGCGGCGGTGGCCGCCGAGGAGGCCCGGCGCACCAGCCTCCCCGCCACCCGGCTGCGCATGCAGGCCGAGAACTTCGTCTGGAGCGCCTTCCGGGCCGACGAACCGGACTCCGCCGCCCGCTCCCGCAGGCTGGCCCGGCTCGCCGACCACCTGACCGGAGACGGCCTCGCCGAGCGCTACATCCTGGGCCTGCGCGCCTGGGACTGCGTGGTGCACGGCGAGCCCGCCGCCACCGCCCTGCGCTACGCCGAGGCCGCCCTGGTCGGCGGGCTGAGCTGGACGGAGGACAACCGCGGCTTCGAGGTACCGGTCGCCGTCGCCATGACGTTCATGTACTGCGACCAGCCCGGCCGCGCCGAGGAACTGTTCACCCGCGGCATGGCCGAGTGCGAGCGCAAGGGCTGGCGCGGCGCCCACCTGGCCTTCGGCCACGCCCTGCTCGGCTACATCCGCTACCGCCGCGGCGCGCTCGCCGAGGCCGAGGCCCTGGTCCGCGAAGGGCTGCGGATCGCCGAGCGGGTCGGCGGCGCGGTCCCCGCCCAGTGGTACGCCATCGGCATCCTCATCGAGATCCTGCTCGCCCGCGGCCGCATCGAGGAAGCCCAGCGGATCGCCGACCACTTCGGTTACGGCGAAGTGGTGCCCAACGCCGTCGTCTACCCCGACTCCCGCACCGTCTACAGCGAACTGCTGCTGGCCCGGGGCCTGCACCGGCACGCCGAACACCACCTCAAGGCGGTCGGCAGGCGGCTGGAGGCCCGCGGCATGCGCAACCCCGCCTGGTGCCCCTGGCAGCTGCACCTCGCCCGCGCCACCGCGCTCACCGACAGTCCGCACGCCGTCCAGCTGGCCGAGGAAGGCGTACGCCGCGCCCGCAGGTTCGGCACCGCCACGGCGATCGGCGAGGCGCTGCACTGCGCCGCCAACGTGATCGGCGGCGGCCGGGCCCTGAAGCTGCTCGCCGAGGCCGTACGGGAGCTGGAGCACTCACCCGCCGGGTACGCACTCGCCGAGGCCCTGGTCGACCACGGCGCGGCCCTGCGCCGGGCCGGCCTGCCGCAGGACGCCGCCGAGCGTCTGTACCGCGGGCTGGAGGGCGCCGTGCACTGCGGCGCCGACGCGCTGGCGGAGCGCGCCCGCGACGAACTGTCCGCGGCCGGCCTGCGCCCGCTCCAGCTCCACAGCACCGGCACCGACGCGCTCACCTCCCAGGAGCGGGCGGCGGCCGAACGGCTCGCCCTGGGCTGGACCACCGGCCGGATCGCCGAGGAGCTGGCCACCCCGGAGACGGTCGTCACCCGCCTGCTGTCCAGCGTCTGCCGCAAGATGGGCACGGACTACGCCGGGCTGCCGCGGCTCCTGGAGACGGCCGATCCGGCCGTCGCGCCGGACGGGCCACCACGGCGTTGACGCTGGGCCCGCCGGCCCCCGGCGGCCACGTACGATGGCGGTATGTCCTTCCTCCGCCGCCGCAGCGCAGCCACGCCCGCCGGGCCTGACTTCGACGTCCTCGCCATGGACCCCGGGGACTGGCCCGGCAACCTCGGGGCCGGGCTGCTGCCCGCCCCCGACGGCAGCTGCCAGGGGGTCTTCCTGCGCTACGACCTGTTCGGCGGGCGCGGACCCGCGATGATCATCGGCAACCTCCCCGAGGGTTCACCGGCCCGCGACCTCGCGGACGACCAGGTCCCCTTCGAGGTGGCCCAGCTGCTCGCCGCCCTCGGCAACGACGAGCCGGTCACCGTCGTGGAGACCGAGGACACCCCGGTCATGCACGACGACAACCTGCTGATCGTCAAGCGCATCAAGTGCTCCGAGGGCCGCATCTCCTGCGCCCAGTTCGACCGCAGCGACGGCGTCCTGGTCACCATCGCCAGCTGGGACCGCCCGATCACGGACGACCTGTACGCGCTGCTGAAGCCGCTGCCGGCGGAGATGTTCCAGCAGGGGTGAGCCGTCCGGCGCACCGGGCCGTGGCATCGTGGGCGCCATGACCGAACTGGTGGACCGGGTGGACGAGCGGGACCGGACCGTGGGCGTCGTCGACCGGCGAGAGGCCATCCGCGAAGGGTGGCTGCACCGGGTGGCGACCGTCGTGTGCCGGGACCGGGCGGGCCGGATACTGGTCCACCGGCGGCCGGCGGACGTCTCGCGCTTCCCCGGCCGGTACAACTGGCTGATCGGCGGCGCGGTGTCCGCCGGGGAGTCGTACGAGGACGCCGCCGCCCGGGAGCTGGCGGAGGAGCTGGGCGTCCGGGCCGCGCCCCGGCAGGCCTTCACGTTCCTGTGCCGCGGAGCGATCGCTCCGTACTGGCTCGGTGTGCACGAAGCCGTCATCGAGGGCGCCGTGACACCGGACCCGGCGGAAATAGCCTGGCACGCCTGGCTGCCCGAGCCCGCCCTCCGCGAGGCCCTGGGGGAGTGGCCCTTCGTCCCCGACTGCCGGGAAGCCTTCGCGAGGTACGCCGCCCTGTCCTGAAGGGCGGCGCCCGGCCGGACACCGGACGCCGCCCCCACCCCCTACTTGTTCGAGAACCGCACCTCCACGTCCACCGCCCGCACATACCCCACCCGGTGCCCCACCTGGATCTCGTAGTACACGTCCTGGCCGCGGACGACCGCGTGCTTGGACACGTCGTACGTCGGGGCGTAGAAGTACTCGCCGCGCACCCGGTTGCCGACCGCGTAGCGCTGGCCCGCCAGGAGTTTGTACGAGAGCGGGGTGACGGCCTGTACGGGGACGCCTGGCGGGTAGGCGGCCTGCTCCGGGTACGCGCGGCCGTAGACCGGGATGTCCGCCCGGCCCCGCTTCGGTGTGATCACCAGCCCCTTCGCGTCGACCGCGGTGGGCTGCTCCGCCGGGTTGTGGAACCACGCCTTCTGGCCGAGGTACCAGATGGCGGTCCACTCGCCGCGGCGCTCCGCGACCGCGTAGCGCTGGCCGGTGGTGGCGCGGGCGCCGGTGTCGTTCACGCCGGTCGTCGAGGGGCTGCCGTCCGGCCGCAGGCCGATGTCCTGGACCAGCGGCGCACTCTCGCTCGGTCCGGTGTGCAGGCGGACCGCCGTCGAGCCGTGCGGCGCGCACGGCTGCCCCGGTTTCACACAGTCCGTGTAGACGGGACGGTGCTCGTCGTAGTCGGGGCGGATGGTGACCAGGCCGCCCCGGGGCCCTGCCGTACGGACGAACGGCTTGCCCAGCAGCCGGAAGTAGTGCGCCCAGTCCCAGTACGGGCCGGGGTCGGTGTGCATGCCCTTGATCGTGGCCGGTGTCGTGCCGGGCACGTTGTCGTGGCCGATGATGTGCTGCCGGTCCAGCGGCAGGTCGTACTTGCGCGCCAGGTAGCGCACCAGCCGCGCCGAGGCCCGGTACATCGCCTCGGTGTACCAGGCGTCCGGAGCCGCGAGGAAACCTTCGTGCTCGATCCCCACGGAGTGCGCGTTCACATACCAGTTCCCCGCGTGCCAGGCGACGTCCTTCGTCGGCACATGCTGGGCGATCAGCCCGTCCGCGGACCGGATCGTGTAGTGCCAGGACACATACGTCGGGTCCTTGATGAGCTTCAGCGTCGTCTCCCACGACCCCTCGGTGTCGTGGATGACGATGGCGTCCACCCGCTGGTCCCGCGGACGGTCCGCCTTGTCGTGGTTGCCGTAGTCGCCGTCGCCGAACTCCTCGTACGGCGCCGGTACGGAGACGCAGGAGACCGTGCGCGGGCATTCCAGGCGGGAACCGGCCGGCGCGGCGGCGGACCGCAGGCCCAGGCGGCCCAGCTGCGCACGGTCGGGCGTCAGCCCGGGGGAGGCGGGCAGCGTCACCTGCTGGCCCGAGTCGGTCGTACGGGACCGGCCCTGCCGCAGGACGTCGTACACGTCGTCGGCGAAGCCCGCCGCGGTACGGGTGTCGTCCGCGCCCGAATAGCGCGCCACGGAGCCGTACCACCGGGCCGGGTCGGCGGAGAGCGGACCGAGGGCGCGCTGTTCCGCGGCCAGCAGCGCCGCGCCGCCACGGATGTTGGCCGCCGGGTCGCGCCGCAGCCGCTCGGCGGGCAGCCCGGTCAGCCGTGCCGCCCGGTCCAGGGTCCGCAGCCGGGCCGGCAGCGCGGAGGCGGCGGGCAGCTGGGGGCGGACCCGCTTGCGGGCCCGGGAATCGTCGCCGCGCGGGTCCTCGTCGCCCTCGCCGTGGTGCGGCCGCCCGGCCAGCGCCGTACGGGCGTCGGTCAGGTGCATCGGGCCGTAGCCGCCGGACACGCTGGGCGCGCCGCCGTGCCCGTCCCAGCGCGACTCCATGTACGCGACGGCCAGCAGCACGTCCCGCGGCACGCCGTACCGTGCGGCGGCGTCGGCGAAGGCCTGCTGGAGGGCGCCGGCGGCAGGCTGTGCCGCCGAGGCGCGTGGCTGCCCGGCCATGACGGACGGCGTGGCCGAGACCAGGGGCACCAGCAAGGCCGCCGCCGCGACGGCGGTGGCGGCCCTGCGCGCTCTGGAGCGGGGGGTTCTCTTCTCGTCGGTTCCTCGCAATGCAGCCTCCTGGGGCCGACCGGGACGAGCCGGGGCGTATGGCGGACGGTGTGCATACGGGCGTGCGGGACGGAACCTGTTTACAGCTATCGTCTGGCCGACGATCCGTCAATCACCGTGCGCACCAACGGTTTCGCATGTCAGCGCGCGTCCCGTACCCCCGTACGAGCGGACGCGGCCGCGCCCGCACACACGTGAGCGGCACGCCTCGTGCGGCGTGCCGCTCACATACCCCCCTTGGCGGATCAGCGGGTGCCGACCGCCGCCCGTACCGCGCGCCGTGCCATCTGGCAGTCGTCGTGCAGCCGGCGCAGCAGCAGCCGCTGCTCCTCACCCGCCGCCAGCGCACCGGGGTGTCCCGGCCCCGGCGTGCCCGTCGGCGTGGGCTCGCGCATCGTGCGCTGCACGGCGGTCTCGTAACGCCGTATCTCCCGGGTGAGCACCAGCATCAGATTCACCAGGAAGGCGTCCCGCGCGGCCGGCCCGGCGGCCTGCGCGAGCTGGCTGATCTGGCGGCGCGCCACGGGGGCGTCGCCGAGCACCGACCACAGGGTGGCGAGGTCGTAGCCCGGCAGGTACCAGCCGGCGTGGTCCCAGTCGAGCAGCACCGGCCCGGCGGGGGACAGCAGGACGTTGTTCAGCAGCGCGTCACCGTGGCAGAACTGGCCCTGGGTGTGGGACAGGCCGTGCAGCAGCTTCTGCAGGTCGCCCAGGTCCCGGTCGGTCAGCAGGCCGAGGCCGTGGAAGTGCGCGATGCGCTTGCCGTACTCCAGCGGCATGTCGAACATCCCGGCCGGCGGCCGCCAGAGGTTGACCCGGCAGATCGCGCCGAGCGCGGCCCGGACGTCCGCGCGGGGCGGTGCTTCGGTGGGATGCCGTTGGAGGGAGGCGATCCGGCCGGGCATCCGCTCGACGACCAGAGTGCAGTTGTCCGGGTCCGCGGCGACCAGCCTCGGTACGCGCACCGGCGGGCGGTGGCGTACGAAGGCCCGATAAGCAGCTATTTCGTGCCGGAACCGCTCGGTCCACGCGGGGGAGTGGTCCAGTAAACACTTGGCGACCGCGGTCGTACGTCCCGTGGTGCCCACCAGCAGGACGGACTTTCCGCTGCGGCGGAGCACCTGGACCGGATGGAACTCGGGGCAGATGCGGTGCACGGAGGCGACCGCGGCGCGCAGCTGGGCGCCCTGGGGGCCGGACAAGTCGAGTCTCCCGCTGAGCGGTTGGGGACCTCCCCCTTGCATCCGCCGGTTCCGCCCGCCGGCCAGGCCGGACACCGCCCCCGGAGACTGGGAGGGATCCAGATACGGCCCGCTTCCCTGGGGCTGCGGGCGGTACGGCCGGTTCGGGGCGCTCACGGCGGACGATGCTGCGTACATGGGTGAGACTGATCCCTTCGTGCGCCGACGAGTTGCGGTGCGGCTCCCGGCCCGGCGGACCGGGCCCGAGGGCCCGGGATCCGGTGTCCGCACCCTGGGGAATGCGGTACCGACACCGGGCCGGGAGCTGCACTCCTTACAGAACACGCGGGCGCGGGTGGCAGACCATCTGGCGCACCCTGGCGAACCCTGGCGAATGCTCGCAAGCCTCCGGGAGGGGCCGTTAATGTCAAGTCAGTCGAGGAACCTGGGGGCTTGACGTGGACAGGGAGCCGAACACCCGTCTCGCGGACCTTTTCGGCCTGGCCGGCTGGTCCAAGGGCGAACTCGCGAGACTGGTCAACCGGCAGGCGGCCGCCATGGGGCATCCGCAGCTGGCGACCGACACCTCGCGGGTACGGCGCTGGATCGACACGGGGGAGACCCCGCGGGACCCGGTGCCCAAGGTGCTCGCCGCCCTGTTCACCGAGCGTCTCGGCCGTGTCGTAACCATCGAGGACCTCGGGTTCGGGCGTTCCGGGCGGGCGGGGAAGAAGCAGGCCACGGACGGTCTCCCGTGGCCGCCCGAGCGGACGGCGGCGGTCCTCACGGAATTCACGGGAATGGACCTCATGCTCAACCGACGCGGCTTGGTGGGCGCGGGCGCGGCGCTCGCCGCGGGCTCCGCACTCAGCAGCGCCATGCACGACTGGCTGCACACCGACCCGGCGCTGGCAGCCGACGCCCCCCGATTCGACGACCCCTTCGCCGACAACACCATCGACCAGATCGGCTTCGACCGCTACGAGGCGGCCCCCGTGGGGTCGCAGGAGATCGACGCGCTGGAACGCTCGGTCGAGGTGTTCCGCGCCTGGGACGCGGCCCGCGGCGGCGGGCTGCAGCGCAAGGCCGTGGTCGGCCAGCTCAACGAGGTGGGCGGGATGCTCGCCTACCGCCACCCCGATCACCTGCAGCGCAGGCTGTGGGGGGTGGCGGCCAACCTCGCCGTGCTGGCCGGCTGGATGTCCCACGACGTGGGCCTGGAGCCCACCGCCCAGAAGTACTTCGTGATCGCGGCCCACGCGGCACGAGAGGGCGGCGACCGGCCCCGCGCGGGCGAGGCGCTCTCCCGGGCGGCCCGCCAGATGGTGCACCTGGGGCGTCCGGACGACGCCCTGGATCTGATGAAGCTGGCCAAGTCCGGCTCCGGCGGCGAGACCCTGCCGCGCACCCGCGCCATGCTCTACACGATCGAGGCGTGGGCCCAGGCGGCCAAGGGCCAGGGCCAGGCCATGCGCCGCACCCTGGGCGAGGCGGAGGAGCTGTTCGTCTCCGACCGGGGCGACGTACCGCCGCCGAGCTGGATGCAGATGTTCGACGAGGCGGACCTGCACGGCATGCAGGCGCTGGCCTTCCGTACGCTCGCCGAGCACGACCCGAAGGCGGCGAAGATCGCGCAGGTGCACGCCAAGCAGGCGCTGCGGCTGCGGGACGCCGGCCGGCAGCGGTCGACGATCTTCGACTACCTCTCGATGGCCTCGGCCTGCTTCATCGGGAACGACCCCGAACAGGCCGACCGCTACGCCCGGCTGGCCCTGGTGTCCATCAAGGAGAACTCCTCCCACCGCACCTGGGACCGGCTGCGCGAGATGTACCGGCTCACCAACCAGTACACGAACTACGCCAAGATCCAGGACCTGCGGGAGGAGATCCAGCGGGTGATGCCCAGGGCGAAGGGCCAGGGGCTGGGGCCGGGGCTGGGCCCGGCGGGCAAGAGCCTGCGGATCTGATGCCCATGGCTCTGATGACGGTGTGACGTTCCCACACGGGCCGCCCGGACCCCGCGGAGCCCGTGTACGCGGACGGAACGCGTCGGCATCACACTTGTCCGTGTCCGGACTCGTTCGTGTGCAGACTCGTTCGCGTGCAGGGCCGGTGACCTTTCCGGTGCCCCCGTACCCCTACTACCCCGTAGGCCCCTACCTCGTACGCTACCGCCGCTCCGCTAGCCGCTCACTCTGGCGATCAGCACACATGCGTCGTCCTCGCGCTCGGCGCCGCCGAACTCCTCCGCGATGATGCGGACGCAGTCCTGCGCGTCACGGGCCGCGGCGAACCGCGGTGCCAGCGACAGGAGGCGCTCGGAGCCCTCGTGGGAGGCCAGCGGGCCGTGCGAGCGGCGCGGCACCAGTCCGTCGGTGTGCAGGATCAGCAGGTCACCGGGGGCCAGCTGTTCGCACCGCTGGGTGTAGTGGGCGCCCGTCGTGGCGCCGAGCAGCACGCCCTCCGGCGGGTTCAGGGGGCTGCCCGTGCCGTCGCGGAACAGCAGCGGCGCCGGATGTCCGGCCTGCGCCCAGACCAGCCGGCGGGTGGCCGGATCGAAGCGGCAGCACACCGCGCTGCCCAGGGCGGGCTGCGCCGAACTGTCCAGCAGCTGGTTCAGATAGCCCATCAGCGGGCCCGGTTCCTGACCGGACACCGCCATGCCGCGCAGCGCGCCGAGCACCATGGCCATGCCGGAGGTGGCGGTGGCGCCGTGGCCGGTGAGGTCGCCGACGCTCAACAGCGTCTTGCCGTCCGGGAGTTGCAGGGCGTCGTACCAGTCGCCGCCGATCAGGGCGCTGGTGCCGGAAGGGAGGTAACGGGCGGCCAGGTCGAGTGCGACGGGCCCGCCCTGCGGGAACCGCAGGGAGCCGCGCCACGGCGGCAGCACGGCTTCCTGCAGCTCGACCGCAAGCCGGTGCTCGGTCTGCGCCCGGTGCCGTTGGCGCTGCAGCGAGTCACGGGTCTCGCGCACCGCCCGCTGGCTGCGACGCAGCTCGCTGACGTCCCGCAGCACGGCCCACATGCATGCGGTGCTTCCGTCGGCGTCGAGCACCGGCTCGCCCACCATGTGCACCGTACGCACGCACTGATCGGCGCGTACGATGCGGAACTCGCCGTCGATCGGCCGGCCGTCGACCAGGCAGTCGGTGACCATCGTGGTCAGCAGCTGCTGGTCCTCGGAGAAGACCAGGGAGGGCAGCTCGTCCAGGGTCAGCGGGCCCTCGTCCGGGTCCCGGCCGAAGATCCCGAACAGCTCCGGCGACCAGCTCACCCCGTCGGTGAGCAGATTCCACTCGGCGCTGCCGACCCGGCTGAGCAGCGAGCCCGGGTGGTCCGCGGGCTCGGGCGGGGCCGCGGGCAGCAGCTCCTCGTCCGGCACGGCGTCGGGGTCGGCGGGCAGGCCCTCCCGGAGCTGGTCCAGATGCCCGCCGAGGTCGTCGAGGTGGTGGACGGCCAGGTCGCACAGCGCCCGCTGCCAGCGCAGCCGCGGATCCGGGTGCTCCTCGCCGTCCGCTGAGGTCTCCCGGCGTACGGCGTCCAGGCCGCCGCGCAGCCGGCGTGCTTGCGTGATCAGTGCTTCGACCACGTCGCGCTCGGGTGGCTGGGCGGCTGATCGGTCCGCGAAGAGGTGGGACGGCATACGTACTCCGATATCAGGCGGCGCCGGGGCCAGAACTGACGGAAGGGCCGGTAACGACTGTTGCACAGGCTGCGACCGCCCGTAAGGGATTTGGCATTACCCGATACGGTGGTGCACTCGGCATATGCCCCCGGCCTCCCTGGGGCAACCCTCCGCCGAATCGGCGGAACGGAGCGTTCCAGGCTAGGCTTCCGCCGCCGTAGCGCGCTCGGCCTCCACCGATCCATGGTGGGAACGACGCATACGACCCGTGGTCACCGGCAAGAATGCCGGTCAGCGGAAATCCCGTTGCCAGCCTGTCCCCCGCACCGGATGCTGACCTCATGTTCGATCCAGACATAGCGCCCAGTGGCACCCTGCTCGGCCTCCTGCAGCGAGGCCGCGGCGACGGGACCCTGCATGCCCTCGCGGCGCCGCGGGCCGAGGCGCTCGCGGCACTGAACGACAGTGTGCTGCGCGACCCCCGCCGCGACTGGCAGGTCGAGAACCGCTCCCTGTACTACGCGCGCCTCTACATGCAGCTCGACGG
Source organism: Streptomyces rimosus subsp. rimosus (assembly GCF_000720725.1). Classification (GTDB taxonomy): domain Bacteria; phylum Actinomycetota; class Actinomycetes; order Streptomycetales; family Streptomycetaceae; genus Streptomyces; species Streptomyces rimosus_A. The sequence goes on from NZ_JOCQ01000086.1 coordinate 36,139, forward strand.
CGGCCTCGAAGAGATCGAACGGCATCTTTTCCACCCCGACGACCTCACCGACCCCGGCGAGGAGCGCACCGGGCTCGCCCTCGCCGTGCTCGGCCACCTCGCCGCGTACGGCCGCGACGCCGCCCTCCTGCTGCTCCGCAGCTACGCCGCCGCCGGTACGAACTGGCGCTGGGCTTTGGACGAGCTGGCCCTGCGCGACGACGACGCGGGCCTGGCGACCCTCGCCCCCGCCGTACTCGCCCGCTTCCCCGGGACCCCCGAGGGCGACGCCGAGCTGGCCGCCGCCGTCCGGGACGCCTTCGAGCCCCGCCCGTGGCGGCTGTGGGCCGAGGACCCGCGCTACGGCGAGCGCATCCGCGCCGCCCAGGAGCAGGGCTGTTTCGACCGCTGGCAGCGCCAGATGCGGCCGAGCGGACCGCGCCCCGGCTGGAGCGTCACCGAGATCCTGGACTGGGCCCAGCAGGGCCTGGAGCTGCACCCCGAGGAGTGGCGGCAGGTGCCGGCCGCGCGCTGCCTGGCGGCCGTCGCGGGCCCCGAGGACCGCCCCGAGCTGCTGCGCGCCGCGCGCACCGGTCCGGACGCCGCCCGCGCCGCCGCCCTGCGCCACCTCGCCGAACGCGGCGATCCCGAGGCCCTCGACCTCATCGAGGCCGCGGCCGCCGATCCCGTGTCCAGCCGCCCGCTCGCCGAGGCCGCGCTCGCCGCCTTCGAG
>NZ_JOCQ01000087.1 GCF_000720725.1 Streptomyces rimosus subsp. rimosus
GGCCGACTCGCGGCCGTCCGCCGTGGTGTGCGGGGAGGGGACGCGAGCGGCGGTTCCGGTGGATACGGCGGGGCCGCTGGTGGTGCTGGAGAAGGTGGACGCCGTTGATGCGGCGTCTCAAGTGCCGATATCCGGTGGCGACTTGGCGTATGTGATGTACACCTCCGGCTCGACCGGCACCCCGAAGGGTGTCGCCGTGCCGCACGGCAGTGTCGCCGCGCTGACGGGCGAACGCGGCTGGGCCGCCGGGCCGGACGACGCGGTGCTGATGCACGCGCCGCACGCCTTCGACGTGTCGCTCTTCGAGATCTGGGTGCCGCTGGTCTCCGGGGGCCGGGTCGAGGTGGCGCGGCCGGGCGCGGTGGACGCGCAGCGGATCCGCGAGGCCGTGCGCGGCGGGGTGTCGGCGGTGCATGTCACGGCCGGGCTGTTCCGGGTGGTCGCTGAGGAGGCGCCGGAGTGCTTCGCGGGCCTGCGGGAGGTGCTGACCGGCGGCGACGTGGTTCCGGCGGCGTCCGTCGCACGCGTCCGGGAGGCCTGCCCCGACCTGGCCGTACGGCATCTGTACGGGCCCACCGAGGTGACGCTGTGCGCCACCTGGCACCGGCTGCGTCCCGGCGACGCCGCGGGCCCCGAACTGCCGGTCGGCCGCCCGCTGGGCAACCGGCAGGTGTACGTCCTGGACGCGTTCCTCCAGCCCGTACCGCCGGGCGTGACCGGCGAACTGTACGTCGCCGGGACCGGGCTGGCGCAGGGCTACTGGCAGCGGGCCGGGCTCAGTGCCGAGCGCTTCGTGGCGTGCCCGTTCGCCCCCGGCACGGGGGTCCCCCCGGCCGAAGGCTGGGGGAGGATGTACCGCACCGGCGACCTGGTGCGCTGGACGCGCGACGGCGAGCTGGTCTTCGTCGGGCGGGCCGACGCGCAGGTCAAGGTGCGCGGTTTCCGTGTCGAGCTGGGCGAGGTGGAGGCGGCGCTGGCCGCGCACCCGGCCGTCGGCCAGGCCGTCGTGGTGGCGCGCGCGGACGGCCCCGGGGAGCGGCGGCTGGTCGGCTATGTCGTACCGGACGGACAGGAAGCGGACGCCGAGCAGATCCGCGAGCACGTCGCCAAGGTGCTGCCGGACTACATGGTGCCCGCGGCCGTGCTGGTCCTGCCGTCGCTGCCGGTCACGGTCAACGGCAAGGTGGACCGCGCGGCGCTGCCCGCCCCCGACTTCGCGGGGCGGGTCTCCGGACGGGCGCCGCGCACCGGGGCCGAGGAGACACTGTGCGGGCTCTTCGCCGAGGTGCTGGGGCTCGACCGGGTGGGCATCGACGACGGGTTCTTCGCGCTGGGCGGCGACTCGATCGGCTCGATGCAGCTGGTCTCGCGGGCCCGCCGCGCCGGACTGGTGCTCACGCCGCGTCAGGTCTTCGACCACCGGACCGTGGAGCGGCTGGCGGCGGTGGCGACCCGTACCGACGCGGCGTCGCGCGCGGCGTCCGACGTCGGGACCGGCGAGGTGCCCTGGACGCCGGTGATGCGGGCGCTGGGGAAGCGGGCCGCCCGGCCCGGGTTCGCCCAGTGGATGGTCCTGGGCGCGCCGGCCGGACTCGGACTGGACGCGCTGACCGCCGGACTGGCCGCCGTCCTGGACACCCACGACATGCTGCGCGCCCGGGTGCGCGACGGCGCGGCGGGGCCGGTGTTCCAGGTGCCGGGCCGCGGCGCGGTGGACGCCGCCGCGCTCGTCACCCGTACCGACGCCACGGACGTACCGGACGACGGCCTGGACGGCATCGCCGAGCGCGCGGCGAGTGACGCCGCCGCACGGCTGGACCCGGCCACGGGCGAGATGGTCCGGGCCGTGTGGGTGGACGCCGGGCCGGAGCGGACCGGACGGCTCGCCCTCGTCGTCCACCACCTGGTCGTGGACGGCGTGTCCTGGCGCATCCTCGCGCCCGACCTGCGGGCCGCCTGCGAGGCCGCGACCGCGGGCCAGGCGCCCGAGCCGGAGCCGGTCGGCACCTCCTTCCGCCGGTGGGCGGACCTCCTCGCCACCCAGGCGTTGGACGCGTCCCGTACGGCCGAACTGGCCGACTGGACCGCACTGCTCGACACCGCCGGGCCCCAGCTCGGCACCCGCGCGCCCGACCCCGCCACCGACACCGCGGCCACCCTGCGCCGCCGGTCGTGGACGGTCACCGGCGCGGCGGCGGCCACCGTACTGAACCGGGTACCGGCCGCCTTCCACTGCGGTGCGCACGACGTGCTGCTGGCCACGCTGGCGGGCGCGGTCGCGCACCGGCGCCCGGAGGCGGGCGCCGGACTCCTGGTGGACATCGAGGGCCACGGCCGGGAACCGCTCGACGGTACGGACCTGACCCGCACGGTGGGCTGGTTCACCAGCGTCCACCCGGTCCGCCTGGACCTCACCGGCATCGACCTGCCGCAGGCGCTGACCGGCGGGCCCGCGGCCGGAGCGCTGCTCAAGACCGTCAAGGAGCAGGCCCGCGCGGTGCCCGGCGACGGCCTCGGGTACGAGCTGCTGCGCCACCTCAACCCGGAGACGGGCTCCGCACTGGCCGGTCTTCCGGCGCCGCAGGTCGGCTTCAACTACCTCGGCCGCTTCACCGGCGGCGCGGACGGCGGCGCGGTGGCCGCGTGGCAGCCGGCCGGTTCGACCGCGGTCGGCGGTACGGCCGCGCCCGACCTGCCCGCCCGGCACGCCCTGGAGGCGAGCGCGGTCGTCCGCGACACCCCGCACGGACCGGTGCTGGACCTCGCGCTGAGCTGGCCCGCCGCCCTCCTCGACGAGACCGCGGTGGACCGGATCGGCGACGCCTGGCTGGACCTCCTCGGCGGCCTGGCCACGCACGCCGACACCCCCGGCGCGGGCGGGCACACCCCCGGCGACTTCCCGCTGCTGGACCTCACCCAGGAGAGCGTGACGGCGCTGGAGGCGGCCGTGCCGTCGCTGACGGACATCTGGCCGCTGTCGCCCCTCCAGGAAGGGCTGCTGTTCCACGCCGCCTTCGAGGAGGAGGGCCCGGACGTCTACGAGACCCAGCGGCTGCTGGACCTGGACGGGCCGCTGGACGCCGCCCGCCTGCGCGCCTCGTGGGAGGCGCTGCTGGCCCGGCACGACGCCCTGCGGGCCAGCTTCCACCAGCGGGAATCCGGCGACACCGTGCAGGTCGTCGCGCGGGACGTGACCCTGCCGTGGGACGAGGCGGACGTGTCCGCGCTGCCGGAGGACGAACGGCAGGCCGCGCTGGACCGGCTGGCCGCGAACGAACGGGCCCACCGCTTCGACCTCGCGGCGGCCCCGCTGCTGCGGCTGCTGCTCGTCCGTCTCGCCGAGGACCGGCACTGCCTGGTGGTGACCAGTCACCACATCCTGCTCGACGGCTGGTCGATGCCGGTCGTCCTGGACGAACTCGGCGCGGCCTACGCGGCGGGCGGCGACGGCGCGGGGCTCAAGCACACCGCTTCCTACCGCGACTACCTGGCGTGGCTGGAACGCCAGGACCGGGACGCCGCGCGCGCCGCCTGGCAGGCGGAACTCGCGGGCGCCGAGGAGTCGACGCTGGTGGCCCGCACCACCGACCAGGGCCGGGCACCGGCAGCCCCCGAGACCGGCTCCGCCGAACTGTCCGAGGACGGCACCCGGGCGCTGACCGAGCTGGCCCGCCGCCACGGCCTGACCGTCAACACCGTCGTCCAGGGTGCCTGGGCCATGGTGCTGGCGCGCCTGGCCGGGCGTACCGACGTGGTGTTCGGCGGCACCGTCTCCGGCCGCCCGCCGGAGCTGCCCGATGTCGAGTCCATGGTCGGCCTGTTCATCAACACCCAGCCGGTACGGGTCGTACTCGACGGCGCGCAGCCCGTGCTGCGCCTGCTCACCGGCCTCCAGGAGCGCCAGTCCGCGCTGATGGCGCACCAGCACCTCGGGCTGTCCGAGGTCCAGGGCCTGGCCGGGCCCGGCGCGGTCTTCGACACCATGCTGATGTTCGAGAACTACCCGCGCACCACCGCCACCCTGTCCGGCACCGTACGGTCGGACGCCGAGGTGACGATCAGCCAGTCCGACATCGTGGCGGGCACCCACTACCCGCTGGCCGTGGGCATCGTCCCCGGCGACCGGCTGCGCGTGTACGTCACCTACCGCCCCGACCTGTTCGACCGGCGCGAGGCCTGGCGGCTGGGCGAGCGGGTCGTCCGCGTCCTGGAACGGATCGTGGCGGACCCGCACGCGCCCGTCGGCCGGATCGGCGTGCTGGGCGCGCCGGAACACAGCCGGGTCGTCACGGAGTGGAACGCCACGGCGGCCGGGGAGCCGGCCGGCGCGTCGGTGCCGGAGCTGTTCGCCGCGCAGGTGGCGCGGGCGGGCGACGCGGTGGCCGTGTTGGACGGGCCGCAAACTGTCGAATACGCGCAGTTGGACGCCGAGTCGGGCCGTATCGCCGGGTACCTGCGCGGCCTGGGCGTGGGGCGCGGCGACCGTGTCGCGGTCGTGATGGAGCGGTCGGCCGGCCTGATCGCGGCGCTGCTCGGCGTGTGGAAGGCCGGGGCCGCGTACGTACCGGTGGACCCGGGCTACCCGGCGGAGCGGATCGCGTTCCTGCTGGCGGACTCCGGCCCGGCCGCCGTGCTGTGCACCGCGGCCACGCGGCCGGCCGTACCGGCGGACGCGGCCGGGCGGACGGTGGTCGTGGACGACCCGCGGGTGGCGGACGGGCCTTCCGGTACGCAACTCCCGGTCGGCGCCGACGACATGGCGTACGTCATGTACACCTCCGGCTCGACAGGCGCCCCGAAGGGCGTCGCCGTGCCGCACGGCAGTGTGGCCGCGCTGGCCGGGGAGCGGGGCTGGTCCCTCGGCCCGGACGACGCGGTACTGATGCACGCGCCACACGTCTTCGACGCCTCGCTGTACGAGATCTGGGTGCCGCTGACCAACGGCGCGCGCGTCGTGGTCGCCGCCCCCGGCACGGTCGACGCTGGGCGCGTCCGCGAGGCGGTGGCGGCGGGCGTGACGGCCGTGCACCTCACGGCGGGCCTGTTCCGGGTGGCCGCCGAGGAGGCGCCGGACTGCTTCGCCGGGCTGCGCGAGGTGCTGACCGGCGGCGACGTGGTTCCGGCGGCGTCCGTAGCCCGCGTGCGGGACGCGTGCCCGGACGTGACGGTCCGCCACCTGTACGGGCCGACCGAGACCACGCTGTGCGCCACCTGGCACCGCCTGCGGCCCGACGACGAGGCCGTGCCGGATGTGCTGCCCATCGGCCGCCCGCTGCCCCGTCGCCGGGCGTACGTCCTGGACGCGTTCCTCCAGCCCGTACCGCCCGGCGTGGACGGCGAGCTGTACCTCGCCGGGACGGGGCTGGCGCGCGGCTACCTCGACCGCGCCGGTGCGACGGCCGAACGCTTCGTCGCCTGCCCCTTCGCCCCCGGCGTGGGGGTCCCCCCGGCCGAAGGCGGGGTGGGGGTCCCCCCGGCCGAAGGCTGGGGGAGGATGTACCGCACCGGCGACCTGGCGCACTGGACCCACGACGGCCGCCTGGTCTTCGCCGGGCGCGCGGACACCCAGGTCAAGGTGCGCGGCTACCGGGTGGAGCCGGGCGAGGTGGAAGCGGCGCTGACCGCGCACCCGGCGGTCGCCCAGGCCGTGGTGGTGGCCCGCGAGGACCGGCCGGGCGAACGCCGCCTGATCGGGTACGTGGTGCCGGACGGCACGGCCGTGGACGGCGACGCGGTCCGCGACCATGTCGCCGGGCTGCTGCCGGACTACCTGGTCCCGGCCGCCGTGGTGGTGCTCGACGCGCTGCCGGTGACCGCGAACGGCAAGGTGGACCGGGCCGCGCTGCCCGCCCCCGACTTCGCCGCGCGGGCCTCCGGGCGGGCGCCGCGCACCGCGGCCGAGGAGACCCTGTGCGCCCTGTTCGCCGAGGTCCTGGGCCTGGAACAGGTGGGCGTCGAGGACAGCTTCTTCGAGCTGGGCGGCGACTCGATCATGTCGCTGCAACTGGTCTCGCGCGCCCGGCGCGCCGGCGTCGTCGTCACGCCGTGGCAGGTCTTCGAGGAGAAGACCCCCGCGCGGCTGGCCGAGGTCGCCGAGACGACCGGGGACGGCGACGGCGCCCCGCAGGACGCGCCGGACGACACGGCGGGCGAGGTCGCCTGGACCCCGGTGGTACGGGCGCTGGGCGTACCGGCCGCGACGCGCGCCACGTTCGCGCAGTGGGCGGTCCTCGGCGCGCCCGCCGGACTGGGCGAAGACGTGCTGACCGCCGGGCTGGCCGCCGTACTGGACACCCACGCCATGCTGCGGGCCCGCGTGACGGACGACGGGCCGGAGCCGACACTGCACGTGGCCGCGCGGGGTGCGGTGGACGCCGCCGCGCTGGTCAGCCGGGTCGATGCCGCTTCCGTACCGGACGACGGCCTGGACGTCCTGGCCGACCAGGTCGCGCGGGACGCCGTGGAACGCCTGGCGCCCGCCGACGGCGTCCTCGTGCAGGCGGTGTGGCTGGACGCCGGTCCCGGACGGACCGGCCGGCTGGTCCTCGCCGTCCACCACCTGGTCGTCGACGGCGTTTCCTGGCGCATCCTCGTACCCGACCTGCAAGCCGCCTGCGAAGCGGTGGCGGCGGACCGGGAACCGGACCTCGACCCGGTCGGCACGTCCTTCCCGCAGTGGTCGGACCTGCTGGCCGCCCAGGCGGCGGACCCCGCGCGCACCGCGGAACTGGAGCAGTGGACCGCCCTGCTCGACGGTCCCGACCCGCTGATCGGCGAGCGGGCCCTCGACCCGGCGCGGGACACCGCGGGATCCGTGTGCCGCCGCACCTGGACCGTGCCGCGCTCCGCGGCCGCCGTCCTCGCCGGCCGGACCCCGGCCGCCTTCCACTGCGGCGTCCACGACGTGCTGCTGGCCGCGCTGGCCGCCGCCGTCACCCGGCGGCAGGACGAGCGCGGCCAGGACACCGGCGCCGGAGTCCTGGTGGACATCGAAGGGCACGGGCGGGAGCCGCTGGCGGACGCGGACCTATCCCGCACGGTCGGCTGGTTCACCAGTACGCACCCGCTGCGGCTGCGTCTGACCGGTCTCGACCTGGCGCAGGCCCGCGCGGGCGGCCCCGCCGCAGGGGCGCTGCTCAAGGCCGTCAAGGAGCAGGCCCGCGCGCTGCCCGGCGACGGGCTCGGGTACGAGCTGCTGCGCCACCTCAATCCGGAGACGGGCCCGGCACTGGCCGCCCTTCCCGCCCCGCAGATCGCGTTCAACTACCTCGGCCGTTTCACCGCGGGCGCGGAGACGGACGCGGTGGCGCCGTGGCAGATGGCCGGGGAAGCGGCGCTCGGCGGGTCCGTCGACCCGCGCATGCCCGCCCGGCACGCGCTGGAAGCGGGCGCGGTCGTCCAGGACGGCCCCGACGGGCCCGCGCTGACCCTGACCCTCAGCTGGCCCGGCGGACTCCTCGACGAGACCGCGGCGGAACGGCTCGGCCAGGACTGGCTGGCGATGCTCGACGGCCTGGCCGCGCACACCGGAGGACCCGGCGCGGGCGGCCACACCCCCTCCGACTTCCCCCTCCTGGCCCTGACCCAGGACACCGTGGAGGAACTGGAGACCGCCGTACCGTCCCTGACGGACATCTGGCCGCTGTCGCCCCTCCAGGAAGGGCTGCTGTTCCACGCCGCCTTCGACGAGGACGGCCCGGACATCTACGAGGGCCAGCGGATGATGGAGCTGACCGGCCCGCTCGACGTGGCCCGGCTGCGCGCCACCTGGCAGACGCTGCTGATGCGCCACCCGTCCCTGCGGGCGAGCTTCCACCCGCGCGCTTCGGGCGAGACCGTGCAGGTCATCGCGCGTGACGTGCCGTTGCCGTGGCGCGAGGCGGACCTGTCGGGGCTGCCCGAGGACGCCGTACCGGACGCGCTCCAGCGGCTGGCCGACGGCGACCGCGAACACCGGCTCGACCTGTCGGTGGCGCCGCTGCTGCGGCTGCTGCTGGTCCGGCTCGCCGAGCGGCGGCACGTGCTCGTCCTGACCAGCCACCACATCGTCAAGGACGGCTGGTCCCTGCCGGTGCTGATCAACGAGATGGCGGCGGTGTACGCGGCGGGCGGCCACGACCGCACGCTGCCGCCCGCCACCTCCTACCGCGAGTACCTGTCCTGGCTGGACCGCCAGGACAAGGCGGCCGCACGGGACGCCTGGCGCGCGGAACTGGCCGGGGTGGACGAGCCGACCAGCGTGGTCCCGGCCGAACTGGTCCGCGCCCCCGCCGTACCGGAACGCATCCGCTTCGAGCTGTCCGACGACCTCACCCGGGGCCTGACCGAGCTGACCCGCCGCCTCGGCCTCACCACGAACACCGTCCTCCAGGGCATGTGGGCACTGCTCCTCGCCCGGCTCACCGGCCGCCCCGACGTGGTCTTCGGCACCACCGTCGCCGGCCGCCCGCCGGAGCTGCCCGGCGTCGAGTCGATGATCGGCCTGTTCATCAACACCCTGCCGGTACGGGTCCACCTCGACGGCGCGCAGCCGGTCGCCGACCTGCTCACCGACATCCAGCGGCGCCGCACCGCGCTCCTCGCCCACCAGCACGTCGGGCTCCCGGAGATCCAGCACCTCGCCGGGCCCGGCGCGACCTTCGACACGCTCGTCGTCTACGAGAACTACCCGCAGCCGCCCGAGACCCCGGCCGACCCGGACTCCCTCGCCGTACGCCCGGCCGGGGTCCCGGAGGACCGGGGCCACTACCCGCTGACGTGGATCGTGGCCCCCGGCGAGCGCACCCAGGGCGACTTCATCTACCGGCCCGACGTCTTCCCGCGCGAACGAGCAGAACGCATGCAGGCGGCGCTGGTCCGCGCCCTGGAACAGGTGGTGGCGGACCCGGACACGCCGGTCGGCCGCATCCGGCTGCTCGGCGAGGACGAACGGGAACTGGTCGAGGACCGCTGGAACCGGACGGCGGCGCCCGCTCCGGACGCGCCGCTGCCGGAGCTGTTCGCCCGGCAGGCCGCGCGGTCGCGGGACGCGGCGGCGCTGGTGACCGACACCGGCACGCTGACCTACGGTGAACTGGCCTGGGAAGCAGGGCAGTTGTCCCGCCACCTGGCCGGACTCGGCGTCGGCCCCGAAGAGCGCGTCGCGGTGGCCGTGCAGCGGTCGGCGGCCATGGTGACCGCCGTGCTGGCCGTTTCGACGGCGGGCGGCGCCTTCGTACCCGTCGACCCGAACCATCCGGCGGAGCGCGTGGCGTACGTCCTGGCGGACGCGGCGCCGTCGGTGGTGGTGTGCACCGCCGCGACCCGGCACGTCGTCCCGGACGGGTTCGGCGGGCGCGTGGTGGTCCTGGACGACGCGGCGGTGGCGGCCGAGGTGGCCGCCCTGCCGGGCGGCCCGGTGACCGACGCCGAGCGGACCGCGCCGCTGCGCAGCGCCCACGCCGCCTACGTCACCTACACCTCCGGCTCCACCGGGCGTCCCAAAGGCGTCGTCGTGTCGCACGCGGGCCTGGGCAACCTGGCACACGCCCAGATCGAACGGTTCGCCGTGACCCCGCAGTCGCGGGTCCTGCAGATGGCGTCGCTGAGCTTCGACGCGGCCGTCTCCGAACTGTGCATGGCCCTGCTGTCCGGCGCCGCCTCGGTCGTCCCGGGCCCGGAGGGCCTGCCGCCCCGCGTGTCGCTGGGCGCGGCGCTGCGCCGCTGGGACATCACCCACGCGACCGTCCCGCCGAGCATGCTGGCGGTGGCCGAGGAACTGCCCGCGACGCTGGAGACGCTGACCGTGGCGGGCGAGGCCTGCCCGCCCGGCCTGCCCGCCCGCTGGGCCGAGGGGCGGCGGATGGTCAACGCGTACGGGCCCACCGAGACCACGGTCTGCGCGGCGATGAGCGCGCCGCTGGCACCGGACGCCGACCCGGTCCCGATCGGACGGCCGGTCGCCAACTCCCGTGCGTACGTGCTCGACGCCTTCCTCCAGCCGGTGCCGCCGGACGTGGCCGGTGAGCTGTACGTCACCGGCGTCAACCTCGCCCGCGGCTACCTGGGCCGCGCCGGGCTGACCGCGGAACGCTTCGTGGCCTGCCCGTTCGCGCCCGGCATGGGGGTCCCCCCGGCCGAAGGCGGGGGGAGGATGTACCGCACCGGGGACGTGGCGCGCTGGACGCCGGACGGCGAGCTGGTCTTCGTCGGCCGGGCCGACGCCCAGGTCAAGGTCCGCGGCTACCGCGTCGAGCCGGGCGAGGTGGAGGCCGCGCTCGCCACCCACCCGGCCGTCGCCCAGGCCGTCGTGGTGGCCCGCGAGGACCGGCCCGGCGACCGCCGCCTGGTCGGCTACGTGGTCGCCGACACGGCCACCGGTGACCGGGACGAGCGGCTCGAACAGGAGCAGGTCGGCGAGTGGCAGGACCTGTACGACACGCTGCACGCCAACCCCGAGTCCGATGTGCTGGGCGAGAACTTCGCCGGATGGAACAGCAGTTACGACGGGCAGCCGATCCCGCTGGAGCAGATGCGCGAGTGGCGGTCCCGGACCGTCGAGCGCATCCGGGCGCTGCGTCCGCGCCGCGTCCTGGAGCTCGGCGTCGGCACCGGCCTGCTCCTCTCCCACATCGCCCCCGACTGCGAGACGTACTGGGGCACCGACTTCTCCGCGTCGGCGATCGAGGAACTGCGGCGGCACGTCAGCCGCGACCCCGAGCTGGCCGGACGGGTCGAACTGCGCACCCAGGCCGCCCACGAGGCCGACGGCCTGCCCGCCGGGTACTTCGACACGATCGTCCTCAACTCGGTCGCGCAGTACTTCCCCAACGCGGGCTACCTCCAGGAAGTCGTGGAGCTGGCCGTTCGGCTGCTCGCCCCGGGCGGCGCGCTGTTCGTCGGCGACGTGCGCAACGTACGGCTGCTGCGCGCCCTGACCACCGCCGTGCACGTACACCGCGCCGCAGGCGACGGCGACACGGCCGCGCTGCGGCGGGCCGTGGAACGCAGCATCGTCCTGGAGAAGGAACTCCTCGTCGACCCCGAGTTCTTCACGGCACTGCGCGACCGGCTGCCGGACGCCGCGGGCGTGGACATCCGGCTCAAGCGCGGCCGGCACCACAACGAGCTGACCCGCTACCGCTACGACGTGACGCTGCACAAGCGGGGAGCCGCCGTGCTCTCCCTCGACGGCGCGCCGGAGCGCGACTGGCCGGACCACGACGGCGGCCTCGCGGCGCTGCGGCGGCACCTGGACGGCGAGCGGCCCGACCGGCTGCGCGTCACCGGTGTGCCCAACACCCGGGTCGCCCATGAGGCGGCGCTCGCCCGCGCCGTCCAGGACGGCGGGGACCCGGCCGAGCTGCCGGTCCCGGACCCCGAGGGGCCCGACGTCGAGGCGTTCCACGAGCTGGGCGAGAGCCTGGGCTACTGGGTGGGGGCCACCTGGTCCGCCGGTACGCCCGAGCACCTGGACCTCACCTTCGTCCGCGCCGGACTGGCCGACGGGGCCGCGCCGGTGGGCACGTACGTACCGGCCGGCGGCACCGCGGACCCGGAGGCACCGCTGACGGCGTGGACCAACGCGCCGGCCGCGGGCCGCGACACCGGCGCGCTGCTGGCCGCCCTGCGCGAACACGTCGCCGAGCGGCTGCCCGAGTACATGGTTCCCGCGGCCCTGGTGCCGCTGGACCGGCTGCCGCTCACCCCGAACGGCAAGGTCGACCGCCGGGCGCTGCCCGCGCCCGACTTCGCCGGGCAGGTCTCCGGGCGCGCCCCGCGCACACCGGTGGAGGAGACGCTGTGCACCCTGTTCGCCGAGGTGCTCGGCCTCGAACGGGTGGGCATCGACGACAACTTCTTCCATGTGGGCGGCGACTCCGTGATGTCGATGCAGCTGGCCTCCCGGGCCCGCCGTGCGGGGCTGGCGCTGACACCGCGTCAGGTCTTCGAGCAGCCGACCCCCGAGCGCCTGGCGGAGTCGGTGGAGTCGGACCGTGCGGCGGACCGCGCACGGGCGGCCGGGAACGTCGGTACGGGCCCGATCGCGGCCACCCCCGCGATGCGGTCGCTGGGCGCGCACGCCTTCGACCGGGGCCTCGCGGAGTGGATCACCGTGACCGCCCCGGCCGGCCTGGAGACACCTACGCTGACCGCCGGGCTCGCCGCCGTACAGGACACCCACGACATGCTGCGCGCCCGCGTGATGACGGACGACGACGCGGGGCCGGTGCTGGTGGCCGGTGACCGCGGCACGGTGGACGCCGCCTCGGTGCTCACCCGCATCGACGCCACGGGCATCTCCGACGACGACCTGGACGGCGTCGCGGACCGCGCCGGCCGGGAGGCGGCGGAGCACCTGGACCCGGCGGCCGGGCCCGCGGTACGGGCCGTGTGGCTGGACGCCGGAGCGGAACGTACGGGTCGGCTGGCGCTCGTGGCTCACCACTTGGTCGTGGACGAGGCGTCCTGGCACATCGTCGTCACCGACCTCGCGGCGGCCTGCGCTGCCGTGGCGGACGGTGCCGTACCGGAACTCGCGCCCGTCGGCACATCGTTCCGGCGGTGGGCCGAAGAACCGGCCGACGAGAGCCCGGCTGCCGTACGGACCTCGGACATCGCGGAGCACCGTTCATGGACCGTCCCCCGCGACACCGCCGCCACCCTGCTCCACCGCACCCTGCCCCTCTACCACTGCGAAGCCCATGAGGTGCTGCTCGCCGCCCTCGCGGGCGCGGTCGCGCGCGACGAAAGCGGCGCGTCCGTCGTGGCGGCGGTCGAGCGGGACAACCGGAACAGCGGTGAACTGGCCCGCACCGTCGGCCGGTTCACCGCCTTCGGGCCCGTACGGCTGGACCTGTCCGGCACCGATTTGGACGGGGCTTGGGCGGGCGGCCCGGCGGCCGGTACGTTGGTGAAGGCCGTCAAGGAACAGCTGCGCGCCGGCCCCGGGGCCGACGCGGCCCCGGACGCCCTGCCGGAACCGCGCGTCTCCTACACCCACCGGGACCGGTCCCGCACCGGACCGGCGGACGGACCCTGGCAGCCGGCCGGCGCCGCGGCCGACGGCACACCCCGGTCCGACCTGCCCGCCGCCTGTTCCCTGGAGGCGAGCACGGTCCTCCGGGGCACCCGGGACGAGCCGGAACTGACCCTCACCCTCGGCCTGCCCGCCCACGCCGCGGACCCGACGGCGGCCGAGCGTATCGGCCGGGCATGGCTGGACCTGCTGTCCGGCCTGGCCGCGCACACCACCGACCCGGCGGCGGGCGGCCACACCCCCTCCGACTTCGGGCTCCTCGAACTCGCCCAGCAGCAGATCGACGAGCTGGAGGCCGGATTCACCGATGACAAGCGCTAGCGACCGAGCACGACGAGGCGTTGTGAGGAGAAAGCGATGACCCGATCCATGGTCGAGGACGTGTGGCCGCTGTCACCACTCCAAGAGGGGCTGCTCTTCCACGCCACCTTCGACGAGGAGGGACCGGACGTCTACACGGTGCAGTCCGCGCACGCCGTCAACGGCCCCTTGGACGCGGGACGGCTGCGCGCGGCGTGGGAGACCCTGGTCGCCCGGCACGCGGCGCTGCGCGCCTGCTTCCGCCGGGTCAGCGGGGCCCGCATGGTGCAGGTCATCGCCCGCGAGGTGGAACTGCCCTGGCAGGAGACCGACCTGACGCACCTCGCGCCGGACGACGCCGAGGCGGAGGCGGAGCGGCTGGCCGACGCTGAGCGCGCCCGCCGCTTCGACCTCGCCGCCGCGCCGCTGCTGCGCGTCCTGCTGATCCGCCTCGGTGACGGCCGGCACCGGATGGTCGTCACCAGCCACCACATCCTCATGGACGGCTGGTCGATGCCGATCGTGCTCGCCGAACTGTCCGCGGCCTACGCGTCCGGCGGCGACGGCAGCGCACTGCCGCCGACCGCCTCGTACCGCGACTACCTGGCCTGGCTGGGCCGCCAGGACAAGGACGCGGCCCGCGAGGCGTGGCGGGCCGAGCTGGCCGGTGCCGAAGAGGCGACGCTGGTCGTCCCGGCGGACCGGACCCGCGCCTCGGTGGTGCCCGAGGACGTCCTGATCGACATCCCCGAAGGCCCCTCCCGCGACCTGGTCGACCTGGCCCGCCGCCACGGGCTGACGCTCAACACGCTCTTCCAGGGCGCCTGGGCGCTGGTCCTCGCCCGGCTCGCCGGCCGCACCGACGTGGTCTTCGGCGCCACCGTCGCGGGCCGCCCGCACGACCTGCCGCACGTGGAGTCCATGGTCGGCCTGTTCATCAACACCCTGCCGGTACGCGTACGGCTCGACGGCGGACAGCCCGCCATCGACCTGCTCACCGGCCTCCAGGAACGCCAGTCGGCGCTGCTCCCGCACCAGCACCTGGGCCTGTCGGAGGTGCAGCAGCTCGCCGGGCCCGGCGCCTCCTTCGACACCCTCGTCGTCTACGAGAGCTTCCCGCGCCCGCCCGCCGCGCCGGACAACCCGCAGGCCCTCACGCTGGAGCCCGCCGGACTCTCCCGCAACGCGGCGCACTACCCCATCACCCTCGGCGTGTTCCCCGGCGACCGCATCAGCCTGCGGCTGTCCGCCCGGCCCGACCTGTTCGGCGAGGCGGCGACCCGGCAGATCGGGCAGCGGGTGGTACGGGTGCTGGCGCAGCTGGTCGCCGACCCCTCGGTGCCGGTGGGCCGCATCGGCGTCCTGGAGGAGCCGGAGCGCGACCTCGTACTGGCCGGGTGGAACGCCACCGCGGCCAAGGCGCCCGGCACCACGGTGCCCGAGCTGATCGCCGGGCAGGCGGCGCAGGTGCCGGGCGCGGTCGCGGTCAGCGACCCGCGGCGCTCCCTGTCGTACGCCGAACTCACCCGCGAGTCGGACCGGCTGGCCGCCTACCTCGCCGGCCGCGGCGTGACGCGCGGCGACCGGGTCGCGGTGCTGATGGACCGCTCGGCGGACCTGCTCGTGACCCTCCTCGCGGTGTGGAAGACCGGCGCCGCGTACGTCCCGGTCGACCCAGGCCACCCGGCCGAGCGGGTCGCCTTCCTGCTGGCCGACTCCGGCCCGTCGGCGGTGGTGTGCACGGCGACCACCCGCGACGCGGTACCGGTCGACGCCGCGGCGGAACTGGTCGTGCTGGACGACGCCCGGGTGCGGGCCGCCGTCGCGGTGGCCCCGGCCGACGCCCTCGTACCCGTACGCGTGGCAGCGGAGGACCTCGCGTACGTGATGTACACCTCGGGCTCCACCGGGCGCCCCAAGGGCGTCGCGGTGCCGCACGGCAGCGTGGCCGGTCTGGTCGGCGACCTGGGCTGGTCGGTGGGCCCGCGCGACGCGGTGCTGATGCACGCGCCGCACGCCTTCGACGCCTCGCTGTTCGAGGTGTGGGTGCCGCTGGCCTCCGGCGGCCGCGTGGTGGTCGCCGCGCCGGGCGCGGTGGACGCGCAGGACATCCGCGCCGCGGTGGCCGCCGGGGTGAGCACGGTGCACCTGACGGCCGGCACGTTCCGTGTGATCGCCGAGGAGTCGCCGGAGTGCCTGCGCGGCCTGCGCGAGGTGCTGACCGGCGGCGACGTGGTGCCCGCCGCCGCCGTCGCGCGGGTGCGCGCGGCCTGCCCGGACACCGCCGTACGCCACCTGTACGGCCCGACCGAGACGACGCTGTGCGCGACCTGGCACCTGACCCGGGCGGGCGAGGCGGTGGCGGACGTGCTGCCGATCGGCCGCCCGCTGTCCAACCGGCAGGTCTACGTCCTGGACGCGTTCCTCCAGCCGGTCCCGGCCGGCACACCGGGCGAACTGTACGTGGCCGGCACCGGGCTGGCCCGCGGCTACCTGGACCGCGCGGGGCCCACCGCGGAACGCTTCGTGGCCTGCCCGTTCGCGCCCGGGGAGCCGATGTACCGCACCGGCGACCTGGTGCGCTGGACGGAGGACGGCGCGCTGCTGTTCGCCGGCCGGGCCGACGCCCAGGTCAAGATCCGCGGATTCCGGGTGGAGCTCGGCGAGGTCGAGGCGGCGCTGGCCGCGCACCCCGGCGTCGGCCAGGCCGTGGTCGCGGCCCGCGAGGACCGCCCCGGCGAACGGCTGCTGGTCGGCTACGTCGTACCGGACGGCCAGGAGGTGGACGCCGACGAGGTCCGCGAGCACGCCGCCAAGGTCCTGCCCGGCTACATGGTGCCGGCCGCGGTGATGGTGATGGGCACGCTGCCCGTGACCGCCAACGGCAAGGTCGACCACAAGGCCCTGCCCGCGCCCGACTTCGCCGAGCGGGTCGCCCGGCGGGCACCGCAGAACGAGACCGAGGAGACCCTGTGCGGCCTCTTCGCCGACGTGCTCAAGCTCGAACAGGTCGGCGCCGACGACGACTTCTTCGAGCTGGGCGGGGAATCCGGCCTGGCGATGCGGCTGATCGGCCGTATCCGGGAGGAGTTCGACGCGGCGCTGAACCTGCGGCAGTTCTTCAGCGCGCCGACCGCGGCGGGCGTGGCCCGCACGCTCGCCACCAAGGCCCGCCCGGTGCTGACCCCGGCCGACCACGACGGCGAGGCGCCCGCCACCGTCACCCAGCTGCGTACGTGGCTGCTGACCCGGCTGCACGACACCGGCGCGGCGTTCCAGTTCCCGGCCGCGCTGCGCCTGACGGGTGGCCTGGACCGGGCGGCCCTGGAGGCGGCGCTCGGCGACGTGGCGGCCCGCCACGAGATCCTGCGGACCACCTTCTCCGGCGCCCGCAACGAACTGCGCCAGCACATCATGGCCGCCACCGACGACGGCGCCCGCCCGCGGCTGCCGGTGACGCGGGCGACCGAGGAGGAACTGCCGGAACTGCTGGCCGCGCACGCCGCCCACGCGTTCGACCTGACACGCGAAGCCCCCTGGGCGCCGCACCTGTTCGCGCTGTCGGACACCGAGCACGTCCTGATGGTCACCGTCCACCGGATCGCCGCCGACGAGCAGTCGCTCGACCCGCTGTTCCGCGACCTGGCGGCGGCCTACGGCGCCCGCTCCGAGGGACGGGCACCAGAACGGGCGCCGCTGGCCCTCCAGTTCGCCGACTACGCCCGCTGGGAACAGGAGCTGCTGCGCGGCGCCGACGAACCGGAAAGCCTGGTCAGCGACCAGCTGAACTACTGGAAGGACACCCTGGCCGACCTGGACGACGAGCCGGTGCTGCCCGCCGACCGGCCGCGGCCCGCGCTGCCCTCCCGGCGCCTGGCGAGCGTGCCGCTGCGCCTGGACGCCGCGGCGCACGCCAAGCTGGCCGAGGCCGCGGAACCCCGCGAGGCCAGCATGTTCATGGTCGTACACGCCGCGCTGGCCCTGCTGCTCACCCGGCTCGGCGGGAGCACCGACATCACCGTCGGCACCGTGCAGCCCCGCCGTGACGAGGACGGTCTCGAAGGGCTGGTGGGCCCGTTCGACGGGCCGCTGCCGCTGCGCACCGACACCTCGGGCGACCCCGGCTTCCTCGAACTGCTGCGCCGCGCCCAGCAGGCGGACCGGAGCGCGCGCGACCACCACGACGTGCCGTTCGAGCGCCTGGTGGACGCGCTGCCCCTGCCGCCCTCCGTGGACCGGCACCCGGTCTTCCAGGTCGGCCTGGACATCGAGGAGGGCAAGGTCGAACTGTGGGACCCGTGGGAGCTGCCCGGCCTGCGCACCGCACGGCAGGACGTGGGCGCCGCCACCGGCGAACTGGACCTGGCGCTGCACCTGACCGAACGCCAGGACGCCGACGGCGGCCCCGACGGCCTCGACGGCAGGCTGAGGTACGCCACCGACCTGTTCGACCAGGACACCGCGCAAGCCATCGCCGACCGGCTGGTCCGCGTACTGGAACAGCTCGCGGACGACCCGGAGCTGCGCCTGAGCCAGGTGGACATCCTGCTGGGCGAGAACGAGTTCCGCCGCCTGGTGGCGGACGGGAACGACACAGCGGCCGAGGTGCCGGACCGTACCGTCGTCGAGCTGCTGGCCGAACAGGCGGCCCGTACCCCCGACGCGGTGGCCGTCATGGACGGCAACGGCGCACTCACCTACGGCGCGCTGGACGCCGCGAGCAGCCTGCTGGCCCGCCGGCTCACCGAGCAGGGAGCCGGGCCCGAGGACGTGGTGGCCGTGGCGGAACCGCTCACCGCCGCATTCCTCGTCGCCCTGACCGGCGCCCTGAAGGCCGGGGCCGCCTGCCGCACGGTGGACTCCAACCGGCCGGTGGAGGAGATCGAGACCGTCCTGCGCGAGACCCGGCCCGCCGTCCTGGTCTGCACGACGGCCACGGCCGGGCAGCTGTCTGCCGAAAGCGCGGTGCCGACGGTGCTGCTGGACGACCCGGTGGCAGCCGTGCCCAACGGGGCCGCCGACCGTACGGCCGGGCTCCGGCCGCCGCTGCCCGCCCACCCCGCCCTGGTGCTCGACGCCATGGCACCGGACGGCGCCGCCGCGGTCATCGACCACCGGACACTGGCCCACCACACGGCGCACCGCGCCCACACCACCCCGGCGGTCCGCGGCACCACGCTGCTGGACACCCGGGCGCCCGTCGCGGCCCTGATCACACCGCTGCTCGCGGCGCTGTGCAACGGAGGCGGCGTACGGCTCGGCGCGCCGGAGGACGTCCGTACGCCCACCGGGCCCGAGGACCCGCAGCTGCTGGTGAGCACCCGCGCGCTGCTGCCCACGCTCGCCGAACTGCCCGACGGGCAGCGGCCGGTGGAGGCCCTGGCGGTGTCGACGGGTACGCCGGAGGCCGACGACGACCTGCTGAAGTGGCACGCCCTGCACCCGGACGTCACCCTGGTCACCGCCCACGGCACCGCCGAGACGGGCGGCCCCTGGCTCGAACTCCGCTCGGCCGCCGGGGAGCCCGCACCGGCGTCGCTGCCTACCGGCCGCCCGGTGGGGAACACCCGCGCGTACGTGCTCGACGAACTGCTGCGGCCGGTGCCGCACGGGGTCGCGGGCGACCTGTACGTGGCGGGCGCGGCGACGGCCCGCGGTTACGCCGGGAGCCCCGCCCGTACCGGCGGACGGTTCGTCGCCAGCCCCTTCGGCCCGCCGGGCGCGCGGATGCTGCGCACCGGCGACCGGGCCCGGCGCACCGGCGACGGCCTGATCGCCCTGGCCGACCCGAGCCGCGAGCGCCCGCGCAGGTCCGCTGCCCGCGGCACCAGCCGGGGCGACCTGGGCGTCCTGCTGCCGCTGCGCTCGCAGGGCAATCGGCCCCCGCTGTTCTGCGTCCACCCCAGCCTGGGCCTGAGCTGGGGCTACCGGGGCCTGCTCCCGCACCTGCCCGCCGACCAGCCGGTCTACGGACTCCAGGCGCGCGGCCTGGCCGGACCGGAGCCGCTGCCGCTGACCATGGACGAGATGGCGGCCGACTACGTCGAGCAGATCCGCAGCGTCCAGCCCGCCGGCCCGTACCACCTGCTGGGCTGGTCCTTCGGCGGCACGGTCGCCTACGCGGTGGCCACCGCGCTGGAGGCCCGCGGCGAGGACGTGGCGCTGCTCGCGCTGCTCGACACCTACCTCGACGGCGACGCCGGCGAGGTCTTCACCGAGACCCCCGCCGCCCGCGAGAGCGAGGACGTGGTCTTCCGCCGCGAACTGGGCGAACAGGGCCCGCAGGGCGGCGAGGGCGGCGGTCTGGACGACCAGCTGCTGGCCAACATCCGGGAGGTGACCATCAACGCGGGCCGGCTCTCGTTCGGCTACACGCCGCCCCGGTTCGGCGGCGACCTGGACATCTTCGTCGCGACCGCCGACCGGCCCGAGAACTCCCAGGCGTGGGATGCCGTCGGCAGCTGGCGGCGCTTCATCGCAGGAACCATCGAGACCCACGACATCGCCACCGACCACTACAGCATGCTCCAGTCCGCGCCCCTGGCACAGATCGGGCGCATCGTCGCAGAAAAGCTCCGGGCCGCGCGGCCGACGGGGGAAAGGAACCCATCATGACCAATCCGTTCGACAACGAGAACGGCACCTTCCTGGTGCTCGTCAACGACGAGGGACAGCATTCGCTCTGGCCCGCCTTCGCGGAAATTCCCGAGGGCTGGACCTCCGTCCACGGCGAGGCCGGACGGCAGGAATGCCTCGACTACATCGACGAGCACTGGACGGATATGCGGCCGAAGAGCCTCATCGCCGAAATGAGCGGGAACGCCGGCGGGTCCTGACACCCGCGCACCACAGCCATGAAGAGGGCGGCCGGGACGCCGGCCGCCCTCGCGGGGGAGGCTTCAAATGAATAGCGAGACGGTGGTGACCGTCGTCATCGGCGACATCGCCCTGATCGTCGTGGTGTCCTGGCTGCTGGGCGCCGCGGCCCGCCGGTGCGGCCAGCCGGCCGTCATCGGCCAGATCGTGGCGGGCATCGCCCTGGGGCCGACCCTGCTGGGCCGGCTCCCCGGCAATCCGACCGCCCACCTGTTCCCGAAGGAAGTGCTGCCCTTCCTGTCGGTGCTGTCCCAGGTCGCCATCGTGCTCTTCATGTTCGTGGCGGGCTACGAGATCGACGCGCGGCAGCTGCGCCGGGGCGGCCGGGCGGCGGCCGTGGTCGCGGTGGCCGCGCTGCTGACACCCGCCGCGCTGAGCGCCGGAGCGGTGGAACTGCTGCCCGGCGCCTTCTCGTCGGTCGACCCGCGGCACGCGAGCGGCCGGTCCTTCCTGTTGTTCATGGTGGTGGCGGTGGCCATCACCGCCCTTCCGGTGCTGGTCGCCATCATCCGTGAGCGCGGCCTCGCGGGCACCCCGGCCGGCACGATCTCGACCACCGCCGCCGGGTTCATGGACGTGGCCGCGTGGCTGGTGCTGGCCGCCGCCCTCGTCGGCACCGGCCACGCGCCGGGGCGGCACTGGGCCCTGACGCTGCTGCTGGTCACCGCGTTCGTGGCGGTCATGTTCCTGGTCGTACGGCCGGTGCTCGGCCGATGGCTGAACCGCTCCAGGGCGCTGACGGCCAACCGGGTCACCATCGCGCTGGCCCTCGCCCTGGGCAGCGCCTGGGTCACCTCGTCGCTCGGCCTGCACCCGGTCTTCGGCGGCCTGCTGGCCGGTCTGGCCATGCCCCGCCGCGACGGGGTGCCGGACGCCGACGTGCTGCGCCCCATGGAGCAGAGCGCCGGCCTGCTGCTGCCGCTGTTCTTCGTCACCACCGGGCTGTCGTTCAACATCGGGTCGCTGAACGGCGATGCCGTCGCGCTGCTCGCGCTGATCGTGGCCGTCGCCACCGCCGGCAAGGTCGTCCCGGCGTACGCGGCGGCGCGGCTGAGCCGGCTGGACCGGCACCAGTCGGCACTGGTGGCCGCGCTGGTCAACACCCGGGGCCTGACGGAACTGATCGTCCTGAACGTGGGACTGGAGGCCGGGATCATCGGACCCGAAATGTTCACCGTCCTGGTCCTCATGGCCCTGATCACCACCTTTATGACCGGGCCGATGCTCTCCCTGATCGGTCGGCGCACTACACCCGGGGCCGCTGTCAAACCGCCTTCCTTGACGGATTCTCAGCGGAAATTAACAATCGAATAGCAGGCGGCAGGATATCTGTGCGCAATGCACGGGTGCGGTCCGCCGGGAATGGGGGAGAGGGCCGTGGCGAATTCAGCGAACGCAGGGAACCCGGCGAACCCGGAGACATTCGACGTGGTGATCGTCGGCGGCGGTCCGGCCGGCTCCACGCTCGGCGCGCTCGTGGCACGGCAGGGACACCGCGTCCTGATACTGGAAAAGGAATTCTTCCCCCGCTACCAGATAGGCGAGTCGCTGCTGCCGTCGACCGTGCACGGGGTGTGCCGGCTGACGGGCGTGGCGGACGACCTGGCGGCGGCGGGGTTCACCCGCAAACGGGGCGGCACCTTCCGGTGGGGCGCGACGCCGGAGCCCTGGACGTTCTCCTTCTCGGTCTCCGAGCACATGGCGGGCCCGACGTCGTACGCGTACCAGGTCGAGCGGTCGAAGTTCGACGAGATCCTGCTGCGCCACGCGGGCCGCTGCGGCGCCGAGGTCCGCGAGGGCTGCGCCGTCGCGGACGTGATCGCGGACGAGGAGCGGGTACGGGGCGTGCGCTACACCGACGCCGACGGTGCCGAACGCGAGGCGCACGGCACCTTCGTGGTCGACGCGTCGGGCAACAAGAGCCGGCTGTTCCAGCGCGTCGGCGGGCAGCGCACCTACTCGGAATTCTTCCGCAGCCTCGCCCTCTTCGGCTACTTCGAGGGCGGCAAGCGGCTCCCGGAGCCCAACTCCGGCAACATCCTCTCGGTCGCCTTCGACAGCGGCTGGTTCTGGTACATCCCGCTGAGCCCCACCCTCACCAGCGTCGGCGCCGTGGTGCGCCGGGAGATGGCGGAGAAGATCCAGGGCGACCAGGAGAAGGCGCTGCGGGCACTGATCGCGGAGTGCCCGCTGATCAGCGAATACCTGGCGAACGCCCGACGGGTCACCACCGGGCAGTACGGGCAGCTGCGGGTGCGCAAGGACTACTCGTACCACCAGACGACGTTCTCCCGGCCCGGAATGCTGCTGGTGGGCGACGCGGCGTGCTTCGTGGACCCGGTGTTCTCCTCCGGCGTGCACCTGGCCACCTACAGTGGACTGCTCGCGGCGCGTAGCATCAACAGTGTCCTGGCGGGACTCGTCGACGAGGCCGTGGCGCTGCGGGAGTTCGAGGCGCGCTACCGGCGGGAGTACAGCGTCTTCTACGAGTTCCTGCTCTCGTTCTACGAGATGCACCACAGCGAGCAGTCCTACTTCTGGCGGGCCAAGAAGGTCACGCACCACAAGCGTTCCGAGATGGAGGCGTTCGTCGACCTGGTCGGCGGGGTCTCCTCGGGCGAGACGGCGCTGACCGACGCCGACGCGATGGCGGAGCGCCTGCGGGCCGACTCCGCGGAGTTCGCCGGCGCGGTCGACCAGCTGGCGCACAGCGAGGACGGCAGCATGCTGCCGCTGTTCAAGTCCTCGGTGGTCAGTCAGGTGACGCGGGAGGGCTCCCAGGTGCAGATGCGCGCGCTGCTCGGCGCGGACGCCGAGCCCGAGACGCCGCTGCTGCCCGGCGGGCTGGTGTCGTCACCGGACGGCATGTTCTGGCTCCCTGCCAGCAGTGGGTGACCACGGACGACGACGAAGAAGAGGATCAGCGGATGCCCGAGACGCCCGAAATCCCCGCGCACTACCGGCGGGACCGCTTCGACCCGGTACCCGAACTGGTCCGGATGGCCAGGGAGACTCCGCTGGTCGAGACCGACGTCACGATCGGTCCTTCCGAGCAGGTGGGCTGGGTGGCCACCGGGCACGCCGAGGTGCGGGCGGTGCTGGCCGACGCGGAACGGTTCAGCACCCGCCCGCCCGCCGACAGCGAGGAGGACGCCGAGAGCCTGGTCCAGGCCGGGAACCTGCTCCAGTACGACCCGCCCGACCACACCCGGCTGCGCAAACTGCTCACGCCGGAGTACACGGTGCGCAAGATGCGCCGGCTGGAGCCCCGCATCGAGGAGATCGTCCAGGACTGCCTGGACACCATGGAGCGCGTCGGCCGCCCGGCCGACCTCGTACGCCACTTCGCCTGGCCGATCCCGGGCCTGGCCAGCTGCGAACTGCTGGGCGTACCCCGGGACGACCAGACGGAACTGGCGCGCTACCTGGACATCACCCGGGACGTGGGCCGCAGCCAGGAACAGCAGCTGGCCGCCGGGAAGGCGTACTGGGCGTACATGGGCCAGCTCGCCGAGCGCCGCCGCCGCAACCCCGGCGACGACATGCTCGGCAGCCTCGTCCGCGAACAGGGCGCGGCCATATCCGACGCGGAACTGGCAGGCATCGGCGCGACGGTGATGGCCGCCGGCTTCGAGCAGGTCGCCAGCATCCTCGGACTCGGCACCCTGCTGCTGCTGGAACACCCCGACCAGCTCGCCCTGTGGCGCGAACACCCCGAACTGACCGACCGCGCGGTCGAGGAGGTGCTGCGCTACCTCACGGTCATCCACACCGCCTCGCCCCGTACGGCACTGGAAGACGTGACCATCGGTGGCCGGACCATCAAGGCCGGGGAGAGCGTGGCCTGTTCACTGCTGGCCGCCAACCGCGTACCGGCTCCCGGCGAGCCCGCGGACCGCTTCGACATCACCCGCGAGCCGGCCACCCACATGGCCTTCGGCCACGGCATCCACCACTGCCTCGGCGCCCCGCTGGCCAGGATGGAACTGCGCATCGCCTTCCCGGCCCTGCTGCGCCGCTTCCCGGACCTGCGGCTCGCCGTACCGCACGAGCGGGTCCGGTTCCGGCCCGCCCGGTCCCGTCAGTACGCCCTGGAATCGTTGCCCGTCGAATGGTAGGAGGAGACGCAGCAATGCCGGACGAGTCCCAGCATCAGTTCGACCACGCCCGCCGGGCGGGCTTCGGCCCGTCGGACGACATCCGCCGGCAGCGCGCCCAGGGCGCCCTCATCAGGGAAGAGGTGGCACCGGCACCCGGAGCCCCGCCCGAACCCATCTGGATGGCCCTCAGCTACGAGGCCGTACGCCAGGTCATGGGCGACCACGTCCGCTTCAGCAACCAGCGCCGGTTCCGCGCCCAGGTCACGCGCGGCGGGAACAAGCACCGCCCGCAGGAGATGTCCGGCCACCTCATGGACTACGACCAGCCCGAGCACACCCGGCTGCGCAAGATGCTCACACCGGAGTTCACCGTCCGCCGCATCCAGCGGCTCAAGCCGGTGACCGAGGCGATCGCGGAACGCTGCCTGGACGCCATGGAACGGGCCGGGCAGCCCGCCGACCTGGTGGACCTGTACGCGAGCCCGATCTCCGGCGCGGTGCTGTGCGAACTGCTCGGCGTGCCCCGCGACGACCGGCGCGAGTTCCTGGTCAAGCACCAGTGGCAGCTGGAGCAGGACCGCGGCCGCAAGGAGCGCGCCGCGGCCCAGGCGTACACCTCCAACTACCTGCGCGCGCTGGTCAAACGGCAGCGCAAGGACCCCGACGAGGGGTTCATCGGCCAGCTCATCCGCGACCACGGCGACAACTTCGACGACGAGGAACTGCTCGGCATCTGCGGCCTGATGGTGCTGGCCGGCCTGGACAACGTCAACGGCATGATCAGCCTCGGCGTGCTGGCCCTCCTGGAACACCCGGACCAGCTCGCCGTACTGCTGGCGGACCCCGAGAACAACGTCGACCGCGTGGTGGACGAACTGCTCCGCTTCCTGTCCGTCGCGCACGCGCCGACCCCGCGCACCGCCGTCGAGGACGTGGTCGTGGCCGGACAGCTGATCAAGGCGGGGGAGGAGGTCGTCTGCTCGATCCCGATGGCCAACCGCGACCCGGTGCTCGCCCCCGACGTCGACCGCTTCGACGTCGAGCGCGAGCCGCTGCCGCACATCGCCTTCGGGCACGGCATCCACCACTGCATCGGCGCAGCGCTCGGCCGGATGGAACTGCGCACCGCCTACCTGGCCCTGTGGCGCCGGTTCCCGGACCTGCGGCTGGCCGTGCCCGCCGCCGAGGTGCCGCACAAGACGAATTCCATCGCGTACGGCCTGGAGCGCCTGCCCGTCGCCTGGTGACGGCGGTTCGAAACGAGGAGGGACGATGGTCGAGGTACGGGTCGACGCGGAGATCTGCGCGGCTTCCGGCATGTGCACGCTGCTGGTGCCCGCGGTCTTCGACCAGTCGGAGGAGGACGGCACGGTGGTGCTCACCGACCCGGCACCGCCCGCGGAACTGGCGGCGAAGGTACGGACGGCGGCCCTGCGGTGCCCGGCCGGCGCGATCGCGGTGCACGAGCTGGAGACGGACGGCTCGGGTACGTAACCGCGCGGCAGGTGGCGCTGCCGGCCGACGGCACCGCGAAAAGCTCCTGGCGGTCCGGGGCCCGGAATCTCCGGAACTTCGACCACCAGGAGCTCTTGTCGTGCCGGGCGTTCCCGGGACCGTGGCGGGACCACGGCCGCGGGGCTACGGTCCGGCGGCGCTTTCGACGGCCGCGGGATCACCGGCCGTCAGGACGGCCCCGGCCCGCTGACCGGCGTCGTCCGCACCGGCCGCGGCTCCGGTCCGTACCGAACGCAGCCGCCGCGCGTCCGCGACCGTGGCGCAGCCCGCGAGCCCCAGCGCGTCGGCCAGCTCGCCGGCCAGCAGGCCGAGCACCCGGCGCACGCCGTCCTCCCCGGCCACGGCCAGGCCCCACACCGGCGGGCGCCCGACCAGCACCCCGGACGCGCCGAGGGCGAGGGCCTTGAGCACGTCCGTACCGGAGCGGACCCCGCTGTCCAGCAGCACCCGGCAGTCGCCGCCGACGGCCCCGGCGATCTCGGGCAGTGCCTCGACGCTCGGCAGGGCACTGTCCAACTGACGACCTCCATGGTTGGACACCACGACGGCGTCCACGCCGAACTCCGCGGCCCGCACCGCGTCCTCCGGCGCCAGCACCCCTTTGAGCAGCAGCGGCAGCCGGGTGCTCGCGCGCAGCTCCGCCACGTGCGACCAGGTCAGCGACGAGGAGAACTCCCGGCCCGTGTGCACGGCCACCGCCGAGGCACCGGCGGTGCGGTGGTGGGCCGCCGAGGCGCCGCCCCCGTCGAGATGGGCGGCCCGTACGTGATCCGGCAGCGTGAACTCGTTGCGTACGTCGCGCAGTCGGCGCCCCATCCACGGGACGTCCACGGTCAGCATCAGCGCCGTACAGCCCGCGTCCTCGGCGCGCCGCGCCAGCTCCAGGGCCCGGCCGGGCTCCCGCAGCCAGTACAGCTGGAACCAGACGTCACCGCCGAGCGCGGTGATCTCCTCCACCGGCACGGTGCTCAGCGTGCTCACCGTGAACGGCACGCCCGCGGCCTTCGCCGCCCGCGCCGCCGCCAGTTCACCCTCGGGGTGCACCAGACCCTGGTAGGCCACCGGGGCGATCGCCACCGGCATCGACACCGGCCGGCCCAGCAGTTCGGTCGCGGTCGAACGATGCGACACGTCGCGCAGCACCCGCGGCCGCAGGAAGATCCGGTCGAACGCCGCCCGGTTGGCGGCGAGGGTGCGCTCGCGCCCGCTGCCGCCCGCCACGAAGTCCCGCACCCCGGCGGGCAGCACCGCGGCGGCGGCCCGCTCCACGTCCTCCAGGGTCAGGAGCTCGGCCGCCGCCGCGTCGCCGCCGGGCGCCGGGTCAGACACGCTGGCCCTTCTTCTCCAGCTCCACGGCCTCGTACAGCGCCTTGATGTTGGAGCTGCCGAACGTCTCCGCGCCCTGCCGCTCGATGATCTCGTAGAAGATCGTGCGGCGCGGGTGGGTGGAGGCGGTGAAGATCTGGAACAGCTGGCCGCCGTGGTCCTGGTCCGCCAGCAGGCTGGTGGACCGCAGATCCTCCAGGCTGTGCTGGCTGAGCTGGATCCGCGCGCCCAGCAGGTCGTAGTAGGCGGACGGGGAGCTGAGGAACTCCACGCCGCGCCCGGTCAGGGTGCGCACCGCGTGCACGGCGTCGTCACAGGAAAACGCGAGATGCTGGACCCCCGCGCCCTGGTGGCTCTTGAGGAAGTCGTCGATCTGCCCCGGGTCGGCCGTGGTGTCCGGCTCGATGAGTGTCAGGGTCACCCGGCCGGTGGGGCTCTGCACGACCTTGGAGTCCATCGCCTGCGCGCCCACGACGATGTGCTCCTCGAAGATCTCCTGGAACCCGAGGGCGCGCCGGTAGTACGCGACGGTCCCGTCGAGGTCGCCGTTGTTCAGGCATACCGCGATGTGGTCCAGTTCGAGCAGCCCCGCCTCGCTGGGCACCGGCTGCCGCGACTGGAGCGTCGCCACGAAGCCGACCGGCAGCCCCGGGCCCTCCTCCGGGCCGCGCTGCACGAGCGTGTGCACCACGTCGCCGAAGCCGCTGACGGTGGCCGTGACGGCCGCGCCGGCGCCGCCGTGCCGGGCCGGCCGGCGCAGCGGCTCGGCACCGTTCGCGACGGCGTGGGCGAAGGCGCCCTCGACGTCGGCGGTGCGCAGCGCGATGTCCGCGACGCCGTCACCGTGGTCGACGACGTAGACCGACGCCGGATGCCGGTCGGAGGTCGCCGTGGTGAGGACGAGGGTGATCGTGCCGTGCCGCAGGGCGATGCTGCGGTGATCGGCGGAGCCGCCGGTGCCGACGACGGTGAACGCGTACTTGTCGACCCACGCGAACGCCGCCGCGTCCAGGTCGGCCACGTACATCTCGATGTAGTCGATCGCCAGGTCGCCGACAGCGGCCGTGGCCGCTGCGGAGTCTGAAACTGTCATGGAGAGTCCCCGTTTTTTGAAGGGTGTGAAGGATTGAAGGATTCGGAGGATCGATCTGGGCATGGCTCATCGAGCCGGCTCGCCTACCGGAGCGGACGGATTACCTGCCGTGGACCCACGCCGACGAACGGCACCGGCCTAATCCGCGGACCTCTTCAGCGAGTTCGCCACTGCCGCCGGACAGCGGAAGGCGAACAATTACGGTGCTGCCAGACATTACACCGGCGCCAGTACCGTCGCAGCTGTCAAGAATTGACGCTCCGCCGGACGGCCGACCCGCCATCACCTTGACCCGTCGCACACCCCGGACGACGATTGCTGTTGATCCGGCCCTGGGGGATGCTGAGGGCGCGCGGCGCGGGCCCGCGGGCCCGCGCGCCGTACCCCTTCCTGACTGACAGAAGGCAGCCATGGAAATCATGCAACCGGAAATCGCCGCCGAGCTGAATACCGCGACCCTGCACGCATCGCTGGCCGATGCCTCGATGGAGTCCATGAATCTTCTGAATCAGATCGCGGACACATATCCGGAAGCGATCTCCTTCGCGGCCGGACGGCCGTACGAAGGGTTTTATGACGCATCCCAGGTGCATCAATATCTCCAGGTCTTCTGCGACCACCTGGGCACCGAGCGGAAGATGACGGAAGCGGAAATCGCGCGGACCCTGTTCCAGTACGGCGAGACCAAAGGGATCATCGCCGGGCTGATCGCGCGGAGCCTGGCCGTGGACGAGGACATCGAGGCCGTGGACGGGTCCGTGGTCGTCACGGTCGGCTGCCAGGAGGCGATGTTCCTCCTGCTGCGCGCGCTGCGCGCCGACAGCCGTGACGCGGTCCTCGCGCCCCGGCCCACCTACGTCGGCCTGACCGGCGCCGCGCTCCTCGCCGACATGCCCGTACTGCCCGTGCACAGCGGGGAGCACGGCATCGACCTGGACGACCTGGTCGCCCAGCTGCGCAGCGCGCGGGCGGCGGGCCGGCGGGTGCGCGCCTGTTACGTGACACCCGACTTCGCCAATCCGGTGGGCGCCAGCATGGACCTGGCCGACCGGCACCGTCTGCTGGAGATCGCCGAGCGCGAGAACCTGCTGCTGCTGGAGGACAACGCGTACGGCGTCTTCCACACCTCCGCCGAACGGCCGCCGACGCTGAAGTCCCTGGACCGCGGCCGCCGCGTCGTCTACCTCGGCTCGTTCGCGAAGACCGGCGTCCCCGGGGCGCGGGTCGGGTACGTGGTCGCCGACCAGCGGGTGACCGGCGGCCCGAACGGCGACGGACTGCTCGCCGACGAACTCTCGAAGATCAAGAGCATGCTCACCGTGAACACCTCGCCGATCGCCCAGGCCGTCATCGGCGGCAAGCTGCTCAGCCACGGATGCAGCATGGTCGAGGCCAACCGCCGGGAGACGGCCGTCTACCGGCGCAACCTCAACCAGGTGCTGGCCGGCCTGGCCCGGCGCTTCGCCGACGTTCCCGGCATCACCTGGAACGAGCCGACCGGCGGCTTCTTCGTGGTGCTCAGCGTGCCGTTCGTCGTCACCGACGACTTCCTGGAGCACGCGGCCCGCAAGCACGGCGTGCTGTTCACCCCGATGCACCATTTCTACGGCGCGTCCGCGCAGTGCCGCCAGCTCCGGCTGTCCATCAGCACCCTGACCCCGGAACGGATCGACAAGGGCCTCGACCGGCTCGCCGCGCTCCTCACCGAACGGCTGCGGGCCAACGGTGGCGCGACGGCCGACGGGGAAGGTGCGGCGGACGGGGCCGCCCCCCCGCCCGCCGCACCGGACGGACCGCGTCCGGGCGGTGCCCGGTGATCCGCACCCTGGCCGTCGTCGGCACCGGGCTGATCGGCACCTCCCTGGCGCTCGCCGCGGCCCGCCAGGGCGTCACGGTCCACCTCCTGGACCGTGACGAGGCCGCCGTACGGACCGCGGCGGCCCTGGGCGCGGGGGTGCCGGGGCCGCCGTCCGAGCCGGTGGACCTGGCCGTGATCGCCGTACCGCCCAGCCAGGTCGCCGCCGTCCTCGCCCAGCAGCAGAGGCAAGGACTGGCCGGCAGCTACACCGACGTGGCCAGCGTGAAAGCCGAACCGGAACGGGCCGTCCTCGCCAAGGCGCCCGACCCGACGCGCTACATCGGCGGCCACCCGCTGGCCGGCCGCGAACGGTCCGGCCCCCTCGCGGCCCGTGTGGACCTCTTCCAGGACCGCGTCTGGGTGCTCACCCCGTCCCGGCTCACCTCGCGCACCGCACTGGACCGCGCGCTGGCCCTGATCGGGCTCTGCGGGGCGGTGCCCCTGGTGATGCAGAGCAGGGCACACGACGACGCGGTGGCGCTGACCTCCCACGTACCGCACGTGGTGGCCAGCCTGATGGCGGCCCGGCTGCGCCACGGCACGCCACAGGCGCCGCGGCTGGCCGGCCAGGGACTGCGCGATGTGACCCGGATCGCCGGCGGCGACTCCCGGCTCTGGAGCGACATCCTCCAGGCCAACGCGGGCGCCGTCGCCGGAGTCCTCACCGACCTCCAGGCCGACCTCGGCGAACTCCTCGTCGCCCTGCGCGACCTGGCCGGACCACCCGGGCGGCGCAGCGCGCGGAGCCTGGAAACCCTGGTGGACCTCCTCGACCGGGGCATCTCCGGCCTGGACGAGATCTCCGCCGGCCACCCGGGCCACCCGCCGCGCTCCGCGTCCGTACGCGTCCGGATCGCCGACCGCCCCGGCGAGCTCTCCCGCCTCCTGCGCGCCACCGCGGAACTGGGCATCGGCCCCGAGGATGCCGAAGTACGCCCCGGCGCCGAGCCGCGCGACGACCTGACGGTCCGCCTCGCCGTACCCGCCGCCGTCGCCGGACCCCTGCTCGCCCGCGTCACCGCCGAAGGCTGGGACGCGCAGGACGACGGCCACGCGGCACCCGCGGCGGGCGTGCCGTCGGGCACGGCGTGAGCGGCGGCGGTATCCGCCCTCACAGCGCGGGCGGCAGTCCCATGACGGCGAAGAGGTCCGGGCCGAACACGGTGATCCCGGCGATACGGCCGCCCTCGACGCGGAGGACCTCCAGGCCGTGGGCGTGGTGTACGCGCCCGTCCGGCCCGCGGGCGTACAGGGCGACGGCGGGCTGACGGTTCATGCGGGTGGGAAGGCGGCGGCAGCCCGGTGGGTCGGGGCGGCGGGCGGTACGGGCCTCTTCACGCAGTACGGTGGCGAGCGCGGCGGTGTCGTCCCGCTCCAACGCGTCGGTGTAGAGACGCAGTACGGCGCAGTCGTCGCGAACCGGGGCCCCGGGCCCTTCCGGGCGCGGCAGGTGCCTGCCGACCGCCGGCCGGGCCCGCTGCAACGCACTGTTCACGGCCGCGACGCTGGCGCCGAGCGCCGCGGCCGTCTCGCGCGCCGGCCACCCCAGCACCTCCCGCAGGACGAACACGGCCCGCTGCCGCGGCGGCAGCAACTGCAGCGCCGCCACGAACGCCAGGCTGATCGTTTCCCTGGCCACCACCTCGTCCGACCCCGTCTTCTGGGCCGGGACCTGCTCCAGCAGCGTGTCGGGACACGGCTGGAGCCAGGGCAGCGCGCTCGCCGGTACCGGCCCGCCGCCGCGGAGTTCCCGGGGCAGCGACGTACGGGGCGCGGTGGCCAGGAAATCCAGGCACGTATGCGTCGCGACGCGGTACAGCCAGGTACGGAACGTCGCGTGCCCGGCGAAGCTCTCCCGCTCGTGCCACGCCCGTAACAGCGTCTCCGTCACGAGCCGCCCGGACTCCTCGAACGACCCCAGCAGCCGGTAGCAGTGCACCTGCAACTCCGGCCGATAGCGCGCCACCAGCCGCGAGAACGCCGCCGCGTCGTCATCGCCCGCCCCGCCCGCCACCCCTCCGCCATCCATCGCCGCCTCCTGGACCCCACCCGGCCCGTACGTGATCACCTTCCGCCAGCGAGGGTACTGACGATGGTTAACTCCTCACCAATTCGAAGAACTTGAGTCCCCTGGAAAGGAGTTCGAGAGCGGGGTGTTCTGCCCGGGGCCGGGGCCGGGGGCCGGTGCGCGCCCTAGCCGAGGCGGCTCAGCGCCTCCATGGCCTCGCGCTCGATGCGGGCCAGTTCGCCGAGGACCGTTCCGGCCCGTACGAGGGGCTGCGCGTCGCCCGACGTGCCGGCCTCCTCGATCAGCGCCGCCGTCTCCGTCCACAGGGTGGCCGCCTCGGCGTACAGCCGGTGGCCGGTGCGCAGCCGGCCGTCGTCGAGCAGTCCGGCGCACTCGGCGAGGAAGTCGCGGTAGAAGGCGCGGAAGAGGGCGCCCCCGGTGCCGCCCCTCTCCATCAGGAGAGCGGCCTGCGGCAGGTCCCGCCGCGGGGTGTCGGTGCGCCGCAGCCAGGTGGGTACGAGCCCGGCAGCCTTCTCGATGCCCCGGTGGCCCAGGTTGGCGATGGGCGGGTGGAGGAAGGCCTCGGCGCAGGCCGTGATGGCTGGGACGAGCTGCTGGTGGAGGGCGGGCCGGCGCTCCGGAGCCGTGAGGGTGAAGGACCGGTGCCGGGCGGTCATCGGGCCGCGGGCGGCCCGGGCCCTGGCGAGACCGTCCAGGCCGGTGGTGACGGTGCCGCCCTGCTGCTCGGTGTCCACGAGGTACGCGGCGTGGTCGTCGTATCCGTACAGCGCGACGACATGGCCGCCGAAGTGCACCTTCGACCCGAAGTAGTCCAGGTGGTAGCTGTCGAGCTGGAGCCCGACGGGGCGTCCCGCGCCGAGGGGGGCCGTCACGTGCTCCCACGCCTTGCGGGGCGAGGTGGTTTCCCGGACCTGGAGGTCCAGGCCGAGCCGGGCGGCCAGGTTCCTGGTGAGCTCGAAGGGCCTGACCCGCCCGCCGAGGAAGGGGAAGTCCAGGTTCTTGCCGTCCCAGTAGATGAAGGACAGGCCGGAGCCGAGGCCGAAGAGCATGGGTTCGGACAGGTCGATTCCCTCGTGCCGCAGCAGGACGCCCAGGGCCGCCGTCTCGCAGTGCCGCGCACCGCGTGCTTCGACGCCTCTCACCATGTTCGACGGGTGCATGCTGGCTCTCCTCGACGGGTGCGGCCGGTCGGTCGTGTCCTCAGTCTCTCCCGCCCGACCGGGCCCCGGACCACCGGCACGGGGGCGGTGACCCCGCCCGGTCACCGCCCCCGTGCGCGGGTCGTCCGTCCGTCAGCCCAGTTCCAGGCTGGTTACGGCGTAACCCCGCTCGGGCCGGGCCGGCGGGACGGGGCCCGTGTACATGCGCATCGTGTGCGAGTCCGGCTCCAGTCCGCGGGAGAGGGCCAGGGACCGCGCGCTGTGGTGCGGGTCGGGGATGTCGATGTGCACCTCGTCCTCGGGGCCGAGGTGCGACGCGAGGGCGTCGAAGATCGCCTCGGCGCCGCGTGACGTGTCGGCGAACAGGGGGCCGAGGCGGTAGCCGTCCTGG
Source organism: Streptomyces rimosus subsp. rimosus (assembly GCF_000720725.1). Taxonomy (GTDB): domain Bacteria; phylum Actinomycetota; class Actinomycetes; order Streptomycetales; family Streptomycetaceae; genus Streptomyces; species Streptomyces rimosus_A. Next base: position 33,667 of record NZ_JOCQ01000087.1, read on the forward strand.
GCCGCCCGCAGCACGCCGTACCCGGCCACCCGGCCGTCCCGCACCTGCGCGTACGCGTGGTGGCCCGGGGCCGTCAGCCAGCGCGAGAGGAACGCGCGCCGCTCGGCCGGGAAGCACTGCCGGTCGTAGTCGGCGATCTCGTCGAGGTGGCCGGCGGTGACGGGCACGACCGGCACCGCGGGCGTGCCGGGGCGCACGGGACGGCCCCGGTAGCGGGTGGTGCGGTACGCGGTGGTGAAACCGGAGCGCCGGTACGTGGCCTCCTGGGCCGGGACCGCGTCCAGCCCGATCGTGCGGTCCCCGGCGTGCGCCACGGCGGCGCGCCACGTGGCCAGCCCCAGCCCGCGGCCGCGGAAGTCCGGGTGCACCAGGTAGTAGCCCAGGAACGCGTACCCGGGCGAGTAGTTGACGACGGACACCGAGGAGACCAGCTGCCCGTCCAGGTGGCCGACGAAGAAGCCCCCGGGGTCGGTGGGGTGGAAGCAGTCCACGTCGGCGCGGCCAGGGTTCCAGCTCTCCGCGGCGGCCCAGGCGGCCACCTCGCGCCACTCGTCGAGCGTGGCGGGCCGGACGGTGAGTCCGGCGGGGGCGGCCGGGCTCTCGGTGAGGGTCGCGGTCGCGGTGCCGGGGGCGGGGCCGGTGGAGGCGTCGGCGGCTTCGGTGGGGGCGGGCTGGCGCGGGATCTCGCCGGTGGAGGTCATACCTGGTGCAGTCCTTGGCTGTCGGGCCCCGCCGCCGTGCGGGACGGCGGGGCGAGGGGACGGTCGGCCGGTCCGCCCGGGGACCGGGGCGGCCGGCCTGGTGGGGCCGTTCGGCCCGCACGGCGGTGGCGTGCCGTCAGATCAGGTCCATGGCGGCCACTTCGTCGGGGCGGCCGTAGCTGACCGGTCCCTGGAAGCGCCGCCGTGCGGTGGCGAACCACCACACCGTAGCGATGACGAGCACCACACCCAGCGCGATCGGCGCGTAGTTGAACGTTTCGGCGGTGATCGGCGACGCCTGCGGCAGCATGAACAGCACGCTGCTGATGAGGATCCACGCCACCGCGACCGCCGCGACGAGCTTGCCGTAGCGCCCCAGGTTCCACGGCCCGGGCTGGAAGGTGTCCAGCCGCAGCCGCAGGAAGATCGGCACCGCGTAGGCGAGGAACAGCCCGACGACGTTGACGCTGACGACGGCGGTGAACGCGGTGTGCGACCACCAGCCGGGAATGACCAGCACCAGCGAGCAGGCCGCGGCCAGCCAGACCGCCTTGACGGGGGTGCGGGTGCGCGTGGAGACCGAGTGCCACCAGCGGGAGCCGGGCATCGCGCCGTCCCGCGAGAAGGCGAAGATCTGCCGGGTGTTGCTGGTCATGTTGGCCAGGCCGCAGAACAGCATCGCGCCGATCACGATCAGCAGCAGGAACTTGGCGGTGCCCGCGCCGAGCGCGTCGATGAGGATCTGCACCGGCGGCGCCTCGGCGCCTGCCGCGCCCGCGTAGTCGCGGATCGCGAAGACCAGCGCGAGCATCAGGACCAGACCGGCGACCGCGGAGTAGCCGATGGCGCGCATGATGCCCTTGGGCGCGTTGACGGTGGCCTGCACCGTCTCCTCGGACATATGGAAGCTGCCGTCGAACCCGGTGAACGTCCAGCTCGTGACGAGCAGGCCGAGCAGCGCGCCGTACAGGCCGTTGCTGAACCCGGTGTTGTTGACGAAGTGCGTCACGAACGACGGGGACTGGTGGTGGGAGGGCAGTGCGATCAGCGCTGCGACGATCACCACCAGGCCGATCAGCAGCCACCACACGGAGATCCGGTTCAGCACCGCGACCAGCTGCACCGTAAAGGTGTTGGCGAGCGCCTGGACGAGCAGGATCGCCGCGGTGATCAGCACCGCCCGCTGCGGGGTGGCCTCGTAGGACGGCCACTGCATGGCGATGAACGCCTGGATGAAGGTGGCCGCCGCGTAGCCGGTCGCGGCCGTACCGCCGACCTGGCCGACGAAGTTCAGCCAGCCCGTGTACCAGGACCAGGCGCCCCGGTGCCGCTTGGCCAGCTTCCCGGCGGAGAAGTACAGCGCCCCGCTGGTCGGGTAGGCGGAGGCGATCTCGGCCATCGAGGCCCCGACGAACAGCACCATGGCGGCCACGGCTATCCAGCCGAAGACCAGGATCACCGGCCCGCCGGCGTTCATCCCGAACCCGAAGGAGGAGAAGATCCCGGAAATGATGTTGATGATGGTGAAAGAGATCGCGAAATTGTCGAACGCGCGGAATCGCCGGGTCAGTTTCCGCGGATAGCCCATGGCGTGCAGCGTCGCGTCGTCGTCCAGGGTGGCGGGATCCGCGGCGCGGTGGGATCTGCTGCGGGCCGGGGGCGGGGTGTTCTGCACGGAATCGGACACAACCGCAACCTTTCTGGTGGGGACAGGAAGACATCGGCGCGGAGCGTCGATACGCGGTGTCGGCACCTGTCTTCGGGGCGGGCCGGGGCGCACGAAGGCCCCTCCGGCGGGCCCGGGGGGTCGGGGGATCGGGGAGGGTGAGC
>NZ_JOCQ01000088.1 GCF_000720725.1 Streptomyces rimosus subsp. rimosus
GCCGGGCAGCTTGGTCAGGACGTAGGCGAAGAGCAGGAAGTCGGCGAGTACGGCGATGCAGAAGCCGGCGGCCGACAGCAGGACGCTGCCGACGCCGCCCAGGACCACCAGCAGCCCGCCCGCGATCGCCGCCGCGGTCCATGCGCCGCCGGACCCGCCGGACGAGTCCTCCAGCCCGGCCCGCGCCTTGTCGCCGGCCAGCTTGTTGCCGCCCTCCTCGCTCTTGGGGCCGACCAGCCTGCCGACCGGCTCGACCTTGTCGGCCGCCGCGAAGCCCCAGTCGAAGAGCTTGGCCGTCTCCTTGTACGCCTCGTTGTGTTCCTTCTTCTCCGGGTTCATGACCGTGACGAGCAGCTTGCGCTCGCCGCGCTGGGCGACCCCGGTGAAGGTGGAGCCCGCGTTGGTGGTGTAGCCGTTCTTCACGCCCGCGATGCCCGGATACGGCTTGACGTCGTAATCCCCGCTGAGCAGCCGGTTCGTGTTCTGGATGCCGAACGTCCCGCGCTTGCCGTCCTTGATCTCACCCGGGAACTGCGTGCTCACCGTGGAGCAGTACTCCCGGAAGTCCGCGTTCTGCAGCCCCGCGCGGGCGAACAGGCTCAGGTCGTACGCGCTGGAGACCTGTCCGGGCGCGTCGTAGCCGTCCGGCGTCACGACGTGGGTGTCCGTCGCGTTCAGCGCCTCGGCCTGCTTCTGCATCTCCTGCACGGTCTTGGCCGTACCGCCGTTCATCGCGGACAGGGTGTGAACGGCGTCGTTCCCCGAACGCAGGAAAACCCCCAGCCAAAGATCATGAACCGTATAACTCAGGTTCTCCTTTATCCCCACCAGGCTGCTGCCCGCGCCCATGCCCGCCAGGTCGGCCGGCTTGACCGTGTACTTCTCGGTCTTGGGGAACTTCGGCAGCACCGTGTCGGCGAACAGCATCTTCAGCGTGCTGGCCGGCGGCAGCTGCCAGTGTGCGTTGTGCGCGGCCAGCACCTTGCCGCTCTCGGCATCCGAGACGATCCAGGAACGCGCCGTGAGGTCCGACGGCAGCTTGGGCGCCCCCGGCTTGAGCTGCACCTGCGTACCGGCCTGCCCCAGCCGGTCACCCCCGACCTTCGACATCTCGGCGGGCGGCGCCGGCGCCTTCGGCTTCTCGTCTTTCTTCGCGTCCGCGCGCGCCGGGGCGGCGAAGAGCAGCGGCGGCAGCAGTACGGCGGTGCCGGCCAGCGCGGCGGTCGTACGGGTGAGCGCGCGGCGTACGGTCCCGGTGTTCCCGGGAGCCGCGGCGGTCGGATGATCGGCAGAAGTGGTCGGCACGTCGGTGAACGTACCCGTCGGCGCAGGTGAACCGGACACCGCCCCACGGAAGAGTGCCCCGGGCGGCCGCCGGATGGAGCCGCTGCCCATACTGGATTCCATGAAGCTCTCTCGCCCCGTCTCCTGGTTCCTGCTCGCCTTCGGGGTATGGAGCTGGTTCATCTGGATCACTTTCGCCAAAAACCTGTGGAAAGACGGGAGCGGTCTCGCCTTCGACGACGCGGGTGACCCGACCGCATACTTCTGGGTCCATCTCGCGCTCGCGGTGACGTCCTTTCTCTTGGGGACGGCAATCGGCATCATCGGGTTCCGAGGCGTACGGGCCCTCCGCGGCTCCGCTGACACCTCCCCCTCCTGAGCCCCCGGCCCCGCAAAGCCGTCGCGCCCCCACTTCCGGTGTGCTTTCTCACACACCCTCACCCCGCCGCCACCGGGGCCCGCTCCACCTCTACCCGCCACCGCGCCTGCATCGAAACCGGGGTGGGGTAAAGAACTGCCCCCACCCCGGCAACCGCTTCACCAAGCCCCACTGCCACTCCGGCCGGTCATCGCGTGCCGGACGCGCGAATTCCTTTTCCACCGGGCGGCACTTAGGAATTCGCCGGCTGTTCATCCCGCGTAATGCCGAATGCGGTTCAGGGGCGGCGGCTCGTGGCCGTGCGGGCGTCAATGCCGCGCCCGCCGTCGCCATGGCGTGCCGTGGTGTTGCCGGGCGAGGCGCCGGCCTTGCCCCCGTGGGTTCTGCCACGCCGGTCGCGGCTCAGGCACGGCCTGCCATACGATCTTGCGTTTGCGCCTCTCAACTCCCTAGCATTGACTGTCTTTACGTTGCTCTTATCGCGTGATCTCAGCAGCGCGGCGCGACGGGGACGAGCGGGACATACGGGGCGAACGGGGAGTAGTCGTGGGTGAGCAGTACAAAGTAGATCTGCACGAACTGGACAACGTCGTACGGCAGCTCAAGCGGCTCCAGTCCGACATGGACGAGCCCAGCCAGAAGGTCAGATACAGCACGACCATCCCGAAGACGGCCTTCGGCAAAGACTTCCTCGAAGCCTCCGACCTCTCCTCCGCGCACGACGACATGCAGCAGTACATGTCGCAGGTCGTCAAGGCGCTCCAGGACCTGATCCGCGACTTCGGTGACAAGACCGAGCGCAGCAGAGGGGCGTACGAGGACCAGGAGCACGACACCAAGGTCTCGATGAACGGCTGAGACGGTCCTGCGAGGCGGAAGGCGGCGCGTGTCCGGGACCGGAACGTGCCGTGGTGGTGAGTGAGCGATGACGACGAAGGGGGGCCGGTGTGGTTGACGCCCGGCAGGAGTACGAGAGCGCCAAGACGATGGAGCGGCAGCGGAAGGCGGGGGAGCGGGACGAGCGGCTGAAGTCGTTCAAGAACTACCGGGCCCTTCCCGCCTCCGCCTCCGACTTCCACCACCACGGGATCGACGCGCTGCGCGCCATGATCGAGCACGCCGACCCCGACGCGATCGAGACGTCCGGCAAGCACTGGCGGGCGTCCGCCGACCGGCTGGCCGGCGAGGACGGCCGCGGCGGCATCCGCAAGGCGTTCATGGACGCCGTCGACCACGCCACGGCCCACTGGGAGGGCAAGGCCGCCGAAGCCTTCCGGCGTGAGGCGCACAAGGTCCTGGAGAAGATCGACCGGACCTACGGGCACTCCCGCAACGTCGAGCAGACCCTGATCGGTACCCGCGCGACGGGTGAGCAGGCCGGCGTCGCCCACAACCTCCGTGAGGCGAAGAAAGCCATGTCGAAGATCAAGGACCCGGGGTTCTGGGACAAGGTGGGGGACGAGAAGGGCGACGACACCCAGTTCCACAAGGACATGGCCAACCCGAAGATGGACGCCAGAATGGCGCTCGAACTCAATCGGGACAACCTCTCCCTGAGCAAGGAGCGCCAGGTCGAGGCGGTCATCGTCATGGAGGAGCTGGCGGCCAACTACCGGGCTCGCGGCTTCATCTCTCCTGACGGCTCCAATCCCCCGGGAGGCGGCGGCGACTGGCCCTCGCCCCCGGCCCATACGACACCGCCGCCGCCGGTGAACATGCCGACGCCGGGCGGTACACGACCGCGCCCGACCACGGTGACCCCGAGCGCGCCCCGGGTCCCGGGAGGCTCCGCCGTACCTCCGGGGCTGCGCGGTCCCAACGTGAAGCCGTCCGTGACGCCGCCGGTGCGTACAGGCCTGGCCGGCATGCAGAAGGGCATGCCGGGCCTGGGCGGCCCGAGCCTGCTCGGCCGGCCCGGTGGCGGCAACGGCATCAGCGGCGGCAGCACGTCGAACGAGCAGCCGCCGCTCGGCCTCCCCGGCCTTCCCGGTGGCATGCCTCCGGGCCTCGGCACTCCAGGCCCGCGAGGCGCCGGGCGCACCGGCATGCCGGCCGGAGGGGGGACGGGCGGCCCCGGCGCCAAGGGCGGCGGACGTTCCGGCGTGCCCGGAATGCCCGGTGGCGGTACGGGTGGTAGCGCCGGTGCCGGCCGTGGCGGCGCGGTGAAGGGCGGCGCGCAGGCCCGTACGCCGGGCGGAGTCGTCGGCAAGCCGGGCGGCCCCTCGGCCGGCTCGAAGCAGGGTGGCTCCGGGCTGCACCGCAGCCGGGGCGGCACCCAGGCCGGCCGTCCCGACCAGCGCGGCAAGGGCGCGGGTGCGCCCGGGATGCCGGGCGCCCGCGGCAAGGGCGAGGACAAGGAGCGCACCACCAGCAAGCGTCCCGACTACCTCGTCGAGGACGAGGAGACGTGGACCCCGCAGCGTAATGTGGCGCCACGCGTGATCGAGTAAAGAACCTGGCCCACGGGCCCTGGCACGGACGGCCGCCCCGCCTCCCCGGCGGGGCGTTCGTCCGGGCGGTGCCGGACCGCACGGAACGCACACGAGGAGCGAAGCATGAGGGTCGCACGAACACTGCGCGCCGGTACGGGCGTGGCGCTGACCGGAGCGCTGCTCCTGGCTGCGGGTGGCACGGCGCAGGCGGACGAGGTTCGCAGCAAGCAGTGGCCGCTGGAGGCGTTCGGCGCCAAGGACATCTGGAAGCAGGCCACCGGCAAGGGCGTCACGGTTGCGCTCGTCGAGACCGGCATCCGGGCCAGCCACCAGGACCTCACCGGACAGTTCGTGCCCGGGAAGGACTTCACCCAGGGCGTCGACGTCTCCAGGGCCCTCAAGCCCGGTCAGGACATCCGCGACCACGGTACGGCCATGGCGGGCATCATCGCCGGGCACGGTCACGGCGCGGGTGGGGCCCAGGGCGTCAAGGGCCTGGCGCCGGGAGCGAAGATCATGCCGTTGACCGCGTACAAGAACGAGTCGCAGGCGACCCGGTACGCCGCCGACCACGGTGCCGACATCATCAACATGTCCTATGTCGTCACCCGTGACGCGGACACCTGTGAATCGATCCGCTACGCCCTGGACAAGGGCGTCATCGTCGTTGCGGGTGTCGGCAACGACGGGGCGGCCAAGAAGAACTACCCGGCAGCCTGCCCCGGGGTCATCGGTGTCGGCGCGGTGAACGAGTACGGGGAAGTCTGGAACCGCAGCAATTACAACGACACGGTCGATCTGCTCGCCCCCGGAGACGGTATCCCCTTCGCGCAGGGTAAGAGCGACTCCGCGTACACCGTCAGCGGTGGTACTTCGGCGGCCACCGCCTACGCGTCCGCCGCCGCCGCCCTCCTCCGCGAAAAGTTCCCCGACCTCACCCCCGGCCAGATCGCCAACCGTCTGGTGAAGACCGCGGGTCTGGCCAAGCCGGAGAAGGCGAAGAACCTGAAGCTGCCCGACGCGCATTACGGTTACGGCTTCATCCAGCCCGCCGCGGCCCTGTCCCGCGACATTCCCGCAGGGCCCGCCGAGGGCCCCCTCCCGATGCCGCAGGGCAAGGCGGCGCAGCCGGCCGGCGATACCGGTGCCGACAAGGGGCAGCAGTCCGCCTCGTCCGCGGACACGAGCAAGTGGCTGGTCATCGGCGGCGGCGCGCTGGCTGCGGTCGTGGTGGTCGGTGTCGTGATCGCCCTGGTGGTGTCCCGCCGCCGCGGCCGTTCGAGCAGCCAGGCCTGGAGCTGACCCCGCCCCTTAATTCGAGCGACGGGCCTCCATCCCGCCTGTTAACTTCCGCCCATGGATCCGCTGGGTGAAAAAGACATACGTACCTCCTTCGTGAATTGCTCAAAGGGAGAAGCAAGCCGGATCAATCTCCCCACGGGCCTTTCCGGCTTGCCGTGGGGAGACCTGGACTTCCTCGGATGGCGGGATCCCGGGGCCCCGGACCGGAGCTATCTGGTCGCGCCCCGGGACGGTGGGATCGTCGGGCTGACGTTGCGGGTCCCGCAGGGGGTGCGGCGGAGTTTCACGAAGACGACCGTGTGTTCGTTGTGTGTGACGGGGCACCCCGGGTCCGGGGTGCAGCTGCTTGCCGCCCGGAAGGCCGGGGCCTTGGGGCGGCAGGGGAATACGGTCGGGACGTATATCTGTGCCGATCTGGCGTGCTCGCTCTATGTGCGTGGGAAGAAGAAGTCGGAGCTGGCCGGGCGGCATGAGGAGACCTTGCCGCTGGAGGACCGTATCGCGCGCATGGTCGTGAATCTCGACGCGTTTGTGGACAAGGTTTTCGAGACGGAGTGAGCCGCTTCGGCGGGGTCAGCCTTTGTCCGGGCGGGTGGGCCGGGCCGCGGCGCCCGCTGCCGCCGGGAGGACGAATTCGCTCAGTACGTCGGTGACTTCGCGTACCAGCGGGCGCAGCACCCGGAACCGGGAGGCGGCCACCGCGCGCGCCACCAGGGGAGAGGTCCGCTCGACCAGGCGGCGGCTGCGTTCGCAGTTCTCCGATCGGTCGTGCACCCAGTACAGGACCAGGCCCATCTGCTGGAGCCACAGCAACCGGGGCAGTGCCGCCGCCAGTTCCGGGTCGGCCTTGGTGTCCGCGCCGGCCAGCACCTGCCGGTGCAGCGCGATGGCGGCCTCGCGCGGTCCCTCGGAGGCGTCGGAGAAGGGGCTCAGCGGGCTGTCCGGGTCGGCGGCGTTCTTGAAGAACTGGGCGGCGAAACGGTGGTACGGGGCGGCGATGTCCAGCCAGGTCAGCAGGACGCCGCGGAGCCGTCCGGCCAGGTCGCGCTCCCGTGCCAGTACGTCCGTCACCGCCGCCGCGTGCTCGGCGGCGATACGGTCGTAGAAGCCCTGGATCAGGTGCTCCTTGGAGGCGAAGTAGTAGTAGGCGTTGCCGACCGAGACCCCGGCCTCCTGGGCGATGGCCCGCATCGTGGTCTTGTCGTAACCGCGCTCCTGGAAGAGGCGGAGGGCGGTTTCGAGGATCAGGGTGCGGGTGCGGGAACCCTGGGAGGTGCGCTCGCGGGAGGACTGGGAGTCGGGGGCGTGGGAGGTCTGGGAGTCGGGGGCGCGGTCGGGGGCCGCCGTGGGAGCGGTACGGGCATCCGCCGCGTCGCGGGCCGTGCCGCCGCTCGTCGCGCCCCGGGCCGCGTCGCCGCTCGCCGCTTCCCCCGTGCCCTCGCTCGCCACGCCCCGCGCTCCGTCCGTATCCGCCCTTGTCGCATCGTCCACGGCACCGACCCTAATGCGGCCCCCCGTCCGCCCTCGGGCCCCACCCCCGCCCGCGTCGGCAACCTCCCCGGACGGCACCCCTACAGCGCCTGCTCGGCCAGGAACTTCAGGATCAGGACCTGCCACTCCTCCGGCCGCTCCGCCATCGGCACATGGCCGGTCGCGATCTCCGCGTACTCGGCCCCCGGTATGTGTTCGGCGAGATAGCGCGAGTGGGAGGGGTGGATCAGCTGGTCCAGGGTGGTCGCGATGACCAGGGTCGGTACGGTGATCCCGGCCAGGTCGCCGGTGGTGTCGACCTCCTTGACCAGCGCGCCCTGCTCGGCCGAACCGGCCGGCGGGAGGGCCGGGTCCGGGTCGAGGGCGGTGGCCAGCTCGGCGGGCGGCAGGGCGTTCAGGGCCTCGGGGGAGAGGCCGCTGAGGGCGCGGGCCTGGGCGAAGCCCGCGTAGTCGCCGCGGTCCAGCAGGCGCAGCCACAGGTCCAGCCAGATGTTCGCGCGGTGGTCGGGCTTGGCGAGCCCGGCGGTCAGGACGAGGCCGCGGACCCGCTCCGGGTGGCGCGCGGCGGCCCGTACGGACACCGCCGTACCCAGGGAGAAGCCGATCAGGGTGAACGTTTCGACGCCCGCCGCGACGGCCTCCGCCACCAGGGCGTCGGCGAGGGCGTCGAGGTCCAGCGGGCCGTCGGCGCGCGGGGTGCGGCCGGAGCCGGGGTAGTCGGGCGCGACGACGGTGTGGCCGGTGGCCGCCAGGGCGGGGATGAGATCCGCGTAGTTGTCGGCGATGCTGCCGGTCGCGCCGTGGGCGAGCAGGATGCCGTGGGCGGCGGGGACGGTGCCGGGGTCGGCGGGCGTGACGGTGGTGGACAGGGCGGGAAGGCGCGGTGCGGCCGCGGGAATCTGCGTCATGTGGATCAGGTTGACGTCTGACACCGGTGTCAGAGTCAAGTCGCCGGTTCGAGGATCCGGTCGTTCAGGGGAGGCAGTCGATGGCACCGATGGCGCGGTCGGTGGGGGAGCGTGTGGTCCGGGCAGGAGCGGAGGGTTCGCTGCGCATCGGCGAGCTGGCGGAGCGTACGGGGGCCAGCCCCCGGTCGTTGCGCTACTACGAGCAGCAGGGCCTCCTGCGCGCGGACCGCGACACCAATGGCTACCGCCGCTACGGCCTCGACGCGCCGGCCACCGTCGGCCGGATTCGCGAGCTGCTCGCCACGGGGCTGAACACCGACGCCATCCGGGAGCTGCTGCCCTGCGCCCAGGGCGGCCCCGGGCTCGTCTTCTGCGACCGTTCCTGCTCCGCGGTCGAGCGGCAGATGGCGCAGCTGGACGCGGAGATCGCCGAACTTGCCCGTAGGCGCGAGGCGTTGGCGACGTATGCACATGTCATGCGTCAACGGCGGGACGAGGACCGGGCGTTGGCCGCGATGGCGTTGCGCTCGGCGTGACGCGGTCCGGCCGGAACGGCCCGGTTGCACCGCGCTGACCTGCGCGGATGTCCTCTCATTCATTTCTCATTGAACAAAATTGGGCTCTGCGGCGTGTACGGGTTGCGAAAGCGGCCCGCGGGTCGGATCCTCGGGTGCACCGCCGTTCGGGGGAACGGTGGGACGCCACAGCATCGGGGGATTGTTGTGTTACGGGTGCACTTCACGGCGGAGGACCTGAACCGTACGCGGATCGCCGAGGGGGCCGACCCCCTGTGGGAGACCGTGCTGAGCCTGCACCGCCTGCGCGAGAGCCGTACCGAACCGGCCCTGGCCGCCTGGCGGCAGCACGCCGCGCGGCACGGCCCCGGGCCCCTGCGGCTGCTGCTGCCGCTCGTCCCGCCGCGCGGCTACTTCCCCGACTTCCTCACGCCTGCGGCCGGTTCGGCCGGTGTGGAGCCGGGCCTCGAAGCGGTGATGACGACGCCCCGGCGCCGGCTGCGCGCCGAGATCGGCCGGCTGGCCGGGCAGGCCCAGCGGCCGGGACACGGCCAGCACGCCGCCCCGCCGTCCTGGATGCGCTCCCTCGCGGACGGTGAACCGGCCGCGCTGCGGACCCTGGCCCGCAGCCTGCGCACGTACCACCACACCGCTCTCGGCCCCGGCTGGCCGATGGTCGGGCAGCGCGTCGAGGCCGACCGCACGCTGCGGCTGCACGCGCTGCGCCAGGACGGCACCGAGGCCATGCTGCGGACCTTCGGGCCCGAGATGCGCTGGCGGCGGCCCGTACTGGAGGTGACCTATCCGCGGGACGGGGACCTGCGCCTGGAGGGGCGCGGCCTGCTGCTCGTGCCGTCGTACTTCTGCACCAACCCGGTCACCTTCGTGGATACGGAGCTGCCGCCGGTGCTCGTCTATCCCGCGGTGCCGCCCGCCGAGGCCGTGCCGGAGCGGGGGGAGAGGGCGGGGGCGGCCGGGCGTTCCGGGGCCGGACATGCCGAAGGGCTCCGCCTCCGTACGTACGGAAGCGGAGCCCTTCGTGGCTTCCAGACCCGGTTCGGCGCGCTGACCGGAACCAGGTTCTAGGCTGCGCCCGAGAATCAGAAGCGACGCGTGATCAGCGCGCGCTTGACCTCCTGGATCGCCTTGGTGACCTCGATACCGCGCGGGCAGGCGTCCGTGCAGTTGAAGGTCGTACGGCAGCGCCAGACGCCGTCCTTGTCGTTGAGGATTTCGAGCCGCTGCTCGCCGCCCTCGTCACGGCTGTCGAAGATGAAGCGGTGCGCGTTGACGATCGCCGCCGGGCCGAAGTACTGGCCGTCGTTCCAGAACACCGGGCACGAGGAGGTGCACGCGGCGCACAGGATGCACTTGGTGGTGTCGTCGAAGCGCTCGCGGTCCTCGGCGGACTGCAGGCGCTCGCGGGTCGGCTGGTTGCCGGTGGTGATCAGGAACGGCATCACGTCCCGGTACGCCTGGAAGAACGGCTCCATGTCCACCACGAGGTCCTTGAGGACCGTCAGGCCCTTGATGGCCTCGACCGTGATGGGCTTCTCCGGGTTGATGTCCTTCAGCAGCGTCTTGCACGCCAGGCGGTTCTTGCCGTTGATCCGCATGGCGTCCGAGCCGCAGATGCCGTGCGCGCAGGAACGGCGGAAGGTCAGCGTGCCGTCCTGCTCCCACTTGACCTTGTGGAGGGCGTCCAGGACGCGCTCCTTCGGGTCCATCTCCAGCTGGAAGTCCTGCCAGGTGGCGTCCTCGGAGACCTCCGGGTTGAACCGGCGGATCCGCAGCGTGATGGTGATGGTGTGCGAGGCGCCGTCCTCGGCCGCGTCCAGGGCCTTGGAGTGCTTTTCGAGGGTGGAGGTGCTCATCAGTACTTACGCTCCATCGGCTGGTAGCGGGTCTGGACGACCGGCTTGTAGTCGAGGCGGATCGACTCGGAGCCGTCTGCCGCCACCTCGCGGTACGCCATGGTGTGCCGCATGAAGTTGACGTCGTCGCGGTTGGGGTAGTCCTCGCGGTAGTGACCGCCGCGGGACTCCTTGCGGGCCAGCGCGGACACCGCCATGACCTCGGCCAGGTCGAGCAGGTTGCCCAGCTCGACGGCCTCCAGCAGGTCGGTGTTGAACCGCTTGCCCTTGTCCTGGATGGACACGTTCAGGTAGCGCTCGCGCAGCTCGCCGATCTTCTCGACCGCGGTCTTGATCGTCTGCTCGGTGCGGAACACCATCACGTTGGCGTCCATGGTCTCCTGGAGCTCCTTGCGGATCTCGGTGACCCGCTCGTTGCCCGAGGCGGAGCGCAGCCGCTCGACCTGCTCCTGGACCATCTTCGCCGGGTCCTCCGGCAGCTCGACGAAGTCCGCGGTGGCCGCGTACTCCGCCGCCGCGATGCCGGCCCGGCGGCCGAAGACGTTGATGTCCAGCAGCGAGTTGGTGCCCAGCCGGTTGGCGCCGTGCACGGACACGCAGGCGACCTCGCCGGCGGCGTACAGGCCCGGCACGACGGTGGTGTTGTCGGCCAGCACCTCGCCCTCGACGTTGGTCGGGATGCCGCCCATCGCGTAGTGCGCGGTCGGCTGGATCGGGATCGGGTCCGTGTAGGGCTCGATACCGAGGTACGTACGCGCGAACTCGGTGATGTCCGGCAGCTTGGCGTCCAGCTGCTCCGGCGGCAGGTGGGTGAGGTCCAGGTAGACGTGGTCGCCCTCGGGACCGCAGCCGCGGCCCTCGCGGATCTCCGTGTAGATGGAGCGCGAGACGACGTCACGCGAGGCGAGGTCCTTCATGACGGGCGCGTACTTCTCCATGAAGCGCTCGCCGTCCTTGTTGCGGAGGATGCCACCCTCACCACGGGCGCCCTCCGTCAGCAGGATGCCCATCCGCCAGATGCCGGTCGGGTGGAACTGGAAGAACTCCATGTCCTCCAGCGGCAGCCCGCGCCGGTACGCGGCGGCCTGGCCGTCACCGGTCAGGGTGTGCGCGTTGGAGGTCACCTTGAAGAACTTGCCGGTGCCGCCGGACGCGAAGATCACGGCCTTCGCCTGGAAGACGTGGATCTCGCCGGTGGCCAGCTCGTAGGCGACGACGCCGGCCGACTTCTTCACCCCGTCGACGTCCTGGAGCAGCAGGTCCAGGACGTAGAACTCGTTGAAGAACTCGACACCCTCCTTGACGCAGTTCTGGTACAGCGTCTGGAGGATCATGTGGCCGGTGCGGTCCGAGGCGTAGCAGGACCGGCGGACCGGGGCCTCACCGTGGTTGCGGGAGTGGCCGCCGAAGCGGCGCTGGTCGATGGTGCCGTTCGGGGTGCGGTTGAACGGCAGGCCCATCCGCTCCAGGTCCAGGACCGAGTCGATGGCCTCCTTCGCCAGGATCTCGGCGGCGTCCTGGTCGACCAGGTAGTCGCCGCCCTTGATCGTGTCGAAGGTGTGCCACTCCCAGTTGTCCTCCTCGACGTTGGCGAGGGCGGCGGCCATGCCGCCCTGGGCAGCGCCGGTGTGGGAGCGGGTGGGGTACAGCTTCGTCAGGACCGCGGTGCGGCTGCGCTTGGTCGACTCGATGGCCGCGCGCATGCCCGCGCCACCGGCGCCGACGATGACCGTGTCGTACTTGTGGATCTTCATGAGTCGGTTACCTCAGCCCGTGGCCTAGCGGATGTTCGGGTCGAAGGTGAAGATCACCAGCGTGCCCAGAAGGACGGTGAACACCGTCGCGGTGTACAGCAGCATCTTCAGCCAGAAGCGGGTGTTGTCCCGCTGCGCGTAGTCGTTGATGACCGTGCGCAGGCCGTTGGCGCCGTGCAGCATCGCCAGCCACAGCATCACCAGGTCCCAGACCTGCCAGAACGGCGAGGCCCAGCGGCCGGCCACGAAGGCGAAGCCGATCTTGGAGACGCCGCCGTCCAGCACCAGCTGGAGCAGCAGGTGGCCGAGGACCAGGACGACCAGCACGATGCCGGACAGGCGCATGAACAGCCAGCCGTACATCTCGAAGTTCGTACGGGTCGTCTTGGGCGTCTTCTTCGTACGCTTGCGGGGCGGCTCGATGACGGGAGCCGGGTTGTCCACGTCGTACAGGGACACGGAGTCGTTCACAGCAGGAGTCGTTTCAGCAGACATCGCGCGTCATCAGCTCCCGAACAGCGTGCGCAGCGTGTGCTGCAGCACGGGGTAGAAAGCGCCGGCCATCAGGACGGCCCACACACCGACAACGGTCCACAGCAGCTGCTTCTGGTACTTCGGGCCCTTGGACCAGAAGTCGACGGCGATCACACGGAGGCCGTTGAGCGCGTGGAAGAGGATGGCGGCGACGAGGCCGTACTCCATCACGTTGACAAGGGGCGTCTTGTACGTGGCAACGACGTCGTCATAGGCCTCGGGGGAGACGCGGACGAGTGCGGTGTCGAGGACGTGCACGAACAGGAAGAAGAAAATGAGGACGCCGGTGACTCGGTGAGCCACCCAGGACCACATGCCTTCCCGGCCGCGGTACAGCGTTCCAGCCGGCACGGAAAAACCCTCCGGGAGCGGGGATTGGGGCCTGCCGGCTTCTCTGTCGGTCTGGCCCGGCCGGGTACGGTCCACCGGCCCCGGCCATCGTAGCGACGGACTGTCGGTTCCTCCCGCCGGGGTCCTCAGGTGTGATCAAACAGGCACGTACGGGCTATCGCTCCAGGGCGGTCCGGCCCTGTACGGGGGCGGGGGGACGGGGTAAAGGGCTGGCCGGGCGGCCGGGGCCCGGCGGCCGTCGTGCCGGGCCGGGTCCCGGGAGGCCGGGGCCCCTCAGGCCCTGGACGCCGCGAGGTGGGCCAGCCGGCCGCGGACGATCCCGCGCAGCTCGTCCGCGGCGATGGCCCGCTCCTCCTCGGGCTCGTTCCCGAGCCGGTCGTGGATCGCGGTGAGCACCGCGTTCAGCAGCTCGGCGTCCCGGAAGCCGTCCAGGCAGATCACGAAGGCGTGCCGGAACCGGCGCTCGTACTCGGCCTGCGCCGCCCGCAGTGCGGTGTGCGCCGCGAGCGTGCCCCGTCCGCGCGCGCCGACCAGCGGGCGCGGCGAGGCGGACTCCGCGGCCAGTGCCTCGTCCAGGTCGTCCGGCGTCAGGTCGTAGCCGGCCTCGTCGGCGGCGGCCAGCAGGGCGTCCAGGTCCGGGTACGGTCGGTGCGCGGCCAGGCGGCGGGCCCAGCGGCGGCTCGCGCAGCAGCGCAGCAGGGCGGTCTCGGCGGCGTCGGGGGTCGCGGCGTTCAGCCGTGCCAGACCGGCCGTACGGGCACGGGTGGCGGCGCCGGGAGGCGTCGGGGGCGTCGGGGGGAGCGTCTGGGAGGGTGTGGCGGGCCGGGGAGCGCACAGCGGTGTCGGCGGGGCGGCCGGGGTATCGCTGGGCTGCATGGGCTCCTCGGGGTGGAGAACGCCGGATCGGGGCGGCCGGAGGGCGCGGCCGCGACGGATCGCGCGGGGCCGTGGGCTCCGGGAGGGATGAACGGGTGAGACGCCACGGTAACGACGTCTGTCGATCACTGTCCGACGGATGCACGAATTTCACCCGAATGAGAGAGATTCCGCGCGCGTAGTGGACGGAAACGTCTGTCACCAGGCAATACCTTCGCCCCGGAAAGGGAGGTTTTGCGTATATGAGGACCGGAAAACTGGCCGCGACGATCACAGCGGGGGTGACGGCCGCCCTCACCGCGCTGGCCGCCGCAGGCTGCTCGGACGGCGGCACCCCGGAGCGGGGCGGCAGCAGCCGCAGCCCCTCCGCCGCACCCACCCCCACCTGGGACCCCGTGCCGGGACCGCCACGCACCGTGCCCGCCGTACAGAAATT
This sequence comes from Streptomyces rimosus subsp. rimosus, assembly GCF_000720725.1. Lineage (GTDB taxonomy): Bacteria > Actinomycetota > Actinomycetes > Streptomycetales > Streptomycetaceae > Streptomyces > Streptomyces rimosus_A. The sequence goes on from NZ_JOCQ01000088.1 coordinate 14,137, forward strand.
CAGCGCGGCCGACGGGCGCGGCTGGCGGCCCGCCAAGGAGGCCCGCGTCGTGGTGCCCGCGGGCGAGAAGAGCCCGGTCGCCGACGAGGCCAAGCGGTTCGCCCGGGAGCTGGGCGGCCTGCGTACGGTCTGGGGGAAGGAGACGGTACGGCCGGGTGACGTCGAGCTGAAACTGTCGGACGGCGACGGGGCCGAGCGCGCCGACAACGCCCCCGTGTACGACACCGCCGACGAGGCCTACACCCTCACCGCCCGCGGCACCCGCCTGACCCTCACCGCCCCCACCGACGCCGGGATCTTCAACGGCACCCGTACCGTCCTGCAGTCCGTACGGGCCTCCGGCGGCGTCCCCGAAGGCACCGTCGAGGACCGCCCCGACCGTGCCCAGCGCGGCTTCATGCTGGACATCGCGCGCAAGCACTTCGACGCCGGGTGGATCGAGGACCGTATCCGCGACCTGGCGGGCCTCAAGCTCAACCAGCTCCAGCTGCACTTCTCCGACGACCAGGCCTTCCGCATCGAGAGCGAGAAGCACCCCGAGATCGTTTCCGAGGACCACCTGACCAAGGACCAGGTCCGCCATCTGGTCGAGGTGGCCCGCGGTCTGCACGTCACCGTCATCCCGGAGATCGACTCGCCCGGCCACCTGGGCGCCGTACTGCGCGCCCATCCCGACCTCCAGCTGAGCTCCGCCGACGGGCAGGCTCAGCGCGGCGCCATGGACATCTCAAAGCCGGGGGCCGCCGAGATCGTGGACGACCTGCTGCGCGAGTACGCCCCGCTCTTCCCCGGCAGGCACTGGCACCTCGGCGGCGACGAGTACCGCGCGCTGGCCGACCGGTCGCCCGCCGAGAACTACCCGCAGCTGGCCCGTGCCGCCCGCGAGAAGTACGGGGACGGCGGCACCATCGAGGACCTGGCCACCGGCTGGCTCAACGACCGGGACAAGACCGTGCGCGCGGCCGGTGCCCAGCACGTCGAGGCGTGGAACGACGGCTACTTCCCCGACACGGACGTCGAGCCCGACGCCGGCCGCACCGTCGCCTACTGGACGGGCAAGGAGACCGGCGCCCGCGAACCCGACGCGTACCTGCGCGAGAACCGCAAGGTGATCAACCTCAACGACGAGTACCTCTATTACGTCCTCGGCGAGCCCAACAACATGCCATACCCGACCGGCGAGCGGATCTACACGCAGTGGACCCCCGGGGTGCTCCGCGGCACCGAGCCCGTACCGGAATCGTCGTCCGGGCCCGACCGGGTGCTGGGGGCGCGCTTCGCGGTGTGGTGCGACCTGGCCGGTGAGCAGACGCAGCAGCAGGTCGCCGACGGCATCCGGATGCCGCTGCGCGCGCTGGCGCAGAAGGTCTGGGATCGCCGCGAGCCGGCCCTGTCCTGGCAGGACTTCAAAAAGCTGGCCAACCAGGTCTGAGCGGCCAAGGCCGGCTGCGGCGGGGAGGGGACGACCGGGGCCGCCACCCCCCACAGGAGAGGCCCCGGCCGTCGTTCCAGAGGAGCCCGGTGAGGGCCCCTGCTCCTTACAGCGCCACATGCCGCGAAAGCGTCACAGGGGGGCGCGCGGTGCGGTGCCGCTCGTGGCATGCGCCCGGTCCCCGCCCGGGCCTCGGGCGGACTCTGGACGCGGGGTGTGCCCTGGCCGTAGCGTGCGGGTCCGCGCCGCCCGGCGCGGTCGCCGGGCGCACCCGCCCGGCGGTGCGGAGCGGCAGGGGAACGGCCCGGATGCCCGGGGCGCGGGCGGGTCGGGATACCGTCAGCGGGGACACACGGGTTACCAGCAGTACCCGCGGTCCCGGGAAGAGCGAATCATCGAGGACCGGGCGGCGGACTTTCCGCGTGCGACAGGATGGACCCGTGCGAGGGGACGACATTCAGCCGGACGACGGCCGGCTGACGGTCGCCGTACAGGCGGCGCAGGGCGGAGACGAGGCGGCGTTCCGTACCGTCTACCGCGCCGTACATCCCCGGATTGTCGGATATGTACGGACCTTGGTCGGTGACGCGGACGCCGAGGACGTCGCCTCCGAGGCCTGGCTCCAGATCACCCGCGACCTGTCCCGCTTCAGCGGCGACGCCGACCGCTTCCGGGGCTGGGCCGCACGGATAGCCCGCAACCGGGCCCTGGACCACCTGCGGATGCGCGGCCGCCGCCCGGCGGTCGGCGGCGACGAAACCGAACTCGCCGACAAACCGGGCGCATCGGATACCGCTGACGAGGCCATGGAAGCCCTCGGCACCGGCCGCACCTTCCGCCTCATCTCACGTCTCCCGCAGGACCAGGCCGAAGCCGTCGTCCTGCGGGTGGTGGTGGGCCTGGACGCGAAGAGCGCGGCCGGGGTCCTGGGCAAGCGGCCCGGCGCGGTACGCACCGCCGCGCACCGCGGACTCCGGAAACTGGCCGACCTGCTCGGCGACGGCGGCGAGGACGGCGGACCCACGGGGGGTCCCACCGGAGGGTCCGGGGACGGGCTGCCCGCCCAGCGCGACGGACGGGGCAACGGACGGGGCAACGGGCGGGATGAGGGCGCGGCGGAATCGTACGTACCGGGTGTGACGGAAACGGCCGCACGAACGCAGAAGGACATGTGATGGCCGACGACCGGTACGACTGGCTCGACGAGGAGGCCGCGGAGCGACTGCTGCGCGGCGAACCCGCCGGTTCGCCGGACGGCGTCGGCGCCGCGGAACTCACCGCCCTGCTGAACGCCGCCGCGTCGGCGGGCCGGAGCACGGCCCCGGACGAGGCGCTGCCCGGCGAGGAAGCCGCGCTCGCCGCCTTCAGGCAGGCGCGTGCCGCGGCCTCCGCGGCCCCGGGCAGTAGCGCTGCCACCCCGGAGCTGGGCACCGTACGGGCCCCACGCGGCGCCGGACCCGCCGCGCGCCCCCGCTTCGGGCGCCCGCTCCGGCGCGGATTCATGGTCGCGCTGGCGGGCTGCGCGCTCGGCGGCGTCGCCGTGGCCGCCGGCGTCGGCGTACTGCCCACACCCTTCCACGGCGGGTCCGGCCCGGGCCCCGCGACCAGCGTCTCGGCCGCCGAGACGCCCGGCCCGCTCGCGTCCGACGGCACGGAAACGACCACCGGCGGCACCTCGCCGGTGCCGGACGTCGCGCCCACCGACCGGCCCGGCCCGTCGGCCACCGGCACCGGTGACGGCGGCGGCACCGGCGGTACGCAGTCGCCCGCGCCCGGACAGACCGGACAGAGCACCCCCGGCCAGGACGCGACCGGCGGCACCGACGACGGAGGCCGCCCCGGCGACGACCGCGACCACAAGCCGGACGCCAAGGAGAAACACCGCCTCGGCACCTCGTTCTGCCGTACGTACCTCTCCCGCCAGGGCTCCGGCCTCGGCCAGGACACCCTGCGCCGCCTGGAGCGCGCCGCGGGCGGACCGGACAAGGTGTACGCCTTCTGCCGCCAGTTCCTGTCTCACGGCAAGGACGACAAGTACGAGGGCGGACGCTACGACGGCGACGGCAAGGGCGGACACGGCCGCGGGGACCACGGCCAGGGCGGCCACGGGCAGGGCCACGGCAAGGGCGGCCGGGGCGACGGCGAGGACGACGACCGCCACGGGCGCGGCCCGTCCTTCGGCCTCCCCGCCCCCGGCACCCACCGGACCGTCACCGACCCCGCCACCGTCACCCCCGGCGCGCCGGACGAGCTGCGCATCCCCGGAGCACCCCGCATCGCGCGGGTGTGACGTTTTCCGGGCCCCCGGCGCAGTACGTAGTGAAGCCGACTGGTCATCGGCTCGCGCACGAGCCGGGGTTCCCCCCGTACCAACGGCTCGTCGCACCGGCGCGGGCGGGGCACGTTCCCCCGGCCCTGCCCGCGCCTCCCTTTGCGCCTAAGCCGGCGCCGCTTTCGCGGAGGTGGTTGCGGTTTGTGGGGGTTGCTCAATTGATGGTGCTGTTACTGATGGGCCGTCTTGGCTATTTGTAGATGACCACCTTGTCGCCCGGTTTGACCTGTTGGAAGAGGGCGGCGATCTTCTGCTTGTCCCTTACGTTCACGCAGCCGTGGGAGGCTCCCTGGTAGCCGTGGGCAGCGAAATCCGGGGAGAAGTGGATGGCCTGGCCGCCGCTGAAGAACATCGCGTACGGCATGGGCGTGTGGTAGATCGACGAGATGTGGCGGCGGCTCTTGAAGCCGATCCGGAACGTGCCCTCACGGGTGGGCGTGTACTGAGCGCCGAACCGGACGTCCATCGTGGAGCGCACCTGGCCGTCCACCATCCACGCGAGGGTGTTGCTCCGCTTGCTGACGCACAGGACCCGGCCCTTCAGGCAGCGCCGGTCGGGGACCGCGACCGGCCTGCTGGTGGACGGGTACATCTCGGAGCGGGTGGGCGGGCGGGTGAGCGCGCGCAGGGTGTTCCAGGTCGCCTTGTCGAGGGTGCCGGTGCAGCGCAGGCCGTGTTTGCCCTGGAAGGCCGAGACGGCGGCGGCGGTGCGCCGGCCGTAGTTGCCGGTGGGCTTCTGGCGGAAGTACGCCAGTTGCGCCAGCCGGGCCTGGAGCGCGCGGACCCGGGGGCCGCGGGAGCCCTTGGCGAGGACGGTTCTCGCGGGGCCGCGAGCGGGTTTGGCCTGCTTGGCGGGTTTGGTGTGCTTGACGTGTTTGGCGGGTTTGGTGGGATTGGTGGTGCGGGGCCGTTTGGGGGGTGCCTGGGTGCGCGCCGGGTAGGCTTCCGCGCGCTGGGACGTACGGCTTTGTGGGGGCGCGGTGGTGGGCGAGTAGCCGCCGGACGGCGTGATCACCACCGTCTTGCAGCCGGCCGTCACGGCCACCATCAGCAGTCCCGCGGCCACCGCCGGTCCCTTGCGCACCGCTTGTCCTCTCCGCAACCGTGTCATCGCATCACCTCCCGAGGCGTCACTGGCCCCTTCCCTTGTTTCCCAGGGGCGTGGCGACCCGAACCTGGGGCCACCCTGTGGTGCGGGGGCACGCGCGTGCGGTACGGCGCACTCCCACGGCGCGTGCGGCGTGCGATGCGACCGGGGTACGGCGGGCCTCGCGCCACCCGCCGCGCATCCCCGGGGCGCGTTCGGGAGACACTGAGGAAATGTCACCGCGTCGCCCCTGCCCCGTATGCAGTCGAGAGATCGCCGTCGTCGGCGGACGTTTCGCCCGGCACGACCCGCCGGGGCGACGGACCGTGCTCGAACTCGTGTCGTGCCCCGGCTCCCGCCGAATCGCTCCGATGATGGCTCCCGCCGAGCGGCTGTTCGATCCGGAGGAGCCGCCGTTTCCGGGGCAGCAGCCGCTGTTCTGACGGGAAGGGCTCTGGTTACGGCCGCTGGGGCGCGCGTCGCTCGGCCGCCGAGGCGGTGAACGCCGTCCAGTCCTGGCCGGCCAGGGGCGCCAGCATCGCCCGCCAGCCTTCGGCGGCCTCAGGGCCCGCTTCCTCCAGGGCTGCCGCGAACAGCGTCCGCTGGCGTTCGTGCAGCTTGCGTTCGAGTTCCGTGCCGCGGTCGGTGAGGTGGAGTTCCTTGCGGCGCCGGTCCTGCGCCCCGGGCGTCATCCGCCCATCCGCTCCTCGGTGAGCTTGCGCAGCGGACCGTTGATGGCCTGCTTGGTGAGCTGGAGCGTGCGGCACAGCTCGCCGACTCCGCGGACCACACCTGGGTCGGCACCTGCAACGAGCTGGACGCCGCCTACGCCGCCGACGGCTACGCCCGGCTGCGCGGCACCGCCGCCCCGTGCACCACACCCTGATGGACGGTGATTACGGCCACTTCGGCCGGATGTTCGCCGAGGTCACCGTGGCACGCGCCGACCTGACCGCGGACAACGCGCCCGCGGAGATCGACCGCGTACTGCGCGCGATGATCCGGCAGAGCAGGCCGGTCCACCTGAACCTGCCGACGGATGTGGTCCTGGCCGGGGTTCCGGCGCCGGGCGAGCCGCTGCTCGCGCCGGAAGAGCCGGCGGAGCCCGGTGTGCTGCGGGACTTCCTCGCGGGCTGTGCGCGGATGCTGGACGGGGCGCGCGGCGTCACCGTGCTGGCCGGGCACGAGGCCGAGCGGCACGGGCTGCGCGGACCGCTGCGCGACCTGCTCGCCGCGGCGCCGGTCCGGTCCGCCGTCTTCTCCAGCGGCAAGGGCGTGCTGGACGAGACCGCCACCGGGTTCGCCGGTACGTACACCGGCGGGATCAGCGACAAGCGGGCCCGGTCGGCCGTCGAGGACGCGGACTGCCTGATCCTGGTCGGCGCCCCGGTCTCGGACAGCGTGACCGGCGGCTTCAGCCACCACTTCGCCCCGGAGCGGACCATCGAACTGCGGCCGTCCCGAGCGGCGGCGGGCCGCGCGGTGTACGAGGGGATAGGCATGGCCGAGGCGGTCGGCGGGTTGGGTGAGGTGCTGAGGGGGATGAGGCTGCCGGTGCCTGAGGGGTACGGGAGGGCTGCCGGGTTTCCGCGTGTGACCGGGGGAGGTGAGCTGATGCAACGTCACACCTGGCCTGCCGTCGGCCCGTTCGCCCCGGAGGGCAGTGTGCTCGTCGCCGAACAGGGCACCGCCTTCTACGGTGCCCAGGAAGTGCCGCTGCCCGCGGACGCGCGCTTCGTCGGGCAGCCCCTGTGGGGCTCGATCGGCTACACCCTGCCCGCCACCCTCGGTACCGAACTGGCCGCACCGGGCCGCCGGTCGATGCTGGTGATCGGGGACGGCTCCCTCCAGCTCACCGCGCAGGAGCTGGGCACCATGGCCCGGTACGGCGCGGCCCCGGTGATCGTGGTCGTCAACAACGATGGCCATACGGCCGAACGGGCCATCCACGGCGCCACCGCCCCGTACAACGACATCGCCGCCTGGGACCACACCGCCCTGCCCGCCGCCTTCGGCGCGGGCCCCGGCACGGTCGCGGTACGGGTGACGACCCCCGCCGAACTGGCCGACGTGCTGGCGCTCGCCGCCCGTACACCGGACGAACTGGTACTGATCGAAGCGGTCTTGCCGCGCGAGGACGCCCCCGAACTGCTCACGGCTCTGGCACGGCGGTTCGCGGAGCAGACCGCGTACGGGGCATGAGGGCGGGCCCCCGGGCCACCGGCGGCCTTGGGGGAGACCGGTGGTCCGGGGGCCGCCGTGGTCCGGCGTGCCCGGGTCAGCAGTTCACGCGCAGGACGTCCGCGTAGTTCGGCCACGTGCCCTTGAGCTGGTAGCAGTGGTTCTTGTCGGCGTTGTCGATGGTGACCGTCTTCGGCGGGCCCCCGGTGTAACCGGCGAAGGTCACCTTGACGGTGGCCCCGGTCGCTTCCTCCGGGAAGTTCGCCTTCCAGGTGCTTCCCACCGCCTTGGCGTTGTGGCAGTAGTTCTTCTTCTGGATGCCGTCGGGGCCCTGCCATTCGTAGCAGGTGTCGACGAAGTACAGCGCATCGCTCTTGAACTGGATGAAGTTCGCCGAGCCGGCGGCGGCCGACGGCGCCGTCAGAATTCCACCGCCCAGTACGATGGTGAGAGCGGCCGCCCCGAGTCCGCCCGCCCGCCTGGCCCGTCGCATTCCCGTGTTCGTCACGGTGTCCCTCCCGTCCCGGCCTAGCACGACTTCTCGACGATCTTCGCGGTGAACGTGGTGCCGTAGAGCGTGTAGCAGTAATCGCGCTTCAGGTCGGTGATCTGCGGTGAGAGATTCCCGCCGCCAACCTGTGCCAGCACGTTCACATTGAGCTCCACACCGGTCGCGTCATCCGGTATTTCCACCCGCCAGGTGTCGTTGATCTTCTTTCCGGAGGCGCAGCTGTCGGAGGTCTGCGAGCCCTGCCACTTGTAGCAGGTATTGACCACGAACCCGCCCTCGTTCGAGAAATTGATGTAATGGCCCGAGCCGGCGGCGAATGCCTGCGGTGCCGTCATCACCGCGCCGGCCAGTGAGGTGCCGATCGCGGCGGCGGCACAGGCTGTCGCCCGTCTGATGTGCGTCATGGTGGTGTCCTTCCGCCGGCTGCTGCTACTTGCACGTCTGGATATCGGTCTTGACGCGCTTGGGGCTGTCCTTCAGGAGCGCCTCGGTGCGTACTCCGGAAAGCTTCGCGCCGCCGAACTTCCCACCCTGGATGGTGATGTCGGAAACGGTGCGTTCCATGTCGTGACCCAGCTTGAGCGTGCCCCGGTACCCCGGCTTCACGGTCATCTCGGTGTTCTCGGTCTTCGTTTCGGTGTTGGTCTCGTTGTACTGGCCGTTGATGCCGATGCCGACGCCCTTGGCCAGCGGAATGTCGACGGAGCCGCCCACGTTCCAGCCCCAGGCGAACGCGTGCATGCCGCCGATCGTCTGCTTGATGTCCGTCGTGCCGGGATCCTTCGAGCAGTTCTCCAGCACCTTGGCACCCTCGGCGTCGAACCACTTCGTCACCTTCTCCGGGGTGCCGACCGTGGTCGCCTTGCAGGAGACCGACTGGCTCTTGCACTGGTCCAGGGCTTCCTTGACCCGCGCCGGATCGGTTTCCTTGATGCCGTTCCTGTATTCGGCCGTCGGCTTCGCCTCGTTCACCCAGTTGTCCGTCGCGCCGTCCACCGAGGTGTATACGGGCGGGAGGGCGGAAGCCGCCGGGACGGCGAAGGCAAGTGCGGTGGTGAGGGCGCCGGCCACCACGCCCACGCGTGTGAGATTCATGGACTGGTCTCTCCCTGTGTGTCAGCAGCCGGTCTCGATCAGCTTCTCCGAACCGAGCAGACCCCGGATCTCGAAGCAGTGGTTCTTGCTGGTGTCCTGCACCGCGGCGCTGTCCCTGGCCCGGTCCCACTTCGACAGCTTCAGGTTGAGCACGGCCGAGGTGGCGTCCGCCGGGAAGTACGCGGTCCGGGACTGCCCCACGGCATAGCCTTCGTGGCAGTAGTCCTTGCTGCTGGAGACGCCCTGCCACTCGTAACACGTGGTGGCGACGATTCCCGCCTTGTTGGTGACTTTGATGTAGTTCCCGGACCCCGCATGAGCGGCCGGGGCGAGCGCCAGGGCGGAAGCGCAGAGCGTCGCGCCGGTGGCCAGGGCGAATGCGGTCCTTCGGGCAGTTCTCAAGGTTCCGGCCTTTCTCCGAACTGTGCTGCGGCGCCGCGAAGTGCATCGATTTCCGATGCCGCGCCGTGCCCTCACAGTTAGCCCCGGCCGGACCGCCGTTGGGAAGAAATGAAGCCGGGAACCGTGGTCCCCGGCGGGAATTCAGCGGGCGACCACGACATTCCCGCCCGGAATGCCGCGGCGGTGTCTCGTGGTCGGGCCCGACTACGGAGCCAGCACGTCCAGTTCGGCCATGGCGCCGGCCGTGATCTCGCGGGTCAGCGCCTCGGCGCGGTCCGCGTCACCGACCCGTACCGCCTCGGCGACCTGGACGTGCAGGGTCACCGCGGCCGGGTCGGGGTCGGTGAACATCACGTGATGGTGGGTCCGGCCGGTCAGTACCGCGGCCACCACATCCCCCAGGCGGGCGAACATCTCGTTGCCGGAGGCGGCCAGCACCACACGGTGGAAGGCCATGTCGTGCACCAGGTACGCGTCGAGCTGCTGGCCGCGCGAGGTGGCGACCATGCCCATGGCGTGCTCGGTCAGCTCGGCGCACTGCGCGGGGCTGGCGTGCCGGGCCGCCAGGCCCGCCGCGACCGGTTCGACGGCGGAGCGCAGCACGGTCAGGGAGCGCAGCTGCCGGGGGCGGTCGGGCCCGGCCAGCCGCCAGCCGATGACCCGCGGGTCGTAGACGTTCCACTCCTCGGTGGGGCGTACGGTCACGCCCACCCGGCGCCGCGAGGCCACCAGGTGCATGGACTCCAGGACCCGTATCGCCTCGCGGATGACCGTGCGGGAGACCTCGAAGCGCTCCTCCAGCTCGTCGGTGCGCAAGATCGTGCCCGGCGGGTACTCGCCCGCGGTGATGGCGGGGCCCAGGGTCTCCAGTACCCGCGCGTGCAGTCCCTGTCCCGCCCCCTGGTTCTCCATGGGTTCAGCCTACGTTCCCGGGGAGGCCCGCCTTTAAGTATGACTTTTACGTCACAGGGGCTTGAATACGTCGTATCCCATGGGTTTCAGTGGGACGACAGACCGAGGTCAATGAGGACAGCGAGGTACACGGGATGAGCACCCCCCACGTCATCGTCGTGATGGGCGTGGCCGGCACCGGCAAGACGACGATCGGGCCGCTGGTGGCCGCCGACCTTGATGTCCCCTACGCCGAGGGCGACGACTTCCATCCCCCGGCCAACATCGCCAAGATGTCGGCCGGCACCCCGCTGGACGACGCCGACCGGTGGCCGTGGCTGGACGCCATCGGCGCCTGGGCGCACGGCCGTGCGGGCCGGGGCGGTGTCGTCAGCAGCTCGGCGCTCAAGCGCGCCTACCGCGACCGCCTGCGGGCCGCCGCGCCCGGCGTGGTCTTCCTGCACCTGACCGGCGACCGGTCGCTGATCGAGTCCCGGATGGCCGAGCGCAAGGGCCACTTCATGCCCACCGCGCTGCTGGACTCGCAGTTCGCCACGCTGGAGCCGCTCGGCGCCGACGAGGCGGGCGTCGCCGTGGACGTCTCCGGCACCCCGCAGGAGATCGCCGAGCGCGCCGTCGCCGCACTGCGCCGCTACGACACCGGCCGGTCCACCCCCGCCTGACCGCCTTGCGCGGGCCCAGGCCCGTACGCCCTCGCCATCTGCGGGGGCACAGCTCAGCCGCCCCCGCGTAACCGCTCCGGGGCCACCACAACCAGTAACAGCACCCCTTAGGGAACAGCCGTGACACATCTCAGCGTCGAGATGCTGGCAGCGGACGCGACCGAGCCGATCACCTCGGCCGGTCACGCGCAGCTCGGCATCGCCGTCCTCGCGGGCATCGCCGTCATCGTCCTGCTCATCACCAAGTTCAAGCTGCACGCCTTCCTGTCGCTGATCATCGGCTCGCTGGTGCTGGGCGCGGTCGCGGGCGCGCCGCTGGACAAGGCCATCGCCAGCTTCTCGTCCGGCCTGGGCGCCACGGTCGCGGGCACCGGCATCCTGATCGCGCTGGGCGCGATCCTCGGCAAGCTGCTCGCCGACTCCGGCGGCGCCGACCAGATCGTCGACACGATCCTGGCGAAGGCGAGCGGGCGGGTGATGCCGTGGGCGATGGTGCTGATCGCCGGCATCGTCGGCCTGCCGATCTTCTTCGAGGTCGGCATCGTGCTGCTGATCCCCGTGGTGCTGCTGGTCGTCAAGCGCGGCAACTTCTCCCTGATGCGCATCGGCATCCCGGCGCTGGCCGGTCTGTCCGTGATGCACGGCCTGATCCCGCCGCACCCCGGCCCGCTGGCCGCCATCGACGCGCTGCACGCCAACCTGGGCGTCACCCTGGCGCTCGGTGTGGTCGTCGCGATCCCGACGGCGATCGTCGCCGGTCCGCTGTTCTCCCGCTACGCCGCCCGCTGGGTGGACATCCGCCCGCCGGAGAAGATGGTCCCCGAGCGGGCCTCCGGCGAGCTGGACAAGCGCCCCGGCTTCGGGATCACCGTGGCGACGGTGCTGCTGCCCGTCGTGATGATGCTGGCCAAGGCCCTGGTGGACGTCGTGGTGGACGACAAGGGCACCACGGTCCAGCGCGTCTTCGACGTGGTCGGATCCCCGCTGATCGCGCTGCTCACCGCCGTCCTCGTCGGCATGTTCACGCTGGGCCGGTCGGCCGGCTTCACCAAGGGCCGGATCGCCTCCACCGTGGAGAAGTCCCTCGCGCCGATCGCCGGTGTGCTGCTGATCGTGGGCGCGGGCGGCGGCTTCAAGCAGACCCTGGTGGACGCGGGCGTCGGCCAGATGATCCTGGAGCTGTCCAAGGACTGGAACATCTCCACCCTGCTGCTGGCCTGGCTGATCGCCGTCGCGATCCGGCTCGCGACCGGCTCCGCGACGGTCGCCACCATCTCCGCCGCCGGTCTGGTGGCGCCGCTCGCCGCCGACATGTCCACCACCCACACCGCCCTGCTGGTCCTCGCCGTCGGCGCCGGTTCGCTGTTCTTCAGCCACGTCAACGACGCGGGCTTCTGGATGGTGAAGGAGTACTTCGGCATGAACGTCGGCCAGACGATCAAGACCTGGTCGCTGATGGAGACGCTGATCTCGGTCGTCGGGATCGTGTGCGTCCTGCTGCTGTCCCTGGTGCTGTAGGCCCTGTCGTCAGATTCCCGCCCTCCGCGCGGACGGCGGGAATCCGACGTCAGGACCTGGCGCCGTACAGCTCCCGGTGGGCGCCCGGCGTGTGTCCGAACGACCGGCGGAAGGCATCGATGAAGGCGCTGGCCGAGGCCCAGCCGCAGCGGTGCGCGATCGCGGTCACGGACAGCGCCGGGTCGTCCCGCGTCAGCAGCACCAGCGCGTGGTGCAGCCGCAGCTGCGTACGCCACTGCGGGAAGGTCATGCCCAGCTCGGCGCGGAAGAGGCGGGCCAGGGTCCGCTCGCTCGCCCCGGCTGCCGCGCCGAGCCCGGCCAGCGGCCGCGGGTCGGCGGGGTCGGCGCGCAGCATCGCGCACACCGCCGTCAGGCGCGGGTCGCGGGGCGTGGGCAGGTGCAGGGCCTGGAGCGGGGCGTGGCGCAGCTGGTCGAGGAGTACGGCCAGCAGGCGCCGCGCCTCCGCCGTACGACGGCTGCCCGGACCGCTGTACGCGATGATCAGCTCGCGCAGCAGCGGGCCGGCGGCCAGCACGGCGGGCCGGTCGAGGCCCAGCGGATCGGTGTCCATCGGTACGCCGACGGTGTGCAGGTCGGTGTCCCCGTGCGCCCGGTGCTCGTGCACCGTCCCGGCCGGGATCCAGATCGCGCGGGTGGCGGGCGCGACCCAGCTGCCGGCGTCCGTCGTCACGGTCAGCACCCCGCGCCCCGCGTAGACGATCTGGTGCACGTCGTGCTGATGGGCCTCCACCCGGGTGCCCTGCGGCAGGAAGCGGGTGATGGTCGTGACGTGCGGCGGGTGTTGGCGGAAAACCGGCATGGCGTGGCAGTTTATGAGAAGCCCGCCACCGGGTGCGCTCGCCATGATCGGTACATGACGACGAAGCACGGGGCCGCTTCCCGGCGGCCCATCGCGACGATGTCCGTCGGCCACGCGGCGGTGGACTTCTACCAGGGCGCGGTCCCGGCCCTGGTGCCCTTCCTGGTGGCCGAGCGCCACTACGGCTACGCCGCGGCCTCCGGCATCGTGCTGGCCGCCACCCTCCTCTCCTCCATCGTCCAGCCCCTGTTCGGCTCGCTCACCGACCGCTGGACGATGCCCTGGCTGATCCCGGTGAGCACGCTGTGCGCGGGCCTGGGCATCGCGCTGTCCGGACTCGGCGGCTCCTACGTCCTCACCTGCCTCGCGGTCGCCCTCTCGGGCATCGGCGTGGCCGCCTACCACCCGGAGGCCGCGCGGCTGGCCCGCGTCGCGAGCGGCGGCAGCCATGTCGCCATGGGCTGGTTCTCGCTCGGCGGCAATATCGGCTTCGCCCTCGCCCCGGTCGCCGTCGGCCCGCTGCTCTCCGCGGGCTCGCTGACCGCGTCGCCGTGGCTGGCGGTGCCCGCGGTGGCCGGTGTCCTGCTGACCGCCGCGGTGATCCGCGCCCTGGCGCCGCGGGCGGCCGTCGCCAAGGCCGCGGCGCGCAAGGCGGGCCGCGACAACTGGCCGGAGTTCCTGCGGCTGACCGCCGTCATCGTCTGCCGGTCCATCGTCTTCGTCGGCTTGAGCGCCTTCATCGCCGTCTACGCCGAGCAGCGGGTGGGCGGCGGCGCCACCGCGGGTTCGGCGGCCCTGTTCGTCCTGTTCGCGGGCGGCGCGGTGGGCACCGTGCTCGGCGGCCGGCTGGCGTCCCGGTGGGGCCGGGTCCGTACGGTACGGATCGCCTACGCGGCCTGCGTCCCGGCCGTCGCCGGGCTGGTCCTCGTCCCCGGCCCCGCGCTGTACGTCTTCGCCGCCCTGACGGCCACCGCCCTGTACGTACCGTTCTCCCTGCACATCACGCTCGGCCAGGACCTGCTGCCGAACCGCATGGGCACCGCCAGCGGTGTCACCCTCGGCCTCGCCGTCAGCGTCGGCGGCGTCGCCAGCCCGGCCATCGGCGCCCTCGCCGACACCACGAGCCTGCGGACCGCGCTGCTGCCGCTGATCGCGCTGTGCGCGGTGGCCTGGCTCATCGCGCGGACGCTGACCGAACCGGGGGAGGACGGCTCAGGCGGCGGGCGGCCCGATCTCCCCCGCGAAGACGATCACCTGGTCGATGAGGCTGCGCCGCAGGTGGACGACGTCCGTCCCCGCCAGGCGGGGGCCTCCACCCGGTGTGGTGAAGACCCACCGGTACCGGGCCCACTCGCCCGGCATGTCCACCGCTGAGCAGCGCACCATCGTGCCGGCCCCCGCCGGGTGGCGCCGGAGGTCCAGCACGAAGCGCTCGACCGCCTCGATCCCCTCACTGCGGCCCAGCGGTCCGTAGAAGACCACGTCCGAGGTCAGGGCCTGGGAGAGCAGCTCGGTCACATAGCCGTCGTCCGAGGCGTTGAACGCGGAGAGGAACGTGTCGATCGCGGACCGCGCGGTTTCTTCCTGCATGCACCAGTCATACCAGCCGCTTCACGGCCTGCGCCCCTCCCGGTCACCGCACCGGCGTCGCGGCCACGAGGACGCCGTACCGGGCCAGTTCGTCCGCCAGACCGGACGCGTCGTCGGCGGCGTAGGCCACATAGCCGTCCGGACGGACCAGGAACAGGCCCTCGCCGTACGCGTCGCGGGCATGGCCCTCGGAGTCGAGCAGGTCGGGGGCCGGGCCGCCGACGCGGCATGTACGGATCATCTCACCGTCCAGTGCCGGAAGTTTGATGTCGCCTACGGTCAGCAGCGTGAAGTGCGGGCCCTGGAAGACCTCGAAGAGGCGGCGCGGGGTGCCGTCGGGGGTGGTGCAGGGCGCGTCGGGAGCCCGGTCGCCGGCGTGCAGCGCATCGTCGGCGAGGCCGGTGCGCCGCTCGGTGGACAGCGGTCCGCCCGGATATCCGAAGTCGATCTGGTGCAGGTCCTTGCCGCGCTTCATGTCGCCCGAGCGGTGCAGCCGGGTGCTGGTGTCCAGGATGCGGGCGGCGATCGGCAGCCGCTCGGCCTCGTAGGTGTCGAGCAGCGACTCGGGCGCGCCGTGCCGCAGGACCTGTCCCAGCTTCCAGCCGAGGTTGTAGGCGTCCTGGACGCTGGTGTTCAGGCCCTGGCCGCCGGCGGGGGAGTGGACGTGCGCCGCGTCGCCCGCGAGGAAGACCCGGCCCACGCGGAACCGGTCGGCCCGGGCGGCGTTCGGGCGGAAGGCGGAGGACCACAGCACCTCGCCCACCTGGTCCAGGGTGAGGTGGGTGCGCTCCGCGACGAGCTTGCGCACGGCGTCGGGCGCGGTGTCCGGCTCCGCGCCGGGGTCCGCGTAGCCCGCGATGAGCTGGAAGTAGCCGGCCGACGGCACCGGGAGCAGCGCGACGAAATCGGTGGCGTTGAACGCCCCCCACATGTGCCAGTGCTGCTGGTCCAGCCCGTCCAGCCGGAGGTCGGCGAGGAGCATCGGGTGCGCGGCGACGCTCTCCCCGGTCATGGTGACGCCGAGCGCCTTGCGCACCGTGCTGCGCCCGCCGTCCGCCGCGACCAGGTAGGCGGCGCGCACCGTACGGGCGGTGCCGTCGGCGCGTACGACACGGGCCTCGACGCCGTCCGCGTCCTGGGTGAACGACTCCAGCCCGGCCCCGAACGCCACCGTGCCGCCCAGCTCGGTCAGCCGCGCGTACTGGATCTCCAGGTTCCGCCACTGCGGAACCATCATCATCGTGCCGTACGGGACGGACGGTGTCGGTTCGGCGGCTTCGACGAACACATACGAGTTGACCAGGCGGCCGTCCTCCCAGGACCCGATCTTCGGGTACCGGTTGCTGCTCGCCCGGATGGCGTCGAGCACCCCGAAGTCCTCGTACACCTCCTGGGTGCGGGGCTGGATGCCGCTGCCGCGGGTGCCGGGCGACAGCCGGTCCTGGCGCTCCAGGACGAGGGCGTGCACGCCGCGCCGGGCGAGGTCGAGGGCAAGGGCCAGGCCGGTGGGTCCGGCGCCGGAGATCAGTACGTCGACGTGCTCGGGCAGGGCCCCGGAACGGGCCGCGGGGATCTTCTCGACGCTGTCCTTAACGTTGTTAAGTTCCATGCTTTCGAGACTGCGCTTAACGGTGTTAAATTGTCAAGGTGGCTACGAGACTCGACCGAAAACTGGTGGCGGACACCGCCCTGCGGCTGCTGAACGACGTCGGCCTCGAAGGGCTCACGCTGCGCCGTATCGCCAAGGAGCTGAACGTCCAGGCGCCCGCGCTCTACTGGCACTTCAAGAACAAGCAGGAGCTGCTGGACGAGATGGCCACCGAGCTGTACGAGCGGATGGCCGCGCTGGTGCCGGCGGCCGGCGACAGCTTCGGGGGTGGTGACTGGAAAGAGATGCTCACCCAGGGGAGCCGGGGGATGCGGCAGACGTTGCTCGCCTACCGCGACGGCGGCAAGGTCTTCGGCGGCACCCGGATGCGGTTCCCGACGTCGATGCGGCCGATGGAAATCTTCCTGACCACGCTGCGGGACGCCGGGTTCACCGCGGAACGGGCCGCGCGTGCCTGGTTCACCACGTACGTCTACACCATCGGCTACGTGGTCGAGGAGCAGTCCGTCTTCCCCGTGCCCGGGGCCCCGGACCGCGACCCGGCCTACGACCAGGAGGAACGGGAACGGGTCATGGGTGCCGACTACCCGCTCACCGCCGCGGCCGGCGTGGAGATGTTCGGCGACACCGCCCGCGGCTTCGACGACGGTCTGCGGGCCGTCATCGCGGGTATCGAGGCCACGCTGCTGCACGACGGGTAGGGCGGGTGCCCGGGAGGCCGCCCCGGGCACCCGGCCTCAGCGCCGCGGCCGGGGGTCGATCGCGTTCTTCAGTACGGGTGTCAGCGGGCGTTCCACCCAGCGGTGCAGCACCCACGCCAGCGCCAGCATCAGCGCGATGGTGAGCGTGAACGTCGCGTACGACGGGAGGCGCAGGCCGCGGTGCAGTCCCTGCACGACCACCCAGCCCAGATGCTCGTGGACGAGGTAGAACGGGTACGTCAGCGCCCCGGCGACGGTCAGCCAGCGCCAGTTCGCCCACCGCATCCGGCCCAGCGCGATGGCCAGTACCAGCGCGAAGCCGACCGTGACGATCGCGATGATGACGAGCGCCGAGCGGTTGGAGAAGGCGTGCGCGGACGGCGGGTGCCACAGCCCGGCCACCGCGAAGTGCTGGCCGATGAGCCAGCTGACGCCCACCACCGCCCACGCCACCGGGTCCCGCCCGCCGTAGCGGTGCAGCAGGTAGCAGCCGATGCCGCCGATGAAGAACGGTGCGTACTGCGGCATCAGGACGACGTCCAGCGCCGGGACGTGTACGGCCTGCGCCACCGCCGCCGCCAGCGTCCAGCCCGCACAGAACAGCACCACCCGGCGGCGCGTGGCACCCGGCAGCACGACGCACAGCGCGAACAGCGCGTAGAACCGCATCTCGGCCCACAGTGTCCAGCACACGCCGAGCACCCGCTTCGCACCCAGCGGCTGCTGGAGCATCGTCAGGTTCGTCAGCACGTCGCTCGGGCCCAGCGCCTCGAACGCCACCCACGGCAGCGCGAAAACCGCCGTGACCAGCAGGACCGCCACCCAGTACGCCGGATACAGCCGCGAGACGCGGGAAGCGATGAAGCCCCGCAGTGTCCGCCCCCAGCCGCTCATGCAGATCACGAAGCCGCTGATGACGAAGAAGATCTGCACGCCGAGGCAGCCGTACGCGAATGCCCCGTGCAGTGACGGGAACTGGCGCGCGGGCGAGCTGCCCCACGCTTGGGCTATGTCGCCGTTCCGGCCGCCGAGGTGATAGGCGGCGACCATCAGGGCGGCGATCAGGCGCAGCCCGTCGAGGGCGCGCAGGCGCGGGGCGCCGCGGGACTTCTTGCCGGGCGGGGCCGCCGCGCCGTTACGTATGGCCGGCACCGACCGGGTGACCAGCGCGGACACGGACGGGCCGGGCACCGTCACGGGCGGCGGCACCTCCGCCGGAAGCTGCGCGGTCATCCGAACGCGGCCCGCTTCTTCAGGCGCCGCTGCATCGCCCGCGCGCGCCGCGCGACCCTGCGGACGGCCGCGTTGCGCGGGATGAAGGACAGCTGGGCCGGGATCGCGCCGGGCAGCGCCAGCGCGGTCAGCCGGCGGCGCTTGAAGTAGCGCCACGTGCGGTCGTTCAGATGGGCGGCGAGATAGCGCTCGGCGACCGGGCGCAGCTCGGGGTAGATCTGGTTCTGCATGGCGTAACCGACCGCGCCGACCAGGCCGTTGAGGTGCGTCGGCGTCGGCTTCGTCCCCGGCTCGTCCGCCAGGTCGGGCACCAGCGCGTCGACGAGGGTGACCGGCACGCGGTTGCTGTTCTGGTACGGGGTCAGCCGCTCCAGCAGCAGGGCCGTGCCCACGCGGGCGGTCGGCAGGCCGTAGAACGCGGACGCCGTCAGCAGCGCGGTCGAGAAGCAGCCGACCACGAGCGCGGGCCGTTTGCGCTGGTAGAGCACTTCGGCGAGGACCGGCGTGTCCAGCACGGTCAGTTCGGCGCCGAGCTTCTCCGCCTCCCGCTCCAGCGAACGGGACCAGCGTGCGGGCGCGGACGGGTGCGGCTTGAACACCACCTCGCGGTGCCCGCGCCGTACCGCGCCGCGCAGCATCCGGGCGTGCAGCTCCTCCTCTTCCTCGGGAGTGAGGATGCCCAGCGCGGACAGGTACTGCCCGAGGAGCAGCGCTGCGCCCTCCGGCACCTCGCGCAGCCCCGGGGCGTCGGAGTCCGCGGCCAGGTCGGCGAGCACCGCGCGGAAAGCGTCGGTCGGCACGGTCTCCGCGCCCACCCCGAACTCGGTGAGCAGCAGCGGCTTCAGGCCGGGTACGAGGTCCAGGTGCAGCAGGCGGCGGACGCGGGTGCCGACCAGCGGGTCCAGCTTGTTGCGGGTGGGCCCGTAGCTCATCAGGCCGTCCGCGTACACGTCGACCGGCGCGCCCGGGAAGAGCTGGGCCAGCGCGAGCGCCGGGTGGACCTGGATGGACTCCACGACCAGCTCGATCTCGTCCTCGCCCAGGTCCCACAGCAGCCGCAGATGCCGCTCCCACAGCGGTACGTCGTCCTGGCGCGGGGACCAGCCGCCGGGGTGGAACGGGCTGATCGCCTCGTTCCACGACAGCACCCGGTCGAAGCGGCCGCGCAGCCGCTCGAAGCCGGGCATCCGGTCCAGCGGTGTCGAGGTCTCCGGGGTCGCCGCGTTGTTGCTGATCAGCAGCAGTCTGCGGTCGGCCGGGGCGAAGCGGTCGGTGTCCAGGGCGGCGGCGAGCGTGGCGGCGCCGTACAGGGTGGACGCCAGGAAGATCTGCGTACGCGGCCGCGTCGGTGCGTCGGTACGGGGGGCCATCAGGCGGCCACCTCCGCCGGAACCGGACGGCGGCGCAGCCGTCGCAGACGGGAGGCGCGCTGCGTGTCCATCGAATCCAGTGCTTCCTTCAGTACGTCCTGCGGCATTCTTTTCAGCGCCGCCGCGCTCAAGGCGCGCAATTTACGGGCCACCTGCGGCTCGAATCGTTCGATCGAGCCGAGGTGGTGGGAAATGATGGCGCAATATGTACGTACGGCTTTCGGCAGCAGCCGGTCCGCGTCCCGGTCCCGCGCCGTTTCCTCGATTACTTGATCAAATGCCCGGATGAAATCCAGCTGCCGTACGTCGCCGATCTGCGTGAGCGAGGACGCCACCCCGCGCCGGTAGAAGACGCCGAGCAGTCCGGTCACCGCCATCGACCGCGCCTCGCGGTGCAGCCGCCAGATCCACGGCCGGTCCTCCGCGGTGCGCAGGCCGTGGGTGAAATGCAGCAGGCCGTCGTCCAGCAGCCGGCGGTGGTAGATGCCGGCCCAGGCGAAGGCGTAGTCGACGGAGGTGGAGCGGTCGGCGGGCAGGATCAGCTCGCGCGGGTCCAGGGCGACGTCGCGGCGGCCGTGCGGGACGCGGTGCACCGAACGGGTGCGCGCGGTGCACTGCACATGGTCCGTGCGTACGAAATCGCAGTCCAACTTCTCGATGACGGCGAGGAGTTGTGCGTAGTACCCGGGGGCCAGCCAGTCGTCGCCGTCCAGGAAGGTCACATACTCGCCGGCGGCCGCGTCCAGGCCGGTGTTGCGGGCGGTGGCCAGGCCGCCGTTCTGCTCGTGCCGCAGCACCCGCGCGCCCGGCAGCTCGCCCTCGGCGCGCGCCAGGATCTGCGGTGTCTCGTCCCGCGAGCAGTCGTCCACCAGCAGGAATTCGAAGTCCTCGCGGGCGTTGGCCGCCAGGCTTCGCAGGGTGTCGGGCGCATATGTCTGCACGTTGTAGAACGGCACGACGACGGAGAGCTTAACCACCCCGGTGACGTTAGGCGCGGTCCCGGCATTCGTCTTGACGGGACGCGGACCCGCAAGTGAACGAAGAATGGCGGGCTGGTTAACCGGGCAATTCGGCCTGCTGGTTCGCCGTACCGCGATGCGCTGTTAACCCGCTGTTGCGGCACAGTTGGCCCGCCGAACGGAACGCCTTCCTAGCGTTTTCGTCGTGCCCACTCGTACCACTTCCCAGCCGCGCATCGCGGTGCTCGCGGATTCGGATACCCGCTGGAAATGGGGCGCTTTGACAGCGTACCGCATTCAATCGGACATTCGTCTGGACGGATATCTGCTCCGCGGCCGTGCCACCCCCACGGTCCGCCAGCTCGACGAGGTCGGCGCCCGTGCGGACACGCTGCGCGAAATCCGCGGCGTGGACTTCCTGGAGCTGATGAAGGACACCGCGCGGTACGACGCGGTCGTCCTCGCCTGCGTCGGCGGCGCCGTCCAGGCGATGCTGCACGGTCTGGCGCACGCCTGGCGCGGCGCGGCCCGGCGGCCCGTCGTCGTCACCGGCTACGTCGGTGTCGTCTACGAGAAGCTGGCCGACGGCCTGCTGCTGCGGCACGGCGCGGACGTGGTCCTCGCCAACTCCCGGCACGACGCGGACCGGTTCCGCGCGGTGTACGAAGGCGTCGGGGCCGACGGGGGCAGCGTGGTCGAGTGCGCCCTGCCGTTCCTGGGCGGCGCACCGTACGACCCCGTCCTCGGCGACCGCCCCTACACGGTCGTCTTCGCCGCCCAGCCCTCCGTACCGGACCGCCGCGAGGACCGTACGTACCTGCTGCGGCGGGCGGCCGAGCACGCCCGGCGGCACCCCGACCGCGAGGTGCTGGTCAAGCTGCGCAGCAAGCCCGGCGAACACACCACGCACATCGAAGAACTCCCGTACCAGAAGCTGGCCGCCCGCCTCCCCGGCGGCCTGCCCCCCAACTGCCGTCTCGCATACGGGAACATGGGCGAGGTCCTGGACCGCACCGACCTCCTGGTGACGGTCAGCTCGACCGCCGCCCTGGAGTCCCTGCACCGCGGCGTCCCCACCGCCGTCCTCACCGACCTCGGCATCCGCGAAGTCCTCGGCAACCACCACTTCCTCGGCTCCGGCTGCCTCGCCTCCTGGGACGAGCTGGACGCCGGACACCGGCCCGAACCCGACCCGGACTGGCTGGCCCGCCAGGGCGTCGCCCCCGGGGCCGAGTACAGCACCGCCTTCGACGCCGCCCGAGCGCGCGTCACCGCCCTGCGCGCCGCCGGCCTGCCGCCCCTCACCCCGTACTACACACCCCGCACCGCCCCCGGCTATCTCCCCGGCATCCTCGCCCGCTACGGCCTCGACCCCAAGGGCGCCCCGCTGCCCGGCCAGACCGCCGAGACCGCCGAGCCCGGCGGCCTGCGCCGGCTGGCCCGCGACACCGTGCGCGACGCCGCCCGCGGCGCCTACCGCCACGGCGTCCAGCGCATCGCCCCCGCCATCCGCCGCTGGGGACAGCTGTGAGCACCCCACCCGCCCGCCCCCGGAGCCCGCAC
>NZ_JOCQ01000089.1 GCF_000720725.1 Streptomyces rimosus subsp. rimosus
CGGCTAGAGCGCGCCGCTCGCACCGCCCCGCGCGCCCGCGACTGGAGCGCCGCCCGGGCCGCCCCGCCGCTCCCCCACCCGCCCCCTGGCCCACAATGGACCGGGTGAACCAGGCGAACGACCTCGACTCCTTCTCCGCGCTGCACACGCCCGAAGGGCAGGCGCTGCTGGCCGAGCTGCGCGATCACGACCCGGCCGACGAGCTGGCGACCGCGACCCGGCTGCGGCGCGATCACCCGGCGTCGCTGGTGTCCGCCGCGCTGGGCCAGGCACGGCTGCGCCAGCGCGCGGCGGCCAAGTTCGGGGCGGACGCCGCGCGCATGTACTTCACGCCCAACGGCGTCGAACAGTCCACCCGCAGTACGGTCGCCGCCCACCGCGCCACCCGCCTCGCCGCCCTCGGCGTCCGCTCGCTCGCCGACCTGTGCTCCGGCATCGGCGGCGACGCCATCGCCCTGGCGCGCGCCGGCATCCACGTCCTGGCTGTCGACCGCGACCCGCTGGCCTGCGCGGCGGCCCGCGCCAACGCCGAGGCGCTGGGGCTGGCCGACCGGATCGAGGTGCGCTGCGCCGATGTCACCGAGGTGGACACCTCGGCGTACGACGCGGTGTTCGTCGACCCGGCGCGGCGGGGCGGCCGCGGCGGCCGGATCTTCGACCCCGAGGCGTACTCGCCGCCGCTGTCCTGGGCCGTGCAGGCCGCCCGTACGGCGCCGCACGCGGCCCTCAAGATCGCGCCGGGCATCCCGCACGAGATCGTCCCGGAGGAGGCCGAGGCGGAGTGGATCTCCGACGGCGGGGACGTCAAGGAGGCCGTCCTGTGGTTCGGCACCGCACCGGGCGCCCGCCGCGCCACGCTCCTGCCCGCCGGTGACTTCCTGCTCGGCACCGGCCTGCCCGACCCGGAGCCGGGCCCGGTCGGGCGCTGGCTGTACGAGCCGGACGGCGCCGTCATCCGGGCCCACCTCGTGGCCGAGGTCGCGCAGCAGGTGGACGGCCGGCTGATCGACCCGACCATCGCCTACGTCACGGCCGACGAGCACCACCCGACCCCGTACGCCACGGCTTACGAGATCACCGACACCCTGCCCTTCAACGTCAAGAAGCTGAAGGCGCTGCTGCGCGAGCGCGGCGTCGGAATCGCCGTGATCAAGAAGCGCGGTTCGGCGGTCGAGCCCGACGAGCTGCGCAAGAAGCTCAAGCTCTCGGGGCCGAACTCCTGCGTGGTGTTCCTGACGCGGGTGGCCGGCGCGCCCACGATGCTGCTGGGCCGCGCGGCGCCCACCGCGTGAGCGTCTGAACGCCTGAGCGCCCGAGCGCCGCCTACGCCCGGTCCGTCAGCTCCTCCGCGTACACCTGCGAGAGGGGCTGCGGGCCGACGTACTGCTGGCAGGTGCACGGCCCCGGCTCGTACGCGACCGGCTTCTTCTCCGCGTCCCAGGCCGTCGGCACCTGCGTCACCTCGTGGCACCGGCCCTGCTTGTCGTGCTTGGCGAGGTGGTGCGTACACCCGCACACCGGCTCCGGCGGCCGCTGCGCCGCCTCCAGCTCCAGCCGGTCCCGCCGCACCAGCTCCAGCCGCTCCATCTTCCGCTTGTGCCGCGCACTCATCGCCTTGCGCCCCACATCGACAACCTTGGCGAAACCCCCCGCCATGAAGAACGCGAATACCCACCAGATCCAGTTCACGGCCTGCCGCCTCCCCGTATGTCTGCTTTCGGCTTGGCCAGGGTATGACGTGGTGTCACGGAACGGACGGGGCAGGGCCTGTTCTCAGAGGCTCGCGAACGGCGGAACGATGCGAGTGATCACCACCAACTTGCTCCGCGGGGCGGGAAGGAAGAAGAAGTATCCGCCTGCCGCATCCATCCGGCGCAGCCCACCGGGGCGAGGCCCGTCGCCCAGGTCAGTGATGTCGACCCCCACATCGGCCAGTTCGACGAGTTGGCCGACCAGGTGCTCGACCTCGGCCACCACCTCGGAGGGCAGGCCTCCCGCCACATGCTGGAAGTCCGGGTCGTACTCCCACCTCCAGTTTTCCTTCAAGACGCTTCCTGCGCCACGGCTGCGTGGGCGGCGTCCAGGATGCGGCCGAGTTCGGCCGCGGCGCTCCGGGCCTCGTCGGCGTTGTCGGTGGCCTCGGCCAGGTCCTCCAGCTCACGGAACCTGGCGGCGACCTTGGGATGACGCTGGATGTGCACGTACACGGCCCACTGGGTCGTGAAGCGCCGCAGCGGCAGGAGATCGGATCCCTGCCGGGCCTGATCGGCAGCCCGGGAGAGCTCGCGGGCGAACGCGGGCAGGGCGGCAGGGGCGATCTGCGCCACCGCATCGCGCAGCAGCGTGATCGACGCCGGTGGCTGTGGGATGAGGGGGCGCTCGGAGGCACTGGCGGTCATCGGTTCTCCCATGCGCGGGATTCTGGGCCGTGGGCCCAGAGTAGCCAGCGGGAACCGGGCTGCTTCATGCGAACGAGTGGCGCGGCAAGTCCCGTGGGGCGACCTGCCGCAGTGCCCTCCCCTACGAGTACAGGTTGTCCTTGCTCAGCTCATGGAAATGATCGTGGTCGTGTGCGTGGCCGTGGCTGTGGCCATGGCCGTGATCGTGCCCGTCCCCGTGATCGTGGTCCGTCCCCGGTACGTGCGGCTCCGTGACCGGGAGCGACGAGTCGGCCGAGAGGTCCCAGGAGGACGCCGGGCGGTTGCGGGCGACCATTTCGGCGCCGAGGGCGGCGACCATGGCGCCGTTGTCGGTGCACAGTTTGGGGCGGGGGACGCGCAGGGTGATGCCGGCGTCCTCGCAGCGGCGCTGGGCCATCGCGCGGAGGCGGGAGTTGGCCGCGACGCCGCCGCCGATCATGAGGTGGTCGACGCCGTTGTCCTTGCAGGCACGTACCGCCTTGCGGGTCAGTACGTCGACGACCGCCTCCTGGAAGGACGCCGCGACGTCCGCCACCGGAACCTCCTCGCCCGCCGCACGCTTGGCCTCGATCCAGCGGGCGACGGCGGTCTTGAGGCCGGAGAAGGAGAAGTCGTAGATCGGATCGCGGGAGCCGGTCAGGCCGCGCGGGAAGCGGATCGCGTCCGGGTCGCCCTCGCGCGCGTAGCGGTCGATGACCGGGCCGCCCGGGAAGCCCAGGTTCAGCACGCGCGCGACCTTGTCGAACGCCTCGCCCGCCGCGTCGTCGATGGTCGAGCCGAGGGGGCGGACGTCGGCGGTGATGTCGGGCGCGAGCAGGAGGGAGGAGTGGCCGCCGGAGACCAGCAGGGCCATCGTCGGCTCGGGCAGGGCGCCGTGTTCGAGCTGGTCGACGCAGATGTGCGAGGCGAGGTGGTTGACGCCGTACAGCGGCTTGCCGAGGGCGTAGGCGTACGCCTTGGCCGCCGAGACGCCCACCAGGAGGGCGCCGGCCAGGCCGGGGCCTGCCGTGACCGCGATGCCGTCCAGGTCGGACGCCGCGATCCCGGCGTCCTTCAGCGCGCGCTGGATGGTGGGGACCATCGCCTCCAGGTGCGCGCGCGAGGCCACTTCCGGTACGACGCCGCCGAAGCGCGCGTGCTCGTCGACGCTGGAGGCGACGGCGTCCGCGAGGAGCGTGTGCCCGCGCACGATGCCGACGCCGGTTTCGTCGCAGGAGGTCTCGATGCCGAGGACGAGCGGTTCGTCAGCCATGGGTGGGGGTTCCTTGTGCGGAGGGGGATTCGGGGGAGGGGGAGGGGGCGGCGGCCGGCGTCCCGGTCCCGGAATCGGCCGGGGAATCGGCCGGGGATTCAGCCGCGGATTCGGCCGGGGATTCGGAGGGGGACTGCGTGGTACGGCGCATGACGAGCGCGTCCACGTTGCCGGGCTGGTAGTAGCCGCGCCGGAATCCGATCGGCTCGAAGCCGAAGCGCTCGTACAGCCGCTGTGCCCGCGTGTTGTCGACGCGTACTTCGAGCAGCACCTCGGCGCACTCGAAGGCGGTCGCGGCGGACAGCAGCTCGGTCAGCAGCCGGGAGCCGAGGCCGGTGCCCCACTGGTCGCGGGCGGTGGCGATGGTCTGGATGTCGCCGGTGCCGTCGACCGCGGCGAGGCCGCCGTAGCCGACCAGGCGGCCGTCCAGTTCGGCGACGACGTAGCGGCGGTTGGCGGCGGGCCCGCGGGCGTGCGCCAGCTCGGACCAGAACATGCCCGCCGACCAGGCGTCCTCCGGGAACAGCTCGCGTTCCAGGTCCAGTACGGGGGCGATGTCCCACCAGCGCATCTCACGGAGCACGGCGCCGTCCCGCGCGCCCTCCCCGGCAGCCACCCGCGCGGTCACTTCGGCGTGACCACCTTGTAGTTGGCGGGCACCTGCGCGTCCGGGCGGCGCAGGTACAGCGGCTGCGGCGGCAGCAGTTCCGCACCGCGCCCCAGCTTCTCGGCGGCCAGCGCGGCGAGCGCGCCCGCGGACTGGTGCTCGGGGCCGTCTGCCCGTACGCCGGTGAAGGTGTCCGCGTAGAGCACCGCGCCGGCGCCCACCGCCGGCACCCCGCCGACCTGGTCCGCGATGTCCGCGGGGCGGTCCACGGCGGGTTCGGTCAGGCGCGTGCGGGCGTCGGCGTAGCGCGCCCAGTAGACCTCCTTGCGGCGCGCGTCGGTCGCCACCACGAACGGCTCGTCGAGCCCGGCGGCGTACGCGATGCCGTCCAGCGTGCACAGGCCGTGGACCGGCACGTCGAGGGCGGCCGCGAAGGTCGCCGCGGTGACGAGTCCGACCCGCAGCCCCGTGTACGGGCCGGGGCCGACGCCGACCACGATGTCGCTGACCGCGGCGAGTTTCACGCCCGCCTCGGCGAGCACCCGGTCGACGGCGGGCAGCAGCAGTTCGCCGTGGCGGCGCGCGTCCACCTGACGCTCCTCGGCGAGTACGCGGGAGCCGTCGTGGACCGCGACGGTGACGGCGGGGGTTGCGGTGTCCAGAGCAAGCAGCAGCACGCCTTCAAGACTACGGCTCGGCCGCGGGTGCCCTGCCGGGTGCTACCGTCACCCGTAGTCACGCGCGTACGAAAGGTGGCACGGCGGTGTCCGGTAAGAGCAGCACGATCGTCACCGCTTTGACCGCGGCCGCGCTCGCCGCCGTCGGCTTCCTGGCCTATCAGGCGTCCGCCTCGGCCCCCGACCACACCACCGCGGGCAAGCCCCCGTCGTCCTCCGCGAGCCCGGCCCCGGGCAAGGACAAGGGCAAGGACGGTACGGGCAAGCAGCAGACCGAGGTCCCGGTGCCGCCGAACTCGGGCGAGGGCGAGCGGGTCGTCTACGCGCTGGGCGCGCGCCGGGTGTGGCTGGTCACGGCGGACGGCAAGGTGAAGCGGACGTTCGAGGTCACGCCGAGCACCGTGTCCCCGGCGCCGGGGACGTACAAGGTCAACGGTCGGTCGCTGAAGATCCCCGGCTCGGACGGGGTGCCGATCGAACACGTGGTGCGTTTCACGATGGCCGAGGGCGTCGTGGTCGGCTTCAGCTCGGCGGTCGACGGCTCGATGCCGGACCCGAACGCGAAGAAGAAGACCGGCGGTATCCGGGAGACCCGCGAGGACGGCACGGCGCTGTGGGACTTCGCGCTGGGGGGAACGAAGGTCGTCGTCGTTTCCTGAGGGCGGGTGCCTGAAGGGCGACGCCTGGGCGTGGGGGCTCCCCCTACGCCGCGTCGCGCCTCCCCGCCTCCTGCGGGCCGATGACCCGCGTCCCGTCCGCCTCCGCTTCCGTGCCCTCCTCGGCACGTGCCGGCGGCTCCGGGGGCGTGGACACCGCGCTGGCCGCGGCGCACGCCGCCAGCAGTTCGTTCATGGTCGGCGACGGCTCGGTCGCGCCGCTGCGGACCCCTGCGGTGACGGGCTGGTGGGCCGACATGGATGCCTCCCGTGGCTCTGGGCGGGCAAGCGGGCGTAGTTAGGCAGACCTAACCGACTCTCTCTTCACCCATGTGACCACGTTCGGCGCCGCGCGCGCAACATCTTCCCGACGGCTTGTCGGAAACTACGGTACGGCCGGCCGCCCGCTCCCCGGCCGGTACGCCCTACTCCCCCGCCAGCACCGTCAGGTCCACGTCCGCCCAGCGCCGCCCGACACCGCGGACGGAGACCTCGCGTACGTCGTCCTCGTCCGTCACCACGTCGGAGTGCGCACCGTCCGGCAGGCCCGGCGCGTCCGCGCCCACCGCGCGCTCGATGACCAGGTGCAGCCGGTCCTCGGACAGCTCCTCGACCTTGTCCTCGCCCCACTCCACGACCACCACCGACTCCGGCAGCGACACGTCGAGGTCCAGGTCCTCCATCTCGTCCAGCCCGCCGCCGAGCCGGTACGCGTCCACGTGCACCAGGGCCGGGCCCGCGCCCAGCGGCGGGTGCACCCGGGCGATCACGAACGTCGGCGAGGTGACCGCGCCGCGCACGCCCAGGCCCTCGCCCAGGCCGCGGGTCAGCGTCGTCTTGCCCGCTCCCAGCTCCCCGGTCAGCATCACCAGGTCCCCCGGCCGCAGCAGTCCGGCCAGCCTGCGGCCCAACTCCAGCATGCGCGTGGGGGACTTGACGGTTACGTGCACGGTCGTCTCGGTGGCGCTCATGCGCCGATGGTACGGGGCACACAACCGGCATTCCGAACCCGACCGCGGCGGGCGGGTGCCGGAACGCCGCCCTACGCCCGCGCCGACCGGGCCGCTGCCGCCGTCGCCGCCGCCCGTTCGATCAGCGTCTCCAGATGGCTCGTGACCACCTCGGGCCGCTCCAGCATCACCAGGTGTCCCGCGCCCGGCTCGCACACCGACTCGGCGCCCGGCAGCAGCCCGGCGATGGTGTCGCTGTGGTCGGACGGGGTGATCAGGTCCCGGTCGCCGGCCAGCACCAGGGCCGGTACGGCGTCGAACGCGGCCAGCGCCTCGGTCTTGTCGTGCACCGCGAAGGCCGGGAAGAACTCGGCGACGACATCGATCGGCGTCGCCTCGATCATCCGTTCGGCGAACCGCGCCACCCCCGGGTCCACCTCTTTCGGCGTACCGAACGAATACCGCTTGACCAGGCCGGCGAAGAGGTCGGCGGTCGCCCGGCGGCCCTTCTCGACCAGCTCGCTCTGCGAGCCGAGCGCCTTGAGCACGCCCGGCGCCAGCTTGTGGAACGCCTTGACGCCCAGCGACGGCAGCCCGAAGGCGACCTCGCTGAGCCGTCCCGCGGAGGTACCGATCAGCGCCACGCCGACCACCCGCTCCGCGACGTACTCCGGATACTGGTCGGCCAGCGCCATCACGGTCATGCCGCCCATGGAGTGCCCGACCAGCACGATCGGCCCCTCCGGCACGGTGGTGTCCAGCACCGCCTTCAAATCCCGGCCGAGCAGGTCGATGGTGACCGGCTCGGTGCCCTCGCGCTGTGCCCTGCCGCGCTCCGAGCGGCCGTGGCTGCGCTGGTCCCAGTGGACCGTGCGCACCGCGCCGCGCAGGGCCGCGCGCTGGAAGTGCCAGGAGTCCTGGCTGAGGCAGTAGCCGTGGCAGAAGACGACCGTGGGCGCCTCGGCGCGGCGCCCCAGCAGCTTCAGCAGCCGCTTGCGGCGCGCGCCGGCGGTGCCGCCGCCCTTGGCGCCCTTGCCGTCACCCGGCTCGTCGATCTCGTAGTGCAGCTCCGTGCCGTCCTCGGCCACGGCCGTGCCCGGCGTGCCGCGCAGCGTGCCGTACGGGCCCGCCGCGTCCAGCGCGAGCCGCGCCTTGCGCCGCATGCCCCGGCCGACCGTCAGCCGTTCGATGGCCACGCCCGCGGCGGCACCCGCCGCCACCACGCCGATCGCCGCCCCGGCGATGCCCGCGTGGCGTCCGGCCCGCGTCCAGCCGCCGACCGCCGTCGCCGCCTCGGCCGCCGCTCCCGCCGCGTCGATCGCGGTGTCGGCGGCCGCCCCCGTCCTGTCACTCATGTCCCGCTCCCCGTGTCCGCGCGCTCATCAACATAGACGCGTGGCACCCGGGTACCGATCCGCGTGACGATTTCGTACCCGATGGTGCCCGTCGCACGCGCCCAGTCCTCGGCGGTCGGCTCGCCCCGGTCCCCCGGGCCGAACAGCACAGCCACGTCTCCCACCTGGGCCGGGTCCCCGCCAAGATCGACCACAAACTGATCCATCGCGATCCGTCCGGCGACCGTCCGCCATTTGCCCGCGACCAGCACCGGTCCGCTGCCCGACGCATGCCGGGGGATGCCGTCGGCGTAGCCGAGCGGCACGAGGGCGAGGGTGGTGTCACCGGACGTCGTGTACTGGTGCCCGTACGAGACGCCATGGCCGCCGGGTACCCGCTTCACCGACGCCAGCGACGCCTCCAGCGTCATCACCGGCCGCAGCCCGAAGTCCTCCGGCACGCCCATCTCGGGGCTGGGCGAGATGCCGTAGATGCCGATCCCGGCGCGCACCAGATCGAAGTGCGCCTGGGGGAGGCTGAGCAGCGCCGGGGTGTTGGCGTGGTGCCGTACCTCCGGGTCCAGCCCGGCCTTGCGGACCACCGCGTCGGCCTCGGCGAAGGCCGTGAGCTGGGCGTCGATGGAGGGGTGGCCCGGCTCGTCGGCGCAGGCGAAGTGCGACCAGACGCCGGTGACGCGGATCGCGCCCTCGGCCTCGGCGGCGCGCGCGGCGGCGACCAGCTCGGCCCAGTCGGCGGGCTGGCAGCCGTTGCGCCCCAGACCGGTGTCGACCTTCAGCTGCACCCGGGCGGTACGGCCGCAGGCCCGCGCCGCGTCCATGACCTCGCGCAGCGCCCACATGCCGCTGACCGACACGTCGATGTCCTGCTCGATGGCCTGCCGCCAGGGCCCGCCGGGCGTCCACAGCCAGCACATCAGGTGGCCGGTGTCGCCCGCGTCCCGCAGCGCGAACGCCTCCTCCGGCAGGGCCGTACCCAGCCAGGTGGCCCCGGCCTCCCGCGCGGCGCGGGCGCACCGGACGGCACCGTGGCCGTAGCCGTCCGACTTCACCACGGCCATCAGCTCGGCCCGTGGTGCGCGGGCCCGCAGCGCCCGCACATTGGAGCGCACCGCGGCGAGGTCGATGGCCGCACGGGCACGCATGGCTGTGTGGTTCATCCACCCAGTGTCTCAGGACGGGGGTTGGGGCCTGGAGAGGCAGGTGAAAAGAGCGTGCGCCGCCCTCAGGGCCGGCTGACGTCCCGCCACGCCTCCCCCAGCGCCCCCGCCACGTCCGTCGCCAGGATCGGCGCGCCGTCCGGGGTGGCCGCCAGCCGGGCCGCCAGGCCGTGCAGATACGCGCCCACGGAGGCGGCGTCGCGCGCGGACAGGCCGGTGGCCAGCAGCGATCCGGTCAGGCCGGACAGCACGTCGCCGCTGCCGGCGGTGGCCAGCCAGCCGGTGCCGGTGGGGTTGGCGCGTACGGGGCCGCCCGCCGGGCCTGCTACGAGGGTGGTGGAGCCCTTCAGGAGGGCCGTGGCGCCGTACCGCTCGGCCAGTTCCCGTACGGAGCGCAGGCGGGACGCCTCCACGTCCGCCCGGTCGGCGCCGAGCAGCGCGGCGGCCTCTCCGGCGTGCGGTGTCAGCAGGGTCGGCGCGGCACGGTCCCGTACCCGCGCGGCGTCCAGGAAGCGCAGCCCGTCGGCGTCCACCAGCACGGGTACGTCGGAATCCAGCACGTCCGCCACGGCGTCGCCGTCGTCGCCGATGCCCGGGCCGATGACCCAGGACTGGACGCGGCCCGCCTTGGAGGGCGGTCCTGCGTGGACGAGCGTCTCCGGGAACTGCGCCAGCACCTCTTCGGCCGCCGGGCCCACGTACCGTACGGCCCCGGCGCCGCCCCGCAGCGCGCCGGACACGGCCAGCACCGCGGCGCCCGGATAGCGCGCGGAGCCCGCGACCACGCCCACCACGCCGCGCCGGTACTTGTCGCTCTCCGCCGAGGGGCGGGGCAGCAGGTCCGACACGTCCGCGTACTGAAGCGCCTCCACCCCGGCGTCCTCGGGCAGGTCCAGGCCGATGTCCACCAGCCGCAGCGCGCCCGCGTACTCGCGCGCCGGGTCGATCAGCAGGCCCGGCTTGTACGCGCCGAAGGTCACCGTCACATCGGCCCGTACCGCCTCCCCCGGCACCTCTCCGGAGTCCGCGTCCACACCGCTCGGCAGGTCGACGGCCACGGTCATGGCCTGCCGGGCCGCCTCGGCCAGCCGTGCCGCCTCCGGCCGGAGCCCGCCCTTGCCGCCGATGCCGACGATGCCGTCCACGACCAGGTCGGCGCGGGCGATGTCGGCGCGGGCGTCGGCGGACACCCGGCCCCCGGCCGCCTGAAGGGCCGCCAGGCCGCCCGCGTGGGCCCGTTCCGGGGACAGCAGGACGGCGCGTACGCCCGCGCCGCGCCGGGCCAGCCGGGCGCCCGCGTACAGCGCGTCTCCGCCGTTGTCGCCGCTGCCCACGAGCAGCACGACCCGGGACCCGTACACCCGCCCCAGCAGCTCCGCGCAGGCCACCGCCAGCCCGGCGGCGGCCCGTTGCATCAGGGCCCCTTCGGGCAGCCGCGCCATCAGGTCCCGCTCGGCAGCCCGTACGACATCCACGCTGAACGCAGTCCTCATGCCCCCAGTCTCACCCCGGGCGGCGGCAACATTCCTCCGGCTCGCCCGGCGCACCGGACGGTACGGCCCTGCGGCCGGATCGCGTACGGATCGCGTACGGACGGCCACGGGGGCACCGCTCACCCCTCCGCGATCACCACCGCCGAGGCCACGCCCGCGTCGTGACTGAGCGACACGTGCCAGGACCGGACGCCCAGTTCCGCCGCTCGTTCGGCCACCGTCCCGCGGATCTGGAGTATCGGCTGCCCGGACTCCAGCACCGCCACCTCCGCGTCCGTCCAGTGCAGCCCGCCGGGCGCGCCCAGCGCCTTGGCCACCGCCTCCTTGGCGGCGAACCGGGCGGCGAGCGAGGCGGTGCCCCGGCGCTCCCCGCTGGGCAGCGTCAACTCCCGCTCGACGAACAGCCGGTGCGCCAGCTCCGGGGTGCGCTCCAGGGCCGCCCCGAAGCGGTCGATCTCGGCTACGTCGATACCGACCCCGATGATCATTCGACGGTCACCGACTTGGCGAGGTTGCGCGGCTGGTCCACCTCGTTGCCGCGCGCCGTGGCCAGTTCGCAGGCGAACACCTGGAGCGGCACCGCGGAGACCAGCGGCTGGAGCAGGGTGGGGGTGCGCGGGATGCGCACGATGTGGTCCGCGTACGGGACGACCGCCTCGTCGCCCTCCTCGGCGATCACGATGGTGCGCGCGCCCCGGGCCCGGATCTCCTGGATATTGGAGACGATCTTGCCGTGCAGGACGGACCGGCCGCGCGGCGGCGGCACGACCACCACCACCGGCACGCCCTCCTCGATCAGCGCGATCGGGCCGTGCTTCAGCTCGCCCGCCGCGAAGCCCTCCGCGTGCATGTACGCGAGTTCCTTGAGCTTGAGCGCGCCCTCCAGGGCGACGGGGTAGCCCACGTGCCGGCCCAGGAACAGCACCGTGTCCTTGTCCGCGAGGCTGCGCGCCAGCTCCCGTACCGGCTCCATCGTCCCCAGGACCTGCTCGACCTGCGTACCGACGCCGGCCAGCTCGCGCACCACGGCCCGGATCTCGTCGCCCCACTGCGTGCCGCGCACCTGCCCCAGGTAGAGCGCGAGCAGGTAGCAGGCCACCAGCTGGGTCAGGAACGCCTTGGTGGAGGCGACCGCGACCTCGGGCCCGGCATGGGTGTAGAGCACCGCGTCCGACTCGCGCGGGATCGTCGAGCCGTTGGTGTTGCACACCGCGAGGACCTTCGCGCCCTGCTCGCGGGCGTGCCGCACCGCCATCAGGGTGTCCATCGTCTCGCCGGACTGCGAGATGGCGACGACCAGGGTGCGCGGGTCCAGGATCGGGTCCCGGTAGCGGAACTCGCTGGCCAGCTCGACCTCGCAGGGGATGCGGGTCCAGTGCTCGATCGCGTACTTGGCGATCATCCCGGCGTGGAAGGCCGTGCCGCAGGCCACTATCACCACCTTGGTGGCCTCGCGCAGCACCGCGTCATCGATGCGCACCTCGTCCAGCGAGAGCACCCCGGACCCGTCCACCCGGCCCAGCAGCGTGTCGGCGACCGCCTTCGGCTGCTCGGCGATCTCCTTGAGCATGAAGTAGTCGTAGCCGCCCTTCTCGGCAGCCGACGCGTCCCAGTCCACGTGGTACTCGCGCACCTCGCCCGGCGCCCCGTCGAAGCCGGTGACCGTCACCCCGTCCCGGCGCAGCTCCACCACCTGGTCCTGGCCCAGCTCGATCGCCTCACGGGTGTACGCGATGAACGCCGCCACGTCCGACGCGAGGAACGCCTCGTCCTCGCCGACGCCCACCACCAGCGGCGAGTTGCGGCGCGCGCCCACCACCACGTCCGGCGCGTCCGCGTGCACCGCGACCAGCGTGAACGCGCCCTCCAGGCGGCGGCACACCTGGCGCATCGCCTCGGCCAGGTCGCCGCAGGAGGAGAAGTTCTCCGCCAGCAGGTGCCCGACGACCTCGGTGTCCGTCTCGGAGGCCAACGTGTGACCGCGCTCGGAGAGTTCGGCCCGCAGCGCCGCGAAGTTCTCGATGATGCCGTTGTGGACGACGGCGACCCGCCCGGCGTTGTCCAGGTGCGGATGGGCGTTGGCGTCGGTGGGCGCGCCGTGCGTGGCCCACCGGGTGTGCCCGATCCCGGTCGTCCCGGCCGGCAGCGGACGCTCGGCCAGCTCCTTGTCGAGATTGGCGAGTTTGCCCGCCTTCTTGGCCGCGGCCAGGCCCCCGTCGGCCAGTACGGCCACCCCGGCCGAGTCGTAGCCGCGGTACTCCAGCCGCTTCAGCCCGGCGAGCACGACGTCCAGGGCGGACCGGCCGCCCGCATACCCCACGATTCCGCACATGGGGGCAGCCTACGGGGCGGCGTGATCAAAACCGCCGCTCTATACGGTCAACCCGCGGCGCCGCTGCCGTACGGCCCGTGCACGGCCCGTACGCGACACGGAAGGCCACAACCCCACCCCGGAGTGAACCGGGCGCCACGCGCGCGGACAATGGGCGCGTGCCCCTCACCACAGAGCCGACCGAGTCGCAGCACCGCCGCCGCGCCGAGCGCACGCCGTACGTGGACCTCACGCGCGCCGAGTGGAGCGCCCTGCGGGAGAAGACACCGCTGCCGCTGACCGCCGAGGAGGTCGAGCGGCTGCGCGGCCTGGGCGACGTGATCGACCTGGACGAGGTGCGCGACGTCTACCTGCCGCTGTCCCGGCTGCTCAACCTGTACGTGGGCGCCACCAGCAATCTGCGCGGCGCGCTGAACACCTTCCTCGGCGACGCGGGCGGCGGCCACGGCGCGCAGCCCGGCACGCCGTTCGTCATAGGCGTCGCGGGCAGCGTGGCGGTCGGCAAGTCCACCACCGCGCGCCTCCTCCAGGCGCTGCTGGCGCGCTGGCCGGAGCACCCGCGCGTCGAGCTGGTCACCACCGACGGCTTCCTGTTCCCCAACGCCGAGCTGCACCGCCGCGGCCTGATGTCGCGCAAGGGCTTCCCCGAGTCGTACGACCGCCGGGCGCTGACCCGCTTCGTCGCCGATGTGAAGTCCGGCAAGTCCGAGGTCAGCGCGCCCGTCTACTCGCACCTGATCTACGACATCGTGCCCGGCGAGCGGCTGACCGTGCACCGGCCCGACATCCTGATCGTCGAGGGCCTCAACGTCCTGCAGCCCGCGCTGCCCGGCAAGGACGGCCGCACCCGGCTCGGCCTCGCCGACTTCTTCGACTTCTCGGTGTACGTGGACGCCCGTACCGAGGACATCGAGCAGTGGTACCTGGGCCGCTTCCGCAAGCTGCGCGACACCGCGTTCCAGAACCCGTTCTCGTACTTCCGGAAGTACACCCAGGTTTCCGAGGAGGAAGCCCTCGACTACGCGCGCATGATCTGGCGCACCGTCAACAAGCCCAACCTGGAACAGAACGTCGCGCCGACCCGCGGCCGCGCCAACCTCGTCCTGCGCAAGGGCCCCGATCACAAGGTGCAGCGGCTGTCGCTGCGCAAGCTCTGACGCGGCCCGCCGTCGTCGCGCCACCCCGAGGAGTACGCACGTGCTGCACCTGCGCCTGATCGTCCCCGCCGACCGTACGGACGACGTCGTACGCCTCGTGGAAGGCACGGTCGGCACCACCCACCTCGCCGTCCTGACCGGCGCCGCGCGCGAGCCGCGGGGCGATGTGGTCCTGTGCGACGTGGCCCGCGAGGCCGGTGACGGCCTGCTGCACGATCTGCGGGCGCTCGGCATCGACCGGGACGGCGCGATCGCCGTCGAGAACATCGACCTGTCGCTGTCCACCCGCGCGGACAAGGCGGAGAAGGACGCGCCCGGCGAGGGCGTGGACGCCGTGCTGTGGGAGTCGCTGGCCGACGCCACCCACGAGGAGTCCACGCTCTCCGTCACCTATCTGGCGTTCCTGACGCTCGCCACGATGATCGCGGCCTGTGGCGTGGTGCTGGACAACGCGATCCTGATCGTCGGCGCGATGGCCGTCGGCCCGGAGTTCGGCCCGCTGGCCGGCATCTGTACGGCCCTGGTGCGCCGCGCGCCCCGGCTGGCCTGGCGCTCGCTGCTGGCACTCGTCGTGGGCTTCGCGGTGGCGATGGCACTGACGGTGGGGTTCAGCCTGTTCATGGACGCGGTGGGGCTCTTCGACGCCACGGCGCTGACGGCCGAGCGCCCGAACACGGGCTTCATCTACCGGCCGGACTGGTTCTCGTTCGTCGTCGCCGTCCTCGCCGGGATCGCCGGGGTCCTCTCCCTGACCTCGGCGAAGTCCGGCGCCCTGGTCGGCGTGGCGATCTCGGTCACCACCGTCCCGGCCGCCGCGAACGCCGCCGTCGCCTTCGGCTACAACGCGTACAAGCAGGCCTGGGGCTCCACGGAACAGCTCCTGCTGAACCTGGCCGGCATAGTCGTCGCGGGCACGCTGACGCTGCTGGCCCAGAAGTTCTTCTGGGCCAGCAGGAAGCGCGTACGCGACTAGGGACTAGCCCAGCGCCGACTTCACGACATCCGCCAGGCGGCCGGCCACGGCCCCCGCCTGCTCGATGTCGGCGGCCTCGACCATGACCCGCACCAGCGGCTCGGTGCCGGAGGGGCGCAGCAGCACCCGGCCGGTGGCGCCCAGCTCCTTCTCGGCCTCGGCGACCGCGGTGGTCAGCTCCGGCGAGGTGCCGACGCGCGTCTTGTCCACGTCCGGGACGTTCACCAGCACCTGCGGCAGCCGCTCCATGACGCGGACCAGCTCGGCCAGCGGGCGGCCGGTCGCCGCGACGCGGGCGGCCAGCATCAGGCCGGTGAGGGTGCCGTCGCCGGTCGTGGCGTGGTCCAGCGCGATGACGTGGCCGGACTGCTCGCCGCCGAGCGCGAACCCGCCGGCCTTCATCTCCTCCAGGACGTAGCGGTCGCCGACCGCCGTCTGGACGAAGGTCAGGCCCTCACGCTCCATCGCCAGCTTGAAGCCCAGGTTGGACATGACGGTCGCCACGACGGTGTTCTTGCGCAGCGTCCCGGCCTCGCGCATCCCGAGGGCGAGGACGGCCAGGATCTGGTCGCCGTCGATCTCGTTGCCCGCGTGGTCCACCGCCAGGCAGCGGTCCGCGTCGCCGTCGTGCGCCACGCCCAGGTCGGCGCCGTGCTCGACGACGGCCGCGCGCAGGTCACCGATGTGGGTGGAACCGCAGCCGTCGTTGATGTTCAGGCCGTCGGGGTCGGTGCCGATGGTGACGACCTCGGCGCCCGCCCGCGCGAACGCCTCCGGGGAGACCCGGGAGGCCGCGCCGTGCGCACCGTCGATGACGATCTTCAGGCCGTCCAGGCGGTTGGGCAGCACGCCCACCAGGTGCGCGACGTAGTTGTCGAAGCCCTGGTCGTAGTCCTTGACCCGGCCGACACCGGCGCCGGTGGGCCGGTCCCACGGCTCACCGGAGCTGTGCGCCCGGTAGGTGCGCTCGATGCGGTCCTCCAGCTCGTCGGCGAGCTTGTGGCCGCCGCGGGCGAAGAACTTGATGCCGTTGTCGGGCATCGGGTTGTGGCTGGCGGAGAGCATCACGCCCAGGTCCGCGCCGAGCGACCCGGTCAGGTACGCCACGGCCGGGGTCGGCAGCACGCCCACCCGCAGGACGTCCACGCCCGCACTGGCCAGGCCCGCGACGACGGCGGCTTCCAGGAACTCCCCCGAGGCCCGCGGATCGCGCCCGACCACGGCCACCGGCCGATGGCCCTCAAAAGAGCCCGCCTCCGCGAGCACGTGCGCCGCCGCGACCGAGAGACCGAGCGCCAGCTCGGCCGTCAGATCGGCGTTGGCGACACCGCGCACACCGTCCGTGCCGAAGAGTCGTCCCACTGGTGTCCTCCGAGTTGATGTACGTGGACCAGAGCATTGCGTCCAGGTATACGCCGCTGGTCCGGGATAGCCGAACGCCCCGGCAGCACGGATGGTGCCACCGGGGCGTTCGCCAAGAGCCGCGCGAGCAGCCAAGCGGCAATTAGCGCTTGCTGTACTGCGGCGCCTTGCGGGCCTTCTTCAGACCGGCCTTCTTGCGCTCGACCGCACGGTCGTCGCGCTTGAGGAAGCCGGCCTTCTTCAGCGGGCCGCGGTTGTTGTCCTCGTCCGCCTCGTTCAGCGCACGGGCCACGCCCAGGCGCAGCGCACCGGCCTGGCCGGAGATGCCGCCACCGGCGATGCGGGCGACCACGTCGTAGCGGTTGTCGAGTTCGAGCACCTTGAAGGGCTCGTTGACTTCCTGCTGGTGCACCTTGTTCGGGAAGTAGCCCTCAAGGGTGCGGCCGTTGATCTTCCACTGGCCGGTGCCCGGGATGATCCGGACGCGGGCGATGGCGTTCTTGCGACGGCCCAGGCCGGCGGCCGGCTGCGGGTCGCCGAAGCGCGAGGCGAGGGACTCGGAGGTGTACTCACCCTCCAGCGGAACCTCGGTCTCGGTCGTGTACTCCTCGACCTCTACCTCTTCGAGCGGGGTCTCGGCGGTGGTCTCAGCCACGATTCTCCTCAGATTCTCTTCGTCTTAGGGGGTGGCCGGACTTACTGCGCGACCTGGGTGATCTCGAACGGGACCGGCTGCTGGGCAGCGTGCGGGTGCTCGGCGCCCGCGTAGACCTTCAGCTTCGAGAGCATCTGACGGCCCAGGGTGTTCTTGGGGAGCATGCCCTTGATGGCCTTCTCGACGGCCTTCTCGGGGTTCTTCTCCAGCAGGTCCTCGTAACGGACCGCACGGAGACCGCCCGGGAAACCGGAGTGGCGGTAGGCCATCTTCTGGATGCGCTTGTTACCGGACAGGTGCACCTTGTCGGCGTTGATGATGACGACGAAGTCGCCGGTGTCGACGTGCGGCGCGTACACCGGCTTGTGCTTACCCCGCAGGAGGGAAGCGGCCTGGGAGGCCAGACGGCCCAGGACGACGTCCTGGGCGTCGATGATGTGCCACTGGCGCTGGACATCGCCGGGCTTGGGGCTGAACGTACGCACGGTTAGCCTTCGCTTCTTCAGTGAATAGGGTCCTGTACTGGCCACCACGGCCGATCGCCAGCGCTGGCGGCACCACGGGTGACGCAACCCGGGTTCCTGCCGCTGGTCATCGGCCCGATGAGCCGGCGTAAGGGCCCCTCACGTGAGATAGAGCAAGCCAATACGCATAACGAACTGGCAGAATACCGGGCCGCCCCCAGCCGGGTCAAAACACGTCCCGAACCGGCGTGCGATCCGTACTCTCGGGGCCCACTGGCATGGTAGCCACCGCCCGCAGCACCCGCGGCCGGACGCATGTCCATGCCATCACGGCCGCGACGGTCCACAGCATCGCCGCGTCCCGGAAGGCCCGCCGGTGCAGCGCCTCCAGATGCGGCCAGACCAGCCCGCTGACCTGCGGTACGAGGGCGATCCAGAACCAGACCGTACGGGCCGCCGAGCCCGGCAGGGCCACGGAGGCCACCAGCGGCGGCAGCACCACCAGCAGATAGTGGTCGAAGGACGGCCGGGACACCAGGAAGGCCGCGAGCATCAGCGTCGCGGCGGTCTCGGCGAGCCGCAGCGGGCCCTCGTCACCGCGCCGCCAGCGCGCCCACGCACATCCGGCCCCGGCCACCGCCGCCACCGCGGCGACCCCGTACGCCGCGGTCTCCGGCACCCCCAGCCGGGTGAGGATCATCCCGAGCGAGGCGTCGAAGGGCCGCGCGAAGCTGTCCTGGCCGCGCAGCAGGAACGGCAGCGTACGGGTGAAGAACATGCCGGGGCGCGGCATCACCAGGGCCGCCAGCGCGGACGCCGCGACGGGCACCGCCACCGCCACCGCGAGGGCCCGCCACCGCCGCGCCAGCACCAGCAGCAGGAGCAGCGGCGCGAGCAGCGGCTTGAGGGCCAGCGCGAGCCCGAGGACCGCGCCCGCGGCCACCCACCGGGAGCGCAGCGCCAGGAGCAGCACCAGCGGCAGCGCCACCACGGAGGCCAGCGTCCAGTTCCCGATGTTGACCACATTGCGGAACGGCTCGAAGAACGCCAGGGCCGCCACCCCGAGCGCCGCCAGCCTGCTCCGTACGGGCACCCGGAAGATCCGCAGCGAGACCAGCCAGCCCAGCACCACCGCCCCCACACCCGCCACCGGCACCAGCAGCCGCAGCTTCCCTGCGGACAGCAGCGCCTCGGGCACCGCGGCCAGCACCGCGCTCGGCAGGTACAGGAACCGCTTGTCGGCGTACGGGGCGTCGCCGTCCAGCAGCGCCCGCGCCGCCTTGACGACGAAGTCGTTGTCCATGCCGACGGTGGGGCTGTGCCGGTGGACGTTGAAGATCACCGCGCCCATCAGCACGGCGGCCACCGCCCACAGGGGCCAGGGGGCCCGCCTGAGCAGCCAGCCGACGGCCGGGGAGCCCGAGGTCCCGGCCGCGTCCGCCACCTCCCCAGCGCCCGCTATGCCCGTTTTCTCCGCGCTCATGCGTCCATCTAAGAGGCGCCGCTACGGGCTCACCACCGGACGGGCTCCAGCGGAGCGTCAGCGCTTCCGCTCCACCCTCCGCTCGTCCCACACCGGCTCCCCCGTCTCCCGCACCCGCCCGTCCGAGCCGAAGACCAGGTACCGGTCGAAGGACCGCGCGAACCAGCGGTCGTGCGTCACCGCCAGCACCGTGCCCTCGTACGCCTCCAGCCCCTCCTGAAGCGCCTCGGCACTCTCCAGGTCGAGGTTGTCGGTCGGCTCGTCCAGCAGCAGGGCGGTCGTCCCCGACAGCTCCAGCAGCAGGATCTGGAAACGCGCCTGCTGGCCGCCCGACAGACGGTCGAAGCGCTGCTCGGCCTGCCGCTCCAGCTCGTACCGGCGCAGCGCGCTCATCGCCTTGCCCCGGTCCTTGGCGTGTTCCGTCCACAGAATGTCCAGAAGGGTGCGCCCCTCCAGCTCCGGATGAGCGTGCGTCTGCGCGAAATGACCGGGTACGACGCGGGCGCCCAGCTTCCACGTACCCGTGTGCGCGACTGGGTTCTCGGGGTCTCCCGCCAGCAGCCGCAGGAAGTGCGACTTGCCCGAGCCGTTGGACCCCAGCACCGCGACCCGCTCCCCGTAGAAGACCTCCAGGTCGAACGGCTTCATCAGCCCGGTCAGCTCAAGGTTCTCGCAGGTCACGGCACGTACGCCGGTACGGCCGCCGCGCAGCCGCATCGTGATGTCCTGCTCGCGCGGCGGCTCCTGCGGCGGGCCCGCCTCCTCGAACTTCCGCAGCCGCGTCCTGGCCGCCTGGAGCCGGGAGGCCATGTCGGAGTTGAAGGCGGCCTTCTGCTTGTACATGTGCACGAGCTGCTTCAGCTTGGCGTGGTCCTCGTCCCAGCGCCGCCGCAGCTCCTCGAAGCGCGCGAAGCGCTCCTTGCGGGCCTCGTGGTACGTACCGAAGCCGCCGCCGTGCACCCACACGTCCGACCCGGCCGGTCCCGGCTCCACACTCACGATCTTGTCGGCGGCGCGCGCCAGCAGTTCCCGGTCGTGGCTGACGAAGAGCACCGTCTTCTTCGTCTCGCGCAGCCGCTCCTCCAGCCAGCGCTTGGCCGGAACGTCCAGGTAGTTGTCCGGTTCGTCCAGCAGCAGCACCTCGTCGGTGCCGCGCAAGAGCGACTCCAGCACCAGCCGCTTCTGCTCGCCGCCGCTGAGCGTGCGCACCTGCCGCCACTGCGCCTTCTCGTACGGCACGCCCAGTGCGGCCATGGTGCACATGTCCCAGAGCGTCTCGGCCTCGTACCCGCGCGCCTCGGCCCAGTCGCTGAGCGCCTGCGCGTACGCCATCTGCGCGGCTTCGTCATCGACGGTCATGACGGCGTGCTCGGCGGCGTCCACGGCCGCCGCCGCTTCCCGTAGACGCGGCTGCGCCACCGAGACCAGGAGATCCCGTACGGTCCGTTCGTCTCTCACCGACCCCACGAACTGCGGCATCACCCCCAGCCCGCCACTCACCGTCACCGCGCCCCCGTGCGGCTGGAGCTCCCCCGAGATCAGCCGCAGCAGCGTCGTCTTGCCCGCGCCGTTGGCGCCGACCAGCGCCACCGAGGCGCCCTCACCGACCCGGAAGGAGACGTCCCCCAACAGGACCCGCCCGTCCGGCAGGTAGTACTCCAGATGCCCGGCCTCCACGTGTCCCATGGCCCGGATTCTCGCCGCCCGCCCCGCGTTCCACCAACCGGTTTAGGATGCGCGGCATGAGCTTTGGGCATGGTGGGCCGTTCGGGCCCGGGGGACCGGACTCCTCGACTCCTGACTGGGAGGCGCTCGCCGACGAGAGCGAGTCACGCAACAAGCGCCGCCGCTGGCTGTACATCGGCGGCGGCGCCCTCGCGACCGTGGCCGTGGCGGGCATCGTCGCCACCGCCGTGATCACCAGCAACAAGGGCGGCAAGGACCTGCCGCACGCCCAGAAGCTGCCGGACGAGCCCGACGAGCCCAAACCGTCCTTCTCCGAGGTGCACGTCCCGCCGCCGCCGAACCCGCGGGACTACATCACCGACCCCAAGAAGGACACCGCGGCGCTCACCCCCGACACCCTCTTCCCCGAGAAGAGCATGGTGATCGACAAGCGGTCCTACCCCCGGGTGACCACCGCCGCCACCGACGACTGCACGGCCGGCACGCACGGCGCGCTCGGCTCGGTGCTCAAGCACAACGGCTGCCAGAAGCTGCTGCGCGCCACGTACTCCAAGGACGGCGTCGCGGTCACCGTCGGCGTCGCGGTCTTCGACTCCAAGGCCGCCGCCTTCAAGGTCAAGGACGCCAACAAGCCCAGCCTCGCGCCGCTGGCCGGCGGCGGTGTCGGCACCTTCTGCGAAGGCACGGCGTGCACGATGTACACCAACGCCACCGGCCGCTACGCCTACTTCACCATCGCCGGCAACCTCGACCGCTCGGCCGTCACCAAGGCGTCCACGAAGGCCCTGCAGATCGGCCGGGACGGCGGCCAGTACGCGTACAACCGCATCTGGCAGCGCGGCACGGACCAGGCGGCCAAGGCCGCCCGCGCCCAGTCCTGACCAGGCCCGCGGGGCGGCTCAGCAGCAGCCGCCCCCGGGCAGGCTCCGCTTGTTGCGCGCCTCCTTGTTACGGGCCATGAGCAGGTCGTCCGCCGGATAGCCGACCTCCTCCAAGGTCAGCCCGTGCGGCCGTACGACGTGCACCGCCGAGTCCCGCACCCCGGCCGCCAGCACCTTCCCCGGCCACTCCACCGGCCGGTGCCCGTCCCCCACGAACAGCAGCGCGCCCACCAGCGAGCGCACCATGTTGTGGCAGAAGGCGTCCGCCTTCACGGTCGCGGTGATGATCCCGTCCGCGTCCCGCACCCAGCTCAGCTCCTGGAGCGTACGGATCGTCGTCGCCCCCTCACGCCGCTTGCAGTACGCGGCGAAGTCGTGCTCCCCCAGCAGCGCCTGCGACGCCTGGTTCATCGCGTCGACGTCCAGGTCCCAGTCGTGCCACAGCACGTGGCCGCGCAGCAGCGGATCGACACCGCCCGGGTGATCCGTCACCCGGTAGGCGTACCGCCGCCAGATCGCCGAGAACCGCGCGTTGAACCCGTACGGCGCCTCGGCGGCCCGCCACACCCGTACGTCCTTCGGCAGCCGCCCGGCCAGCCGCCGCAGCAGCTTGTCCGCGTGCTCGGCCCACAGCTCCGCCGGCAGGTCCACATGCGCCACCTGCCCGCGCGCGTGCACCCCGGCGTCCGTCCGCCCCGCCACGGTCAGCTCGTACGTCTCGGCCGACCGCGTCACCGTCCGCAGCGCGGTCTCCAGCTCCTCCTGGACCGTGCGCCGCGCCCGCTGCTTCGCCCAGCCGGAGAAGTCCTTGCCGTCGTACGAAAGGTCCAGCCGCACCCGTACGAACCCGGGCTCCACTTCATCGCTCACGCGTGCATCCTCTCAAGCGGAACGGGCCCGCTCCCCTGAGGGGAGCGGGCCCGTCCTAGGTCCTGTCGTCACATTCCCGTTGTCCGCCCGAAGGGCGGGCCGCGCGGCGTCTGGTGCGTGCGATCGCAA
Source organism: Streptomyces rimosus subsp. rimosus (assembly GCF_000720725.1). Classification (GTDB taxonomy): domain Bacteria; phylum Actinomycetota; class Actinomycetes; order Streptomycetales; family Streptomycetaceae; genus Streptomyces; species Streptomyces rimosus_A. The sequence continues at coordinate 22,560 of NZ_JOCQ01000089.1, forward strand.
GGCGCCGGGGCGCCCTCGTAGCGGAGCTACGCGGGCGTTTCGGCAACGCAGCGAGCGTGCGTGCCAGGCGTCGCGCGGCAGGCGGGAATGTGACGACAGGGCCTACGGCCTGTGTCAGGCTCAGGCGTCCTTGGACTCCTCGGCCGGGGCCTCGGCGGCCTCGCCCTTGGTGTCCTCGGCCTTGGCGGCCTCGTCGGACTCCTTCACCGCGCGCTTGGTCGCGGCCTCGGCCTCGGCAACGGTGGCCTTCTTGGCGATCTCGCCCTCGACCAGCTCGATGACCGCCATCGGGGCGTTGTCGCCACGACGGTTGCCGATCTTGGTGATACGGGTGTAGCCACCCGGGCGCTCCTCGAAGCGCGGGGCGATCTCCGTGAAGAGCGTGTGCACGACGCTCTTGTCCGAGATCAGCTGCATGACCTGGCGGCGGTTGTGAAGGTCACCCTTCTTCGCCTTGGTCACCAGACGCTCGGCGTACGGACGCAGACGACGGGCCTTGGCCTCGGTCGTCGTGATGCGGCCGTGCTCGAACAGCGCGGTGGCCAGGTTGCGCAGCATGAGACGCTCGTGCGCTGCGCTGCCGCCCAGACGGGCACCCTTGGCGGGCTTCGGCATGGTATTTCTCCTTCATTGCTGCACCGGCCGTATCAGGTACCGGTGTCAGTTCCCGCGGGGCGGACGCCCCGCGGAAGATTGCGCGAGCCCTTGGGCTCAGTACTGCTCGGTCTCCACGAAACCGGCGTCCGCGTCGTCGTCGGCGCCGAAGGCGTCGGCGGCGGCGGTCGGGTCGAACCCGGGGGGCGAGTCCTTCAGCGCCAGGCCCATACCGGCCAGCTTCGCCTTGACCTCGTCGATCGACTTCGCACCGAAGTTGCGGATGTCGAGCAGGTCCGCCTCGGAGCGGGCCACCAGCTCGCCCACCGAGTGGATGCCCTCGCGCTTGAGGCAGTTGTACGACCGAACGGTGAGCTCCAGCTCCTCGATCGGCAGCGCCAGGTCGGCCGCCAGGGCGGCGTCCGTCGGCGACGGGCCCATGTCGATGCCCTCGGCGTCGATGTTGAGCTCGCGCGCCAGGCCGAACAGCTCGACCAGGGTCTTGCCCGCGGAGGCCATGGCGTCACGGGGACGCATCGCCTGCTTGGTCTCGACGTCGACGATCAGCTTGTCGAAGTCGGTGCGCTGCTCGACACGGGTCGCCTCGACCTTGTAGGTGACCTTGAGGACCGGCGAGTAGATGGAGTCGACCGGAATGCGGCCGATCTCCTGGCCGACCTGCTTGTTCTGCACGGCGGAGACGTAGCCGCGACCGCGCTCGACGGTCAGCTCCATCTCCAGCTTGCCCTTGCCGTTGAGCGTGGCGAGGACCAGGTCGGGGTTGTGCACCTCGACACCGGCCGGCGGGGCGATGTCCGCGGCGGTGACCAGGCCGGGGCCCTGCTTGCGCAGGTACATCACGACCGGCTCGTCGTGCTCCGAGGAGACGACCAGCTGCTTGATGTTCAGGATGAGGTCGGTGACGTCCTCCTTGACGCCCGGCACGGTGGTGAACTCGTGCAGGACACCGTCGATGCGGATGGACGTGACCGCCGCACCCGGGATCGAGGAGAGGAGCGTACGACGCAGGGAGTTGCCGAGGGTGTAGCCGAAGCCCGGCTCCAGCGGCTCGATCACGAACCGGGAGCGGTATTCGTCGACGACCTCTTCGGTCAGCGAGGGACGCTGAGCGATCAGCATGAGGTGTTTCGCCTTCCAGTCATGGCACCCGCTATTTGATGCCAGCTGCGCCGGACGGTGGCCCGGCGGTTTCTACAAGGGTACGGGCGGCACGGCGCGGCTCCCAGGAGTCGCGGCGTACCGCCCGAAAAGTGCCCGGTGCCGGGCCGCGCCGGAGCGCGGACCGACAGGCTGCGGCCGTCGAGCGACCGCGCGACGTCAGACGCGACGACGCTTGGGGGGACGGCAGCCGTTGTGCGGCGTGGGGGTGACGTCCTGGATCGAGCCGACCTCAAGGCCGGTGGCCTGGAGGGAGCGGATCGCGGTCTCACGGCCGGAGCCGGGACCCTTGACGAAGACGTCGACCTTGCGCATGCCGTGCTCCTGCGCGCGGCGGGCGGCCGACTCGGCAGCCATCTGCGCGGCGAACGGCGTGGACTTGCGCGAGCCCTTGAAGCCCACGTGGCCCGCCGAGGCCCAGGAGATCACGTTGCCCGTGGGGTCGGTGATCGAGACGATGGTGTTGTTGAACGTGCTCTTGATGTGAGCGTGCCCGTGGGCGACGTTCTTCTTCTCCTTGCGGCGCACCTTCTTGGCGCCGGCCGTACGGCCCTTCGGAGGCATGTATTACTCCCGGTGGAGGTGGTCGGTCCTACAGCGAAGACCGCTGATGAGCGTCCGCTGAGGACTACTTCTTGCCCGGCTTCTTCTTGCCGGCGATCGCGCGACGCGGACCCTTGCGGGTACGGGCGTTCGTGCTGGTGCGCTGACCGTGCACCGGCAGGCCGCGGCGGTGACGCAGACCCTGGTAGCAGCCGATCTCGACCTTGCGGCGGATGTCGGCCTGGATCTCGCGACGGAGGTCACCCTCGGTCTTGAGGTTGTTGTCCACGTACTCGCGGATCTTGACCAGGTCTTCCTCGGCCAGGTCGCGAACGCGGGTGTCCGGGTTCACGCCGATGGCGGCGAGGGTCTGCTGCGACAGGGTGCGCCCGATGCCGAAGACGTAGGTGAGGGCGACCTCGACGCGCTTGTCGCGCGGGAGATCAACGCCTGCGAGGCGTGCCATTTATTGGCTCCTGAGGTATTCGGAGGTCTTCCGCAGCACCGTTCCCGTAAGACTCTTCGGAATTACGAGCCGGGTCCCCGGCCTCCGAGCCGGGGGTGTCGTCCCCGCGCGACGAACGCGAGGGGTCGGGTGTCTGCGTATGTACGTATTGCTGTGCGTTTGCGTCGCGCGAAGAAACTGCGAAATGCAGAGAGGTCGGCGTGCGTCAGCCCTGGCGCTGCTTGTGGCGCAGGTTGTCGCAGATCACCATGACCCGGCCGTGGCGGCGGATCACCTTGCACTTGTCGCAGATCTTCTTGACGCTCGGCTTGACCTTCATGGGATGTGAGGTTCTCCGGGTCAGTGCCGCCACCCCACGGGAGGGGGCGTCGACAAGATCTACTTGTAGCGGTAGACGATCCGGCCACGCGTCAGGTCGTACGGAGAAAGCTCCACGACGACCCGGTCATCCGGGAGGATACGGATGTAGTGCATCCGCATCTTGCCGCTGATGTGCGCGAGGACCTTGTGACCGTTCTGAAGCTCCACCTTGAACATCGCGTTCGGGAGGGACTCGATCACGGTGCCCTCGATCTCGATGGCACCTTGCTTCTTGGCCACGCTTCGCCCTTCGAATCGGCTACCTTGATCGACTTCGTACGGATGCGTACCCGGTAAACAGGCACACGGATGCACGACAGCCGACGCGTCAGTCTACGTCAGCGTTCCCGAAAAGACGAATCCACGATTATTGCCCACGCTCTGTGATCGTTACGCCTCGGGGTCGGCCGGGTGCCGCACGCCGTACGCGGAAAAACTCAGGCCAGCGGGTCCGGCGCGGCCTCGATGCCCAGCTCGGCCAGCTTCGCCTTGCCGCCGTCCGGGGCGGTCAGCACCAGCGGGCCCTCTTCGGTCAGCGCGACGGAGTGCTCCCAGTGCGAGGACCAGCCGCCGTCGTTCGACTTGACCGTCCAGTCGTCCGCCAGGACGTGGGTCTTGGCCGTGCCCAGGTTGACCATGGGCTCGATGGCGATGCAGAAGCCCGGCACCAGCTTCGGGCCGCGGCCGCGCTTGCGGTCGACGTAGTTCAGCAGGTGCGGGTCCATGTGCATCTCCGAGCCGATGCCGTGGCCGCCGTAGTCCTCGACGATGCCGTACTTGCCGTTCGACGGGCGCGGCTGGCGGCGGATGTAGCCCTCGATGGCCTTGGAGATGTCGACCAGGCGGTTGCCCTTGCGGACGGCCGCGATGCCGGCCCACATGGACTCCTCGGTGACCCGGCTCAGCTCGATCAGCTCCGCGGAGTGACCGGAGCCCACGAAGGCGGTGTACGCCGCGTCGCCGTGCCAGCCGTCGATGATCGCGCCGCAGTCGATGGAGATGATGTCGCCGTCCGCGAGCACCGTCTCGGTGTCCGGGATGCCGTGGACGACGACGTCGTTGACCGACGTGCAGATCGTCGCGGGGAAGCCGCCGTACCCGAGGAAGTTCGACTTGGCGCCGTGCTCGGCCAGCACCTTGCGCGCCGCGTCGTCCAGGTCCTTGGTGGTGGCGCCGGGCACCGCCACCTCCCGGGTGGCCGCGTGGATGGCGGCGACCACCAGCCCCGCCTCGCGCATCTTCGCGATCTGCTCGGGGGTCTTGATCTCCACCATGCTGGCTTACGCCTTCCTCAAACCGACTACTACGACGCTGGGGCGGCCCGCGGCCGCCCCATACACGATACGGCCGCGGTCCCGTCCCCGGGCACCGCGGCCGTATGCGCTGATCTTCGAGAAGCTACTCGCCCTTGCCGAGCGCGGCCATCGCGCGCCGGGTGACCTCGTCCACCTTGCCCAGGGCCGGGATCGTGACGACCAGGTCCTGCGCCTTGTAGTGGTCGATGATCGGCTCGGTCTCCGTGTGGTAGACCTCCAGCCGCTTGCGGACGGTCGCCTCGCGGTCGTCCTCGCGCTGGTAGAGGTCGCCGCCGCAGATGTCGCAGACGCCCTCGGTCTTCGGCTTGTGGTAGTCCACGTGGAAGACATGGCTGCTGTCGTTGCGGCAGATCCGGCGGCCGGCGATCCGCTTGACCACCTCGTCCTCGGGGACCTCCAGGTCCAGGACGGCGTCCAGCTTCACGCCCTTGTCCTTGAGGTAGCCGTCCAGCGCCTCGGCCTGGCCCAGGTTGCGCGGGAAGCCGTCCAGCAGGAAGCCCTGCCCCGCGTCGTCCTGGTCGAGCCGGTCCTCGGCCATCGCGATCGTCACCGAGTCGGGCACCAGGTTGCCCGCGTCCATGTAGGACTTCGCCTCTTTGCCCAGGTCGGTGCCCTGGCTGATGTTGGCGCGGAACAGGTCGCCCGTGGAGATGTGCGGGATCGAGAGGTTCTTGGCCAGGTACGCGGCCTGCGTACCCTTGCCTGCCCCAGGAGGCCCGACGAGGACGATTCGCATCAGCGGAGGAACCCTTCGTAGTTGCGCTGCTGGAGCTGGCTCTCGATCTGCTTCACGGTCTCCAGACCCACACCCACGATGATCAGGATGCTCGTCCCGCCGAACGGGAAGTTCTGGTTGGCCTTGAACAGCACCAACGCCACTGTTGGCACAAGCGCGATCAGACCCAGGTACAGCGAGCCCGGCCACGTGATCCGGTTGAGCACGTAGCTGAGGTACTCGGCCGTGGGGCGACCAGCCCGGATGCCCGGGATGAAGCCACCATACTTCTTCATGTTGTCGGCAACTTCCTCGGGGTTGAAGGAGATGGCGACGTAGAAGAACGCGAAGAAGACGATCAGCAGGAAGTACGTGACGATGTAAACCGGGTGGTTGCCCTTGGTGAAGTTGGTCTCGATCCAGACCGCCCAGCCCGCCTTGGACCCGCTGAACTGGGCCACCAGCGCCGGGATGTAGAGCAGCGACGAGGCGAAGATGACGGGGATGACGCCCGCCTGGTTCACCTTGAGCGGGATGTAGGTCGAGGTGCCGCCGTACGAGCGGCGGCCGATCATCCGCTTGGCGTACTGCACGGGGATCCGCCGCTGGGCCTGCTCGACGAAGACCACCAGGGCGACCATCGCCAGGCCCACCACGATGACGGCGAAGAACTCGATCCAGCCGTCGGCCAGCTTGCCGGACATCTTGATCTGCCACAGCGAGCCGGGGAAGCCGGCCGCGATGCCGACGAACATCAGGATCGACATGCCGTTGCCGATGCCGCGGTCGGTGACCAGCTCACCGAGCCACATGACCATGGCCGTACCGGCGGTCATCGTGATGACCATGGTGATCGTGGTGAAGATCGAGTCGCTCGGCACGATCTGGCCGGCGACCGGGCAGCCCTGGAACAGCGCGCCGCTCTTGGCGGTGGCGACCAGGCCGGTGCCCTGGAGGACCGCCAGTGCGACGGTCAGGTACCGGGTGTACTGGGTGATCTTCGCCTGTCCGGACTGCCCCTCCTTCTTGAGGGCCTCCAGACGGGGAATGACCACGGTCAGCAGCTGGAGGATGATGCTTGCCGTGATGTACGGCATGATCCCCAGCGCGAAGATCGTGATCTGGAGCAGCGCACCACCGCTGAACATGTTCACCAGGCCGAAGAGACCGCCATTGGCGCCGGCCTGCTTCATGCAGGTGTCGACATTGGAGTAGTTCACCCCCGGCACCGGAACGTGCGCTCCGAGCCGGTAGACGAGCACGATGCCCAATGTGAACAGCAGCTTCTTGCGCAGGTCGGGCGTCTTGAACGCTCGGGCGAACGCGGTGAGCACGGTGCCTCCTGCGCCTCCCGCCTCTGGAGCGAGAGGTGACGGTCTAAAGGATCGACGGATACAAAGCGGCCAAAACCGCGCAGACATTAGCCCACGCGGCGGGGGCCCGGGGGAAGAACCCCCGGAAAATACAGCAACAGTGCACGCCACCTTACCGGCGACCAGGCCCCCCTTGGAACGACCGACCGGGGATGCCCCAATACGTGGGCATCCCCGGTCAGTTGATTCACCTGGCTCAGATGAGCTCGGTGACGCTGCCACCAGCAGCGGTGATCTTCTCCTTGGCGGAGCCGGAAACGGAGTCCACCGTCACCGTCAGCGCCACGGAGATCTCGCCCTGGCCCAGGACCTTGACGAGCTCGTTCTTGCGCACCGCGCCCTTGGCGACCAGGTCGGCCACCGTGACCTCGCCACCCTGCGGGTAGAGCGCGGCCAGCTTGTCCAGGTTCACGACCTGGAACTGCTTGTGGGCGGGGTTCTTGAAGCCCTTCAGCTTCGGGAGGCGCATGTGCAGCGGCATCTGGCCGCCCTCGAAGCGCTCCGGAACCTGGTAACGGGCCTTGGTGCCCTTGGTACCACGACCAGCGGTCTTACCCTTGGACGCCTCACCACGACCCACACGGGTCTTGGCGGTCTTGGCGCCCGGGGCAGGACGGAGGTTGTGGACCTTCAGCGGGTTGTTCTCCGCCATGTCAGTCGACCTCCTCGACCGTCACGAGGTGGCGGACGGTGTGCACCATGCCGCGGTACTCGGGGCGGTCCTCCTTGACAACCACGTCGTTGACCCGCTTCAGGCCAAGCGAACGCAGGGTGTCGCGGTGGTTCTGCTTGCTGCCGATGATGGACTTGGTCTGCGTGATCTTGAGCGAAGCCATTACGCGTTCACCCCGGCACGCGCCCGCAGCAGAGCGGCGGGAGCAACGTCCTCCAGCGGCAGACCACGACGGGCGGCGATCTCCTCGGGCCGCTTGAGCCCCTGGAGCGCCTCCACCGTGGCGTGCACGATGTTGATCGGGTTCGACGAACCGAGCGACTTGCTCAGCACGTCGTGGATGCCCGCGCACTCCAGGACGGCGCGCACCGGGCCACCGGCGATCACACCGGTACCGGGGGAAGCAGGCTTGAGCAGGACGACGCCCGCGGCCTTCTCGCCCTGGATCGGGTGCGGGATGGTGCCGGCGATACGGGGGACCTTGAAGAAGTGCTTCTTGGCCTCCTCAACACCCTTGGCGATGGCGGCCGGCACCTCCTTGGCCTTGCCGTAACCGACACCGACGGTGCCGTCACCATCGCCCACCACGACCAGCGCGGTGAAGCTGAAGCGACGACCACCCTTCACAACCTTGGCGACGCGGTTGATTGCGACAACCCGCTCGACGTAAGCGGTCTTCTCGGCAGCAGCGCCGCCGTCCCGCCGGTCCTTACGGTCCCGCCGCTCGCCGCCACCGGCACCGCTGCCGCGGCGCTGGGGTCCAGCCATTGGAATTACCTCTCTCTGTTACTCCCTCCGGACGCCGTCACCGGCGCTGGAGGGGCCCAGTAGCTACGGAACCGGGACTTAGAACTTCAGTCCGGCTTCGCGGGCTGCATCGGCCAGAGCGGCAATCCGCCCGGCGTACTGCTTGCCACCACGGTCGAAGACGACGGCCTCGACGCCGGCGGCCTTGGCGCGCTCGGCGACCAGGGAGCCGACCTGCTTGGCCAGGTCCGTCTTGTTGCCCTCGCCACCACGGATCGACGCGTCCAGGGTCGACGCCGACGCCAGGGTGTGACCCTTGATGTCGTCGATGACCTGGGCGGTGATACCGCGGTTGGACCGCGTCACGACCAGACGCGGACGCTCCGGCGTACCCGAAATCCGCTTGCGGATGCGGATGTGGCGACGCTTGGCGGCGGCGCGCTTGTAGGCGTCACCCTTCGCGACCTTCACACCGTATGCCATGGCTTACTTACCAGCCTTTCCGACCTTGCGGCGGATGACCTCGCCGGCGTACTTGACGCCCTTGGCCTTGTACGGGTCGGGCTTGCGCAGCTTGCGGATGTTCGCGGCGACCTCGCCGACCTTCTGCTTGTCGATGCCCTCGACGCTCAGCTTGGTCGGGGACTCGACCTTGAACGAGATGCCCTCGGGCGCCTCGACCAGGATCGGGTGGCTGTAACCGAGCGAGAACTCCAGGTTGGAGCCCTTCGCCTGGACGCGGTAACCGACACCGCTGATCTCGAGCGCCTTGGTGAATCCCTGGGTCACGCCGGTGATCATGTTCGCCACCAGCGTGCGGGACAGGCCGTGCAGGGCCTTGTTCTGACGCTCGTCGTTCGGGCGGGTGACGTTGATGACGCCGTCCTCACCCTTGGCGACCTCGATGGGCGCGGCGACGGTGTGCTGCAGGGAGCCCTTGGGACCCTTCACCGAAACCGTGCGGCCGTCGATGGTGACGTCCACACCAGCGGGAACCTGGATGGGCAGCTTGCCAATACGCGACATTAGCTATTCCTCCGTTCCCGAATTACCAGACGTAGGCGAGAACTTCTCCGCCTACGCCCTTCTTGCTGGCCTGCTGACCGGTGAGGAGACCGTGCGACGTGGAGATGATCGCCACGCCCAGGCCGCCGAGCACCTTCGGCAGGTTGGTGGACTTTGCGTAGACCCGCAGGCCCGGCTTCGAGATGCGCTTGATGCCGGCGATCGAGCGCTCGCGGTTCGGACCGAACTTCAGCTCAAGGATGAGGTTCTTGCCGACCTCGGCGTCCTCGACCTTCCAGCCGGTGATGTAACCCTCCTGCTGGAGGATCTCCGCGATGTGCGACTTGATCTTGCTGTGCGGCATCACGACGGTGTCGTGGTACGCCGAGTTCGCGTTCCGCAGACGCGTGAGCATGTCTGCGATGGGGTCAGTCATGGTCATGAATTGGCCTTCGGCCTCTCTCGCCGGGGTTTCCTGTATGCGCCATCCCTCTCCCCGATCAGGGTCGGGACGGGTGCGGCGCGGGGACCTTCGGCGTAGTAAGTCGTTCCTGGGCGGCGGGCGCCCAACCCTTCTACCCTACGGGATCAAAGGGCGGGCCCCCGCCGAACAGATGCTTACCGAGAGACTCCGGAACCACCCTCGTGATTCCTGCCGTCCGCCGGGCGCCCGCGAGGGCGCTGGTCGGACGTGCGGGAGGGGGTGTTACCAGGAGCTCTTGGTCACGCCCGGCAGCTCGCCACGGTGAGCCATCTCACGGAGGCACACGCGGCACAGGCCGAACTTGCGGTACACGGAGTGCGGCCGGCCGCAGCGCTGGCAACGCGTGTACGCGCGCACAGCGAACTTCGGCTTGCGGGCCGCCTTAGCGATCAGAGCCTTCTTCGCCACGGTCAGTTCTCCTTGAACGGGAAGCCGAGGTGACGAAGCAGGGCGCGGCCCTCATCGTCGTTGGACGCCGTGGTGACCACGGTGATGTCCATGCCCCGCTGCCGGTCGATCTTGTCCTGGTCGATCTCGTGGAACATGACCTGCTCCGTGAGACCGAAGGTGTAGTTGCCCCGACCGTCGAACTGCTTCGGGGACAGACCACGGAAGTCGCGGATGCGCGGGAGCGCGAGCGACAGCAGGCGGTCCAGGAACTCCCACATGCGGTCACCGCGGAGGGTGACGTGGGCACCGATCGGCTGGCCCTCGCGCAGCTTGAACTGCGCGATGGACTTACGGGCCTTGGTGACGGCCGGCTTCTGGCCGGTGATCGTGGTGAGGTCCTTGATGGCACCCTCGATCAGCTTGGAGTCGCGGGCGGCGTCGCCCACACCCATGTTGACCACGATCTTGGTCAGACCGGGGATCTGCATGACGTTCTCGTAGGAGAACTCGTCCTTCAGCTTCCCGGCGATCTCTTCGCGGTAGCGCGTCTTGAGACGCGGCGCGTTGGTGGTGGCAGTCATCAGATGTCCTCACCGGTCCGCTTGGCAACGCGGATCTTGTTGCCCTCGTCGTCGAAGCGGTATCCGACGCGGGTGACGACCTTCTGGCCGTCCTTCTCCACCACGAGCTGAACGTTGCTCACGTGGATCGGGGCCTCGGTCGTCACGATGCCGCCGGTCTTGGAGCCCCGAGCGGTCTGACCGGCCTTGGTGTGCTTCTTGACCCGGTTGACACCCTCGACCAGGACACGGTCCTCGCGGGGGAAGGCCGCGATGACCTTGCCCTGCTTGCCCTTGTCCTTGCCGGTGATGATCTGGACCAGGTCGCCCTTCTTGATCTTCATCGGTTACAGCACCTCCGGCGCGAGCGAGATGATCTTCATGAACTTCTTCTCGCGCAGCTCCCGGCCCACGGGGCCGAAGATGCGGGTGCCGCGGGGGTCGCCATCGTTCTTGAGGATGACGGCCGCGTTCTCGTCGAAGCGGATGTACGAGCCGTCCGGACGGCGGCGCTCCTTGACGGTGCGAACGATGACCGCCTTGACGACGTCACCCTTCTTCACGTTGCCACCGGGGATCGCATCCTTGACGGTGGCGACGATGACGTCACCGATGCCCGCGTAGCGGCGGCCCGAACCACCGAGAACACGGATGGTGAGAATTTCCTTCGCACCCGTGTTGTCGGCGACCCGAAGCCGCGACTCCTGCTGGATCACGTCTATCTCCTGATCGTCTGCCGGTTCCCGGCGGGGGCCTCATTGCTGAGGCCCACCGCGCGTCTCCATCAGGAGGACGCGGTCGCCGACACCGGCAGCGTTCTGCTCGTCGTGCGCCTTGAGCTTGTTCGTACGGCGGATGACCTTGCCGTACAGCGCGTGCTTGACACGGTCCTCGACAGCGACGACGACGGTCTTGTCCATCTTGTCGCTGACGACGAGACCCTCGCGGGTCTTGCGGAAGCCGCGCTGCTCGTTCGTCTCAGTCACATTCTTCTCGCTCATCAGGCGCTCTCCACCGTCTCGATGCCGAGCTCGCGCTCCCGCATCAGGGTGTAGATCCGGGCGATGTCCTTGCGGACGGCCTTCAGCCGGCCGTGGTTCTCAAGCTGTCCGGTCGCCGCCTGGAAGCGGAGGTTGAACAGCTCCTCCTTGGCCTCACGAAGCTTCCCAACGAGGTCCTCGTTGTTCAGCTCGCGCAGCTCGGTCGCCTTGGTACCGGCCGCCATCACGACTCACCTGCCTCGCGCCGCACGATGCGGCACTTCATCGGAAGCTTGTGGGCGGCGCGGGTCAGCGCCTCCTTGGCAACCTTTTCGTTCGGGAAGGACAGCTCGAACATCACCCGACCGGGCTTGACGTTCGCGACCCACCACTCCGGAGAACCCTTACCGGAACCCATGCGGGTCTCGGCCGGCTTCTTCGTCAGCGGGCGGTCCGGGTAAATGTTGATCCAGACCTTGCCGCCACGCTTGATGTGACGGGTCATGGCGATACGAGCGGACTCGATCTGCCGGTTCGTCACGTAGGCGGGGGTCACGGCCTGAATGCCGTACTCACCGAAGGCAAGCTCGGTGCCACCCTTGGCCATACCGTTGCGCTTCGGGTGGTGCTGCTTGCGGTGCTTGACCCTGCGAGGGATCAGCATGTCGGTCAGCCCTCCGTTCCGGTGCTCTCAGCAGCCGGAGCAGCGGCAGCGGCCTCGGCCTTGGGGGCCTCGGCAGCGGCGTTCTGCTGCGGCTTGCGGCCGCCACGGCCGCCACGCTCGCCACCGCGGCGCGGGCGGTCGTTGCCACCACGGGCCGGGCGGTTGCCCGCACGGGCGGCAGCGTTCTCGGCGCGGACCTCGGCGATGTTCTTGACGTCGCCCTTGTAGATCCAGACCTTCACGCCGATCCGGCCGAAGGTGGTCTTGGCCTCGAAGAAGCCGTAGTCGACGTTCGCGCGGAGCGTGTGCAGGGGCACACGGCCCTCGCGGTAGAACTCCGAGCGCGACATCTCGGCACCGCCGAGACGGCCACCACACTGGATCTTGATGCCCTTGGCGCCGGCCTTCATCGTCGACTGCATGCTCTTGCGCATGGCGCGACGGAAGGAGACGCGGGAGGACAGCTGCTCGGCGACGGCCTGGGCCACCAGCTGAGCATCGGTCTCGGGGTTCTTGACCTCGAGGATGTTCAGCTGGACCTGCTTGCCGGTCAGCTTCTCCAGTTCGCCGCGGATGCGGTCGGCCTCGGCGCCGCGGCGGCCGATGACGATGCCCGGACGAGCGGTGTGGATGTCAACGCGGACGCGCTCACGGGTGCGCTCGATCTCCACCTTCGAGATGCCGGCGCGCTCCATGCCCTTCGTCATCATGCGACGAATGGCGACGTCTTCCTTGACGTAGTCCTTGTACAGCTTGTCGGCGTACCAACGCGACTTGAAGTCGGTGGTGATGCCGAGCCGGAACCCGTGCGGGTTTACCTTCTGGCCCATTACCGGGTTCCTTCCTTGCTGCTGACGACCACGGTGATGTGGCTGGTCCGCTTGCGGATCCGGTAGGCACGGCCCTGGGCACGCGGACGGAACCGCTTCAGGGTCGGACCCTCGTCGACGTACGCCTCGCTGATAACCAGCGTGGAGGCGTCCGTGTGGTCGTAGTTGTGCGCGGCGTTGGCAATGGCGCTGTCCAGCACCTTGCCCACGGGCACGCTCGCGGCCTGCGGGGCGAAACGCAGGACCGCCTGAGCCTCCGTGGCATCCATGCCACGGATAAGGTCCACCACGCGGCGGGCCTTCATGGGCGTGACGCGGATGTACCGCGCCTGGGCCCTGGCTTCCATGGTTGTCCCTTCGGTGTCAGTCATAGTCTTCGCACTCCGGTCGATCAGCGACGACGCGACTTGCGGTCGTCCTTCTCGTGGCCGCGGAAGGTGCGGGTCGGCGCAAACTCGCCGAGCTTGTGGCCGACCATCGACTCGGTGACGAACACCGGGACGTGCTTGCGGCCGTCGTGCACCGCGATCGTGTGGCCGAGCATGGCCGGGACGATCATGGAGCGGCGGGACCAGGTCTTGATGACGTTCTTGGTGCCGGCTTCGTTCTGGACATCCACCTTCTTGGCGAGGTGGTCGTCGACGAAGGGCCCCTTCTTGAGACTACGCGGCATCTAAACCCGCTCCTAGCGCTTCTTGTTCGTCTTGCGGCGGCGGACGATGTACTTGTTCGAAGCCTTCTTCGGCGAACGCGTACGACCCTCCTTCTGGCCCCAGGGCGAGACCGGGTGGCGACCACCGGAGGTCTTGCCCTCACCACCACCGTGCGGGTGGTCGACCGGGTTCATCACGACACCACGCACGGTCGGGCGGACGCCCTTCCAGCGCATACGGCCGGCCTTGCCCCAGTTGATGTTCGACTGCTCGGCGTTGCCGACCTCGCCGACGGTGGCGCGGCAGCGCACGTCGACCAGGCGGATCTCACCGGACGGCATACGAAGGTGGGCCATGGAGCCCTCCTTCGCCAGCAGCTGCACGGAGGCACCCGCGGAGCGGGCGAACTTCGCGCCGCCGCCGGGCCGCAGCTCGATGGCGTGGATCGTCGTACCCACGGGGATGTGGCGCAGCGGCAGGTTGTTGCCCGGCTTGATGTCGGCGCCAGGGCCGTTCTCGATGCGGGCGCCCTGCACCAGGCCACGGGGGGCGATGATGTAGCGCTTCTCGCCGTCCGCGTAGTGGAGCAGCGCGATGCGGGCGGTGCGGTTCGGGTCGTACTCGATGTGCGCGACCTTGGCCGGCACGCCGTCCTTGTCGTGACGACGGAAGTCGATCACGCGGTAGGCGCGCTTGTGGCCACCACCCTGGTGGCGAACGGTCACACGACCGGCGTTGTTACGGCCGCCCTTGCTGTGCAGCGGGCGGACCAGCGACTTCTCCGGCGTGGACCGCGTGATCTCGACAAAGTCGGCGACGCTGGAGCCACGACGGCCCGGGGTCGTCGGCTTGTACTTGCGGATACCCATTTCTCAGTCCTCGTCCGATTCCGGACGACTCGGACTCCGTTAGGAGACCGGGCCGCCGAAGATGTCGATACGGTCGCCCTCGGCGAGGGTCACGATGGCGCGCTTGGTGTTGGCGCGCTTGCCGAAACCGGTGCGGGTGCGCTTGCGCTTGCCCTGGCGGTTGATCGTGTTGACCCCGGTGACCTTGACCGAGAAGACCGCCTCGACGGCCTGCTTGATCTGAGTCTTGTTCGCACGCGGGTCGACGACGAACGTGTACTTGTTCTCGTCCAGCAGCGCGTAGCTCTTCTCGGAGACGACCGGCTTGACCAGGAGGTCGCGCGGGTCCGAGAAGGACTTGCTGGTAACGGTCGCCTCAGTCATCAGGCGGCGCTCCCTTCGAGCTCAGCGGCCTTGGGACCAGCCACGAAGGACTCGAAGGCGGCCTTGGTGAAGACCACGTCGTCGGAGACGAGCACGTCGTACGTGTTCAGCTGGCCCGGCTCCAGGATGTGGACCTGGGGCAGGTTGCGGGCGGACAGCCACGCGGCCTCGTCGGCGCGCTCGGCGACCAGGAGCACGTTCTTGCGCTCGCTGATCTTGCCGAGGAGAGCCTTGGCGGCCTTCGTGGAAACCGTGCCCTCGACCACGCCGGAGACGACGTGGATGCGGCTGCTGCGGGCCCGGTCGGTGAGGGCACCGCGCAGGGC
Organism: Streptomyces rimosus subsp. rimosus; assembly: GCF_000720725.1. GTDB lineage: Bacteria > Actinomycetota > Actinomycetes > Streptomycetales > Streptomycetaceae > Streptomyces > Streptomyces rimosus_A. Next base: position 37,650 of record NZ_JOCQ01000089.1, read on the forward strand.
GGCGGCCTTCATCTTCTTCGGGGTCCGCTGCGAGTAGTCACGCGGCACGGGGCCGTGGACGACGCCACCGCCGGCGAACTGCGGCGCACGGGTCGAACCCTGGCGCGCGCGGCCGGTGCCCTTCTGGCGGTACGGCTTCTTGCCACCGCCGCGGACCTCGCCGCGGGTCTTGGTCTTGTGCGTGCCCTGACGGGCCGCGGCCAGCTGCGCGACGACGACCTGGTGGATCAGCGGGATGCTGACCTTCGCGTCGAAGATCTCCGCGGGGAGCTCGACGGTCCCGGCCTTGTCGCCTGCCGGCGAAAGGATGTCAATGGTGCTCATCGGTTACCTCAGGCCCCCTTGGCCGCGGTACGGACCAGGACGAGGCCGCCGTTCGGACCAGGAACTGCGCCCTTGATGAGCAGCAGGCCCTTCTCCGCGTCAACGGCATGGACGGTCAGGTTCTGGGTGGTGACCCGCTCGTTGCCCATACGGCCGGCCATCCGCATGCCCTTGAACACGCGGCCCGGGGTGGCGCAGCCACCGATGGAGCCCGGCTTGCGGTGCACGCGGTGGGCACCGTGCGAAGCCTTGCCGCCGTGGAAGCCGTGACGCTTCATGACACCGGCGAAGCCCTTGCCCTTGCTCTTGCCGGTCACGTCCACCTTGACGCCCGACTCGAAGGTCTCGGCGGTCAGCTCCTGGCCGAGGGTGTACTCACTGGCGTCAGTGGTACGGACCTCGACGAGGTGGCGACGGGGGGTGACGTCGGCCTTCGCGAAGTGGCCCTTGAGGGGCTTGTTCACCTTGCGCGGGTCGATCTCGCCGAAGGCGATCTGGACGGAGTCGTAGCCGTCCTGGTCATTGGTGCGCACCTGGGTAACGACACAGGGGCCGGCCTTCACCACGGTCACCGGAACGACACGGTTGTTGTCGTCCCAGACCTGGGTCATGCCGAGCTTCTCGCCCAGGATGCCCTTGATCTGCTTAGCCATTCTCAGATCACCGACCCTCAGAGCTTGATCTCGATGTCGACACCGGCCGGGAGGTCGAGTCGCATCAGGGAGTCAACGGTCTTCGGCGTCGGGTCGAGGATGTCGATCAGGCGCTTGTGCGTGCGCATCTCGAAGTGCTCGCGCGAGTCCTTGTACTTGTGCGGCGACTTGATGACGCAGTACACGTTCTTTTCGGTGGGGAGCGGCACCGGGCCCGCGACCGACGCACCAGTACGGGTCACCGTCTCGACGATCTTCTTCGCCGACGTGTCGATGACCTCGTGGTCGTAGGCCTTGAGCCGGATGCGGATCTTCTGTCCCGCCATGGCTACTTCGTAGTCCTGTCTCTCGTAACGCTCTGGGACCCGGTACGTTGCCGTCCATCCACCGACCCGACCGACCCACGCGGTCGGGCGTGTCGCGCTCCTTCCCGCAGATCTCCGCAAGGGCGATCCTTCGAGAAGGAGAACGTGGGGGATGAACACCCACCGGGCGCCTGGCCGAGGCACCCCGCTGACACTTCCCGGAAGATTCCCGTACTTCCGCCCCTGATAAGGAGCGACGAATACCTAGGACTCGCTTCCGGTCCTCCCGGCGGGAGGCGCGCAGCATCGGCACTCAACCGAGCAACCTGGACAGTGTGCCATACGAGCGGCGAACGCCGCCAATCAAGCCGGAGATCGTACACCGCTCCGGGGCCCGCGGTGACACGGCCCCGCCCGCGACACGCCGTATCCGGCCGGTACAGAGCGCGTCTTCGCAGGCCGGAGCGGGTCCGCGCGCCGCGTTACGCCGCGATCGCCAGCTGCCACTGGATGCGGGCGGACTCTTCCGTACGGCGGCCCCCGGTCTCCATGGCGAAAGCGGCGCGCGGATGGTCGCGGACCAGACGGAGCCACTCCGCGACCGTGGCCGACGCCGGTACGGGCACGACACGGCCGGAGCGGGCCGGGCCACGGCTGGACAGCACGGTGACGGTGAACCGGTCCGTCTCGGTGACCAGCACCGCGTCGTGCGGGAACCGCGCCACGCACTCCATCACGCCGCGCGCCGGCTCCCGCCCGTCGGCCACGACCAGGACGTGGTTGCCGTGCTCGTCCGTCGTCCCGTCGAACCCCGCCAGCAGGGTCAGGAAGCGGCTTATGTGGTGGCTGCGCAGCTCGTCGATGACACGCTGGCGCCCGTCCTTGAAGCCCGGGGTGGTGGCGAAGCGGAAGGTCAGCGAGATCCGCCCGGCCAGCGCGACATCGATCTGCGCCATCTCCTCGCGCGTGGGGTGCGCGGCGCCGTCGTCCAGGCCGTGTGCGGCGAGCCAGCGGTTGACCTCGGACCAGAGCCACGCCTGCGACCGGCCGACGGTCCCCTCCGGGGCCGGGAAGGGCGCGCCACGGGCCTTGCGCACCCCGGCGGCCCACTGGGCGACGTTCTGCCGGGAGCGTCCCGTACGCTCGGCGATCTCGTGTATGCCGACCAGGTCGCGGTCGAGGCGGCACACCCGCAGGCGCGGCGCGGCGGCCCGTACCGCCGAGGCGGCTTCGAGGGCGGCCTGTACCGCGCAGTCGCCCGGCCAGCTGACGCTGAGCAGGTCGACGCCACCGGCCCGCGCCAGGAGGGCGTCGCAGGTCTCGCGCAGCGCGTCGACGGCATCCTGGTCGTCGACGGTCGCGCCGGTGACGACGAAGGTGAAGTCGTAGTCCATGGCGGCGTTCCCCCTAGTCCTTCCGCAGGGTCGCAGAGTCTGTTGTCGTTCGTCAACAGACAAAGCATGACAAAACCTGCCGCACCCTGCTCGGGCAACTGTCGCAAAACGCACAGACCTCGATGGCCCACCTCAGTTGACGCAGTGGTCACGCTTCGGCGCGCGGCATCCCCGTCAGACTGCGGTTCGGCGCCTCGCCGGGCAGCGGGCACCGGGCCGCCATCCGGTCGATCACGCGCGCGTGCGCGGACGGGTTGCGCGGCGTGCCCGCCACGGGAATGACCGTGCAGCGGCCCTCACAGGGGCAGTAGAGGCGCCCCCAGTGCCCGTCCTTGCGCAACACCCAGCCCCGGGCGGCCCACTTCTCCAGGACGCGCCGTACGTCCTTCTTGGGGTGGTCACAGGGCCTGATCTCGCTGCCGACCACCCGCTCACCGCCCGTCGTCGTGCGAGAGCGGCCCGCAGGGCCCGCGGCGCGCGGGCGGCTTCGGGACGGCTGCGGCGCCGGCGCTGCGCGCGGCGGGGGTGACGGGGTGAGCAAGTACCACGAGAGGCTGACTCCTCTGGTGCCGATGAGGTGGCTACGCTCCGACACCAGTACGTTACTCCAAATGACGGACGGCGCCCGGCACATCGTGCGCGCCACACCTCACAACCCGTATCGCCACCGCGCCGGAATGCGATCCGCATTCGGTTCGCCGCAAAATCCTATAGCTCAGATGAAAGGGAAGCCGTCTGAATGAAGCTGCGGGCCCGGCGACTGAAGGGCCCCGCCGAGGGAATCCTGTTTCCCGTGCCGGGGGGGCTGAACGGAGAGAGCCCGCGCGAACTGTCCCGGCTCCCGGCCCATACGCGCCGGGCCCGGCGCGTATGGGCCGCCGGGCTCCCCGCTGACGGGGCGAGGCTGCGACCGGCAGCGTGCAGCCGCCGTCAGTGACCGAATTCCCCCGCGATGATTTCCGCGGGGCGGAGTGACGGAATCCGCCGCTCTTCCGATCATCAGCTCATCATCATCGGCTCATCGACGAATACCAGGCCGACCCCTCCCCCGTACCGAGGAATCACCCACCCGCCTATGCACACCACCATGCCGAAATCCCCCGCCCGGACTTTCCACCACCGGAGGAAGTGCCATGCCCCTGAACCCGCCGGCCGAAAACGGCCCGTCGGCGCCGCCCCGTGTCATCGCGGTGAGCGGCCCGGCCCACGTGGGCAAGGCAACGCAGCTGCGGCTGCTGGCCCGCCGTACCCCGCAGCTCGACGTCTGCCGCCCGGCGGACGAGGACGCCCCGCTGTGGCCGGCCCTCATCGGTACGGACCGCACCGGCTGGTGGCTCCACAGCACCTCGTACCAGGAGCTGGCGGATGTGCTGGCCGCCTCCTTCCTGGCCCGCGCCCGGCAGCCCCACGCAGGCGGTCTGCGCTGCGTACGGCAGGGCCTGCCCATGCTGGAAGCGACGCTGGCCGCGGTGGCCGCGGTACGCGAGGCGCGTACGACGGCGCGCGCTGCCGATGACGCCCGCGCCGCGCTCGCCCCGTACCGCGCCGCGCTGCACGCCGCCGAGGAGAGCGAGTACGGCCTCGTCCTGCTGCACGACGAGGACCCCGCGCTGGGCGTCGCGCGCGGTCTGGCCCGGTCACCGGCCCCGAACGGGCTCCTGGAGAACTACCAGCGGCGGCTCCACGACCAGATTCACCGCCTCGTCGACGAAGGACGGTTCGGCACGGCCGTCGTCGTCGGCGACCGGCCGGTCATCGACGTGCAGCACCAACTGCGGCAGTGCCTCCACCGGCTGTACCCAGCGGTGCCGGAGTGCGCGCTCTCCCGTGTGCGGGTGGTGGCGCTCGGGGGCGACAGCGACCAGGCGCGCGAGGACGCGGGCGAATACCTGCGTACCCGGCGCGGCTACGCCCGCCTCGATGCCGCGTACCTGGCCGGCGATGCGGCCTCCGACCCCCGGACCTGGGCCGAACGCCTCACCGACGGCCTTGACCGTTTCTGCGCCGCGCATCCCTTCCTCGATCGGGTGAGTGTCGAGCCCGTACGTGACCCAGGCGCGCTCACGGAGCTGCGCAAGCTGTTCGGTGACCGGCTGCGCGTCCAGGACGGGCCGCCTGCCGGGCAGGCCGCCGCCACGCCGTGGGCGCATCTGTCCCTCCAGCGCGGCCTTGACCGCCTGGCCTTCGACACAGCCTGGACCTTCCGGCCGCTGAAGCCCGTCTCCGTCCACAGCCTGGGGTTGCCGCCGTGCCTCGGCAGCTACCTGCGCGCGCTGCGGGACCGGCTCATCCGGCCTTTCCCGGCCGTTGATCTGGTCGCCGTCACCGGCAGCGCGGCCCAGGGGACGTACGAGCAGGGCCGCAGCGATCTGGACGTCCTCGTCGTGGCGCCGCAGGACCGGCTTCCCCGGCTCCGGCGGGTACGCGCCGGCCTGGCGCCCGAGCCGGCCGGGGTGCGGCTGACGATGACGGTCCTCACCGAGGACGAGTTCCGCGCGGGCGCCCTGCCGCCGCGGCTGCTGCACGTCCTCACCCTGAGCGGGGCGGGCGCCGTCGCGCCCCTGTGGTGCGCCCCCGGCCTCGCCCTGCCCGTACCGGACGCCGTGACGTACGCGGACGCCAGCCTGCGCGACGCGGTACGGGCGGCCGTCACCATCCGCAGGCAGCTCCTGCTGGACGACCCGTACCTGCACGTGCTCCACAAGGCCACCGCCCTCCTCGCGAAGGTCATGCTCCGGGTGGAGTGCGGGGCCGAGTACCCGGCCGACGACCAGGCCATCGCGGCCTTCCACCGCCGGCAGCCCGACGGCGACGACGAGGGGCCCGGCGACGTACGGCGCGACCGGGCCGCGGCCGAGCGGATGGCCGGGGCGGTGCTGCGCGGCTGGCTGGCGACGCTCGGGGCCACGCCGGAGGCGGGCGCTGTCACGGCCGCCGCCTCCGCACCGGTGGCGCCGCACCCCCGCCGGTAGCCCGGACGGGCCGGTCAGCAGATCGGCAGGCGAGCAGACGAGCCGGTCAGCCGACCGGCCGCGCCCCCACCGCACCGGGACTGCGCTGCGTGTCCCCGCCCGGCACCGGCTCCGACGGGTCCGTGCCGAGCGCGACGATGCGGTTGTCCGCGTCCACGTGCACGACGTGCGGCCGCAGCGTACGGGCCTCCGCGTCGTCCACCTGCGCGTAGCTGATGAGGATCACCAGGTCGCCGGGGTGTACGAGGTGCGCGGCGGCGCCGTTGATGCCCAGGACGCCGGAGCCGCGCTCGCCCTCGATGATGTACGTCTCCAGGCGGGCGCCGTTGGTGATGTCGACGATGTGGACCAGCTCGCCGGGGAGCAGATCGGCGGCGTCCAGCAGGTCGGCGTCGACCGTCACCGAGCCGACGTAGTGCAGGTCCGCCTGGGTCACGGTGGCCCGGTGGATCTTGGACTTGAACATGGTGCGCAGCATGGCGTCACTTCCGGGAGAAGGGTCGCGTCCCCGGCCGGGGTACGCGCCGACCCGCACATGCTAGGCAGCGGGGGCCCGGAGCAGAAGGCCCGGCCGCGAACAGCGAAGAGCCCCGCTCACCCGAAGGTGAGCGGGGCTCCTCAGAGCGCTCAGCAGAGCTGCCGGGTCTCCCCGACCGTCAAGGACTTACTTGACGATCTTGGTGACCTGGCCGGCGCCGACGGTCCGGCCACCCTCACGGATGGCGAACTTCAGGCCCTCCTCCATGGCGACCGGCTGGATCAGCTGGACCGACATCTCGGTGTTGTCGCCCGGCATGACCATCTCGGTGCCCTCGGGGAGGGTCACAACACCGGTCACGTCAGTCGTACGGAAGTAGAACTGCGGACGGTAGTTGTTGAAGAACGGCGTGTGGCGGCCACCCTCGTCCTTGGACAGGATGTAGGCCTGCGCCTCGAACTCGGTGTGCGGGGTGACCGAGCCCGGCTTGATGATGACCTGGCCGCGCTCGACGTCCTCGCGCTTGATGCCACGGAGCAGCAGACCGACGTTCTCACCGGCCTGGCCCTCGTCGAGCAGCTTGCGGAACATCTCGATGCCGGTGACCGTGGTGGTGGTCTTCTCGGTCTTGATGCCGATGATGTCGACGGTCTCGTTGACCTTGAGGACACCACGCTCGATACGACCGGTGACAACGGTGCCACGGCCGGTGATCGTGAAGACGTCCTCGATCGGCATCAGGAACGGCTTGTCGACGTCACGCTCGGGCTGCGGGATGGCGCCGTCCACGGCCTCCATCAGGTTCAGGACCGACTGGCCCCACTCCGCGTCGCCCTCGAGCGCCTTAAGCGCCGAGACCTTGACGACCGGCACGTCGTCGCCCGGGAACTCGTACTCGGAGAGGAGCTCACGGACCTCGAGCTCGACGAGCTCCAGGATCTCCTCGTCGTCCACCATGTCGGCCTTGTTCAGGGCGACGACGATGTACGGAACGCCGACCTGGCGGGCCAGGAGCACGTGCTCCTTGGTCTGCGGCATCGGACCGTCGGTCGCGGCGACCACGAGGATCGCGCCGTCCATCTGGGCGGCACCGGTGATCATGTTCTTGATGTAGTCCGCGTGACCCGGGCAGTCGACGTGGGCGTAGTGACGGTTCTCCGTCTGGTACTCGACGTGCGCGATCGAGATGGTGATACCGCGCTGGCGCTCTTCGGGAGCCTTGTCGATCTGGTCGAAGGCCGAGGCCTCGTTCAGGTCCGGGTACGCGTCGTGCAGCACCTTGGTAATGGCGGCCGTGAGGGTCGTCTTACCGTGGTCGATGTGACCGATGGTGCCGATGTTGACGTGCGGCTTAGTCCGCTCGAACTTCGCCTTCGCCACTGGGGTCCTCCTGTGGAGTGGTTCTGTACGCCTTACTCATCGGCGCCAGGTGATCTTTGCTGGGGTGCCGGCTGCCGGGGGCCCACCCCGCGGGTGGCGGGGACGGGCCCCGGCAGACGGTGTCAAGCCTAAAGCGTGTTCCGACTCGTGGGAGCCGGGACTACTCGCCCTTGGCCTTCGCGATGATCTCCTCGGCGACGTTCCGCGGAACCTCGGCGTAGGAGTCGAACTGCATCGAGTAGCTTGCGCGACCCGAGGTCTTGCTGCGGAGGTCTCCGACGTAGCCGAACATCTCCGAGAGCGGAACCAGGCCCGTGACGAGCTTGGCGCCGTGGCGGTCCTCCATGGACTGGATCTGACCGCGACGCGAGTTGATGTCGCCGATGACGTCACCCATGTAGTCCTCGGGCGTCGTCACCTCGACCTTCATCATCGGCTCCAGCAGGGCCGGGCTGGCCTTGCGGGCGGCCTCCTTGAAGGCCATCGAACCGGCGATCTTGAAGGCCATCTCCGAGGAGTCGACCTCGTGGAAGGCACCGTCGAGAAGCACGACCTTGACGCCGGTCAGCGGGTAGCCGGCGAGCACGCCGAACTCCATGGCCTCCTGGCAGCCCGCGTCCACGGACGGGATGTACTCCCGCGGGATACGGCCACCGGTGACCTTGTTCTCGAACTCGTACCCGTCGCCCTCAAGGGGCTCCAGCGCGATCTGGACCTTCGCGAACTGACCGGAACCACCGGTCTGCTTCTTGTGCGTGTAGTCCAGCCGCTCGACGGCCTTGCGCAGGGTCTCGCGGTAGGCGACCTGCGGCTTGCCGACGTTGGCCTCGACCTTGAACTCGCGCTTCATACGGTCGACCAGCACGTCGAGGTGCAGCTCGCCCATACCCGCGATGATGGTCTGGCCCGTCTCCTCGTCCGTGTGGACCTGGAAGGACGGGTCCTCCTCGGCCAGACGCTGGATGGCGACACCCAGCTTCTCCTGGTCGCCCTTGGACTTGGGCTCGATGGCGACCTGGATGACCGGGGCCGGGAACTCCATCGACTCCAGGATGACCTGGTTCGACGGGTCGCAGAGGGTCTCACCGGTGGTGGTCTGCTTCAGACCCATGACGGCGACGATGTCACCGGCACCCACCGACTCGATCTCCTCACGCTTGTTCGCGTGCATCCGGTAGATCTTGCCGATGCGCTCCTTCTTGCCCTTCACCGAGTTGGTGACCTGCGAGCCGGCCTCAAGGCGGCCCGAGTACACCCGGATGAAGGTGAGCTTGCCCAGGTGGGGGTCGCTCGCGATCTTGAAGGCCAGCGCGGACAGCGGCTCGTCCTCGGAGGGACGGCGCTTGATGACCTGGTCCGCGTCGTTGACGGCGTGGCCCTCGATGGCCTCGACGTCCAGCGGCGACGGCAGGTAGCGCACGACGGCGTCGAGCAGGGGCTGCACGCCCTTGTTCTTGAACGCGGTGCCGCAGAAGACCGGGGTGACGGTGGTGTCGCCGCCCTTGCCGGAGTTGATGGTGATGCGGCGGATCGCCGCGTGCAGCTGCTCCTCGGTGGGCTCCTGGCCCTCCAGGTACAGCTCCATCATCTCTTCGTCGTTCTCGGCGACGGCCTCGAGGAGCTTGCCGCGCCACTCGTCGGCGGCCTCGGTGTGCGTGGCCGGGATGTCGAGCGTGTCGTACATCTCGCCCTTGGCGGCCTCGGCGGACCAGACCAGCGCCTTCATGGAGACGAGGTCGATGACGCCCTTGAAGTCCGCCTCGGTGCCGATCGGCAGCTGCATCACGATCGGGGTCGCGCCCAGGCGGTCCACGATCATGTCGACGCAGCGGTGGAACTCCGCACCGGTGCGGTCGAGCTTGTTGACGAAGCAGATACGCGGCACGCCGTAGCGGTCCGCCTGGCGCCAGACGGTCTCGGACTGCGGCTCAACACCGGCAACGCCGTCGAACACCGTCACGGCACCGTCGAGCACGCGCAGCGAGCGCTCCACCTCGACGGTGAAGTCGACGTGGCCCGGGGTGTCGATGATGTTGATGGTGTGGTCGACGTTGTTCAGCGGCCAGTGGCAGGTCGTCGCGGCAGACGTGATCGTGATGCCGCGCTCCTGCTCCTGCTCCATCCAGTCCATCGTGGCAGCGCCGTCGTGGACCTCACCGATCTTGTAAGAGACACCGGTGTAGAACAGGATCCGCTCGGTGGTGGTCGTCTTGCCCGCGTCGATGTGGGCCATGATCCCGATGTTGCGGACCTTGGCCAGGTCAAGCGAAGTGGTAGCCATATCGGCTCAATCTTCTCTCGGTCTCGATGGGGGTAGCGACTACCAGCGGTAGTGCGCGAAGGCCTTGTTGGACTCGGCCATCTTGTGCGTGTCCTCGCGCTTCTTGACCGAAGCGCCGAGGCCGTTCGAGGCGTCCAGCAGCTCGTTCATGAGGCGCTCGGTCATGGTCTTCTCGCGGCGGGCGCGGGAGTAGCCCACGAGCCAACGCAGCGAGAGCGTGGCGGCACGGCCGGGCTTGACCTCGACCGGGACCTGGTAGGTCGCGCCACCGACACGGCGGGACTTGACCTCAAGGGTCGGCTTGATGTTCTCGAGCGCGCGCTTCAGCGTGATGACCGGGTCGTTGCCGGTCTTCTCACGCAGACCCTCCATGGCGCCGTAGACGATGCGCTCGGCGGTGGAGCGCTTGCCGTTCAGCAGCACCTTGTTGATGAGGGAGGTCACCAGAGGAGAGCCGTAGACCGGGTCGATGATGACCGGGCGCTTCGGGGCGGGGCCCTTACGAGGCATTCTTACTTCTCCTTCTTGGCGCCGTAGCGGCTGCGAGCCTGCTTGCGGTTCTTGACGCCCTGCGTGTCGAGGGAGCCGCGGATGATCTTGTACCGAACACCCGGCAGGTCCTTCACACGGCCGCCGCGCACGAGCACGATCGAGTGCTCCTGCAGGTTGTGGCCCTCACCCGGAATGTAAGCGGTGACCTCGATGCCGCTGGTCAGACGCACACGCGCGACCTTACGCAGGGCCGAGTTCGGCTTCTTCGGGGTGGTCGTGAAAACACGCGTGCAGACGCCGCGGCGCTGGGGCGAACCCTCCAGTGCGGGCGTCTTGTTCTTCTCGACCTTGTCCTGCCGGCCCTTGCGGACCAGCTGCTGGATCGTAGGCACCGTTTCTCCGGTTTCTGTGTGCCAGTCTCGGTAAAGCTAACCTGGAACAGTCCCCGACCCACGCGGTCGGGTGTGTCGAATACTGCAGACCCCTCGCTGGGACGAGGACGGCGGCAGATTGCGGTGTCGAGACCCGGCTTCCGTGCGGACGAGTGCACGCACGGCAGCCCGAGGACACCCCAGGCACAAGGTCAGAGCGTACCTACCGCATGGGCTGCGGTCAAAACAAATGCACACGCGAAGGACACCCCGGACTCCTCCGGCGCTGCGGCCACCGTAGTGCGATCAGGAGCCGTACGGAAGAAGGCTCCACCACCGCTCCGAGGGCCGTTCGGCCCGCCGGATACGCCGTACGGGTGGGCCGGACACCGTCACTGCGGCTTGTACCACGCCGGCGCCGGCTTCGCGCGTGTGACGTTCTTCCTAAGCGCGGGCCAGCACCGCCAGCATCATCATCAAGAGGAAGAACGCCCAGCCGCCGATGCTCAGCCAGCCCAGGACCAGCCCGGCCAGCGCCTGGCCGTCGCCGCGCTCCCCGGAGCGGCGGATCTCGGCACGTGCCTTGTGGCCCAGGATCACCGCGGGTATCCCGGTCAGGCCCCCCGTCGCCATGGTGAGGATGCCGCAGACCAGCGCGCCGGTCGCGGTGCCGTTGACGGGCGCCAGCGGGGGCACCGGCGCCGGCATGAAGGTCTGGGGCACCGCCTGAGGGGGTGCGAACTGTGCCTGCGGCACCGGCCCCTGCGGCAGGTCCGCGACCAGCAGCTGCAGCTCGCCATGGGTCTGGGCCTGGTACGCGCGGCCGATCCGCTGCTCGTACTCGTGCTGCGGCAGCCGGCCCTCGGCGAATCCGGCCTTCAGCACGTCCACCGCACGCTCCCGGTCGGCGTGCGAAGCGCGCATCGCCGGCGCCTGACCCGACGTCTGTCCCGACGCCTGGGCCGGCGGCTGACCGCCTTGCCAGGGCACCGGCTGCCCACCCTGCCACGGTTGGTACGCCACCTGAGCACCTCCCCCATTTTTGAGCAGTACACCCATCATTCAGTACGCGCCAGGAGATCGCACGGTTCCCCCGGCCGAATCTTCGGCGCCTCATCGAGCCGTCCGGTCACCGGGGCAGAACGCCGCAGGGCGGCCACCCCACAAAGGGGTGGCCGCCCTGCCGCTACAGCGCGTGACCGGTGAGCCGGTCACGGCCGCGAGGGACCTTACTGGTTGTACGGACCGTAGTCGTAGTCCTCCAGCGGGACCGCCTGGCCGGAGCCGGTGCCGAAGGGCGAGTAGTCGATGTCGTCGTAACCGACGGCCGAGTACATCGCGGCCTTGGCCTCCTCGGTGGGCTCCACCCGGATGTTGCGGTAGCGGGACAGGCCCGTACCGGCCGGGATGAGCTTACCGATGATGACGTTCTCCTTGAGGCCGATCAGGGAGTCCGACTTGGCGTTGATCGCCGCGTCGGTGAGCACCCGGGTCGTCTCCTGGAAGGACGCCGCCGACAGCCAGGACTCGGTGGCCAGCGAAGCCTTGGTGATACCCATCAGCTGCGGACGGCCGGAGGCCGGGTGGCCGCCTTCCTGGACCACACGACGGTTCTCGCTCTCGAACTTCGTACGCTCCACCAGCTCGCCCGGCAGCAGCTCCGCGTCGCCGGACTCGATGATCGTCACACGGCGCAGCATCTGCCGGATGATGATCTCGATGTGCTTGTCGTGGATCGCCACGCCCTGGTTGTTGTAGACCTTCTGGACCTCGCCGACCAGGTGGACCTGGACGGCTCGCTGGCCCAGGATGCGCAGCACGTCGTGCGGGTTGACGGCACCCACGGTCAGCGGCTGGCCGACCTCGACGTGGTCACCCTCGCCCACCAGCAGACGGGCACGCTTGGAGACGCCGTACGCCGTCTCGTCGCTGCCGTCGTCCGGCGTGACGATGACCTTCTTGGTCTTCTCGGTCTCCTCGATCCGCACGCGGCCGGCGGCCTCGGAGATCGGGGCGACACCCTTGGGCGTACGGGCCTCGAAGAGCTCGACGACACGCGGCAGACCCAGGGTGATGTCGTCACCGGCCACACCACCGGTGTGGAAGGTACGCATCGTCAACTGGGTGCCGGGCTCACCGATGGACTGGGCGGCGATGATGCCGACCGCCTCACCGATGTCGACCAGCTTGCCGGTGGCCAGCGAACGGCCGTAGCAGAAGGCGCAGGTGCCGACGGCGGACTCACAGGTCAGGACCGAGCGGGTCTTGACCTCCTCCACGCCGTGCGCGATCAGCTGGTCGATGAGCACGTCACCGAGGTCGACGTTGGCCGACGCGACGACCTTGCCGTCCACCACGACGTCCTCGGCCAGCATCCGCGCGTACACGGAGGACTCGACGTCGTCCGCCTTGCGCAGCACGCCGGCGGCGTCCTTGCTGGCGATCCGCAGCTTGAGGCCGCGCTCGGTGCCGCAGTCCTCCTCGCGGATGATGACGTCCTGCGAGACGTCCACGAGACGACGGGTGAGGTAACCCGAGTCGGCGGTACGCAGCGCGGTGTCCGCGAGACCCTTACGGGCACCGTGGGTGGAGATGAAGTACTCCAGCACGGACAGACCCTCACGGAACGACGCCTTGATGGGCCGCGGGATGGTCTCGTTCTTCGCGTTCGACACCAGACCACGCATACCGGCGATCTGCCGCATCTGCATCATGTTTCCTCGGGCACCCGAGTCAACCATCATGAAGATGGGGTTCGTCTTGGGGAAGTTCTCGTTCATCGCCTCGGCGACCTCGTTGGTCGCCTTGGTCCAGATGTTGATCAGTTCCTGAGTGCGCTCGTCCTTGGTGATCAGACCGCGCTCGTACTGCTTCTGGACCTTCTCGTCCTGGGCCTCGTAGCCCGCGACGATGGCCTTCTTGGCCTCCGGCACGACGATGTCCGAGACCGCGACGGTGACACCGGAACGGGTCGCCCAGTGGAAACCGGCCGCCTTCAGGTTGTCGAGCGTCGCCGCCACGATGACCTTCGGGTAGCGCTCGGCCAGGTCGTTGACGATCGCGGAGAGCTGCTTCTTGCCCACCGAGTAGTCGACGAACGGGTAGTCCTCGGGCAGCAGCTCGTTGAAGAGCGCGCGGCCCAGGGTCGTACGCAGCCGGAAGCTGTCACCCTGCTGCCACTCGGGCTCGCCCTCCTCCTGCGCCGGCGGGGTCCAGCCACGGGGCGGGACGGTGCCGATCGGGAAGCGGATGTCGACCTTCGCCTGGAGCGACAGCTCCCGGTTGTCGAAGGCCATGATCGCCTCGGCGACCGAGCCGAAGGACCGGCCCTCACCGATGACCTCGCGCTCCGCCTCGTCGGTGGTGAGGAAGAACAGGCCCAGCACCATGTCCTGGGTCGGCATGGTGACCGGACGGCCGTCGGCCGGCTTGAGGATGTTGTTCGAGGACAGCATCAGGATGCGGGCCTCGGCCTGCGCCTCCGCGGACAGCGGCAGGTGCACGGCCATCTGGTCACCGTCGAAGTCCGCGTTGAACGCGGTGCACACGAGCGGGTGAATCTGAATGGCCTTGCCCTCGACCAGCTGCGGCTCGAAGGCCTGGATGCCGAGGCGGTGCAGGGTGGGCGCACGGTTCAGCAGGACCGGGTGCTCCGCGATGACCTCTTCGAGGACGTCGTAGACGACCGTGCGGCCGCGCTCGACCATCCGCTTGGCGCTCTTGATGTTCTGCGCGTGGTTCAGGTCGACCAGGCGCTTCATCACGAACGGCTTGAAGAGCTCCAGCGCCATGGCCTTGGGCAGGCCGCACTGGTGCAGCTTCAGCTGCGGACCGACGACGATCACGGAACGCGCGGAGTAGTCCACACGCTTGCCGAGCAGGTTCTGACGGAAGCGGCCCTGCTTGCCCTTGAGCATGTCGGACAGCGACTTCAGCGGACGGTTGCCCGGGCCGGTGACCGGCCGGCCGCGGCGGCCGTTGTCGAACAGCGCGTCCACGGCCTCCTGGAGCATGCGCTTCTCGTTGTTCACGATGATCTCGGGCGCACCGAGGTCGAGAAGCCGCTTCAGGCGGTTGTTGCGGTTGATCACACGGCGGTACAGGTCGTTCAGGTCGGAGGTCGCGAAGCGGCCACCGTCCAGCTGCACCATCGGACGCAGGTCCGGCGGGATGACCGGGATGCAGTCCAGCACCATGCCGTTGGGGCTGTTGCGGGTCTGCAGGAACGCGGAGACGACCTTCAGGCGCTTGAGCGCACGGGTCTTCTTCTGGCCCTTGCCGGTACGGATGATCTCGCGGAGCTTCTCGGCCTCTTCGTCGAGATCGAAGGACTCCAGGCGCTTCTGCAGCGCAGCCGCGCCCATGCCGCCCATGAAGTACGTGCCGAAGCGGTCACGCAGCTCGCGGTAGAGCAGCTCGTCGCCCTCCAGGTCCTGGACCTTGAGGTTCTTGAAGCGGCTCCACACCTCGTCGAGGCGGTCGATCTCGCGCTGCGCGCGGTCGCGCAGCTGCTTCATCTCGCGCTCGGCGCCCTCGCGCACCTTGCGGCGCACGTCGGCCTTGGCGCCCTCGGCCTCCAGCTCGGCCAGGTCGGTCTCGAGCTTCTTGGCGCGGGCCTCCAGGTCGGCGTCGCGGCGCTGCTCGATCTGCTGGCGCTCGACGGAGACGTGCGCCTCCAGCGAGGGCAGGTCGCGCGTACGGCGCTCCTCGTCCACCCACGTGATCATGTAGGCGGCGAAGTAGATGACCTTTTCCAGGTCCTTCGGGGCGAGGTCGAGCAGGTAGCCCAGCCGCGACGGAACGCCCTTGAAGTACCAGATGTGCGTGACGGGAGCGGCCAGCTCGATGTGGCCCATCCGCTCACGGCGCACCTTGGCGCGAGTGACCTCGACGCCGCAGCGCTCACAGATGATGCCCTTGAAGCGGACACGCTTGTACTTGCCGCAGTAGCACTCCCAGTCCCGGGTGGGGCCGAAGATCTTCTCGCAGAAGAGGCCGTCCTTCTCGGGCTTGAGGGTGCGGTAGTTGATGGTCTCCGGCTTCTTGACCTCGCCGTGGGACCACTGTCGGATGTCGTCCGCGGTCGCCAGGCCGATCCGCAGCTCGTCGAAGAAGTTGACGTCGAGCACTGTCGTCAATCCCTCTTTCAGGGTCGAGTCTCAATCATGGTCTGAGGGGGTCCGGGGTGGGGCCGGGACCTCGCTGGGAGGTCCCGGCCAGACCCGTCAGACCTCTTCGACGCTGCTCGGCTCGCGCCGGGACAGGTCGATGCCGAGCTCCTCCGCGGCGCGGAAGACATCCTCGTCCGTGTCGCGCATCTCGATGGACATGCCGTCCGAGGACAGCACCTCCACGTTGAGGCACAGCGACTGCATTTCCTTGATGAGGACCTTGAAGGACTCGGGAATGCCGGGCTCGGGGATGTTCTCGCCCTTGACGATGGCCTCGTAGACCTTCACGCGGCCGGTCACGTCGTCGGACTTGATGGTCAGCAGTTCCTGGAGGGCGTACGCGGCGCCGTATGCCTCCAGCGCCCACACCTCCATCTCACCGAAGCGCTGGCCACCGAACTGGGCCTTACCACCCAGCGGCTGCTGGGTGATCATCGAGTACGGGCCGGTCGAGCGCGCGTGCAGCTTGTCGTCGACCAGGTGGTGGAGCTTCAGGATGTACATGTACCCGACCGAGATCGGGTCCGGGAACGGCTCACCGGAACGGCCGTCGAACATCCGGGCCTTGCCGGAGTTCTTGACCATCCGCTCGCCGTCGCGGTTGGGGAGCGTCGCGTCGAACAGACCGGCGAGCTCGTCCTCGCGCGCACCGTCGAAGACCGGGGTCGCGACGTTGGTGCGCGGCGCGACGTCGTCGGCGCCGATCGCCTGGAGGCGCTTCTGCCAGTCCTCGTCGCCCTCGACCTTCCAGCCCTGGCTGGCGAGCCAGCCGAGGTGGATCTCCAGGACCTGTCCCGGGTTCATTCGGGACGGGACACCCAGCGGGTTGAGGATGATGTCGACCGGGGTGCCGTCCTCCAGGAACGGCATGTCCTCGACCGGCAGGATCTTGGAGATGACGCCCTTGTTGCCGTGGCGGCCGGCGAGCTTGTCACCGTCGGTGATCTTGCGCTTCTGCGCCACGTAGACGCGGACCAGCTGGTTCACGCCCGGGGGCAGCTCGTCGCCCTCCTCGCGGTCGAAGACGCGGACGCCGATGACCTTGCCGATCTCGCCGTGCGGGACCTTCAGCGAGGTGTCACGGACCTCACGGGCCTTCTCACCGAAGATCGCGCGCAGCAGGCGCTCCTCGGGGGTCAGCTCGGTCTCACCCTTGGGCGTGACCTTGCCGACGAGGATGTCGCCGGCGACGACCTCGGCACCGATCCGGATGATGCCGCGCTCGTCGAGGTCCGAGAGGACCTCCTCGGAGACGTTCGGGATGTCCCGGGTGATCTCCTCGGGGCCGAGCTTGGTGTCCCGGGCGTCGACCTCGTGCTCCTCGATGTGGATCGAGGACAGGACGTCGTCCTGCACGAGGCGCTGCGACAGGATGATCGCGTCCTCGTAGTTGTGGCCCTCCCAGGGCATGAAGGCGACGAGCAGGTTCTTGCCCAGCGCCATCTCGCCCTCGTCGGTGGAGGGACCGTCGGCGAGCACCTGGCCCACGACCACGCGGGCGCCCTCGTCCACGACGACCTTCTGGTTGAAGGAGGTGCCCTGGTTCGAGCGGGTGAACTTGGCGACGCGGTACGTGGTGTACGTGCCGTCGTCGTTGGCGACGGTGATGTAGTCCGCGGAGACCTCCTGGACCACACCGTCCTTCTCCGCCTTGATGACGTCACCGGCGTCGACCGCGCAGCGGTACTCCATGCCGGTGCCGACCAGCGGGGCCTCCGCCTTGATCAGCGGCACGGCCTGGCGCATCATGTTCGATCCCATGAGCGCGCGGTTGGCGTCGTCGTGCTCCAGGAAGGGGATCATGGCGGTCGCGGCCGACACCATCTGGCGCGGCGAGACGTCCATGTAGTCCACGTCCTCGCGGGCGGCGAGGTCGACCTCACCACCGCGGCGGCGGCACATCACGCGGCCCTCGGCGAACTGCATGTCCTCGGTGAGGGGCGCGTTCGCCTGGGCGATCAGGAAGCGGTCTTCCTCGTCGGCGGTCAGGTAGTCGACCTGCTCGGTGACCCGGCCGTCGACGACCTTGCGGTACGGCGTCTCGATGAAGCCGAAGACGTTGACGCGGCCGTACGAGGCGAGCGAACCGATCAGACCGATGTTCGGGCCTTCGGGCGTCTCGATCGGGCACATGCGGCCGTAGTGCGAGGGGTGCACGTCACGGACGTCCAGGCCGGCCCGCTCACGGGAGAGACCGCCGGGGCCCAGCGCCGACAGACGGCGCTTGTGGGTCAGACCCGACAGCGGGTTGGTCTGGTCCATGAACTGGGACAGCTGGCTGGTGCCGAAGAACTCCTTGATGGAGGCGACGACCGGCCGGATGTTGATCAGGGTCTGCGGCGTGATCGCCTCGACGTCCTGGGTGGTCATGCGCTCGCGCACGACGCGCTCCATACGGGCGAGACCCGTACGGACCTGGTTCTGGATCAGCTCGCCGACGTTGCGCAGACGGCGGTTGCCGAAGTGGTCGATGTCGTCGGTCTCGACGACGATCTCCGTGCCGTTCTCGCCGATCGTCTCGGTCTCGCCGGCGTGCAGCTTGACCAGGTACTTGATCGTGGCGATGACGTCGTCGGTGGTCAGCACGCCCGCGTCGAGCGGCTCGTCCCCGCCGAGCTTCTTGTTGACCTTGTAGCGGCCGACCTTCGCAAGGTCGTAGCGCTTGGGGTTGAAGTAGAGGTTCTCCAGCAGCGTCTGCGCGGCCTCGCGCGTCGGCGGCTCGCCCGGACGCAGCTTGCGGTAGATGTCGAGCAGCGCGTCGTCCTGGCCCTGGGTGTGGTCCTTCTCCAGGGTGGCGCGCATCGACTCGTACTCGCCGAACTCCTCCAGGATCTGCTCGGTCGTCCAGCCGAGGGCCTTGAGGAGGACGGTCACGGACTGCTTGCGCTTGCGGTCGATGCGCACGCCGACCATGTCGCGCTTGTCGATCTCCATCTCCAGCCAGGCACCCCGGGACGGGATGATCTTGGCGGTGAAGATGTCCTTGTCGGACGTCTTGTCGATCTGGCTGTCGAAGTAGACGCCCGGCGAGCGGACCAGCTGCGAGACGACGACACGCTCGGTGCCGTTGATGCAGAAGGTGCCCTTGTTGGTCATGAGCGGGAAGTCGCCCATGAAGACCGTCTGGGACTTGATCTCCCCGGTCTCGTTGTTGGTGAACTCAGCCGTGACGAAGAGCGGGGCCGCGTACGTGAAGTCGCGCTCCTTGCACTCGTCGATGGAGTTCTTCGGGGGCTCGAATCGGTGGTCGCGGAACGTCAGCGACATCGACCCGGAGAAGTCCTCGATCGGGGAGATCTCTTCGAAGATCTCCTCCAGACCGGACTTGGTGGGGACGTCCTGACCACTTTCCAGCGCAGCCTCGACGCGACCCTTCCATGCGGCATTGCCGAGCAGCCAGTCGAAGCTTTCGGTCTGCAGCGCAAGGAGGTTCGGAACCCCGAGGGGCTCCTTGATCTTCGCAAAAGAGATGCGCAGCGGGGCGGTGCTGTCGCCGTTGTTCGTATTGGCAGTCGAGGCGTTGCGCGAGGCGGCCAAGAGGGGGTCCTTCCGAGGGCTCGGACTCACTACGCGCGTACCGGTCCCGGACCGAACACAGCCGGAGGAAAGGCCCAGGTCAGGGCGGTTCGGTCGGCATTGCTCGGGCTCGGGTATGCCCCTGGTGACGGGCAGGGAGCAGCTAACAGGCAGCGCAAAGGGTCAGTGTAGCCACTCGGCACACTGATGTCCAGAGCGAGTTTCCGGAGACCGGTCCAGCACTGTGATACCGATCTTCTCCCTCCGGGAGGCGGCACCCTCCGTGACGGAGGTACCCCTCTTTGTTCTTCTCAACGCCCAACGTCTCATGCCTGCCGCAAGCCGTACGCCAAGAGGCGCACCCCGATGCTTCCCTCTTCGCCGGCGATCCATGCCTCGAACCCGGATCGCTTCTGGCGTCGCGTCCTGAGAATTGCGCGCTGCGTGCGGTTCGTCAAGGCCCCCCACCCACTGGAAGATCGTCACGGGACGCAGGGCCGCGGGCAACGAAGATCACCATACTCGCACGGAAGGGCGGGTCGGCGCAGCCGCGGCCCGAACGCCCGAAGGCGACCACCCGCATGGGTGATCGCCTTCAGGTTTGCGAAGAGTCAGCGGACTCCTGAGGTCACTTGACCTCGACGGAGGCGCCGGCGCCCTTGAGGGCCTCGGCGGCCTTCTCCGCGGCGTCCTTGGCGACCTTCTCGAGGACCGGCTTCGGGGTGCCGTCGACGAGGTCCTTGGCCTCCTTCAGACCCAGCGAGGTCAGCTCGCGCACGACCTTGATGACCTGGATCTTCTTGTCGCCGGCGCCGGTGAGGATGACGTCGAACTCGTCCTGCTCCTCGGCAGCGGCGGCGCCGCCGTCGCCCTGGGCCGGGCCGGCAGCGGCAACGGCGACCGGGGCGGCAGCCTCGACGTCGAACTTCTCCTCGAACTTCTTCACGAAGTCGGAGAGCTCGAGCAGGGTCATCTCCTCGAACTGGGCCAGCAGTTCGTCCTGGGTGAGCTTCGCCATGGTGGCGGTCCTTCCACTAATTCGGCTGGTGCCGGATGTACATTGCGGCGGGCGTGCTGAGCAGACGTGCCCGCTGGACTGAGGAGTGGTTACTCCGCAGCCGCGGCGGGAGCCGGCTCACCGGCACCGCCCTGCTCGACCTTGCTGCGAAGAGCTTCCGCGGTGCGGACCATCTTCGTGAGCGGGGCCTGGAAGGTCGCCGCGGCCTTGGCCATGGACGCCTTCATGCCACCCGCCAGCTTGGCGAGCAGAACCTCGCGGGACTCGAGGTCCGCAAGCTTCTTGATCTCGTCGGCGGACAGCGCCTTGCCTTCAAGGACACCGCCCTTGATGACGAGAGAGGGGTTCTCCTTGGCGAAGTCACGAAGACCCTTCGCCGCCTCGACCGGGTCACCGGTCACGAAGGCGACAGCCGTCGAGCCCTTGAGGTGCTCGTCCAGCGTGATCCCGGCCTCATTGGCCGCAATCTTGGTCAGCGTGTTCTTCACCACACGGTACTGAGCGTTGTCACCGAGCGAACGGCGCAGCTGCTTGAGCTGAGCGACGGACAGTCCGGTGTACGCGGTCACAACAGCGGCGTTGGAGTTACGGAGCTTCTCCGTGATCTCCTCGACGGCTGCGACCTTGTCGGGCCTCGCCATGAGCCTCGGCCTCCTTCCGGGTGATGAGGACCGCGCAGAAGGGGCTGGGCAAAACAAACGCCCCGGCGCAAGCGCACGGGGCACAACTCGACCGGTCGAAACAGAGTTCTTCCGGGAGATCTTCCTCGTCCACCTGCGCAGGCCGTCCGCAGCTAGCGGATCCTTCGGTTCCGTACGCCCGTGAAGGCGCGCGGAGACAACCAGCGGTCTTTGGCTTCTTCGCTACGGTACGCGAACGGCCCAGTCGCAGGCAAATCCGTTCCCGGGCCCGGCGGCGCGCGGCGCGCCGGGCCCGGGAACGGCAGGGACGAGCGGCGGCGTCAGCCCGCCAGGCCGCCGCCCATGGCGCCGGAGCTGATCTTGGCCGCGTCGTTGACCTGCGAGGCCGGCGGCTCCTCGACGGAAACCTTGGTGCCGTAGTCCGAGTAGAAGACCGTGCTCTCGTAGCCGCCCTGGTTGTTCTGCATCGTCTCGGTCTTCTTGACGAGCAGGTCGTCCGGGCCGATCCACAGGTCGATGGTCTCGTTCTTCGTGCCGGTCTTCTTGAGCGCCTCCTCCATCGACTTCATGTCCTTCTCGCTGAAGTCCTTGGAGGCCTGCATACGGGTCAGCTCCGCCACGTCGAAGGTGGCGGTGTAGTGGGTGGCCTTGGTGCCGCGTACGTCCTCCGTACCGACCTTCTTGGCCTTGCCCGTCGCGAGCAGCAGGCCCACGGACCGCGACGGGTTGTTGTTCTGCATCTGGTCCTTGAGCAGCGCGAAGACCGGGCTCTTCTGGGCCATCGCGTTGTAGTCGTACTTCATCCAGGGCTTCCCGCCGAGCCCGAGCTTGAGGTACATCGCCTCCGGCGTGTAGATGCTCTGCATGGGCTTGCCGCCGCCCAGACCGCCCTGCCCGGACGTCTCGACGTTCATCCGCATGCCCTCGGACCAGTCCATCCCGCCCTTCATGGTCTGCGTCGTGCCGCGCTGCTTGGTCGTGCTCTCGACCTTGGCCGACTTCTCCGAGCCGGTCTTCTCGGACGCCGTCCGCAGCGCCGCCGCGGCGGCCTGGACCGGCGAGCCGCCGCCCGCGCTGTCGCCGCCCGCCTTGGTGCCGCCGTCCTTGCCGCCGCAGGCGGTCAGTCCGGCCAGCATGACGACGCCGGCGGCCGCGGCCGCGGTGATCCGCGCAGTACGCACGTGTTCTCTCCCCGTTGTAGATCAGCTTTTCGACTGCGGCCGAGCGTAGTGCAGGGGGCTGACAGCGCCCGCCGCCGGGCCCGGGAGACGTCCCAAACGCCCGGCGTCGCCCCGTACCGCCCGCGTCGCCCCGTACGGGCCCGGAAATCCGTCCCCGTGCGGCCGCACGCCGCTGTGCGCCGCCCCGGGCCGCCGCTGCCCGGACATGCGTCGGGCCCCGCACCTCGGTGAGGTGCGGGGCCCGACGTACGCGTACGCGCGGCGTCGTCAGTTTCAGACGGCGGCCGGGTCCTCCTCGACGAGGAGGTTGCGGGTGCGGTTGGCGTCGACCTGCACGCCGGGGCCCATCGTGGTGGTGATGGTGGCCTTCTTGATGTACCGGCCCTTGGCGGCGGACGGCTTGAGACGGTTGATCTCCTCCAGCGCCGCGGCGTAGTTCTCCACCAGCTTGGCGTCGTCGAAGGACACCTTGCCGATGATGAAGTGGAGGTTCGCGTGCTTGTCCACGCGGAACTCGATCTTGCCGCCCTTGATGTCGGTGACAGCCTTGGCGACATCCGGGGTGACGGTGCCGGTCTTCGGGTTCGGCATCAGACCACGGGGACCGAGCACGCGGCCGAGGCGGCCGACCTTGCCCATGAGGTCCGGCGTGGCGACGACGGCGTCGAAGTCCAGACGGCCCTTGGAGACCTCGTCGATCAGTTCGTCGGAGCCGACGATGTCGGCGCCCGCGGCTTCCGCTGCCGCAGCACGGTCGCCGGTCGCGAAGACCAGGACCCGGGCGGTCTTACCGGTGCCGTGCGGAAGGTTCACGGTGCCACGGACCATCTGGTCGGCCTTGCGCGGGTCGACACCCAGACGCATGGCGACCTCGACGGTCGCGTCGAACTTGGCCGGGGAGGTCTCCTTGGCCAGACGGACGGCCTCGAGCGGGGCGTACAGACGCTCCCGGTCGATCTTCGCGTCCGCGTTGCGAAGATTCTTGCTGCGCTTCACTGCTGCTCCTGAATGATGACGGTGGAGTCGTGGTGCGGGCCAGCGCCTGGCCCTGCCACGTGCCCCTGGGTGCGGCGGGTGCCGCGGGGCGATTGCGGGGTGGCTGTCAGCCCTCGACCGTGATGCCCATGGAACGGGCGGTGCCGGCGATGATCTTCGACGCGGCGTCCAGGTCGTTGGCGTTCAGGTCGGGCATCTTGGTGGTGGCGATCTCGCGGACCTGGTCGGCCGTGATCTTGGCGACCTTGGTCTTGTGCGGCTCGCCGGAGCCCTTCTCCACGCCCGCGGCCTTCAGGATCATCTTCGAGGCCGGCGGGGTCTTGGTGATGAAGGTGAAGGAACGGTCCTCGTAGACCGTGATCTCCACCGGGATGACCCAGCCGCGCTGCGACTCGGTCGCGGCGTTGTAGGCCTTGCAGAACTCCATGATGTTGACGCCGTGCTGACCCAGCGCGGGGCCGACCGGCGGAGCCGGGTTCGCGGCACCGGCCTGGATCTGGAGCTTGATGAGCCCCGTGACCTTCTTCTTCTTGGGAGGCATGCTCTCTCCGGGTCCTAGTGAGAGGTTTTTCGCCAGTCCATCCGGTCATCCGGATGGAGGCATACCGCACCACGATAACGGGTATAGCAGTACGGCCAAAAACCGAGCAGGTCAGACGGTCCCCAGGGGGCCCGTCCGACCTGTTCGGAAGCTGGTGTCCTGAAGAGCGTCAGTTCTTCTGGATCTGGTCGAAGCTCAGCTCGACCGGGGTCTCGCGGCCGAAGATCTCGACAAGGCCCTTGACCTTCTTCGAGTCGGCGTTGATCTCGTTGATCGTGGCCTGCAGCGTGGCGAACGGGCCGTCGGTGACGGTGACCGAGTCGCCCACCTCGAAGTCCAGCACCTGGACCTCGACCTTGCGGGACGGGGCCGGCTTGCCCTCGGCCTCGGCGGCCTCCTTGGCGGCCTTCTCCTCGGCCTCCGGGGCGAGCATCTTGACGATCTCGTCCAGGGTGAGCGGGTACGGGTCGTAGGCGTTGCCCACGAAGCCGGTCACGCCGGGCGTGTTGCGCACGACGCCCCAGGACTCGTTCGTCAGGTCCATGCGCACGAGCACGTAGCCCGGGAGCTTGTTCTGGCGGACGTTCTTACGCTCGCCGTTCTTGATCTGGACGATCTCTTCCTCGGGGACCTCGGCCTGGTAGATGAAGTCCTCGACGTTGAGCGAGACGGCGCGCTGCTCCAGGTTGGCCTTCACGCGCTTCTCGTAGCCCGCGTAGGTGTGGATGACGTACCACTCGCCCGGCAGGGTGCGCAGCTCCTCGCGGAGCGCGGCGATCGGGTCGGCCGGCTCGTCCTCGCCCTCGGCCGCCGCGTCCTCGGCGGTCTCGGCCGCATCGTCGTCGGCGTCCTCGTCCTCGACGCTCACCGCGGCCTCTTCGGCGGGCTCGCCCGCCTCGGCGTCCTCGGTGTCGAGCTCGTCGGCCGCGTCGGCGCCCTCGACGATCTCGCGGGCGGCCTCGTCGTCGGCAATCGCCGCAGCGTCGCCCTCGACCTCGGCCGAGGCAGCCGCGTCAACGTCGGCCGCTGCCGTCTCGACGGAGTCGGCGGCGTCGTTCAGGTTCGGGTCAGACACGGTGGCTGCTTCTTCCTGGCTTCAAGGGGTTGAACATGCAAAGGGGCGCCCGCAAAGGCGCCCTTCGCGGGATCAGCCGAAGACGTACTTGACGGCCTGGTTGAATCCCAAGTCAATCACGGTTACGAGACCGATGACGATGACGACGAAGACGATCACCACAGTGGTGTACGTCGAAAGCTGTCCCCGCGTGGGCCAGACGACCTTGCGGAGCTCGGCGATGATCTGCCGGTAGAAGAGCGCCAGCCGGGCGAACGGACCCTTCTTGCCGCGCTTGCCGCCGCGACGGGGCTTCTTCGACTCCGAGGCCTCGCCTTCGGAACGACCGCGCTCAGGCATGTCGATGGAGCCCAGGGCGTCCGTCACTCGTCCTCACCTGAATCCGGGTCGTTGGCCGTGCCGCGCCCGGTAGAGCCGCACGGCGGTGCATTTCAGTACGTACGCGTGCACGCGACTCGGTGAAGAGTGCGTGTAGCAGGGCCGGAGGGACTTGAACCCCCAACCGCTGGTTTTGGAGACCAGTGCTCTACCAATTGAGCTACGACCCTTTGTGGTTCCCCCAACCTACCGCATCCCGACCACTGCACCAGGTGCGAGGTCGCCGGCGGCCTGTTGGGAGCCAACGGTCAGCGAGTGTACGTGCTTCGCGGCCGGGCGTCGAACAGAAAGCCCCGAGGTGGCGCCTCCAAACCCGTGTGCCCGCCTCCCGGGCGGTCTGGGAACATGCAGTACATGAGCGCTACTCCTCCCGCACAGTCCCCCACCGACCGTCGGGTGTCGGCCCGCGTCGGGGCGATCTCCGAGTCCGCGACCCTCGCCGTGGACGCCAAGGCCAAGGCCCTCAAGGCCGCCGGGCGCCCGGTGATCGGCTTCGGCGCCGGCGAGCCCGACTTCCCCACTCCCGGTTACATCGTCGAAGCCGCCGTCGAGGCCTGCCGCAACCCGAAGTACCACCGCTACACCCCGGCAGGCGGCCTGCCCGAGCTGAAGGCCGCGATCGCCGCCAAGACGCTGCGCGACTCCGGATACGAGGTCGAGGCGGCGAACGTGCTGGTCACCAACGGTGGCAAGCAGGCGATCTACGAGGCGTTCGCCGCGATCCTGGACCCGGGCGACGAGGTCATCGTGCCCGCCCCGTACTGGACCACCTACCCGGAGTCGATCCGGCTGGCGGGCGGCGTGCCGGTGGAGGTCGTGGCCGACGAGACCACCGGTTACCGGGTGTCCGTGGAGCAGCTGGAGGCGGCCCGTACGGACCGTACGAAGGTGCTGCTGTTCGTCTCGCCGTCCAACCCGACCGGCGCGGTTTACACCCGTGAGCAGGTCGAGGCGGTGGGCCGCTGGGCCGCCGAGCACGGCCTGTGGGTGCTCACCGACGAGATCTACGAGCACCTGGTCTACGGCGACGCGACGTTCTGCTCGCTGCCGGTGGTCGTGCCGGAGCTGCGCGAGAAGTGCATCATCGTCAACGGTGTGGCGAAGACGTACGCGATGACCGGCTGGCGGGTGGGCTGGGCCATCGGCCCGAAGGACGTGATCAAGGCCGCGGCGAACCTCCAGTCGCACGCCACCTCCAACGTCTCCAACGTGGCGCAGGCCGCGGCCATCGCCGCGGTCTCGGGTGACCTGGACGCCGTCGAGGAGATGAAGGTCGCCTTCGACCGGCGCCGTAAGACGATGGTGCGGATGCTCAACGAGATCGACGGCGTGCTGTGCCCCGAGCCGGAGGGCGCGTTCTACGCGTACCCGTCGGTCAAGGGCCTGCTCGGCAAGGAGATCCGCGGCAAGCGCCCGCAGACCAGCGTGGAGCTGGCCGAGCTGATCCTGGAGGAGGCCGAGGTCGCGGTGGTTCCGGGTGAGGCGTTCGGCACGCCGGGCTACCTGCGCCTGTCGTACGCGCTCGGCGACGAGGACCTGGACGAGGGCATCACGCGTGTCCAGAACCTGCTGGCCGAGGCCAAGTAGCGCACGGGTGGACACCTGCGGGCCCCGGGGTTTCCCGGGGCCCGCATCTGCTTTCGGGCGGGCGCCCGTTCGGGAAAGGGCCTACCGGCGCGTCGGCCGCGTACGGCAAGATCCTGGGATGGAACGTGTACGCGATGTCCGAGAGCTGCCGAAGGCCCATCTGCACCTGCACTTCACGGGGTCCATGCGGCCCGCGACCCTGCTGGAGCTCGCCGACAAGTACGGCGTGCACCTGCCGGAGGCCCTGAAGGGCGGCGAGCCGCCCAGGCTGCGGGCGACGGACGAGCGCGGCTGGTTCCGCTTCCAGCGGCTGTACGACATCGCCCGGTCCTGTCTGCGCTCCCCCGAGGACATCCAGCGGCTGGTCCGCGAGGCCGCCGAGGAGGACGTGCGGGACGGCTCCGGGTGGCTGGAGATCCAGGTCGACCCGACCTCGTACGCGCCGCGGCTGGGCGGGCTGATCCCCGCGCTGGAGATCATCCTGGACGCGGTGCGCACCGCCTCTCGCGACACCGGCCTCGGGATACGGGTCCTGGTGGCCGCGAACCGCATGAAGCACCCCCTGGACGCCCGTACGCTGGCCCGGCTCGCGGTCCGCTACGCCGACCGCGGTGTGATCGGTTTCGGGCTCTCCAACGACGAGCGGCGGGGTTTCGCGCGCGACTTCGACCGGGCCTTCGCCATCGCGCGCGAAGGCGGGCTGCTGGCGGCACCGCACGGCGGCGAGCTGTCCGGGCCGGCGAGCGTGCGGGACTGCCTGGACGACCTGCACGCGGCGCGGGTCGGCCACGGCGTGCGCGCCGCGGAGGACCCGGCACTGCTGCGGCGGCTGGCCGAGCGCGGGGTGACGTGCGAGGTCTGCCCGGCGTCGAACGTGGCCCTGGGCGTCTACGAGAAGCCCGAGGACGTGCCGCTGCGGACCTTCTACGACGCCGGCGTCCCGATGGCGCTGGGCGCCGACGACCCGCTGCTGTTCGGCTCCCGGCTGGCGGCCCAGTACGAGATCGCCCGCACCGCGCACGGCTTCTCGGACGCCGAACTGGCCGAGCTGGCCCGCCAGTCGGTACGGGGTTCGCGGGCGCCGGAGGACATGCGGCGCAAGCTGCTGGCGGGGGTGGACGCGTGGCTGGGCGAGGAGTGACGCGTCCTAAAGGGTGACGCCGACCGTCACCGGCTCGTTGACCAGCGTGACGCCGAAGGCCGCGTGGACGCCCTCGCGCACCTCGCGGGCCAGCGCGAGCAGGTCCTCGGTGGTGGCCCGGCCGCGGTTGGTCAGGGCGAGGGTGTGCTTGGTGGAGATGCGGGCCGGTCCGTCGCCGTAGCCCTTGGTGAAGCCGGCCCGGTCGATGAGCCAGGCGGCCGAGGTCTTCACGTGTCCGTCGCCCGCGGGGAAGGCGGGCGGGGTGACGTCCGCGCCGAGGCGCTCGTGGACGCGGGCGAGGAAGTCCGCGTGCTGGGCCTCGGTGAGGATCGGGTTGGTGAAGAAGGACCCCGCGGACCAGGTGTCGTGGTCCTCCGGGTCCAGGACCATGCCCTTGCCGGCCCGCAGCTTGAGCACGGTCTCGCGGGCGGCGGCGGCCGGTACCCGGTCGCCCGCCTCGACGCCGAGGGTGCGGGCGGTCTCCGCGTACTTGATCGGTGCGGACAGCCCGCCCGCGTCCTCCAGGGCGAAGCGGACGCGCAGTACGACGAAGCGGTCGGGGTGCTCCTTGAAGCGGCTGTGGCGGTACGAGAACGCGCACTCGGCGTTCGAGAGGGTCACGGTCTCGCCCGCTATGCGGTCGTACGCGACCACCTCGGTGATCGTGGAGGACACTTCCTGTCCGTACGCGCCCACGTTCTGGATGGGCGTGGCCCCCGCCGAGCCGGGGATGCCGGCCAGGCACTCGACGCCCGCGAGGCCGGCCTCGACCGTACGGGCCACCGCGTCGGACCAGTTCTCGCCCGCGGCCAGCGTCAGGTCGGTGCCGTCGAGGGCGAAGCCGCGGGTGGCGATGCGCAGCGCGGTGCCCTCGAAGCCCTTGTCGCCGATGACCAGGTTGCTGCCGCCGCCGATGACGAGCAGCGGCGTACCGGATGCGTCGGCCTCGCGGACGGCCGCGATCACTTCGTCGTCCGTGGTGGCGGTGAGCAGCCGGGTGGCCGGTCCGCCGAGCCGGAAGGTGGTCAGCGGGGCGAGGGGGGCGTCGTGGAGTTCCTGCACGGGCTCAAGAGTACGGGGGCGGTCCCGGCGCTCGGGCCGGGCCGCCCCCGTGCGGCAACGAGGCGCGCTTTTCAGGCGAGCCTGACCACCGCGCGCGACATTCCGAGCACCTTCTGGCCGGCGCTGGTCGCGGTCAGATCGACACGGACCGTACGGGCCTCGTCGTCCAGCTTGGCCGCGACCTTGCCGCTGACCTCGATGACCGCGCCCTCGTCGTCGTTGGGGACCACGACGGGCTTGGTGAAGCGCACGCCGTACTCGACGACCGCGCCCGGGTCGCCGGTCCAGTCGGTGACCACGCGGACCGCCTCGGCCATGGTGAACATGCCGTGCGCGATCACGTCGGGCAGGCCGACCTCCTTGGCGAACTTCTCGTTCCAGTGGATCGGGTTGAAGTCGCCGGAGGCGCCCGCGTAGCGCACGAGGGTGTCCCGGGTCACGGGAAAGGTCTGCGCCGGGAGTTCGGTGCCGGCCTCGACGTCGTCGTAAGAGATCTTCGCCGTCATCGCGTCAGCCCTCCTGTCCGGCGCCGCGC
Source organism: Streptomyces rimosus subsp. rimosus (assembly GCF_000720725.1). Classification (GTDB taxonomy): domain Bacteria; phylum Actinomycetota; class Actinomycetes; order Streptomycetales; family Streptomycetaceae; genus Streptomyces; species Streptomyces rimosus_A. The sequence continues at coordinate 67,142 of NZ_JOCQ01000089.1, forward strand.
GCCACCAGCTTGGTGAAAGCGGTCACCACGTGGTCGCCCGCTTCGTCGTGCACCTCACCACGGATATCGAGAATGTCGTTTCCCGCCATGGATTTGATCGCCTCGATGGTCGAGGTGACGGTCAGCCGGTCACCGGCGCGCACCGGCCGCGTGTAGACGAATTTCTGGTCGCCGTGCACCACCCGGCTGTAATCGAGACCCAGCTGCGGGTCCTCGACGACCTGGCCCGCGGCGCGGAAGGTGATGGAGAACACAAAGGTCGGCGGGGCGATCACATCGGGGTGACCGAGCGCCCTGGCGGCCTCGGCGTCGGTGTACGCCGGGGCGGCATCCCCGATCGCCTCGGCGAATTCGCGGATCTTCTCCCGGCCGACCTCATAAGGAGCGGTGGCCGGGTAGCTCCGCCCGACGAAGGACTGGTCGAGCGCCATGGGCTCGCAACCTCCCTGAACTGGTCCCTGTAACGGTCCCTGACCTTGTCATACCGGCGTACGGGCGCCCGGCGCCGCGCCGCGCGGAATCCTCGCACCACAACGCCGCGAGGCCGCCCCCAGGGACTGGGGACGGCCTCGCGGACGAGCCTGTTGTTATCGCGTCTCGCGGTGCGCGGTGTGCGCGTTGCAGCGCGGGCAGTGCTTCTTCATCTCAAGACGGTCCGGGTCGTTGCGCCGGTTCTTCTTGGTGATGTAGTTCCGCTCCTTGCACTCCACGCAGGCCAGCGTGATCTTCGGGCGGACGTCGGTGGCAGCCACGTGAGTGCTCCTTGACGGACGGATGGACGGGTGAACGCATGAATAGTAGCCGATCGGGAGACCGACCCCACAATCGGCTACTGTGTGTAGCGGTGACCGGACTTGAACCGGTGACACAGCGATTATGAGCCGCTTGCTCTACCGACTGAGCTACACCGCTGCGATGCGAGCGGATCCCGCCCGAAGGCGGGATACCTCACACATCAGAGCCCCAATACGGAATCGAACCGTAGACCTTCTCCTTACCATGGAGACGCTCTGCCGACTGAGCTATTGGGGCGAGCGATGAAGACATTACACGGCCTGCCGCCAAAGGTGAAATCCGTATCCGGCGGCCGCCCCGCCCGCCCCGCGCACCACACCGGTACGACTATTTCGCGCCTCCGCGAAGCTCCCCGGACCGCCCCCTAGGCTCGGACCACGCTGCGTGATCTTGCACGCCCGGTCCTCCGAGGAGCGCGATGTCCGAGAGCAGTCAGCCGCAGCCGGGCCCCGACAAGGCCTCCGGCAGCGACGGCACCGGCGCCGCGGCGGGCACCCTGGTGCTCTGCGACGCCCGGCTCGCCGACGGCCGCGTGGTGGACGTGCGGCTGAGCGGCGGGCGTATCGAGGCGGTCGGCACGGCGGGCAGCCTCGCCCCGCAGGGCACCCGTATCGACCTCGGCGGCTACCTGCTGCTCCCGGCCCCCGCCGAGCCGCACGCGCACTGCGACACCGCGCTGACCGCGGATGCCGCGGGCCCCGCCACCGACACCCTCGAAGACGTCCAGCGCCGCACCACGGAGGCGGCCCTTCTGCAACTGGGCCACGGCGCGACGGCGCTGCGCACCCACGTACGCGTCGGCGACGTCCAGGCGCTGCGGTCCCTGGAGGCCGTCCTCCAGGCGGGCCGGTCGCTGCGCGGGCTGGCCGAGATGACGGCGGTGGCGGTGCCGCGGATGCTCACCGGGGCGGCCGGCGCGGACGGGCTGGCGATGCTGCGGGACGCCGTGAAGATGGGCGCCACGGTCATCGGCGGCTGTCCGGACCTCGACCCCGATCCGGCCGGGTACGCCGAGGCCGTCCTGGAGGTCGCGGGCGAGCACGGCTGCGCGGTGGATCTCCACACGGACGGTGACGACCCCGCGCGGCTGGCCCGGTTCGCGGCGATGGCGGGCGGGCTGCGGCCCGGGGTGGCGATCGGGCCGTGCGCGGGCCTGTCGGCGCTGCCGACGGAGGTGGCGGCGCGCACCGCCGAGCACCTGGCGGCGGCCGGTGTGACGGTCGTGTGCCTGCCGCAGGGCGGCTGCGCGGCCCTGGAG
>NZ_JOCQ01000090.1 GCF_000720725.1 Streptomyces rimosus subsp. rimosus
CGCCCCGTCCGCTCCCAACCAGCCGCCCCCGCCCGCTCTCCCAATCAGCCGGCCCCCGTCCACCCCCCCGCCCGGCCGCCCCGTCAGTTCTCCTGAAGGAACTTCTTGGCGAGCGCGTCACCGCGCGACACGGCCTCGCTGTGGCTCTCGATAGGGGTCACCTTGGAGTTCTTGAACAGGATGTAGGTGACGCCGGATTCGGCGCCGCCGGTGGCCGGGTCGGGGTCGATGCCGAGGCCCTTGGCCGCCGCATACGACGCCTCACCGATGATCTTCTCGGGCCCGGAGTCGCCGACGACCGCGTACTCGACCTTGTTGTTGTAGATGATGGCGACCACGCCGCCGCCCTTGATGCCCGCCGACTCGAAGTTCCAGATGTCGCTGACCGAGGGGACGACGACGTACGGCAGCTTCTCCGCGTTCAGCGGCTTGCCGTTGGACTGGTTCCAACGGGTCTCCGGCTGGAACCAGGGGTCGGTGTCCTTGTTGCACTTGGCGGTGACCTGGCCGTCGCAGTCGATGTCCATGTCCGCCTTCCAGAACACGGCGTTCTTCTTGCCGCAGACCGGGACGGTCGCCGATGTCTCCTCGTCGGTGCGGTACTTGCCGTTGGATATCTGCGAACAGTTCTTGACCTTGGCGAGCAGGTCGGCGGCGCTGACCGACCCCTCGGTCACGCCTGGCCGGCTCGCGGCGGGGGCGGTGGGCGGCTGGGCGGTGGCGGGCAGTGCCGCGGCGGTGAGCAGCGCGGTTCCGGCGGCGGTGGCGAGGGCGACGGTACGTATACGCACAGGAGGACTCCTCTGTTAGGAAAGTTTCCTTACGGAGCCCGCCCAATCTCCTCCCCTCCCCCACCCCCGTCAACCCCGCACCCATCAACTCGACGCCCCTCAACTCGACGCCCGCCGAAGCCCGTTCGCCCCAGGTTCAACAACCGGAAACCGGGCCGGCGCCGGCCATCCGCCCGTATCAGACCGCCTCGGCCTCGATGACCGAGGCCAGCGCCGGAGTCGGTACGACACGGCGCAGCCGGAACCCCGACCGGTCCAGCAGACCTTCGAATTCGGCGGCCGTACGCTCCCGTCCCTGGAGCATCATGAGCATCACGATGTCCAGCGCGAAGGCCGGATGCGGCGTTCCGTCGGCGGGCAGCACCGCGTCGATCACCAGCAAACGGGTACCGGGCGTCATGGCCCGGCGGACGATGCCGAGAATGCGCAGGCAGTCGTCGTCGGGCCAGTCGTGCAGGATGCTCTTGAGCAGATAAAGGTCGCCGCCTTCGGGTACGGCCGTGAACAGATCCCCGCCCTCGGTACGCCAGCGGCCCGCCAGTTCGGCGGTGTCGAGCAGATGGTCGGCGACCGTTTCGGGCCGGTCGAAGAGCACCCCGGTCAGGCCCGGCGAGCGGGTGAGCACCTCGCGGAGCAGGCCGCCCCGGCCGCCCGCCACGTCCACGACCGTCCCGTTGTCCGGGAACGGGTAGCTCCCGGCGAGCAGTTCGTTCACCCCGCCGGTGAGCGAGGTCATCGCGGTGTCGAAGAGGCGGCTCGCGTCGGGCGTCTCGGCCAGGTGCGTGAAGAACGGGGCCCCGTACGCGGCGTCGAATCCGGGCTGTCCCGTACGGAGGGTGTCCACGAGACCGTCGGCCGACCGCTGGTACATCTCGTCGGTGAACAGCAGGACACCGGCGTGCCGGGAGCCCGGCACCCCGGTCCGCAGGGCCGCGCCGGCCTCCGTCAGGCCGAAGGTGCCGTCCGCGTGCTCGCTGAACAGGCCGCGCGCGGCGAGCAGCCGCAGGATGCGGCGCAGGGGAACAGCCTGGGTGCCGGAACGCCCGGCCAGTTCCTCGGCGGACGCCGCGCCGTCGGCCAGGAGGTCCGCTATGCCGTGCAGCGCGACGGCGCGCAGTGCGGACGCGTAGATGTGCCCGTACATGAGGTCGTGCAGCGGCGACGCGGGGAAGTGGGGATGGGAGGTGGCCGACGGGCTGACGGGAGTGGCTGTCATGGCTGAGCTCCTACCGTTGGGCGGTGTGTCCACGCCTCCCAGTATCGGCTATTTGCGCAGCTCAGGGCGGGTTTTGATGGTTCTTCCCAGCCCCACCGCCGGAAGCGTCCGTTACGTTTTCCACCCCGCTCCCGGAAGCCTCCGTTCAGCCCCCGCCCCGCTCCCGGAAGCCTCCGTTACGTGTCCCCATCCCACTCCCGGAAGCCTCCGTTACGCCCCCGCCCCGCCCCCGGCCCGTACGATCCCCGTCTCGTACGCCAGCACCACCGCCTGCACCCGGTCGCGCAGTTCCAGCTTCGTGAGGATCCGGCCCACGTGGGTCTTGACCGTGGCCTCCGACAGCACCAGCTGGGCCGCGATCTCACCGTTCGACATGCCCTGCGCGACCAGCAGCAGCACCTCCCGCTCGCGCTCGGTGAGCCGTCCGAGCTCCGGGCGGGCCGGCTCCGCGGCGGTCGCCGGCAGCATCGGCGTGAACCGGTCCAGCAGGCGGCGGGTGGTGGACGGCGCGACCACCGCGTCCCCGCTCTGGACCGCGCGGATCGCGGCCAGCAGCTCGTTCGGCGGCACGTCCTTCAGCATGAAGCCGCTGGCCCCGGCCTTGAGCGCGGAGAAGGCATATTCGTCCAGGTCGAAGGTGGTCAGGATGAGCACCTTCGGCGCGTCCTCGTTCTGGCCGCCCGCGCAGATCCGGCGGGTGGTCTCCACCCCGTCCAGGTTCGGCATACGGACGTCCATCAGGATCACGTCGACCTTGGTGGACCGCAGCACCTCCAGGGCCTCCACCCCGTCACCGGCCTCGGCGACGACCTCCATGTCGGGCTGTGCGGCCAGCACCATACGGAAACCGGTGCGCAACAGCACCTGGTCGTCGACGAGCATCACGCGGACAGTCATGGCAGGAGGTCCCTTTCAACGGGTCAACGGAGGGGCGGCAACAGGGTACGGACAGGTGGTACGGACAGGTGGTACGCACGGAGGGCGATACGTCTGACGAAGCGGAAGCCATACGAGGCGGAAGCCGTACGGGGCAGAAGCCGTACAGGACGCCAGACGAAGCAGACGGAGCAGACGGCAGAACGACCAGGCCCGACGACCAGGCCCGACGACCAGGACGCCCCGGACAACCAGGGCGACCAGGCCCGTACAACGCCCCCTCACTGCCCCGACTTCAACGGCAGCACCGCGCTGATCCGGAACCCGCCCCCCGGCCGCGGCCCCGCGTCCAGGCTGCCGCCGACCATGCCGACGCGCTCGCGCATGCCGATCAGGCCGTGGCCGAGGCCGTCCGCCCCGCCGCCCGTGTACAGCTCGTGCTGGGCGCCCCGGCCGTCGTCCTCGACCAGCAGGTCCAGCTCGCTGTCCTGGTAGGAGAGGCGGACCGTGGCGCCCACGTCCGGGCCGCCGTGCTTACGGGTGTTGGTCAGCGCTTCCTGCACGATGCGATACGCGGTCAGCTCGACGCTGCTGGGCAGCGGGCGCGGCTCGCCCATCACCTGGAAGTCGACCGGCAGCCCGGCCCCCCGAACCTGGTCGATCAGGTCCGCCAGTTGCTCCACACCGGGCTGCGGCACGTACTCACCGCTTTCGGGCTGCTCACCGGTGCGCAGCACGCCGAGCAGCCGGCGCATCTCGGCGAGCGCCTGCCGGCCGGTGCCGGAGATCGTCTCCAGTGCCTGTTTGGCCTGCTCGGGGGCGGTGTCCAGGACGTACGCGGCGCCGTCGGCCTGGACCACCATCACGGACACGTTGTGCGCGACGACGTCGTGCAGCTCGCGGGCGATCCGGGCGCGCTCGGCGGCCACCGCCATGCGCGACTGCGTCTCGCGCTCCTTCTCCAGGCGGGCGGCCTTCTCCTCCAGCTGTGCCCAGTACGCGCGGCGGGTGCGGACCGAGTCGCCGAGCACCCACGCCAGCACGAAGGGGACGGTGAGGAAGGCGATGGCGATCAGGCCCTGCCAGAGGTTGCGGTGCGGGGCCTCGTCCCCGCCGTACCGGACGGCCGCGAGGGTCGGGCCGAGCAGCGCTCCGACGAGGGCGGTGCGCGAGGCCCACCGCCGGGTGCCCGAGGCAACCGTATAGATGATCACCAGCATGGCCAGGTTGGACGGCCGGGGCTTCACATCGGTCCCGACCTGGCAGAGCCCGACCACGATCGTCAACAGCAGCATCTGCCCGGGTGCCTTGCGCCGCAGGGCCACGACGAGGCACATCGTGATATCGACGAGCGCGTCGGCGACGGTCCGCAGGTCGCTCTGCGTTGGCGCCGACGCCACCAGCGTCAGGCAGCCGACACCGAACAGGAGGACCGCCCAGAAGGTGTCCACACCGGTCGGATGCCTGCGGAAGAAGTCGTAGAGACGCTGCACGTCACCCAGCGTAGGCAGAGCGTACTGGCGCACGGGTCAACCGGACGGGCGATCCTGGGGGACGGGACTACTCCGCAAGGTGGAGACGGGCCCGGGACCGTGGTCCCTGTCGTGGCGACACACCCCCGTGCCGGGGCGGCGCGGATGCGGTGGAGGACGATCCTGTCTCCCCGCGTACCCCGCGACCCCGCGCACTCCGCACACCTCGCGCACCCCGCGTACCGTGGTCCGGTGACACACGACTGGTGCGGCTGGCGGGACGCGACGGAGCGGGCGCTGTACGGCCCCGGCGGCTTCTACACCAGCGGCGACGGGCCGGGCCCGGCCGGCCACTTCCGTACGTCCGTGCATGTATCCCCCCTGTACGCCGAGGCGCTGGCCACGCTGCTGTGCCGGGTCGACGCGGCGCTGGGGAGCCCGGCGGACCTGGCGCTGGTGGACGTGGGGGCCGGGCGTGGCGAGCTGCTGACCGGCGTACTGGCGGCGCTTCCCGAACCGGTGTGCGCCCGCGTGCGCCCGTACGCCGTCGAACGCGCCCCCCGGCCCGCCGGTCTCGACGAGCGTGTCACCTGGCTCCCCGAGCTGCCCGCGCCCGGCTCTCTGACGGGCCTGCTCTTCGCCAACGAGTGGCTGGACAACGTCCCGGTCGATGTCGCCGAGACCGACGGGGACGGGGTGCCCAGGCTCGTACTGGTCCGCGCGGACGGCACCGAACGGCTCGGCGCCCCGGTGACCGGCGCGGACGCCGACTGGCTCGCCCGGTGGTGGCCGCTGCCGGACTGCGCTCCGGACCACGCCCCCGCCTCCGGGCTGCGTGCCGAGATCGGCCACCCCCGGGACGCAGCCTGGTCCCGCGCCGTACGCACCCTGCGCGCCGGGCTCGCCGTCACCGCCGACTACGCGCACTCCCGCGACGCCCGCCCGCCCTACGGAACGCTCACCGGCTTCCGCGAAGGCCGCGAGGTCCACCCCGTACCCGACGGCACCTGCGACATCACCGCCCATGTCGCCCTGGACGCCTGCGCAGGCCCCGGCGCCGAGCATCTCTCCCAGCGGCAGGCGCTGCACGCCCTCGGCATCGACGGCCGCCGCCCGCCCCTGTCCCTCGCGTCCAGCGACCCGGCCGCCTACGTACGGGCCCTCGGCGCGGCGGGCGCGGCGGCGGAGCTGACCGACCCGGCGGGCCTGGGCTCCTTCGGCTGGCTGCTGCAACCGGTCGGCGGCAGCTGTACGGGACTGCTCACCAGGTGACGGCCGGCGGCGGCCGGCGAGCTGCGAGACTGTCCCCATGACGGAGACCACGGTCGGCATCGGCGGCGCGGCGGAGAGCACCGACATGGTGCTGAACATCGGCCCGCAGCACCCCTCCACGCACGGCGTGCTGCGGCTGCGCCTCGTCCTGGACGGCGAGCGCATCCAGCACGCCGAGCCCGTGATCGGCTACATGCACCGCGGTGCCGAGAAGCTCTTCGAGGCACGCGACTACCGGCAGATCATCATGCTCGCCAACCGCCACGACTGGCTGTCGGCCTTCTCCAACGAGCTGGGCGTGGTCCTCGGCGTGGAGCGGATGCTCGGCATGGAGGTCCCCGAGCGCGCGGTGTGGACCCGTACGCTCCTCGCCGAGCTGAACCGGGTCCTGAACCACCTGATGTTCCTCGGCTCCTACCCCCTGGAACTGGGCGGCATCACGCCCGTCTTCCACGCCTTCCGCGAGCGCGAAGAGCTGCAGAACGTGATGGAGGAGATCTCCGGCGGGCGCATGCACTACATGTTCAACCGCGTCGGCGGCCTGAAGGAGGACCTGCCGGCGGGCTGGCTCGGGCGCGCCCGGCACGCCGTCTCCGAGGTCCGCTCCCGGATGGACGTCTTCGACCGGCTGGTCCTGGGCAACGAGATCTTCCGCGGCCGGACCCGCGGCATCGGCGTACTGAGCCGCGAGGCGGTGCACGCGTACGGCGTCTCCGGGCCGATCGCCCGCGCCTCAGGCGTCGACTTCGACCTGCGCCGCGACGAGCCGTACCTGGCGTACGCGGATCTCCGGGACACGCTGCGGGTGGTCACCCGCGAGGAGGGCGACTGCCTGGCCCGCTTCGAATGCCTCCTGGACCAGACCCACAACTCCCTCGACCTGGCCGACGCCTGCCTGGACCGGATCGCCGACCTGCCGCCGGGGCCGATCAACCAGCGCCTGCCGAAGGTCCTCAAGGCCCCCGAGGGCGCGACCTACGCCTGGACCGAGAACCCGCTCGGCATCAACGGCTACTACCTGGTCTCCAAGGGCGAGAAGACCCCGTACCGCCTCAAGCTGCGCTCGGCGTCGTACAACAACATCCAGGCGCTGGCCGAGCTGCTGCCGGGCACGCTCGTCGCCGACATGGTGGCCATTCTCGGGTCGCTGTTCTTCGTGGTGGGCGACATCGACAAGTAGGTGACAGCGGCGGGGAAGGCTCCGTACGGGCCCGCGCGGTCGCCCGCCCGCCTCCTCCCCGCTACCGGCGCGGCTTCGGCCCCTCCCGGTGCCACGCCGTGACGCCCAGCTTGCCGGTGGTGCCGAGGTCGATCAGTTCGCGCACCGTCTGCGGACGGCCGCCGCTCTCGGCCGGTGTGAGCGCCAGGTACGCGCCGTTCACGGCGGGCGTCACGTCCGTGACCCGGTTGCGCCACATCAGTACGGCTTCGACGTGCTCGCCCGGCTTGAGCGTCAGCGGCTCGGGGCCGACGTCGTCCACGATGTCCGAGCCGTGCGCGATCTTCACGTCCAGCGGCTTGCGGTGCTCGTCGAGGACGCGGACGCCCGGGTAGCCGTTGATCTTGTACGGGCGGGTGCCACAGTTGGTCAGGGTGATCCCCATCGCGCGGGTGCCCATGGCGGCGTCCACCGGCAGCCCCTTGATGACGACACCGTCCTCGGGACAGGCGGGCGCGGTCCTGGAGGGCTTCGCCGTGGGCTTCGGTTCCGACTGCGCCTTCGGTTCGGACGCCGACGAGCAGCCGGCTCCAGCGAGCGCCGTGATGGCGAGGGCGGCAGCCAGGGCCGTCCGCGTCACCGGCCGAGCCGCTCTCCCGGTGCTTGTTCCGGCCACTGCCCACCCCCGCGCCCGCCCGGCGCCCGCGCGTCCCGTACGGCGCGCGCCGCGCCCTGGTCAACTCGGCCGCCAGCGTACCCGTACGCGAACGTCCCGCCGCACCGTACGGCCCGCCGCCTCATGCCGCGAACAGCTCCCGGCACTCCTGCGTCCACCCCGCCACCTCGACCGGCACCGTCCGGTGCGCCTCCCACCGCTCCCGGTCCAGCCGCAGCCGCCGCAACGTCCGCGCCTCCCCGCGCACCGCGATGACCTTCACCCCGTCCGGTACGTAGCCGAGCTTGCGCGAGACGGCCAGGGACCGGGTGTTGTCCGTCATCGCGGCGGACGTCACGGCGTGCGCGCCGAGCCGTTCGAAGGCGAAGTGCAGGGCGGCCGCGCGCATTTCCGTACCGATGCCCTGGTTCTGGTGGGCCAGCCCCAGCCAGGAGCCGGTCTCCGCCTCCCGGGTCACGCCGAAGTCGGCGGCGGCGAGTTCCTGGAGGCCCACCGGCTTGCCGCCCCGCATCACGGCGAGGCCGAACGCCCAGCGCTCCGGCCGCCATTCCGCGATCAAGCCGAGCTGGTACTGGAAGGTGCTCCGCCCGCGCTCCTCCGGGGAACCATCCGTCCAGGGCACACTGAACGGCATCTCCGTCGGGTCGTGCACACCGTCCGCGGAGACCGCGGCGAGGTCGTCCAGCAGCGCGGTGTCCGGCAGGCGCAGTTCCAGACGCGGGGTGCGGATGCGGATGCCGTGCGGGGGCCAGAAGCGGAACCCGTGCTCCGGCTGCGGTTCTTCCTTGTCTGCCATGACGGAATGCTGCCGAAGGTACGGCAGCCCGTCGACCGGATTACCGCGGGTCAACCCGGATTACCGCAGATCACCGCCGATTACCGCGGCACCCTCAGCCCCTGCAGATGCCGCCGCAGCACCGCCCGCTGCGCTTCCGGAGTGACGTACTCCGGCTCCAGCATCGCCCTCAGGTTCAGCCCGTCCAGCAGGGCGGACAGCCGCAGGCACTCCAGGTCCACGTCCAGGTCGGCGGGCAGGGCGCCGGACTCCTGCGCGCCGCGCAGCACCCGCGCCAGCAGGTCGCGCAGGCCGGTCTCCATCTCCACCGCGCACGCCCGCAGTTCCGGGCGGATACGGGCCGCCCCGCAGAACGCCATCCACAGGACCGCCTCCTGCCGCCGCTCCTCGTCCAGCGCCAGGAACTCGCCGATCAGCTCCTCGACCCGCGCCGGGCGTTCGGCGCGCGCCGCCGGATCGAGCAGGCGGTCCACGTGGGTGCGTACGCGCCCGTCGATGCGCGTGCTCAGCTCGCGCATGGTGAAGAGCAGCAGCTCGTCGTGGTCGTGGAAGTAGTGCCGTACCGACCCGATGGCCAGCCCGGCCTCTTCGGCGACGTTGCGCAGCGAGGCGCCTTCCACCCCTTCGCGGCCGATCACGCGCAGCACGGCGTCGGCGACGGCCCGGCGGCGGGCCCCGGGGTCAACGATCTTCGGCATGGTGGCCATTGTGGCACGACCGCGCTAAATTGTTTTTTAGCCCGGTCGAGCTAAAACGGCCGACCTAACTACTGGTGCGATCTACGACGCCCACCACCCAGGGGGAACCATGAACGGCTGGCTGCTCGCGGCGCTCATCGCCGCGGTCCTCGTCCTCGTGATCGTGAAGCGGCTGAAGGGCGAGCCGGTCAACGTCCGCGAGCTGTTCGCGGGCCCGGCCGTCCTGACCGCACTCGGCATCACCTTCGTCGCCAAGGCCGACAACGTGACCGGGACCGACCTCGCCTGGGTGATCCCGGGCGCCTTCCTGGGCCTCGCGCTCGGCGCCGTACGCGGCCGCCTGGTCCACCTCGGCGAGAAGGACGGCGCCCTGTGGCAGCGCTACACCGGCCGCACGTTCGCCGTCGTCATCGCATCGCTGCTGGTCTCCGCCGGTTACGGCGTCTTCGCCGAGCACATGGGCATGCACCCGTACGCCCGCCCCACCCAGCTCACCATCGGCGTCAGCTTCCTGGGCGAGTCGCTGCTGATCTACTTCCGCGCGCGCAGGACAGGCACGCCGTTCGCGCCCACATCGGACCGGAGCCCGCTCGACTCCCTGGTCCGCCGCTTCCGATGAGTCAGGCAGCCGCGAGCAGGGCGGCCGCCACCGCCTTGGCGCGGCGGGCGGGGGCCGCCGAACGCTCGCGCAGGGCGGTGACCTGGGCACCGTCGATCAGCAGGACGAGCTGCTCGGCGAGTTCGCGGGTACCGCGGATGTAGCCGGCGCCGGTGAGCAGTTCGGCGACGTACGAGGTCAAAGTGGCCTTGTGGGCGGCGGCGGCGCGGTGCGCGGCGCTGGCCGGGTCGGCGATCTCGACCATGGTGTTGATGGCGGCGCAGCCGCGGTAGTCGTCGGACTCGAAGCGCACGGCGAGGGCGTCGAAGAGGGCGAGCGGCGTGCCGCCGCGTTCGGCGACCGCGGCGTGCAGCCAGTCGAACCAGCGCCGGCCATACCCGTCGATCATGGCCACGACCAGGTCGTCCTTGCTCGCGAAGTGCCGGTAGAACGAGGCCCGACCCACCCCGGAGGTGGCGAGCAGCCGCTCCACGCCGACGGCACGGATGCCCTCGGCGTAGAAGAGGTCTTCGGCTGCCCTGACGAGCCGCTCCCTGGCGTTGGTCGGCATGCGGCCACGATAACCAACCTTGACCCCGGATGGAACCGATCGGTACCGTCTCGCCATCCCAGCAGACGGTACCGATCGGTACCATTTCCTGAGCCGGAGACCGCATGCCCCGCAACAGCGCGTCCCATCCGCCGTCGTGCGCACCCACGGCGCCCACCGCACCCACCTCCCCCGTCCTGCCTCCCGCACCTGCCCCATCTACCTCGCCTGCTCCGCCTGCCATGCCTGCCCCGCCTAACCCACCTGCCGCCGGAAGCTGGCGCTTCCACGGGGTGGTGCTCGCCCTCGGCACGTTCGTCGTCGGCACCGACGCCTTCGTGATCGCCGGTGTCCTGCCCGACATCGCCGCCGATCTGCACATCGGCCTCGGCGCCGCCGGACAGCTCGTCACCACGTTCGCCATCGGCTACGCGCTGCTCTCGCCCCTCCTGGCGGCGCTCACCGCGGGCTGGTCGCGGCGTACGGTCCTGATCACCGCGCTGCTCGTCTTCGCACTCGGCAACGCGGCCACCGCCCTCGCCCCCACCTACCCGCTGGCCCTGGCCGCCCGCGTCGTCGCGGCGGCCGGCGCCGCGCTCTACACCCCGAACGCCTCGGCCACCGCCGCCGCCCTCGCGGGCGAGGCGGCACGCGGGCGGGCCTTCGCGCTGGTGAACACCGGGCTGACCTCCGCGCTGGTCCTCGGGGCGCCGCTCGGCACCGCCGTCGGCGGCGCGTACGGCTGGCGCACCACGATGTGGCTGGTCACCGCCCTGCCCCTGCTCGTCGTACCGCTGCTCGCCGCCCGCCTGCCCCGCGTCCGCATCGACACCCCGCGCGGCCTGCGCCGCCGCCTCGCCCCACTGGCGGACCGCCATGTCCTGTACGCGCTGGTCATCACCGTCGTCGTATTCGTCGGGATCTACATCCCGTTCGAGTACATCAGCGCCGTCTACGCGCCCGTGCTCGGCCGCGGCGCGGACGGCGGCGGCACGGACACCGGCCTGGCGGCGGTCCTGCTGCTGGTCTTCGGCGTCACCGGTACGGCGGGGAACCTCGTCGCCGGGCACCTGGCCGACCGTTTCGGCCCGCGGCGGGTGATCCTCGGGGCCGCGCTCTCGCTGACCGTCGTCTTCGCGCTCGTACCGCTGAGCCGGGAGTGGCTGCCCGCCGCGCTGATCGCGGTGGCGGTGTCCGGATGGGTGTCGTTCTCGGTGACCACCCCACAGCAGCACCGGATCGCCGCGCTCGCCCCACAGGCGCAGGCCGTGGTCGTCTCCCTCAACGCGGCCGCGATCTACCTCGCCGTGTCCCTGGCGGGCGGCCTGGGCGGCATCGGCGTGGAAACGATGGGGGCGGCCCGTCTGCCGTGGCTGGCGGCCGGATTCACGCTGGTCGCGGCCGTACTGACGGCGGTCGGACAGCGCCGGGAGTAACGCGGATGCGCCCGGCAGTGGGCCGGTCCCCCGCCGTATGGGGGGAGGGGCACCAGCACCGGGCGCATACGGAAACGGTCAGGAAGAGACCGCGCTGCGCAGCCCCACCAGGTCGATCTGCTCGGTCTCGTCGTGCGCGGTCAGGTCGATGACCTCACCGTCACCGGAGTCCTCGGACTCGGCCGCCTTGCCGGCCCCATCCGCGCCGGGCTTCTGACCGTCCGTGGCCTTCTGACCGCCCATGGTCTTCTGACCGTTCTCGGCCCGCACGTCATCCGTCGTACGGCCCCGACCGCGCGCCGACTGTTCGGCGACCGCCTCGTCCCCGACCACGTCGGCCAGGTCCTCCTCCAGCTGCCGGGCCGGCTTCACGCGCCGCGGCACGGCTGACGGCACGGCCGACGGCACGCCCGTACCCGGACGGGTCGGCGACGCCCCGTTCGGTACGGCGCCGGTGCCCGTGGCCGTACCGAAGAAGTCAAAACCGCCCTGCTCCCGGGAAGCGGGCAGCCGCGGCGCCTGTACGGGCGGGACGACGGCCGCGGCGGCCGGTACGGGCCGCAGGTTCGGCGCCGTCCGGGCGAGCGCGGTCTGCCGCCCGGCGTCCCGCGCGTCTGCATCGGCGTCGGCGTCGGCATCGGCGGAGTCCAGGTCACCACCGGGGCCGTCGCTGCCGGAAGCAGCATCAGCGCCCTCACCGGCGGCGACCACGGGATCACCGGCCCGCGAACCGCCGGGGCCCGAACCGTCAGAACTCGAACCATCGGAACCCGAACCACCGGGACCCGAACCAGTCGGCTCAGAACCGCCCAGCTCAGAACCACCCAGCTCAGAACCGCTCGCCTCCGAGCCCCCCAGCTCCGAACCGCCCATCTCCAAGGCGGCGGCCGTACGGGTACGGCCCTGCGCGGCCGAAGGCTCCGTGGCCGCCGCGGGATTCCCCTGGCCGTCCTCACCGTCCCGGGCCTGTACGCGCTCGGCCTGGCGGGCCGCGTTGCGCGGCAGCTGCCGCAGCGCTTCCGCCGCCCGGTGGTACATCACCGTGGTGAGCGTGCCCGGCACACCGTCCGGGCCGGCCCCGGCCGTGAGCTCTCCGGCAGGCGTGCCGGCCTCGATGGCGAGCAGTCGGCGGCCTTCCAGCGCGCTGGCGCGCTCGGTCTCGGCGGTGGCGTAGCGGCGCAGCAGCTCGGCGTGCTCACTGCGCAGCCGGGCCAGCTCGGCCCGCTTGGACCGCAGCTTGGTGTCCAGCTTGCCGCGTATCTCGCGGGACTCCTCCAGGTCCGTTTCGAGCTCGGCTATCCGCTCGTCGGTCTTCCACTCGTCCCGCACCCGGGCGTTCTTCAGGTCGGCGACGCTCTTGCCGGCCGTACGGTCCCAGGCGCGCAGCAGGACGGAGCCGGTGACCGCGGCGGCCGCCGCGCCCGTGGCGAGAGCGCCCTGTACCAGGTCATCACCGACGAACCAGACACCCGAGGCGCAGGCTAGGGACACACCGGCGACCGTTACGGGGGGAAGAAGCCGGTGCAGGGGTGGCG
Organism: Streptomyces rimosus subsp. rimosus; assembly: GCF_000720725.1. GTDB lineage: Bacteria > Actinomycetota > Actinomycetes > Streptomycetales > Streptomycetaceae > Streptomyces > Streptomyces rimosus_A. The sequence goes on from NZ_JOCQ01000090.1 coordinate 13,076, forward strand.
AATGGCGGTGGCGTCCTCGTGGCATGGCCTGAAACTTACCGTGCGTGCGGGACCTATGGGGCCCCGCCCGCCGCTTCGTTTCATGGTGGTTACTTCTTTGCCAGTCCCTTCGACTCCAGATATGCGCGCGCGACATCCGCCGGCTTCTGCCGTTCCGCGTCGACCTTGCGGTTCAGGTCGATCAGGTCGGCGGTCGTCAGCTTGTCCGTGAGCTTGCCGAGAGCCGTCTCGATCTCCTTGTCACCGGCGCTCTTCGCATTCACCACGGGCAGCACATTGTCGGCATTCTGCAGCTTCTTGTCGTCCTTCAGCAGCACCAGGCCGAAGTTGTCGAGCGTGGCGTCCGTCGTCGTGGTCAGCACCATCTGGTCCGTGCCGTCCTTGACCGCCTGCTTGGCCTGGGTGGTGCCGACGCCCTTCGGGTCGATGCCCGCCACGTCTATGCCGTACGTCTTCTCCAGGCCCGGCTTGCAGAACGGCCGCGTCTCGCACTCCTCGCCCGCCGCCAGCTTGATCTTCTGCTTCGACCGGCCGAGGTCGGAGAGCGTCTTCAGGTGGTTGCGGTCGGCGAATTCCTTGGTCACCGCGAACGCGTTCTGGTCGGTGGCCGCACCGGCCGGCAGCACCTTCAGTCCGCGGGGTCCGGCGAGCGCCTTCAGGGCCTCGACGGTCTTGTCGATGTCGCTGGAGGCGACGGGCTTCGCGTCGGGGCCGTTCTTCTTGGCGTTGAGGAATTCGGCGAGCGTCGAGGCGTATTCCGGTACGACGTCGATCTGGCCCTTCTCCAGCGCCGGTTCGTACAGCTCACGATTGGCGAGCGTCTTGACCGTGGCGTGGTATCCCGCGTCGTTAAGGATCTTGGAATAGATCTCCGCGAGCACCTTCGACTCGGTGAATCCGGCGGAGCCGATGACGATGTCGCCCTTACCGCCGCCGCTCTGCGCGCCGCCCTTCTCCTCCAGGCTCTTTCCCCCGCAGGCGGCCAGCCCGCCCGCCAGCGCGACCACGGTGCCCGCGACGAGCGCCGCCCGCACGGCGCGGGCCGGTCTCCGGCCGCGGCCGGGCCGATGGCTGTGGTGCTGGCTGTTCGAGTCCTGGTTCATACCGGTTCACCATCCATGAGGAAAGAAGAGAGTTCCTGTGCGGGCCGCGAGACCGGTGGGCCGGACGGTCCGGTCCTCACGCGGCGCTCCCGGCCGCAGCCGCCTCGCCGGCCGTCCTACGGGACTTGCGCGCCCGGCTCCGGCCCCGGCGCATCGGGTCGAAGGCCCGGTCCGTCAGCACCAGCAGCCCTTCGACCAGCAGCGCCAGGACGGCCACGAGCACCGCGCCCGCCACCACCTGCGGTGTGTTGTAGTTGCCGAACCCGGCGGTGATGATGCGGCCGAGGCCGCCGCCGCCCGCGAGCGCGGCCAGCGTGGCCGTGGCCACCACCTGGACACCGGCCGAGCGCAGCCCGGTCATGATCAGCGGATACGCGAGCGGCAGCTCGACCCGCAGCAGCAGCTGCGGCCCGGACATGCCCATCCCGCGCGCCGCCTCGACCACGTCCCGGTCGGCCTCCCGCATGCCCACGTACGCGTTGGTCAGCAGCGGCGGCACCGCGAACAGCACCAACGCGATGATCGTCGGCCAGTCCCCCGCCGTGCCCAGCGGACTGAGCGTCAGCAGGACCAGGACGGCGAACGTCGGCACCGCGCGGCCCACGTTGGAGATGTTGACGGCCAGCGCCCCGCCCTTGCCGATGTGGCCCAGGTACAGGGCGACCGGCAGGGCTATCAGGCAGGAGATCGCCAGGCACAGCGCGCTGAGGTAGACATGCTCGCCGAGCCGGTGCCACACCCCCTTCTCGCCGGCCCAGTTGGCCGAGGTCGCCAGCCAGTCCCACGCGCCCGTTATCGCGTCCATCGCCTAGGCCACCGCCTTCTTCGCCCGGCCGGCGGCCCGCCGCTCGCGCCGCGCCCGGGAGCGCGCCCGCGCCTGCGCCCGGGTCCACGGCGTCAGCAGCCGCTGGAGGCCGAGGAGGAGCACGTCGGCGATGACGGCCAGCAGTACGCACAGCACCGAGGCCGTCAGCACCTCCGCCTTGAAGAAGCCCTCCATGCCGCTGGATATGAGGTTGCCGAGGCCGCCGTAGCCCACCACGGCGCCGATCGTCGTCATCGCCACCGTCGATACGGTCGCGATGCGCAGCCCGGCCGTCAACGCTGGCAACGCCAGCGGGAGTTCGACGCCGAACAGCAGCTTCACCGGGCCGTACCCCATGCCGCGGGCCGCCTCGCGCACCTCCTGCGGCACGGACTCCAGCCCGGCCAGGATGTTGCGCACGAGGATGGTCAGCGAATACAGCACGAGGCCCGTGATCACCACGGCCGCGGAGACGCCGAAGAGCGGGGTCAGCAGGGCGAACATGGCCAGTGACGGGACCGTGTACAAAATCGTCGTCAGCCCGAGGACCGGGCCCGCGGCGGCCCGCCAGCGGCGGGCCACCAGCGCCAGCGGGAAGGCGATCAGCAGCCCGATGACGACGGACACCAGCGTGATGCCCACATGCTGGACGGTCGCGTCGATCAACTCCTGGCTGCGCGTCCGGACATACTCACCGCAGATCCAGTCGTTCGCTTCCAGACAGCTCTGTGCACTCACCCGCGGTCACCTCCCCCGCCCTGTCGCTCACATTTTCGGTGACTGTCTGCGACCCTATCCCCCACCACTGACAATCCAACCGGCCCGCCATCCAGTCGTAACAAGACGCCTGCGACAGAACGGATTCCGCGGGTATCAGCCGAGGAGCGCTCCGAGCGTCTGCCCGGCCGGCGACCGTTCACACTGGGGGACCCCACCATGATCCGTTTCGAGCACGTCACCAAGAGCTACGCCGACGGCACCACCGCCGTCGACGACCTCTCCTTCGAGGTCGGGGAGGGCGAGCTGGTCACGCTCGTCGGGCCGTCGGGCTGCGGCAAGACCACGACGATGAAGATGGTCAACCGGCTCATCGAGCCGACGAGCGGTCACATCTATCTGGACGGCGCGGACATATCGGCCATCGACCCCGTCGAGCTGCGGCGCCGCATCGGCTACGTCATCCAGCAGGTCGGCCTCTTCCCGCACAAGACGGTGCTGGACAACACCGCCACCGTCCCGCACCTGCTCGGCTGGCAGCGCAAGAAGGCCCGCGACCGCGCGGCCGAACTCCTCGACCTGGTCGGCCTGGACCCGGCGCAGTACGGGGACCGCTACCCGGAACAGCTCTCCGGCGGCCAGCGCCAGCGCGTCGGCGTGGCCCGCGCGCTGGCCGCCGACCCGCCCGTCCTGCTGATGGACGAGCCGTTCGGCGCGGTGGACCCGGTGGTGCGCGAGCACCTCCAGACGGAGTTCCTGCGCCTGCAGTCCACGCTCCACAAGACGGTGCTCTTCGTCACCCACGACATCGAGGAAGCGGTCCGGCTCGGGGACCGCATCGCGGTGTACGGAGCGGGGCGTGTCGAGCAGTTCGACACCCCGGCCACGGTGCTGGGCGCGCCGGCCACCCCGTACGTGGCGGAGTTCGTCGGCGCCGACCGCGGCCTCAAGCGGCTCTCGGTCACCCCGATCGAGACCGGCGACCTGGAGCAGCCGCCGGTGGTCCGGCTCGACGACGACGCGGCGCGGGCCGCGGGCCGGCTGGCCGAGGAGGGCGCGGCGTGGGCCGTGGTGCTCGACGCGGACGGGAGCCTGCACGGGTGGGTCTCCGGCGCCGGGCTGGCCGCCGGGACGGGCGGGCCCGGCGGGCCCGGCAAGGCCGGCGGCGAGGTACGGGACCACGCGCGGCGCATGGACGCGTGGCTGCCGCTCGGAGCGCCGCTGAAGCAGGCGTTCAGCACGATGCTCCAGCACGACGCGGGCTGGATCGCGGTCGTGGACGGCGAGCGCTTCCTCGGCGTACTGACGCCCACGGGCCTGCATGCCGCGCTGCGGCGGTCGACGGCGGCGGACGCGGGGCACGTACAGCGGGAGGACGTCGTGGTGGAGAGCGTCCCCAGCGCGTAGGCCGTACGGAGCACGGGAGGGACGGGGCGGGCCGGATACGTACGCTGCCGAAACGGGACCGTACGTCACCGGCCGAGGCTCACGCCGGGCTCGCGCCCCCCGCCCCCGTCTCGTCGTCGTCCTCCGGAAGCTTGCACACCCGCTCCAGGAAGATCGCGGCCGCGACCACCGCCAGCCCCGCCAGGACCGAGAAGCCGGCGTGGATGGCCTGGTCCCGGCGGGGGTCCACATCCAGGCTCGTGGTGAGCAGGAAGACGCCGACGCCGCCGTACAGACCGGCCACCAGGGACGCCACCAGGGCGCTCGCCTGGCCGAAGACGACGGCGCGGGCGGCGACCAGCGGGTCGACGCCCTTGGCGCCGGGCTCCCGGGCGCGCTGGGCGTTCAGCCGGGAGCGCAGGGACAGGGCGGTGGCGGCCAGGACGGCGGCGATCAGGGCCAGCACGATGGGGGCCGCCAGCGGCACGCTGGGGAGCGTGCCGAAGGTGTCCCACAGCCGGGCGCCGGCCCACGCCAGCACCCCGGCCGCCAGGAACAGCCCGACCAGCACTTTGATGTGTAGCTGCTTCACCGAGCGCTCGCCCCTCGTGCCTTCGTTCTCGTACGTGTGCCGGAGTCTTAACGACTGCCCCGGCAGTCTCGGTTCCTGGACGGCCGCCACGCGGCGGCCGCGCTGCCGGGACCGCTACTCCGGCAGCCGCAGCTCCAGGTCCACCCGCGGCGTCACGCCCTCGCGGCCGACCACGGAGAGCAGTTCCACCACCGCGCCGCGGCCCGGGACCTCCGCCTCCGGGTCGACGTCGTGCCACGGCACCAGCACGAAGGCACGCTCATGGGCGCGCGGGTGCGGCAGGGTGAGCAGCGGGTCCTCGGAGACCACGTCCTGGTACGCGAGGATGTCGACGTCGATCGTGCGCGGGCCCCAGCGCTCGTCGCGGACGCGCTCGAAGGCCTCCTCGATGGCGTGCCCGCGCTCCAGCAGCGAGCTGGGCGGCAGCGTCGTCTTGATGAGCACCACCGCGTTGAAGTACGTGGGCTGGGAGCCCGGGTCGACGCCCCACGGCTCGGTCTCGTAGACCGGCGAGACGGCCTTGACCCGGACGCCGGGGGTGTCCTCCAGCGCGTCGATGGCCCCCTGGATGGTCTCCAGGCGGTTGCCGAGGTTGCTGCCGAGGGAGATCACGGCGCGTTTGGGGTTGGAGAGGGTCACGTCCGCGGCGTCCACCCGCTCCACCACGGACGTGGGCACCGGCTGCACGGTCGGGTCACTGCTGGTCATACTCGGCTCCGGGTGATGGTGATGGTCACGTCGTCAAAGGGGACGGTGATCGGGGCGTCCGGCTTGTGGACGACCACCTCCACCTCCTGCACCCCCTCATGCTTGAGGCACTGACCGGCGATACGCTCCGCGAGCGTCTCGATGAGGTCGACCGGCTCGCCCTCGACGACGGCCACGACCTCCTCCGCCACGACGCCGTAATGCACGGTCTTCGCGAGGTCGTCGGCCGCCGCCGCCGGGCGGGTGTCCAGGCCCAGCACCAGGTCCACGATGAAGGTCTGGCCCTCTTCGCGTTCCCGGGGGAAGACCCCGTGGTGCCCTCTGGCCTTCAGCCCACGCAGCGCGACACGATCCACGCGAATCACACTCCCACTGGTCCCATTGGCACCTCTGGTACCACTGATCGTCGGAATTGCGGGCGGGGGCACCGGACTCGTCCGGCACGCCGCCCCGCCATCGAATCTACCTGCGAGCACCGACAGTGCTTGCCCACGGGGGCCGCGCTCAAGGTCTCGTCCCGCTGCCGGGCGGCGCTGCCGAGGCGGTCGAGCAGTCGTCCGCGCGGCCACTACCCGGGCCTCCGCGGCCCCACCCCTACCCTCGCAGCACTTGGCTCGAACGGGTGCGCAGAAGTCGACCTTGCTGACGCTTCCCGCTGACGGGCCCGGCCGTCGTCCGCCCTGGTCCGGACCTGCCGGCGGCCCCGGCACCACCACGGCACGACCACACAGCGTCCGCGGAACTCCCCGAAGACTTCACGCGGGTTTCACGTTCGTCAGCCGCCGCCCACGCTTCCGGCGCCCGGCCCGTCGCCGTCGCCGGCCTCCCCCGCCTCCCCGTCCTCGTCGTCGTCCCGGTCCGCCAGGACGGGCGAGCCGTGGTGCGACCAGACCCGCCAGCCCTCTTCCGTACGCCGGAAGACGTTGGTCGCCACGACCAGCTGGCCGATCAGCGGCCCGACCGAGCCGTCCTCCTCCGCGGGCCCGCCGCTGAGGATGTTCTCGGTGCAGGTCACCAGCGCGGTGTCGCCCAAGACGTCGATCTCCACGTCCGTCAGGAAGAACTGGATGTACTCGGTGTTCGCCATGATCAGGGCGTACGAGCGCAGCACCTCACCGCGCCCGCGCAGCACCGGCCAGCCCGGGTGCACCACGCTCACCTGGCCGTCCATCCACATCTCGGACATGGCCGCGTGATCACCGCGCTCCATGGCCTCGTACAGGTCGGTGTTCGCCTGCTCGACCAGCTCGATGTCCGTACGTGGACTCACACCGCTCCCGTCGCGTCCGCCGCTCCTGCGGCCCCCGTCACACTCGTCCCGCCCGTCTCCTGCGCCGCGCCCTCCACGGCGCGGGCGACCCGTACCGCGTCCGCGCTCGCCCGTACCTCGTGGACCCGCACCGCCCAGGCTCCCTCCCGCGCGACGATCGCCGAGACCGCGGCCGTCGCCGCGTCCCGCTCCCGGGCCGGCGGCGGGGCGGCGTGCGCGTCCCCTGCCAGCACCCTGCCCAGGAAACGTTTGCGCGAAGCGGCCACCAGCAGCGGACGGCCCAGCTCCCGCAGCCGGGCCAGGTGCGCGACCAGCGCGAGGTCGTGCGCGGCCTCCTTGGCGAAGCCCAGTCCCGGGTCGATCACGACGCGCTCGGGGTCGATGCCGCCGGCCACCGCCCGGTCCAGGCTCTGCCGCAGCTCGTCGACCACCTCGGAGACCACGTCCCCGTAGACGGCCCGGTTGTTCATGTCGATGGACCGGCCGCGCCAGTGCATGACCACGAACGGCACCCCGGCCGCGGCCACCACCGGCACCATCGCCGGATCGGCCGCGCCCGCGCTCACGTCGTTGACCAGGCACGCGCCGGCCGCGACGGCCTGTTCGGCGACCGAGGCCCGCATGGTGTCCACCGAGACCGTGACCCCGGCGGCGCACAGCTCCCGTACGACCGGCACGACCCGGCGCAGCTCCTCGGCCTCGTCCACCCGGGCGGCGCCCGGCCGCGTCGACTCGCCGCCCACGTCCACCAGGTCGGCGCCCTGCGCGACCAGATCGAGGCCGTGTTTGACGGCCAGCTCGGTGTCGAACCACCGCCCGCCGTCGGAGAACGAGTCGGGCGTCACGTTCACCACGCCCATCACCGCGCAGCGGTCCCAGTCCGGAAGTCCGGCCACCCGGCCGCGCAAGGTACTCATGGCTCCAGCCTAGGCGTGAGCGGTACGGGGCCGCCCACCCCGGTCGGGGCGGGCGGCACACCGGCTCCTACGCGGCGGTCCCGACCGCGTCCGCGGTGATGGGCTCGTCCTTGTGCGCGCACGGCCGCGGCTCGGCGGGCGTCCTGCGGCGCAGCGCCCGGGGCAGACTCAGTTCCAGGTACCCCTCGGCCTGGAGGGTGGCCAGGCCGATACGCGGGATGTCCCGGCTGTTGCGGAAGACCACGAAGCGCGGTACCCAGCGCGGCTGGAACTTGTCGTTGAACTTGTACAGCGACTCGATCTGGTACCAGCGGGACAGGAAGATCAGCGTCGCGCGCGAAATGCGCATCACCGGTCCGGCACCCAGCTTCTCACCGCGCTCCAGATAGGAGCGGAAGACCGCGAAGTTCAGCGAGAGCTGCTTGATCTTCAGGCCGGGGGCGGCCTGGAGGGCGGCCACGATCAGCAGTTCGTTCATGCCGGGATCGGCGCTGCGGTCGCGCCGCATCCGCTCCAGCGACATCCCGTCCCTGCCCCAGGGCACGAAGTACTGCATGGCCTTCAGGTCACCGAACGGGCCGGGCTCCTCGCCCTCCGCCGGGGCCAGGTGAGCGGTGGCGATCACCGCGTCACGGTCCTTCTCCGCGTCGATGCGGCCCAGCGCCATGGAGAAGCCGCGCTCGTCGTCGGTGTCCCGCCAGGCGTCGGCGGCCTCCTGGATACGGGCCAGCTCCTCCGGCTCCAGGTCGCTCACCCGGCGCACCCGGGTCTCGTACCCGTTGCGCTCGATGCGCTTGACCATCTGGCGTACGTTGCGCATCGCGCGGCCCGTGAGGGTGAAGTCCGCCACGTCCACGATCGCCTCGTCGCCCAGCTCCAGCGCGTCCATGCCGGTCTCGCGGGTCCAGACCTGGCCGCCGGTCTCGCTGCACCCGTGCACCGCCGGGGTCCAGGAGTGCGCCCGTGCCTCCTCCATGAAGCGCTCGATGGCGCCCGGCCACGCCTCCACGTCGCCGATCGGGTCGCCGCTGGCGAGCATCACGCCGGATATGACCCGGTAGCAGACCGCGGCCTTGCCGGTCGGCGAGAAGACCGCGCCCTTGTCGTGGCGGAGCGCGAAGTAGCCGAGGGAGTCGCGGCTGCCGTGCTTGGCGAGCAGCTCGCGCAGCCGCTCCTCGTCCTGCTCGGTGAGCCGGGCGGCCGGGTGCTCGGGGCGGAAGGCCAGGTAGGCGGTGGTGGCGACGGTCAGCAGGCCGAGGGCGCCGAGGGAGTAGCCGACGGTGTAGTCGACGTTGTTCACGTACCGGACCGGGCCCTCGAAGCCGAACAGGCCCCACATGACGTGCTTGAGCCGCTCCCACACCGACGGATCGCCGACGATCTTGTGCGGGTGGGTGTTCACGATCACCAGGCCGAGGCCGAAGCTGATCCCCCCGAGGGCGATGAAGTTCAGCAGCGCCTTCACCCGGCTGCGCGGGTCCGGCAGCGCCTCGAAGGCGCGGCGGTGCCACACCAGGAAGGCCAGCAGGGCCAGCGAGAGGACCGCCCCGAGGACGGAGTGCCGGTAGACCAGCTGGGCCGCGATGCCCACCGGGAGCAGCGCGACGGCCGCCACCCAGGCCCGGCGCTTACGCCGTTTGAGCCCGTGGGCGAGCATCAGGAGCAGGATGCCGACGACTATGGAAGAAGCCGCGGCCAGGGCGCTCACGGCGCCCGGCAGGACCTCCGCCAGCGCATGCAGCCGGCTGTGCCGGAAACGGGGGAAGAGCCCGGCCGCCAGATTCAGCAGCCCGACGACCGCTCCGGCGGTCCCCACCAGTGGCGGCACCTTTTCCGGGCGGGGGCCGCGCAGCCAGCGTGGCGGACGCCACGCAACCGTCCCGGACTTTTCGCCATCTAGCCTGTCAGACATTACTTTCCCGTCGCCCCGGTCGAGAGAACGTGCGAGTGTTAGTCGCAGCATCTGGACTTTTGCGCCCTGTATGACGGCGTTTCAGGGCCCGGGGTTCCACCTGCGGCCGTGTCGACCGGCCGCCCGGAAGAAAGCGCCACATGGGTCTCACCAGCAAAAAAGTGCTGCTCCTGGCCGTCCTTTTCGCGGTAGCACTCTTTGTCCTCACCATCTGGCTGTGGCCTCGCCTGTCCAAGCGCAACTGGCGCGCGGTCCTCGGCCGCATCGGCCTGCTGCTGGCGACCCAGCTGTCGATCTTCGCGTCGATCGGCCTCTTCGCGAACAATTCGTTCGGTTTCTACGCATCCTGGGCGGACCTGTTCGGCAAGGAGCAGGAGCCGGGCGTGGTGACCAATTACGAGACCGGTCCGAACGGCACCAAGCTGAAGATGCTCGGCAGCGAGCACGTGGGCGTGCCCGGCGGTTCCAAGCCGCACGTCGGGGGCCGGATAGACAAGGTCGTGCTCCAGGGCGAGAAATCCAAGATCAACAGCCCGGCGTTCGTGTATCTGCCGCCGCAGTACTTCCAGGCCAAGTACGCGAAGAAGCGCTTCCCGGCGTCCGTGGTGCTGACCGGCTACCCGGGCACCGCGCAGGCCCTCTACAAGAAGCTGCACTTCCCGCAGACCCAGCACGACCTGGTCCGCAAGAACAAGATGCAGCCGACGATACTGGTCATGATGCGGCCGACCGTGGCGCCGCCGCGGGACACCGAGTGCGTGGACATCCCGAACGGCCCGCAGACCGAGACGTTCTTCACCCATGACGTGCGCCACGACATAGCCAGCCACTACCGGGTGGGCACCGACGCCAGGAACTGGGGCGTCATAGGGGACTCCACGGGCGGCTACTGCGCCCTGAAGATGCCGATGCGCCACCCCAAGGCGTTCTCCACCGGCGTGGCCCTCTCCGGCGCGTACAAGGCCCCGCTGGACGCCACGACCGGCGACCTGTTCGGCGGCAGCAAGCAGCTGCAGCGCGAGAACGACCTCATGTGGCGGCAGAAAAACCTTCCTGCGGCGCCGGTGAACCTCCTCGTCACCTCCAGCAAGCAGGGCGAGGAGAACTACAAGGACACCCTGAAGTTCATCCAGCAGACCAAGTCCCCGGGCCGGATCGCGTCGATCATCCTCGACAGCGGCGGCCACAACTTCAACACCTGGCGGCGTGAGATACCGGCCGCCTTGGAGTGGATGGGCGGCCACCTCAAGGCGTAGCGGCGCAACCGCCCAGGGGGCGGCGTACGGAAGCGGGCGGGGCCCGGTGGACATCCCACCGGGCCCCGCCCGCTTCCGTACGTACGCCCGGGAAGGCGTCAGCGGCTCAGCGGGCCAGTATCAGGCTCATCGCCTCGGAGCGGGTCGTGGAGTCCCGCAGCTGGCCGCGTACGGCCGAGGTGGTCGTCTTGGCGCCCGGCTTGCGGATGCCGCGCACCGACATGCACATGTGCTCGGCCTCGACCACCACGATGGCGCCGCGGGCCTCCAGGATGCGCATCAGGGAGTCCGCGATCTGCGTGGTGAGGCGTTCCTGCACCTGCGGGCGGCGGGCGAAGACCTCGACCAGCCGGGCCAGCTTGGACAGCCCGGTGATCTTGCCGCTCTCGGCCGGGATGTAGCCGACGTGCGCGACGCCGTGGAAGGGCAGCAGGTGGTGCTCGCACAGCGAGACGATCTCGATGTCCTTGACCAGCACCATCTCGTCGTGGCCCAGGTCGAAGGTCGTCGTCAGGACGTCCTCGGGCTCCTGGCGCAGCCCGGCCAGGATCTCCTTGTACGCCCGGGCGACCCGCGCCGGCGTCTCCAGGAGGCCCTCGCGGTCCGGGTCCTCGCCGACGGCGATCAGCAGCTCACGTACGGCGTTCTCGGCGCGCTTCTCGTCGAACTCGCCGATCTTGCCGTCGCCGTCCAGCGTCACCGGATCGGTCATCTCGTGCCTCGTTCCTGTTGCGCCCGCTCCTCAGGCGGAGTACCACACGTCCAGGCTAGAACCCGTGGGGCGCGGCTTTCATTCCGGGGCCGGTGTGAGCCCCACGACATTGCGCACATGGCAGCCGCACCGCTGCGAAAAAAACCGGGTCCGTACGGAGTGTTCCGTACGGACCCGGTCTGCGGCCGGGCGGACCCGGCCGGTGCCTGTCAGCGGCGTTCGGAAGCGGTCAGCTCTCCGGCGTCCGGTCCTCGGGGGACTCGGTCTTCTCGGTCGAGACATTCGACGAGGAGGCCGAGGGGGCCGAGCCGTTGGCCGGGGCCAGCTCCTTCGGGGAGAGCACCGGCGGGCGGGTCGACGGCGTACGCCGCGAGGAGCCGGTCCACGCCGGGCGGGCCGGGCGCTTGACGATGTGCTTGAAGACCTCGGCGACCTCTTCCTTGTTCAGCGTCTCCTTCTCCAGGAGCTGCAGAACCAGGTTGTCGAGCACGTCGCGGTTCTCGACCAGGATCTCCCACGCCTCGTTGTGCGCGGTCTCGATGAGCTTCTTGACCTCTTCGTCGACCAGCGCGGCGACCTCTTCGGAGTAGTCGCGCTGGTGACCCATCTCACGGCCGAGGAACGGCTCGGAGTTGTCGGAGCCGAACTTGATCGCGCCGAGCCGCTCGGTCATGCCGTACTGGGTGACCATGGCGCGGGCCGTCGCGGTCGCCTTCTCGATGTCGTTCGCGGCGCCGGTGGTCGGGTCGTGGAAGACCAGCTCCTCGGCCGCGCGGCCACCGAGCATGTACGCCAGCTGGTCGAGCATCTCGTTGCGCGTGGTCGAGTACTTGTCCTCGTCCGGCAGCACCATGGTGTAGCCCAGGGCCCGGCCGCGGGACAAGATCGTGATCTTGTGGACCGGGTCGGAGTTCGGCGAAGCGGCCGCGACCAGGGCGTGTCCGCCCTCGTGGTACGCGGTGATCTTCTTCTCCTTCTCCGACATGATGCGGGTCCGCTTCTGCGGTCCGGCCACCACGCGGTCGATCGCCTCGTCCAGCGCCTTGTTGTCGATCAGCTTCGCGTCGCTGCGGGCCGTCAGCAGCGCGGCTTCGTTGAGCACGTTCGACAGGTCGGCGCCGGTGAAGCCGGGGGTGCGCTTGGCGACGGCCGTCAGGTCGACGTCCGGCGCGACCGGCTTGCCCTTCTGGTGGACCTTGAGGATCTCCAGGCGGCCCTGCATGTCCGGGCGGTCGACGGCGATCTGCCGGTCGAAGCGGCCGGGGCGCAGCAGCGCCGGGTCCAGGATGTCCGGGCGGTTGGTCGCGGCGATCAGGATCACGCCGCCCTTGACGTCGAAGCCGTCCATCTCGACGAGGAGCTGGTTCAGCGTCTGCTCGCGCTCGTCGTGGCCGCCGCCGAGGCCCGCGCCGCGGTGCCGGCCGACGGCGTCGATCTCGTCGACGAAGACGATCGCCGGGGCGTTCGCCTTGGCCTGCTCGAACAGGTCACGGACCCGGGAGGCACCGACACCCACGAACATCTCGACGAAGTCGGAGCCGGAGATCGAGTAGAACGGCACGCCCGCCTCGCCGGCGACGGCGCGCGCGAGCAGCGTCTTGCCCGTACCGGGCGGGCCGTACAGCAGCACACCCTTGGGGATCTTGGCGCCGACGGCCTGGAACTTGGCCGGCTCCTGGAGGAACTCCTTGATCTCCTGGAGCTCCTCGACGGCCTCGTCCGAGCCCGCGACGTCCGAGAACGTCGTCTTCGGGGTGTCCTTGGTGATCAGCTTGGCCTTGGACTTCCCGAAGTTCATCACCCGGGAGCCGCCACCCTGCATCTGGTTCATCAGGAACAGGAAGATGACCACGATGAGGACGAAGGGCAGCAGCGAGATCAGCATCCCGACGAACGGGTTCTGCTTCGACGGGGAGACGGTGTAACCGTCCTTGATCTCGCCGGTCTGGTACTTGGCCTGCAGGTTCTTGGCCAGGTCGACGCCCTGGTCGCCGATGTAGCTCGCCTGGAGCTTGTTGGAGCCGTCGACCTTGTTGTCGCCGGACAGCTCGACCTTGATCTTGTTCTCGTCGCCGGTCGTCAGCTCGGCGGATTTCACCTTGTTGTCAGTGATCGCCTTGACGACCTGACCGGTGTCCACCGTCTTGTAGCCGCCGGACGAGCCGACGACCTGCATCAACACGACCACGGCGAGGACGGCCAGCACGATCCACATGACCGGCCCACGGAAGTATCGCTTCACGTCCATCCATACGGAGCTCTCTGAGCCCCGTCCCTCCTGCCACAGTGAGGCACAACAGCCCTGTGGAGGGCTGGTCGTGCGTACGGTGTATTACTGGCCCGAAAAAAGACTGACCTTCGGACGGTACCCCAGCATTGTCACCCGACGACGCCGCCCACGGTTAACAATGCAGCTTCGGATGCCGTTCTCCCTGCTCCAACGGCGGGCGGCCGCACGGGGTTCCCGCCGCCGGTCTCCGGTCGGTCCCGGGCCCCGGCCGCCGGTGCGGCGGCCGGACGGGTACGGCGCCGCTCAGCCGCCGTAGACGTGCGGCGCGAGCGTGCCGACGAACGGCAGGTTGCGGTACTTCTCCGCGAAATCCAGGCCGTAGCCCACGACGAACTCGTTGGGGATGTCGAAGCCGATCCACTTCACGTCGATCGCGACCTTGGCCGCGTCCGGCTTGCGCAGCAGTGTGCAGACCTCAAGGCTGGCGGGCTCGCGCGAGCCCAGGTTCGACAGCAGCCAGGACAGCGTCAGACCGGAGTCGATGATGTCCTCGACGATCAGGACGTGCTTGCCCTTGATGTCGGTGTCCAGGTCCTTGAGGATGCGGACCACTCCGGAGGACTGGGTGCCCGCGCCGTACGACGACACGGCCATCCAGTCCATCGTGACGGGGTTGGACAGCGCACGCGCCAGGTCCGCCATGACCATCACGGCGCCCTTGAGGACGCCGACCAGGAGCAGGTCCTTGCCCGCGTACTCCGCGTCGATCTTCGCGGCCAGCTCCGCCAGCTTCGCGTCGATCTCTTCCTTGCTGATGAGCACCGACTGAAGGTCGGAACCCATGTCCTTGTCGTCCACCCGTGCCACTCTCGCTCGGTTCGGTGTCATGAGACTCGTGCGGCAAAGCGGTCCCGTACGGCTCAGCCCTGCCGGATCACCAGTCTGCCACCCTGCCGTCGCACACCCACGCGCCCGGGGAGGTTGACGGTCCCCTGCCCGCGCCAGGCCGTGATCAGCCGGTCCACCTCTTCGATGTGGCGGGGGGGGAGCGGAACCCCCGGCGCGCCCCCCCCCGCGGGCGGCCGGCGCGCCCGCCGCGATGGCGGCCCGGCGCAGCACCCGGCGGCGGACGGCGGCGGGCAGGGCGTACAGCTTGGCGGCGTCCAGGGCGCCGCGCTCGTCGAGGACCGTGCGCTCCGCGTCGGCGGCCCAGGAATCCAGGGCGTCGGCGTCGTCCCGGGAGAGCTGGGCCGTACGGGCGAGGGCCTCCACGACGCCCTTGCCGAGCGCCTTCTCCAGCGCGGGCAGGCCCTCGTGGCGCAGCCGGGAGCGGGTGTACAGGGGGTCGGCGTTGTGCGGGTCGTCCCAGACGGGCAGCGACTGGATCAGGCACGCCTTGCGGGCGGTCTGCCGGTCCACCTCCAGGAAGGGGCGGCGGTAGCGGCCGCCGCGGCCGGTCGTGGCCGCCATGCCGGACAGCGAGCGGGTGCCGGAGCCCCTGGCGAGCCCCAGCAGGACCGTCTCTGCCTGGTCGTCGCGGGTGTGGCCGAGGAGGATCGCGGCGGCGCCGTGGCGCTCGGCGGCGGCATCGAGCGCGGCGTAGCGCGCGTCACGGGCGGCGGCCTCGGGGCCGCCCGCGACACCCACCTCGACGGCCACCGCATCGACCGGGTCCAGACCGAGGGCGCGCAGGCGCACCACGACCTCCGCGGCGCGCAGGTCGGAGCCGTCCTGAAGGCCGTGGTCGACGGTGATGCCGCCGGCCCGTACGCCCAGCTTGGGCGCCTCGAAGGCCAGCGCGGAGGCGAGTGCCATGGAATCGGCGCCGCCGGAGCACGCGACGAGCACCAGTGGGGGCCCGTCCGCCGCGGCGGGCGGGAGCGGCGCCCCGGCGGGCGCGGGGCCCGCGGCGACCGGCTGCTGCGCGGCGTGCGCGGGGGCCGGGGTCTGCGAGGTGTGGTGGTTCAGTACGTCGTGGAGTACGCGGCGGACCGCCACGCGTATCGCGGCGACCGCTGGATGGGGACCCATGTCCGTTTCCAATCGTGGGGGGCTTCGGGCCGGCAACGGCTTTTCGTCACACAGAGTGCCTAGATGGTGACAGAGACGAGCGGTTCCCCGAGCATTGCACGCCCATCCTGCGGTCACGGTCCCTCAGAAGAGTGATTGAAGGGAGCGTTCACCCGCCCTGCGGTGCGACCGGCTCACGCCTCCGTCCTCCGGGGCGCCGCCCCCCTCAGCGGTGCACCCGCGCGACCCAGTCCGCCGGTTTGGCGATCTCCTGCTTGGTCGGCAACGTGTTCGGCGACGTCCACACCCGGTTGAAGCCGTCCATGCCGACCTCGTCGACCACGGCCCGTACGAACCGTTCGCCGTCCCGGTACTGGCGCAGTTTCGCGTCCAGCCCCAGCAGCTTGCGCAGCGCCTGGTCCAGCCGGCCCGCGCCGCTGGCCCGCCGCTTCTGGAACTTCTCGCGGATCTCCGCGACGGACGGCACCACATCCGGGCCGACACCGTCCATCACATAATCGGCGTGCCCCTCCAGGAGCGACATCACCGCGGTCAGCCGCGCCAGGATCTCCCGCTGGGCCGGGGTCTGCACCAGGTCGACGAAGCTGCGGCTCCCGTCATCGCCCTCCTCGCCCTCCGGCCGGCCGCCGGTCAGCGACTGGACGGCCTCCCGCAGCCGCTCCAGCAGCGTGCCCGGGTCGATCTCGGTCTCGCCGAGGAAGGACTGGATCTCGCCCTCGATGTGGTCGCGCAGCCAGGGCACGGCGGTGAACTGCGTACGGTGCGTCTCCTCGTGCAGGCACACCCACATACGGAAGTCGTGCGGGTCCACCTCCAGCTCCCGCTCCACATGCACGATGTTCGGCGCCACCAGCAGCAGCCTGCCGCCCTGCGACCCGGCCGGCAGGTCCCGCGAAGCGGGCGCGAAGGTCTCGTACTGGCCGAGGACGCGCGAGGCCAGGAACGACAGCAGCATGCCCAGCTCGACCCCGGTCACCTTGCCGCCGACGGCCCCCAGCACCGCGCCGCCCGGCACGGAGGAGCGGCGCTCCTCCATCTTCCGCAGCAGCGGCTTCAGCACGGCACGGAAGCCGGCCACGTTGGCCTTGATCCAGCCGGGGCGGTCCACGACGAGGACGGGAGTGTCGTGCTGTGCACGGGGCTGCTCCGAGCCCGGCTCCCCCTCCGTCACCGCCTCCGGGTGCACCATGCGGGTGAACGTACGCACGTGCTCCTCGGAGGACTTCGCGTGCCGCCGCAGCTCGGCGACGATCTCCCGCGCCTCGTCGCGGCTCACCTCTGGTCCCGGCCGTACGAACCGGGTCGCGGTCGCTACCGCGAGGTTCCAGTCGACCATCTCCACACCACCGATGCTCGTCATGGGTTCACGGTACGTGGGCGCTCCGCTTGGGGGTAGCGCTGCGCCCTTCGGGCGCGGTTGTCCGGTTCGCCGGTGGCCGTTTCGCTTTTGGCTGCGGCTCTGTTCGCGCCTGCGGCGGGCAGGGGCCGCTGCGCGGAGCTGTCAAGGTTCGGGCGCGGGCCTGCGCGGCAGGCCGCTCCGGCCCGCGCCCTTCCGTGGTGGGGTGGGGAAAGGGTGGGTATGTGCTGGTGTGAGTGGTCAGGTGCTGGTCGTTTGCTAGCGGCAACCGCAGTTGGCCACTGTTGAGGCCAGGCGGTCCAGGGCCTGTTGGGCGGCCTGGGGGTCGGTGGTGTTGTTCGTCATGAAGGCGAAGACCAGGAGGCGGCCGTCGGTGTCGACGACCGTGCCGGCCAGGGTGTTCACGCCCGTGAGGGTGCCGGTCTTGGCCCGTACGGTGCCCGCGCCCGCCTTCTCGCCCGCGTAGCGGCCGCTGAGCGTGCCGGTGAAGCCGGCGACCGGGAGGCCGGTGGCGACCGGGCGCAGTTCCGGGTGGCCGGCGGACGTGGCCAGGACGAGGATGCGGGAGAGCAGGCCTGCCGAGACCTTGTCGTCGCGGTCCAGGCCGCTGCCGTCCTCGAAGGCGGCGTCGCCCGGCTGGAGCTTCAGGTCCGCCAGTTGCTTGTGTACGGCCCGGCCCGCGCCCTCGAAGCTTGCCGGTTGGCCGCCGGCCAGGGCGGTCTGGCGGGCCAGCGCCTCCGCGATGTCGTTGTCGCTGTGCGTCAGCATCCGCTCGACGAGCCCGGCGAGCGGCAGCGAGCGGACGGTGGCGAGGCGCCGGGCCTTGGCGGGCGCAGTGGTCTTGGCGGGTACGCCGTCGACCGTGATGCCGCGGTCCTTGAGCATCCGCGCGAAGGTACGGGCGGCCGCGGCGGCCGGGTCGGTGTCGCGGGGCGCGGGCCCGTGCTCGCTCTCGTCGAGACGTCCCTCGTCGGCCATGAGGGGCGTGACGGGGGCGATGTTCTCGTTGGGGCTTATGGGGTGCAGTACCGGTCCCGTATAGGCCGAGGTGTCGTACCCGAGCCGTACCTTGGTGGTGCCGCGGTCCTGGAGCGCGCGGGCCGTTTCGTCGGCCAGCGTCCGCAAGCTCGCCGGCTGGTCCTGGGCGTCCTGCTTCGGCGCGCGGGCGGTGAGGGTGGGGTCGCCGCCGCCGACCAGGGCGATCCCGCCGTTCCCGGCCTCGACGACCGTGGTGTCGATGCGGTGCTCGGGCCCGAGCGCGGAGAGCGCGGCGGTGGCTATGGCCAGCTTGACCGTCGAGGCGGGCGTCGCGCCGCGCGCCGGTTCGGTGCCGAAGAGTTCCCGGCCGGTGGCGGCGTCCACGACGGATGCCGTACGCAGCGAGCCGAGCGCCGGGTCCTTCATCAGCGGCGCGAGCACGTCGGCCAGGGCCTTGGCGCCGGGCGCGGGCGGCGCCGCGTCACCCCCGCCGCGTACGGGCGCGCCGGCCGCGGCCAGTACGGGCGGCGCGCTGGGTACGGTCGCGGTGCCGCCCGGGACGTGACGCTCGCCACCCCTTCCGTCGGCCGCCGCGGCGCGGGCCCGCTCCGCCGTACGCTGGCCGGAGTCCCAGGGACCGGCCAGCGTCACCGCTCCGGCCGCGACCACGAGTCCCAGGACGGTGGAGCTGGCCGTCAGCCGTACGGTCTGCCGCTGCTGCCTGGAGGCGGACCGCCAGGCGGTACGGGTGGTGTCCACGGCGGACCGGTAGGCCGAACGCGCCGGGCCCGCCGCCGAACGGGTCACGGACGCGGCGGTGGACCCCGCCGTCCGGGCCGAGCCCGCCGCCCGCCGGGCGGAACGTTGCGCCAACCGCTGCGCGGCCTGCCACCTGACCTGCCACGACCTGGTCTCCGGCACTTAGGACCAGCCCCTTTCGCCACCACACACCTGCGTGGGGGACACTTAATCACCAGACGTATGTGTTGATCATGGAGGAGCCACCCGTGGAGTTCGACGTCACCATCGAGATCCCGAAGGGTTCGCGGAACAAGTACGAGGTGGACCACGAGACCGGACGGATCCGTCTGGACCGTCGACTCTTCACCTCGACCAGCTACCCGGCCGACTACGGCTTCGTCGAGAACACCCTCGGCGAGGACGGCGACCCGCTGGACGCGCTGGTCATCCTGGACGAGCCGACGTTCCCCGGATGCCTGATCAAGTGCCGCGCCATCGGCATGTTCCGCATGACCGACGAGGCCGGCGGCGACGACAAGCTGCTGTGCGTCCCGGCGTCCGACCCGCGCGTGGAGCACCTGCGCGACATCCACCACGTGTCGGAGTTCGACCGCCTGGAGATCCAGCACTTCTTCGAGGTCTACAAGGACCTGGAGCCCGGCAAGTCCGTCGAGGGCGCCGACTGGGTCGGCCGCGCCGAGGCCGAGGCCGAGATCGAGGCCTCTTTCAAGCGCCTGGAGGCGCAGGGCGGCGCGCACCACTGAGCTGCGGCGGGCTGGGACGGTCGGTGAGCTGACAGAGTTGGCCGGCTGACAGCAGTCGTTGGTCGTTTGCTCGCGGAGGCGGCATCCGGATGGCCGGGTGCCGCCTTTGCGTTGCCGAGGGCTCCGCCGCCGGGGCCTGCGGCCCCCGCCCCGTCCCCGCAACGCTTCCTCAGAAGCCCCGCGTCCGCTTCGCCGCCCGCCGCTCGCCCGGTTCCTCCTGGGCCAGGCCGGGGGCCTTCATGAACAGCCGGGCCACCTCGCCGCCGAGGTTCACGCCGACCGCGATGGCCAGGGCCAGGGACGCGGCCTTGATGAGGGACGAGACGCCGGGGCCGATGTCGCCCTGGGCGAAGTTGAGCAGGCCGAAGTACGTGGCGCTACCGGGCAGCAGCGGCCCGATCGCGGCGGTGACGTACGGCAGCGCGGAGGCGTACCGGTAGCGGCTCAGGAGCTGGCCGAAGAGGCCGACGAGTCCGGCCGCGATGGCCGTGGCGGGTACCGCGTTCATGCCGCTGACGTTGGCGAGCGCGCCGTAGACGACCCACGCGACGCCGCCGTTGAGCGTGGCGAACAGGACGGTGTGACGTTCCTGCTGGAGCAGTACGCAGAAGGCCAGCGCCAGCAGCATGGCGGCCAGGGTCTGCACCGGCGGATCGTTGAACGCGGCGAACCCGGCCGCCGGGTACAGGTACTCCGGATTCAGCTGCAACCCGATGTACAGCGCGGCGAGCACGCCGATGACGATGCCGACGATGAGGTAGCCGACTTCCAGCAGGCGTGCTGAAGCGGTGATGTAGTACCCCGTCAGGCCGTCCTGTACGGAGGCCACCAGCGCCCGCCCGGGGATCAGCGCGAACAGGCCACCGGTGATCACCGCGGACGCCTGCACGGGGACGTGCGAGAAGCTCAGCGCGACCCCTATGGCGGCCGGCGGCATCGCGGCGACCACGAACTGGTAGAACTCCGGCAGCCCGCGGCTGGACGCGAGCCAGGCCAGCCGGTCGCCGAGCATCGAGCCGATCGCCGCCGCGATGAAGACGATCGCCCCGCCGCCGACCAGCATGCTCGCCGCGCCGGACAGCAGCCCGGAGGCGAGGGTGAGCGACCAGCTGGGGAAGGGGTGGCGGTTGCGGCGGATCTCGGCCAGGCCGCGGTAGGCCTCCTCCAGGGTGATGCCCTCGGAGGTGATGTCGTCGACGAGGCGGAAGACCGCGGACAGCCGCGTGTAGTCCACGCCGCGCCGCCGTACCGTACGGCTGGCCGTGACCGGGTCGTCGACCAGCGACGGCTGGTAGGAGATCGACAGCAGTGTGAAGGTGACGGTGGGCTCGACCCGCTCCAGCCCGTACGCGTGCGCGACGCCGAACATCGCGGCTTCCACGTCCTCCGCGCCCTCGCCGCCGGCCAGCAGGATCTCGCCGATACGCAGGGTCAGGTCCAGGACGCGCGGTACGGCGGGCCCGGTGTCCTCCGCGCGCTCCACCCGCTCCGGCACCGGCCGCTCGCCGACCGGCATGCGCAGCATGGTGCGCATGCGGTCCTGCCAGGGCGCCTGCTTGGTCAGGCTGACGACGGGGATGCCGTGCGGCGGCGTGAAGGCGGGCCAGCCCGCGGGGGTCCGGTCGGGCAGCTGGTGCTGGCCCGTGGTGCTGCCGTTACCGGTGCCCGTGCCGCCGGGCGGGCTGAAGGCGGAGCCTTCCGGTTCGGCCGGCGCCTCGGTCTTCAGGCCCTCGGGGAGGGCGAACTCGGAGGTGGGGTGCTCCTCCTCGGGAACCGGCGGGTACGGCACGCCGAGCGGCGGTGTGAAGGCGCTGCGCGCCTCGTCCGACTGCGGCTTGCGGTCCTCGGAGTGATCGGTTCCGCCGTTCGTACCATTGCTGGTTCCGTGCACGCCTTTGACGCCGTTCACGCCGTTCTTCCCGTTCGTGCCGTTGGTTCCGCGCTGTCCCCGCTGTGCGTCCGACGCCACGTCTCTCGCTCCTCGTACGCCTCCTGCCGACCGTCAAGGACACGATGCCTGATGGTCGGCAGGGGCGCGCGGGGCGGGGCCCTCGCTGAGGTTCTTATGGGTTCTTGTGTGCTGCGGGTTTCCTCTGCGCAGCGAGAGAAACCCGGGACTTCTGGTGCGTGCGGCAGCCGATACGGTTCAGCGCTTCGCGTGCCGCCCCCGGCGCCCGTCGTTGCCGGGCTGGCGGGGCGGCTGGACGGCGCCGGCCGGGCCGTACGCGGCCTGGGCCGCCGCCTTCTTGTTCTTGCCGCGGGCGCGCAGGTACTCGATGACGATCGGGATCACGGAGATCAGCACGATCGCGATGAGGATCAGCTCGATGTGCTTGTGCACGAAGTCGATGTTGCCGAGGGAGGCGCCGAGCAGCGTGACACCGGCTCCCCACAGGACGCCGCCGATGACGTTGAAGGTGATGAACGAGCGGTAGTTCATCCTGCTCACGCCCGCGATGATGGGCGTGAAGGTCCGTACGATCGGCACGAAGCGGGCCAGGATCAGCGATTTCGGGCCGTGCTTCTCGAAGAACTCGTGCGCCTTCTCCACGTTCTCCTGCTTGAACAGCTTGGAGTCCGGGCGCTTGAAGAGCGCGGGCCCGACCTTGCGGCCGAAGAGATAGCCCACCTGGTCGCCGACGATCGCCGCGATCACGATCAGCAGGCACACCAGCCACAGCGGGCTCTTGAGCTTGTCGGTCGTCACCAGCAGGCCGGTGGTGAACAGCAGCGCGTCGCCCGGCAGGAAGAAGCCGATCAGCAGGCCGGACTCCGCGAAGACGATGATCAGCACGCCGATCAGCCCGAACGTGCCGATCAGGTAGTCCGGGTCCAGCCACTGGGGGCCGAGCGCGAGAGTATTCACGGGGTGAAGGCTCCTGGGTCGAGGGCGCCGGATCGTGCGGTGCGACGGGGGTGAAGGCGCAGTGTGCGGCCCAAAGCTATCAACGCCCGATGACGTGCCGTGGTTCCAGCCGCCCGCCAGGGGCCTCCGCAGGCCGTCGGCAGACTGTCGGCAGGTCGTCGGCAGACCCTCCACAAGCCTTCCGCGGGCCCTCCGTACGGCTGGGGAGCCGGTCCCCGTACGGCTGGAGAGCCGGCCCCCCATACGGCTGGGGAGCCGGCCCCCACGCCCCGTGGCCGGACACCGACGCCGCCCTCC
>NZ_JOCQ01000091.1 GCF_000720725.1 Streptomyces rimosus subsp. rimosus
CGGCGACTTCCCGCGCGGCGGACGAGGAGAGCGTACGGCGCAGGGTACGTGTGGCGCGCGCGGCGAAGGACTCGCCGTGCTGCGGCTTGCTGCGTAGCGCGCCGAGCATGCCCTCGTCCACCACAGGGCGGGAGCCGGGAGCACTCTGAGGCCGGGAGTCCGGGGCGTACGCGGCTGGAGGCTGCCGCTCCTGCGCCTGATACGGATAGCCCGTGCCCTGCGGCGTGTCACCGCGGTGGGCGGCGTCCGGCGCCGGGATGTCCTGCGCGGGTTGGGCAGGGTGTCCCGGCACGGAAGCGTGCAGCGCCTGTCCGTCGGGGGCTTGCGTACCCTGCTGGGCGCCGCTTCTCAGGTCGCGCAGTACATCACCCTGCCAGCCGTCTCCGCTCGGCACGCCTGCCCCTCCCCCCAACCTGCTGCCCCGCTCGGAGCGCTGGTACAACGACTCAAAACTGTCAGAACTGGTTGAGCAACCGCCCGTAGACACCGAACACGCCGACGGCGAGCGGGAAGAGCACCACCAGGCCGATCGACTCGACCAGATCGCCCATGCGGCGAAGCCGCACCTGTACATGCTCGGGCACCTGCATCGCCAAAACAGCCAACGGCAGCACTGCGGCCGCACACAGCAGAGCCAGCGGCCCGGCACCCCCCGCATGCTCCATCCACCACATCACCAGGCGCACCAGGAGACACGACGCGGCTGACAAAAGCGCAACAACCTCAGCGACCAGTGGGAACGCTCGCGCTCTCGACGCCAGCACCACGGCAACGAGCGCCACCAGCACCACGGTCCATACAGTCGGCGTCTCCGCCAGCGTGAGCAGCCAGCCGGCAGCGGCCGCCGAAACCGCAGTGACGACCGTCGAGAGGGCAAGGCCCCGATGCGTCGCCGCCAGCGCAGTACCCACCTGGTGACGGCTGACAGAGGCGCCGCCCGAACGCCGGTCATCGAGCGTGGTGAGCCCCGACGCCATCAGCGCGAGCCGCGGCAGTACGCCGAGCACCACCAAAGAGAAAACAGCCATGACGGCACCGAGCCGGGCAGGGTCGCCCTGAACCGCGGCCGTCACCTCCCACACAACGGCGATCGCGGCGGTGGTCACCGCACCGACCAGTCCGCCCTTGCCCAGCGGAGAGAAGTAACCCAGAAACACGAGTGTCACGACCAGCACACCCGCGACGGCAGCGAGGCGTCCGGTGCCTGACCAGCCGAACGCATCGGCAGCCGTCCACGCCGTGAGCACACCGAGCCCGCCAGCGGTGAGCAGGAGTGCGGTCGCCAGTCCCCGGTTTCCCCGCCCGATCCTGGCGACGAGCGCACCGGCCGCCAGGAGCGCAGGCGATACGACTGACAGAACACCGACGAGGGAGCCGAGCGAAAATACACGGCGGGCGAGCAGCGCGGCGATCACGGCGAAGGCGACGGCCGCCGCACCCGCACCGGCCCGGCGCGCAGCAGGACGCCAGCGCCAAGCCCGCAGGTCGAGGTCGTCGGCCACCTGATCGGTGACGTCGTGCACCACGGGAGCCGGCGGTGCGGAGTGCGTCGTGACGAGCCGGAGCACGGCGCCGTCGGACACCCCGGCCGACGCCAGCGTGCTGTCGTGCGGCAGGACAGAACCATCGGACGTCATCAACTGCCGAGCTACCGGCCGCGGTGCGGGCCGATCACCCAGCAACGGCAGGATCTCCGGGATCAGCTGCCCTATCGGCGTATCGGAGAGCAGGACGACATCGGCCCGGCGTCGTTCACCGACCAGCGTCACTCGGCTCAGTTGCGCCCGGGAACTCGCTGCTCTACTCACCACTTACCGCAGCCTATCATCGTGAGGTTGACGAACTGTTTGGGCAAATGGAGCATGCCTCCGCCCTGGCCCTGTGTTCAGGGAGCCCTTCTTTCGCCCCGGGGAGCTCTTCCCATATTCCCCAGGAATGCCGTCGACTCTGTCCGAGTTCGGTCCGTGGACTTCTAGGATTTCGCGGACTTCGCCGGCTGCCCGTACGGCTGCACTTGACGCTGCTGCTTCTCCTGCTCGGCCTTCTGCGTGGCCAGCGTGTGCTGAAGAAACGACCACCCCACACATCCCGCACACAAGACGGCCGTGAGAGCGATCCCCCCGAAGACCTTCCCCAGTCGCTCGTCCGCCGTACGCCGCCCCCGCTGCGCACCGAACAACAGGGCATCTCGCATCCTGCGGCGGCGTACTGCCACCGACTCCAACAGCTGGCTGTCGTAATCCCGCGCCATCTCGTCGTCCGTTACCTCAGTCGTCCGTCGCCTCAGTCACGGTGTCCCCCCAGCCATCGGCGATCAGCGCAGATAGACGTCCCGAGGTGCTCTCCGAAGCCAGCGCAATTCAGCATCCACCGCTGCGCAGTCGGCACGGCAAGCACCGTAGGTGAAAGACGATACTCCCAGCCACTGACAACAGCGGGGCCGGTCACGTACGAGCCGTGCCGACCCACCCTACGACCGCTGGCCGCGGTGCCGCCCACACTGCTGGCCCGCATCGCCGCCATCCTCATCCCATGACTCCTATGCCTCTTGTCGCCTCCGTAGCCAGGTGAGAGGGGCCCGCACCAGCAAAAGCCGTCTCTGTCGCGCAGCCGTACCTGGCCGGCTGGTCGGAGTCATACCGTTCCAGGCCGGGTCGTCCGAGGACTGCGAACCCGCGTCCCGGCGAGCAGGGGCGGATGTGCCCGCTCACTACCGGGATGGGGGCGCAGCCCAGCCGTACGAGCCAAGCTGATCGTCAAGCCGGAGCCCTCCCCCTGGTTCAGCTGCGTACTCAGCTTCACGGCACGCTTGCCGAGCTGTCTGGGATTGGCTCCGGCCGCCAACCGCGGCATGCGCCCTGTCACTCACACAGCGCGGACTGCTCCAAGCCAGCTCGTGTCGCGGAGCCGCGCTCGGGCTGGTAGGTGCGCGACTTTGGCATGCATTCCAGACCCGTTGACATGACCGATGCGGTGTGTACCCCCGACCCTGGGGCAAGTCTCTCCCTGTTGGACCAAGTGCGGCGGAGCGTCGACGAAGACCGCCGACAGGCACTGTTCGTCGTCCTGAGCACCCAGGATGCGGAAACCAGCGCCCACTACTTGAACACTCGTACCGGTGTTCGTGCTCTGCATGTCATTCCCGACCACCAGTCCCCAGGGCCCTACGGGCTCTCCCGCCGACGTATCGCAGAGTTCCCGGCCACGGGAGCGGACGTTCTCGTCGCGCCGGAAGGCCCGGTCGGCCGAGGCCACAACATGCTCAACGCCCGGGGTGTCGCCGCCGTGTGTCCCATCTTCTGCCTGGCCCGCTTGCATCCCTCGCCGGACGACCTCTCCTTCCCCTCGCGGTGCTCAAAACGTACGCCATGGGCAAACTGCTGCACCCTCACCGCTGTGACGCCCCAGGGGCCGATCGAGCCAGAGAAGTACGTGCACTCACCAGTGTGCTGGTCGCCGGACGGCAACTGATGCGCGAGCTACTGGCAGTCCCCGGACCCGGCGCCGACACCGAAACCCGTCTGCGACACCAGGTCCTCACCGGCCACTTGGGGACTTCTGGGGAAGCTGTTTGAAACCATGGACTGGGGATGAATCGCCCGTGAACAACGCCGAGAAGAACACTGGCAAAAAGAAGCATCCGCCGCCCCGCTCCAAGCACATCCTCACCCCGGCCTTCGTCGCCACCGAGGGGGCCGAGCTGGCGGTCGAGGTCCACAGGGGACGTTTCCGCAGGGACTGCTTGCGCGACTGCACAGGGCCTGGAAGAGCAATCCCGCAGCTCGCTCTCAATAAGGCGTCACTGTCGCTGTCGTGCTCGTAATGCGCAGGTCTGGGGGCGAATCCCATTCACCTGCACCATTGATGCGGACTCGGCCGCCCTGGCCCGGCCGCTC
This sequence comes from Streptomyces rimosus subsp. rimosus, assembly GCF_000720725.1. GTDB lineage: Bacteria > Actinomycetota > Actinomycetes > Streptomycetales > Streptomycetaceae > Streptomyces > Streptomyces rimosus_A. Next base: position 3,897 of record NZ_JOCQ01000091.1, read on the forward strand.
CGGACGAGGTGCTTCCCTGGGACTCTTCTGGGACTTCAGCTCTGTCCCAGGAACTTTCCTGGGGCTTTCCGCTGGGTAGGAGGGAAAGGCTCCGACAGCTCCGAAAGGCGCAAAGCCCCAGGTCAAAGCCGTTTTCCTACCAGCAGGTGACGCTCGCCAAGTTGTGTCTCGGGCAGGCCATGGTGGCCGGGCGAGGATGCTCGGGCGGGGGGTTTGGCAGGCGCTGCGCGAGCCACCCGGCGACGGCGCCGCCGTAGACGCTGTTCCGGGTGAATCTGCCCTCGAACAGCGTTACTTGGCGGCGCAGCCCCACGCCTCAGTACGTATAGAACCCCGACCCGGTCTTCCGCCCCAGCCGCCCCGCATCCACCATGCGGGCCAGCAGCGGGGGAGCGGCGTACAGCGGTTCCTTGTACTCGTCGTACATCGAGGCTGCGACCGAGGCGACCGTGTCCAGGCCGATCAGGTCGGAGAGCCTGAGCGGGCCCATCGGGTGGGCGCAGCCCAGCTCCATGCCGTTGTCGATGTCCTCGCGGCTGGCGATGCCGGACTCGAACATCCGGATCGCGGAGAGCAGGTACGGGATCAGCAGCGCGTTGACGACGAAGCCGGAACGGTCCTGGGCGCGGATCGCGTGCTTGCCCAGCACGTTCTGGACCAGGGCCTCGGCCCGCTTGATCGTCTCCTCGCCGGTGGTCAGCGCGGGGATCAGCTCGACCAGCTTCTGCACCGGCGCCGGGTTGAAGAAGTGGATGCCGATGACCTGGTCGGGGCGGGAGGTGGCGACGGCCAGCTTGACCAGCGGGATCGAGGAGGTGTTGGAGGCCAGGATCGCGTCCGGGCGGCTGATCACCTGGTCGAGGACCTGGAAGATCTCCGTCTTGACCTGCTCGTTCTCCACGACCGCCTCGATGACGAGGTCGCGGTCGGCGAACTCGCCGAGGTCGGTGGTGAAGCTGAGCCGGCCGAGCGTCGCGTCCCGCTCCGCGACAGTGATCTTGCCGCGTTCGGCCGCCTTGCCGAGGGAATTGGTCAGCCGCGTGCGGCCCAGCTCCAACGCCTCGCCGGTGGTCTCAGCGACCATCACGTCCAGGCCGGCGCGGGCGCACACCTCGGCGATACCGGCGCCCATCTGGCCGCAGCCCACCACTCCGACGCGTTCGATGTCGGTCACATCGTGCCTTTCGCTGATCTCGGGGTCCGGCGGCACGCGCGAGGGGTCCGTGCCTGCGGCAGGGACCCCGGCGTCCGCCTCGGCCCCGACGTTACTCCGCGGAATGCTGTGCGGCGGGGGGAGGGGCGGGCATCCTGGTGCCTTAGGACGGGACGTACCGGACACTTTGGGGGCGTGGCATGAGACGGATCACACGAAGAGCCTTCACGGTCGCGGCCCTCACCGCGGCCGCCGCGGTACCGGGCACCGGGGGCGCGGCGGCCCGCGGCCGGGGCGCGGACGGCGGACGGGCGGAGTTCCGCGGCATGTGGCTGGCGACGGTCGCCAACCGGGACTGGCCCTCCAGGCCCGGGCTGCCGCCCGCTCAGCAGCAGGCCGAGCTGCTCCGCTACCTGGACGTGGCGGTCACGCGCCGCCTCAACACCGTGATCTTCCAGGTGCGGCCCACGGCGGACGCGCTGTGGCCCTCCCCGTACGAGCCCTGGTCGGAGTACCTGACCGGGACGCAGGGCCGCGACCCGGGCTGGGACCCCCTCGGCTTCGCCGTGCGCGAGGCCCACCGGCGCGGCCTGGAACTGCACGCCTGGTTCAACCCGTACCGCATCGCCAACCACACCGACCCGTCGCGGCTGGTGCCCACCCACCCGGCGCGGCTGCACCCGGACTGGGCCGTGCCGTACGGCGGCAAGCTCTACTACAACCCGGGCCTGCCCGAGGTCCGCGGCTTCGTGCAGGACGCGATCCTCGACGCGGTGGAGCGGTACGACATCGACGGCGTCCACTTCGACGACTACTTCTACCCCTATCCGGTGGCGGGCGAGACCTTCGACGACGACGCCGCTTACGAGGAGTACGGCGGCGACTTCGAGACCCGCGCGGACTGGCGGCGCGCCAACATCGACCTGCTCGTGCGCGAGACCGCGGAGCGGGTGCGCGGGGCGCGGTCACCGGGCGGCGGCCGGGGGCCCGGCGCGGGCCGCGGGCCGGGGCGGAGCCGGTGGCACCGGCGGCGCCGTCCGCACCACCGCCCCGTACGCTTCGGCATCAGCCCCTTCGCCATATGGCGCAACCAGGCCACCGATCCGGCCGGATCCGACACCCGCGCGGGCGTGCAGACCTACGACGACCTCTACGCCGACACCCGTAAGTGGGTGCGCGAGGAGTGGATCGACTACATCGTGCCGCAGGTGTACTGGAACATCGGGTTCCCCGCCGCCGACTACGCGAAGCTCGTGCCCTGGTGGGCCGAGACGGTCGCGGGGACACGGGTGCACCTGTGCGTCGGCGAGGCCCTCTACAAGGCGGGGGCGCCCGGCCAGCCTCCCGCCTGGCAGGACCCCGCCGAACTCTCCCGCCACCTCACCTTCGCCCGCCGCCACCCGAGAGTGCGCGGCCACATCTTCTTCTCGGCGAAGGAGGTGGCCGAGGACCGCACCGGGGCGATGGCGCGGGTCGTGGCCGACCACTACCCCGGGCCGACCGTGCCACCGCGGACCGTATGAGCGGCGCACCGGGCGGCGCCCGCCGCCCGGGCCGTGCCGCTACTCCTGGGCGCCGGCCGTGGGGAAGGGCCGTACGACGGTGTCCGGGCCCGGGGACATCAGGGTCTCGTGCCCGTCCTCGAAACGGACGCGGTAGGGCGGGGTGCCGTTCTCGCCCAGCACTTCGATGATCTCGGCGGTCCGGTCGTGCTGCCCCACGATCCTGCCGTGCACCAGCAGCCGGTCTCCCACACTCGCACGCATCGGCTACGGCCTCCTCGTCAGTCGGTCGGAGGGTGTGTGTTCCGTGGCGGCAAGTGTACGGCCGGGCCCCACCGTTGCACCCGTGGAGAGCGGTACCCCGGGCGGTGTCCGTCGGCCATTCGGTGAGGGCCTGTGAGCCATTTGGTCAGGGACTGTGCCATGGGGCTGTGGCACGAACTCTCGGCTTGTTCTTCAAGGCCGGACCGGGCCGGCGGCGACGTGCGGCAGACGGGTGGGCAACCGCCCCGGGTAAATCCGGTGGCACCGACAGCCTTCCGGCGACAAGACTGCCCCGGTGAACACCCTGCCGCCGGTGCCCGGCCCGCCCTCCATGCCCGTGCCGGACCCACGTGGCCTCGACATCGTTCAGGACTACGGCGGCATGCACGCCCTGGTCTCGGACCTGGTGCTGCCTCACGGGGCGTCGATGTATGTCATGAGCGCGATGGAAACCTCCCGCGAACTCATCCGGCACTCCTACTACCGGTACGAGTTCGCCACCGTCGCCGTCACGCACTCCCTGTTCGCCCTGGAGCACGTCCTCGCCGAGCGTCTGGGCTCGAACGACCCGCTCCACGCCCTGATCCAGCGGGCCACCAGCGCAGGGCTCATCACGGCCGGACTCGCCGCCGAACTCGACCGCAGCCGGCTGCTGCGCGACCGGCTCACGCAGGGCGCCGTGTCGAGTGCCGCCCTCGGACAGGCCCGAGCGGTCGCCATGGTGCGTGCCGTCTTCGATGCCGTCGCACTGCTCCTTCGCCCACCGTCCGCAGCAGAGGCGACAGCCACCCCGGTGGGCGGAGCACGGCCCGTTGGCGGACTCGCCCAGCTGTGGAAGGACCACCTGCGCGCACTGTTCCCCGACGGCTTCCGCGGCGTGGACTTCGACGGCGTGGACCTGGTCCTCCTGGACGCCGATGTCGCCGGTCTCGTGCAAAGAGAACTGAACGGCGGACTCGACGACAGGGGCATTGCCTCCCTCTGGGGCTGCATCGCCGACCTCGACAAGATCGTGCCACTGATCAACGAGGAGTACTGCGCCTCCTACTTCACAAAACTTCGGACGATGGCCCAGGTCGCAGCATCGCCCTACATCCCCACTGCGGTCTGACTGCCGGGGTTGAAACAGCGGACCTGCGCGGGAGTCATCCGCTCGGGCTCGGCCGGCTTCTCCCAGGGGCGGCGCAGGTCGACGGCCAGAGACCGGACGAGCCGCAGTTGGGTGTGGGCGACGATCAGGAGCCAGGTCCAGCGATCCGCCGCCTGCGGAGTGCGGAGCTTTGGGGCGGTCCAGCCGAGCGTCTGTTGTGCGGACCGGAAGGTGTGCTCAAGATCGAACCTGCGGAGGTAGCCCTGCCACCGGCGGTCCACCTCGGTAGCGGTGCCCCCGGTGCGGGAGGGCCACAGCCACACCGGCGGCGCGGTGCGGCTCTTCGACAGGTGCTCGGCCTTCGGCCGGAGCAAGGTGCCTTTGATGACAGACAGCTCGCCGGGGTGGTCGAGCCTGGCCGAGCGGTGGTTCGGCCGCGGGTGCACCGGCCCCATATTCTCGGCGATGCCGGCTGGCCCTGGCGGGCGATGTCTTCGCGTGGCTGCGGCCCGATGCGCTGACCAGGTCGGACCGTCTGTTCTGTCACGTCCACGGCCGCTCGGGACGCTCCAATGACCAGCTCATCCCCGGTCGGCTGTACTCCTTCGTCGCCGCGCTGGTGACGGAACGCACGTCGTGGTGCCGGCTGCCGGACGCGATCAGGCCCGGCTCCGACGGTGATGTCGTCGAGGTCACCGCCATCCAGGTCCGCCGCGTGGTCACCGATCTGATCGGCCAGGGCCAGCGGGAGACCGGTGATGAGGACATTTTGGTCGTCTTCGACGTCGGATGCGGTGCCCCGCGCATGGCCTACTTCTTCGACGGCCTGCCCATCGAGGTGCTGGGACGGATGCGTTCGAACCGTGTCATGCGGCGGCCGACACCCTCGCTCAAGGAGTACGCCGCTACGGCACCGTGCAGGCGGTGACCCGGGACCGTATCCGCCACCGGCTCACCACCCACAGTGCGTGGATCGACCCCCGGCGGCGAACTCCCCGCCATCGACGGCACCCTGACCTGCCTGGCGGTGGATCACCTGCCCGGCGGCTCACCCGCGAAGCCGCGGCCGACCTCCGCCGTCCCTGGGGAGAACCGGCCGGGCCTGCCCGCCGAGAGCATCGCTGAACGTAATCAACTCAAAGCTCGCAAACCATGAAACAAGCTCAGGTGGCGGAGCGCTGGGTGACCGCGATGCAGACCAGGACGGCGACGGCGGCGACCGGGGCTGCCAGTGGCAGTTGTTCGCCCAGCAGCAGTACGGACCAGACCAGCGTCAGCAGCGGCTGCGCGAGCTGGAGTTGGCTGGCCTTGGACACGCCGATCGCCGCCATGCCGCGGTACCAGACCACCAGTCCCAGGAACTGCGAGCCGAACGACAGCCACAGCAGGCCCGCCACCGCGTGCGCCGTGAAGTGCGGCGGCTCGGCGAGCAGGGCGAGGGCCGCGCCGGGCGCGGTGACCGGCAGGGCGAGCAGCAGCGCCCAGCCGATCACCTGCCAGCCGGGCAGGTGCCGGGCGAGCCGGCCGCCTTCGGTGTAGCCCGCCGCGCACACCAGGAGCGCGGCGAAGAGGTAGAGGTCGCCGGTGCTCAGCGCGCCGCCGCTCTGCTGGACGGTGAAGCCGATGACGACGGCGGCGCCGGCCAGCGCCGCGGCCCAGAACGCCTTCGAGGGCCGGGCCCCGGTCCGTACGGCCGAGAACACCGCGGTGGTCAGCGGCAGCAGACCGACGACGACCGCCGCGTGCGAGGTGGTGGAGGTCTCCAGGGCGAGGGTGGTCAGCAGCGGGAAGCCGAGGACGACGCCGGCCGCCACGACGGCCAGGCCCGCCCAGTGCCGCCGCTCGGGCGGCCGGACCCGGAACGCGGCCAGGCAGCACCCGGCGATGAGGGCGGCGAGCACGCTGCGCAGCGTCACCACCGTCCAGGCGCCCATGCCCTCCAGGGCCCACGCGGTGGCGGGGAAGGTGAGCGAGAAGGAGGCGACACCGAGGGCGGCGAGCAGGGTGCCGCGGGCGGCGGTATGGGGGGCCGGGGTTGAGGCGGGGGCGCTCGCGGGGGCGCTGACGCGCGGAGGGGCGGCCACGGTGGGCGCGTCGCCGGGTGGAGGGGCGGCGGCGAGGTCCGTCACCCCGCTCGGGCCGGTCCCCGGCACCCCGCCCGGGGTGCTGACCGCTATCGTGCTGCTGCTGGTAGCGCTATCGTGCTCTCTCATGCACGAGCGTAGCAGCGTCGCCGAACTCGCCGGAACCCTGCGAGACAGCCTCAACCGCTACTCACCCGGTGAGAAGCTGCCGTCGAGCCGCGCCCTGGTGGAGCGGCACCGGGTGAGCCCGGTGACGGTCTCCCGCGCGCTGGCCGAGCTGGCGGCCGAGGGGCTGGTGATCACCCGGCCCGGCGCCGGGGCGTTCCGCGCGGAGGCCCGGCCGCAGGCCCGTCCCGTGGACACCTCCTGGCAGGAGATCGCGCTGAGTGCCGAGGCCGGTGGCGACCACGCGCCGCGCGGTGTGGACGACTCGGGTGTACTGGCCACCCTCGCCGAGACCGCCCCCGGCGTCATCGAGCTGAACGGCGGCTACCTGCACCCCGACCTCCAGCCGGAGCGCGCGCTCGCCGCCGCGCTCGCGCGGGCCGGGCGGCGGCCGGGGGCCTGGGGACGGCCGCCGGTGGAAGGCGTCACCGAGCTGCGGGCGTGGTTCGCGCGCGAGATCGGCGGCCCCGGCGGAGCGCTCGCGGCCTCCGACGTCCTGGTGACGGCAGGCGGGCAGAGCGCCCTGACCGCGGCACTGCGGGCGCTCGCCCCGCCGGGCGCGCCGGTGCTCGTCGAGTCGCCGACGTATCCGGGCATGCTGGCCGCGGCCCGCGCGTCCGGGCTGCGGCCGGTCCCCGTACCGGCGGATGCGGACGGCGTACGGACCGATCTGCTGGCCGACGCGTTCCGGGCCAGCGGCGCCCGGCTGTTCGTCTGCCAGCCGCTCTTCCAGAATCCGACCGGATCGGTGCTGGCCGCCGGGCGCCGGGCCGAGGTGCTGCGGATCGCGCGGGCCGCCGGGGCGTTCGTGGTGGAGGACGACTTCGCGCGCCGGCTCGTCCACGAGGGCGCGCCCGCGCTGCCGCCCACACTGATCGCCGACGACCCGGACGGCACGGTCGTGCACGTCTGCTCGCTCACCAAGGCCACATCGCCGAGCCTGCGCGTGGGCGCGCTCGCCGCGCGCGGCCCGGTACTGGACCGGCTGCGCGCCATCCAGGTCGTGGACAGCTTCTTCGTGCCCAGGCCACTCCAGGAAGCGGCTCTGGAACTGGTGGGTTCCCCGGCGTGGTCCCGTCATCTGCGGCTTCTGTCGGGTCAGTTGGCGGTGCGCCGGGAAGCGCTGGTCGCAGCGCTGCGGATGGGCTTCGAGGGTACGGACGCGGCCGCTCCCGGCCTCGGCGTGCAGGTCGTACCGCTCGGCGGTTACCACCTCTGGCTGCGGCTGCCGGACGGCACGGACGAGACGGCGCTCGCCGGAGCGGCGCTGCGCGCGGGCGTCGCGGTCGCCCCGGGCCGCCCGTACTTCGCCGCCGAGCCCCCGGCCCCGCATGTGCGCCTGGCGTTCGCGCAGGCCTCCGGCGTGGCCGAACTGGCGGAAGGGGTACGGCGGTTGCGTACGGCCTATGACGAGGTGAGCAGCTGTGCCGCACCCCTTGTTCGGTAATGGCCTGTGACGGCTGGGAGGGGTGAGGCGCTCGCTCTCCGCGCTACACCTTGAGCAGCGCCCACCGCTGGCGATCGGTGTCGTGGCATGCCCAGGTGAAGGCCGCGCCGTCCGAGGTGCCGTCCAGGCAGGCCCGCAAGAATGAGCTCCGCATGAAGATCGATGCTTCCATCACTTTTCCGGCGATGAACCATTTGTTGTGGTCGTCGCAGTACCCCACGAAGACTGCATTATTGTTCAAGGGAAATCCGCCCAGGCAGTCTCCGCGGTCAACGTTTTTCAGGTGGTACCGGCCGTTGTGCCCGTCCGTGAGCCGCCACCTTTGATTCGGGGCCGACCAGTTGCATCCGGCCGTGGCTACATGGGAGTTGTCCATGAAGAGGCATCGGCCGGTTTCCTTGCTTCTGATCATGACGGTGACCCCCTCCAGGGAATCGGCTTCCGCGGGCGTGGCCGGACTCATGATCCCCATGCCGAGCGCGACCAGGGCAGCGAAAACTCTGCGAGCCGCGGTACCTCGCCGTGAGCGTCGCAGAGTCGGAGAGTTCTTCATCCGGCGCATAACCGGCCCTTCTTCTGGGTGGCCCCCCAGGACTGGAGTCGCCATCAGCAGAACGCGGAATTCCGGTCAATGCCAGAGTCGCGCAGGCATATCATCAGTATGGGTGACTCCGGACGTATCGTCTGGTCGAATCCGGTCGGGCGGCCAATAGGGCGGGCGGCCAATAGGGCGGGCGGCCAATAGGGGGAGCGGAGGATCGACCCCGGTGGCGCGGGCTCCACGGTCTGCCGCAGACGTACGTCATTCACGCGGCGTTGGAGTGAGGTTTCGCAGGCTGTCGCATCACGGGACACGCGCGGGGGGAGGGTGATGCTGCATCATCTGGTCAGGCTCAGGACGTCCACACACGCGTGGGGCTTGCCCGGCCGTCGGTCTGCCGGCAGTGAGGGCCGATCGCGGACAGTATCGGAAGGGCGCAATGAATCTGAGAATCACGCTTGACCGCGTCAAGTGCTTCCACACCGAAAACACGAGTGGAGCTGACGATTTCTACGTTGTGGGAGCCGCTGTCGCAGGAGGAAGGACCCAGGCGGTTCTGACCACTCCTCTGAAGATCGATGACGGTCAGGAGCTTGCGTTCCCGTCCGACCAGCGCGTGGTCTTCGACGGCCCTCTCGCGGATGCCGAGAAGCTGCACCTCGGCATTGCCGCCTACAACCGGGACGTGAATGGTGACGGGAAGAAGCGCGGGGAGGCGGTCGGCAAGATCACCACCGCGGTCGGGGCGCTGCCCGTCCCGTCGGGCTCACTGCTCGTATCCACCGCGTACACGGCGACGGATGCGGTCTTCGGCAGAATGGGCCAGGACGAGAAACTGGGGCAACTCACCCTGGATGCTCCGGTCAAGGACCTCAAGCCGGGCACCGGCAAGAAATGGTCATGCAGCACTGAGTCGGATGCGGCCTCCTCGTGGAAGTACGAGGTGTATTACACGGTCGACAAGGGCTGAGAGCCTTCGCCGGGTTTTCAAGACCGCGCGGGCGGTGGCTGCCCCTTCCCCCGTCCGCTCATCGGCAGCGCATGAGGCTGTGCGGGTTCCGGTCGCCGCGGACGGAGCGAAGGAAGCGGGCCGGGGGGCTCCGGGTAATCCGTTCGACTCCGTCCGGATCCTCTGCCAGCCTCCCGCCATGAACGACACGACCCGCGGCGACAGCGCCCCCGAGCCCGTGACCGACGGCATTCCGGCCGGTTACGCGGTTTCCACCGACCCGGACCGGCTGGACCTGGCCCTGATCCACCACTGGCTCTCCACCGACGCCTACTGGGCGCTCGGCCGCCCCCGCGAGCGCCAGGACCGGGCGGTGGCCGGATCGCTCAACTTCGGCCTGTACGAGGAGGACCCCGCCGCGGACGGCCAGGGGCGGCAGGTCGGCTACGCCCGGGTCGTCACCGACCACACCACCTTCGCCTGGCTCTGCGACGTCTACATCGCTCCGGTCGCCCGCGGCAAGGGCCTCGGCACGGCGCTCGTCACCCACATCCGCGACCACCTGGCGCCGTGCGGTCTGCGCCGCATCCTGCTGGCGACCGGCGATGCCCACGAGGTCTACGCCCGTGTCGGCTTCGAGCCGCTGGCCGACCCGGGCAAGTGGATGGCCCTCGGGCTCCAGTAAGGGCCGGGGCCCGGCTCAGTGCCCCAGCACCTCCCGCAGCTCCGGCTGGAGCAGGTCGGCGTGGGCGCGTACGAGGTCGTCGCACAGGTCCCAGATGCGTTCGACCGGCAGCGCGGCGGCGGTGGCGGGGTCCGCCATCGCCGCGTGCCGGATGTGGCGCGGCTCGCCCTCCACCGCGGCCCGTACGACCAGGTCGTTGGCGCTCACATACGTCCGGTTCAGGGCCGCGCACTGCGGGGGCAGCGCGCCGACCCGGGTGGGCTGCACGCCCAGCGGGTCGACCAGACACGGCACTTCCACCACCGCCTCGGCGGGCAGGTTGTCCACCAGGCCGTGGTTGGGCACATTGCCGTAGACCGTGCGCGGGGTGCCGGAGACGATGCTGTGGATGATCTGCGGCGCGTACTCCATCGTGCCCTCCACCGGCAGTGGCGAGCCGGCCGCGAGCGCGTCCCGGGTCTTCTCGTACTCGGCGGTGTTCTCCTCGATGATGTCCAGGTACGTGCCGATCGGCAGCCGCAGCCGCTCCACCTCGCTGTCGTGGTGCAGATACCAGGGCACGTATTCGGACGAGTGCTCGCTGGTCTCGGTCGGGTAGTAGCCGAGCCTGCGGTACATGTCCACGCGCACCCGGCGCAGCAGCTGCGGGTCCTTGGCGATCACGTCGTCCAGCAGCGGGTACAGGCTCTGCCCGTTTCGTTCTAAACGCAGCATCCACGCCTGATGATTGACCCCGGCGGCCAGGTAGGTGATGTCCTCGTACGGGACGTCCAGCAGCTCGGCGAGGTCCCGCGCGGTCCAGTAAACCGAGTGGCACAGGCCGACGACGCGGCGCAGCGGCGTGGCACGCGCCAGATACATGACGTTCATCGCCATCGGGTTGGTGTAGTTCAGCAGCCAGGCGTCCGGACAGAGTTCGGCGATGTCGTCGGCGAGGGCGCGCAGCAGCGGGAAGGTGCGCAGCGCGCGGAAGATGCCGCCGACGCCGAGGGTGTCGCCGATGGTCTGGCGCAGGCCGTAGCGGGCGGGGATGTCGAAGTCCGTACGGGTGGCGGCGTTCATGCCGACCTGCACGGTGTTGATGACGAAGTCCGCGCCGTCGAGTGCCGCGCGCCGGTCCGGGTGCGCGGTGATCTCGGGGTCGGCGCCACGGGTGGCGGCGATGTGGCGGGCCGCGCCCTCGGCGGTGGCGAGGCGTTCGGCGTCGATGTCGTGCAGGGCGACGTGGATGCGCCGCAGCTCGGGGAAGGCGAGCAGGTCGGCGAGGAGGCCCTGGGTGAAGACGACGCTGCCGGCGCCGATGAAGGCGATCTTCACGGTGCCGGTGCCGGTGCGGCCGGTTGGGGCGGTGCTGGTCATGCGGTGCTCCCTGGTCGGGTCGTGAGGGCAGCGGCGCGTGCCTCGTCCCAGGTGGGCTGGGCTTCCGTACCGCCGTGGGCGCGGGTGGACAGGGCGCCGCAGGCCGCGGCGAGGGAGAGCGCCGCGGGCAGGTCCAGGCCGTGCAGGACCGCGGCGATGAAGCCGGCGTCGAAGCTGTCGCCCGCACCGACGGTGTCCACCGGGTCGGCGGGCACGGCGGCGGTACGGGTGAGGACGGCGCCGTCGTGGGCGAGCGCGCCGGCCGCGCCGTCCTTGAGGACGACCAGGGGGCCGAGGCGGGCGAGGGCGGCGGCAGCGGTGGCCGGGCCGATGTCCGCACCGTCACCTTCCGGCGACTCGGGTGCCAGTTCCGGCGACGCGAGCGCCAGTTCCGGCGACGCGGGCGCCAGTGCCGCGGCCAGTGCCCGCGCCTCCGCCGCGTTCGGCAGCAGGACATCGACAAACTTCAGGACGGGACCGAGGAGTTCCGGGGCCCAGCACTGCGCGGGGTCGTCGTTCGTGTCGAGCGAGGTGGCCGCGCCGTGCCCGCGGGCCCGCGCGAAGATGCCGCCGAGCGACCGGGCCAGCCGCGGCATCAGGAAGAACGATCCGGCGTGGACGTGCCGGGACGCGGCCAGCAGCCGGTCCGGCACGTCCCGCGGCCCGGTGGCAGTCAGGCAGCCGGGGGCGGTGAGGATCGCGCGGTCGGCGCCGTGCGTGAGGACGGTGGTGAGCGGGGTGGGCAGTTCCGGGTCGGTGGCCAGCGCCGACACGTCGACGCCGCGCTCGGCCAGTACCGTACGGACGAAGGCACCCGCCGCGTCGTCACCGACCCGCCCGGCGAACGCCACCCGCAGCCCCAGCCGGGCGGCGCCACAGGCCGTGATCGCGGCCGACCCGCCCAGCAACATGCGCCCTGTTTCTACGAGTTGCTCGCGCTGCCCGAACTCCGGCGCGCGCGGGACCGGGCCGACCACCACATCGGGGTTGGCGTCGCCGATCACGAGGAGATCGAAGGGACGGGGCACGGACACCTCCGGGGCGTGACTGGGCGGGGAACGCGGCGGGCGGGCCGGGGCTACCCCTTCAACCCGCTCGACGTCAGCGACTGGATGAAGGTCTTCTGCGCGAAGAGGAACGCCACCAGCACCGGCAGCACGGTGATCACATTGCCCGCCATGATCGCCGACCACCGGTTGTGGTGCTGTCCCTGGAAGGTCGTCAGGCCCAGCTGGAGGGTGTACTGGGTGTCGTGGTTGATCGCGATGAGCGGCCAGGTCAGATCGTTCCAGGTGGTCAGGAAGGTCAGTACGGCCACGGTGGCCAGCGCCGGGCGGGCCAGCGGCAGCACGACGGAGTACAGCACCCGCAGCCGCGAGCACCCGTCGATCCAGGCCGCCTCCTCCAGCTCCCGGGGCAGCGCGAGGAAGAACTGCCGGAAGAGGAAGACCGCGAACGGGGTGACCAGCGACGGCACGATCAGCGCCCCCAGCGTGTCGATCAGCCCCAGCTCCTTCATCACCAGGAACGTCGGGATCATGGTCAGCTGGAACGGGATGACCATGGTCGCCAGCATCAGCCCGAGCACCAGCCGGGACCCGGCGAACCGCATCCGGGCGAAGGCGTAGCCGCCCAGCGAGCCGAGCACCAGGTTGGAGAGCACCGCCGTGACCGCGACGACCGAGGAGTTGGCGAACCAGCGCGGGAACATCGCGTTGCCCAGCACGTAGTCGTACCCGCCGAGGTCGACACCGGACGGCCACAGCGACGGCGGGAACCGGTTGATCTCCGCGTTGGTCATCACCGAACTCAGCACCAGCCACACCAGCGGCAGCGCGAAGCCCAGCGACAGCGGCGCGAGCAGCAGGTGCCAGGCGCTGAAGGGCAGCCGGCGGCGGGCCCGGGCCGGGGGCGCCGGGGGCGTACGCCGACGGGCGGCGTCGGCCGCGGGGGCGGGCGCGGTCACCGTACCGCTCCGTCCGGCGCGGCGCCCGGCCGGCGCCGCCGGTACAGGCGCAGGGCGGTGCCCGTGACGAGCAGGGCGGCGGCGAGGACGTACGCGGCGGCGGCCCCGTATCCGGCGGTGAACATCTGGAACGCCTGCTCCCATACGAAGTAGACGATGACGGTGGTCGACCCGAGCGGGCCGCCCTTGGTGGTCACGTAGATCAGGTCGAAGACCTGGAGCGCGGTGATCAGCTCCCACAGGAGCAGGAAGACGGTCACCGGCATCAGGGAGGGCAGCTTGATGTGCCACAGCACCCGTAGCCGGTTCGCGCCGTCCAGCCGCGCGGATTCGATCAGCTCCTGCGGTACGTCCTGGAGCGCGGCCAGGTAGACGACGACGCAGAAGCCGACGCCGCTCCACAGCGAGATGGCCACCAGCAGGTACAGCGCCTGCCCGGGATCGGAGAGGAAGCCCTGCCGGGACACGCCCAGGTGGTGCAGCAGGGAGTTGGCCACACCGAACTGCGGGTCGAGGATGAAGAAGAACAGCACGCCCTGCGCGGCGGCCGAGATCACGAACGGTACGAAGATCAGCGTCCGGTAGAGGTCGATCAGCCGGATGCGGCGGTTGAGCGCCAGCGCGAGCACCAGGCCGCCGGCCAGGCTGAGCGGCACGTACAGGCCCGCGTAGACGAGGGTGTTCTCCACGGCCGTACGGAAGCCCGGATCCCGCACCAGCGCGCGGTAGTTGTCCAGTCCCACCCAGCGCCCCGGCGTGACCAGGTCGTCCGCCCGGAAGGAGAGCAGCAGCGACCAGACGACGGGGACGATGCTCAGGCCCAGGATGATCAGGACGGATGGGCTGATGAACGCCCAGGCGGTGGCGTTCTCCCGGCGGGTGCGACCCGCGAGGGTGCGGGGGCGGCGAGGGGTGGGGGCGGACGGGTGCCGGTGCCCGGGGCCGTCGTGGCGGGGGTTCAAGGTGAGGGGGCGTGGGGTGCGCGATGGGGTGCGGCGGGGCGCACGCTCCGGCCCCGTACGCCCCGGTCCCGTACGGTGGTCGGCACGCGGCCTCGGCGGCATGGCACCCTCTCCCGTCCGGCCGTGTCCGGCCGCTGCGTCGTGCGCGTCGTCCGGTCTCATCAAGGGGTCATCCGGTCTCATCGGGGGATCAGCAGCGCAGCGTCGGCCTTCTCGGCACAGGTGCGCAGCGCCTCGGCGGGGGAGCTGCGGCCCAGCAGTACGGCGACGACCGCCTCGCCGACCGCCTGCGAAATCTGCGGATACGCCGGGTGGACGGGCCGGACACGCGCGGTGCTCAACGCGGTGGTGAACACCGGCAGTCCGGTGGTCCGCGCCTCGTAGCGCCGCCACTCGGGCCGCCGGGCGGACGCCGTGCTCAGCGGCAGACTGCCGCCGTTCACCGCCCACCGCACGTCCTGCGCCGGGTCGCCCAGCCAGCGCACGAACTCGACCGCCGCCCGCGACCGGGCCGGACCGTTGTCGAACACGGTCCAGGTGTCCGGCCCGGAGATCGTGCACGGCCGGCCGCTGTACGTCGGCGGCGCCACCACGTCGTAGTCGACCTTGCCCGCCACGATGTCCGGCAGCTCCCACGGCCCGGTCGCCATCATGCCCATCCGGCCGCCGATGAAGACCTGGTGCATCTGCTCGCTGCCCGGCTTGGGATCCACATAGACGCTCCGGTCGGCGGCGAGCCGCGCCAGCGTGCTGAGCGCCCGCTCCCCGACGTCCTTGAAGCCGATGCTGTGCCCGTCCGGCGCGATGACTTCACCGCCGAGGTCCCACACCAGCGGCCACAGCCGCCAGACGGTGTCCTCGTCGCCGGTGCCGGGCCAGCTCGTACCGAAGACGCCGCGGCCCGGGTCGGTCAGCAGACGCGCCGTACGGATGAAGTCGTCCCACGTCCAGCCCGGTCTGGGGTACGGCACCCCGGCCTGCCGGAACAGTTTTCGGTTGTAGACGATGCACAGGGTGTCCAGGACGGCGGGCGCGGCCCGCACCTTGCCGTTGAGGGTGACCGCCTCGCGGACCGAGCCCCAGAACCGGGGCCAGTACGGGGAGTCCCGCAGCGTGTCGGTGAGGTCGACGACGCGCGGGCTGCGGGCCACCCGCGCCAGATCGGCCCCGAAGATCAGCGCGATGTCCGGGTACGAGCCCGCGGCCAGCGCCGCCGTCACCTTCTGGAGCATCGCGTCGGCCACCACGCCACCGCCCCCGGCCTCCACCCGGATGCGGGACTGCCGGCGGTTGAAGTCGTCCACCAGCGACTGGATGGCCTTGCGGCCGGTGTCGGCCTGGCCGTGCCACATCTCGACGGTGATCCGCCCGTCGGCACCGACGCTGTCGGCCTCCGAGGCCGCGCAGCCGGCGAGCAGCGGCGCGCTCGCGGCGCCCGCGGCGAGGGCGGCGCCGGTTTGGAGGAGGTGGCGGCGTGAGGGGGCGGGGGGTTGTGGTGGTGGGGGACGGACGTCCCGTAACGCTGCCGTGCCCGTATCCGTACCCGTGCCACTTGCTTGCGCACGCCTTGTGCCCGTGCCATTCGCTTCCGCGCGTCTGGTTCCCGCGCGTCTCGTTCCCGTGCCCCCGCCCGGCGCGTCGCCCATCACCGGCCACCCCCTCGAAGAACCAACCGGTCCGAGGTTCCGCAGAACCGTGTACGGCCGCTCCCGGGCCCCCGAGCCGGACGGTCGGGAGCCCTCAAGAGCTAACCAGCAGGCACCGATCGGTGCAATGGTGCTGCCGCGACGGGTGAGGCGCCGTGGGGCGCTGCCCTCGGCGTGCCCTCAGCGCCGCGGTGTCGCGTCCGCGTACGTGAACCGGTCCGCGTCCACCGTCGCGCTCGTGCCGCCCGCCGTGGTCACGGTGACGTGTACGGTGCCCGACCCGGCGGGCGAGGTGCTGCTGCAGAACGAGTCCCCGCAGGACACGTGCGCCGCCGGCGCGTCCCCGAACGCGATCGTGCCGCCCGCCAGGTTCCTGCCCAGCACGTACACCGAAGTCCCGCCCCGCGACGGGCCGCCGCGCACGTTCAGCCCGGTCACCACCGGGGCGGCGGGCGGCGTGGGCGGCGGCCCGGTGTACGCGAACCCGTCCGGCGCCTCAGCGGCTCCGCCCGGCGTCACCACGGTGACCGGAACACTGCCGGACCCGCCCGGCGAGGTGGCGGTGCACCGCGTGGCCGTGCAGCTGACGTTCTTGGCCTGTTCGCTGCCGAAGAGGACGAAGCCGGTGTCCAGGCCGGTCCCGGTCAGGGTGACGGCGGTGCCGCCGGCGCCCGGCCCGGTGGCCGTGTCGATCGCGGTCACCACCGGCCGGTCCGGCACTTCGGCGGGCTGCTGCGGGCCGTTGACCGTGTACGTGCTCACGTTGTTGGCGGGATTCATGTCGTCGCGGTTGGCGACGGTGGCCCTGATCACCCCCGACGGCCGCTCCGCACCCGAGGTGACCTGCACCTTCATGAAGTCACCGCGACCGGGCACCCGGGTCCCCCGGAAGGTCGCCTCCAGATGCCGCCCGTCCGGCGACACCTTCTCGCTGAACGTGTAGTCGTACGGCGTCGAGTACATCAGCGCGCCACTGGTCTTCAGGCCGGGCGGCAGGTCCACGGTGAGGTGGGTGATCCCGGTGACGTCGGTCGTACCGACCGAGGTCCACTGGACGGAGAAGTTCCCGTAACTGTTGGGCTGTGTCGGGTAGTTGCCCGCCTGCGAGACGGCCACGTCCGGGCCGGTGGCGGTGGCGGTGGCGGAGGCGGTGGCGGTGGTGGCGGCGTGACCTTCGGCGGCGAGGGCCGGGCCCGCCGCGAACAGAGCGGTCACGGCGAGGCCGAGGGCCGACCAGGCCGCTGCTAATCGAGTCGTCATGCCCTCCGTCATCGCCCGCACGGGTGGTTCTGTTACGCCCCTTCTGTCACGGGTGTGGGGCCATGGGGGTTTCCGGCCGCACGCTCAACTGACTCCCCACCTCCCGGAACCCCAACACCCGCGCCACGCGCCGCGAGGTCGGCGGGCGGGCGCGCCATTGGGGCAGCAGTTTGGCAGCGAGCGCGTGTGCTACTGCGGCGGATGCTACGCGACGGGCGAGGCGCTGCCCTCGCCGCTCCGGCGTGGTGAGGACGCAGAGGTGCGCGGTGCCGCAGGGCCAGTGGCGGTAACCAGCGGCGGCGATGAGGGGTGGCGCGGCCTCCGAATGGCCAAGGTCGTTCGGGTGGTTGGGGCATCCTGATGATCCGTCCCGCTCGCGGAGGGCGAAGACGGGTGAGGTGACCTCCGCCAGCCCGCTCTCCTGCGCGTCCGCAGGGCCGACCGACTCCAAGAGGGCTGTCACGTCCGGGCCTTCGGCCGAAAGACGCTCCACGCCATCCGCGTACGGTACGGGCCGGAAGGCGTCCTCCGTGACGTACGCCAGGCGGGCCGGACCCAGCACCTCCGCGACGGGCACAACTGATCGAACGGTGTCGGCGCAGGTCAGCGCGTCGGTTGGGAGGGCGCTGAGCGCTTGCCGCAGGGAGTGGGCGATGGCGGTGTCCGGCGCGGTGACGATGGCCGACCGGTCGAGCGTCACGATTCCCACCCATCCGGGCGGGCACAGCCCGGAGCCGGGGGCGGTGGCCACGGCCGCGGGGCTGCCGGGCGGTGGAAACGCGACGGCCGCTCCGCTCACCGTTTCCCACAGATCGCGTACCCGCCGCAGCAGGACATCGTCAGGAGCCATCACGCACCCCGCCACCACACCCGCAACGGCCCGACCGTACGGCACCCGTTCGCCACCGCCGCTTCCAGGTCGGCGCCGGACTCGTAGCCGACGACCGGCAGGCCGGGCCAGTGGGCGGTGACGGTGGTGAGGCAGGCTGCCCAGGTGTGGTGTGGGCCGTATCCGTACATGCTGGCCGCGGGGGCTGTGAAGACGTTGGACAGGCCCACCACCGACGTGCTGACGGTGGCGACGGCCCCTGCCACGACCTGCCCGTCGGCGTCCCGTGCGCGGAGGAAAGTCGTCGCATCGTCCGTGAGCAGTTCCGGCCGGAACGGGCCGCAGTCGCCCGGTTCGGCGCCCCAGGCCGCCGTCCAGGCGGGCAGGTCGGCGGGTGTGGTGAGCACGTCCCAGGCGATCTGGTTCGTGGACGGTTGCGTGGGGGCCGGGGCTGGGGCTTGGGGTGGGCGGTGGATCCACTGGGCTTCGAGAAGCACCTCGAAGCCTGCCGGGGCCAGGTCCAGGCACGCGAAACTGTCCTTGACCGAGCAGCCGGGGGACGCCGTGTCGATCCGGGACAGCAGGTCGGCGAGCGGTGCGGGGCCGCCGGGGCGGGCCGTTCCTGAAAGCTCGCCTCCCGGCTTCGCGCTCGTCGGCGGGGCGAGGCGCTCCGTGAGCGTCACGGCGTCCGGGTAAAGCGGGGGCGTCCGGCGGGCGCTCGTCCATACGCCGTCTCCGAAGTCGCCGGAGATGCCGTGGGCACGGCAGACCGCGGCGCACCACTCGGCGTTGTTACGGGCTGCCATACGCACCCAGGAGGTCCGGTCCGTCCCGTCCGCCACGGCTGAGGTGGCCCCTGCTCCGTCCATGCGCCGATCATGGCACGCGGACAACGTCCGCCCCGCGCAGTTCTGTTGAGTCACCAGTCGTCCCATGTTCACGCCCACGCCCCGCCGGTCACGGCTTCAGCAGTCCCAGCAGCGCCCCGTGCAACCCATGCGGCGCCACGAGGAATCCGGCCGCCCCGGTCCGCCACGGGCGGCCCTCCGCGTCGGTGACGACGGCGCCCGCTTCGCGGGCGACCAGCGCGCCGGGCAGCAGGTTGGCGTCGTCCCGGCCGTACTCCCAGAACGCGTCCAGCCGTCCCGCCGCCGTGTCGGCTATCTGCCACGAGGTGGGGCCCAGGTTACGGACGGCGCTCACGGCGGGCAGGACCGCGGCGAGCGACCTCCCGGCCGCCGCGGCGGCCGTGGGCTGCTCCGCGATGAAGGGCGGATGGCTGGTGCCCACGAGGGCGGCCTCAAGCCGGGTCCGTTGTGACGGGGCGATCGGTTCCCCGTTGCGGGTGGCGCCGTGCCCGGCCGCGGCGAGGTACGTCTCGCCGAGCAGCGGCGCATGCAACGCGGCGGCCACCGGCTCGCCGTCCCGTACCAGCGCGAGGCTGACGCAGAACTGCGGCAGGCCCTGCATGTACTGCACGGCGCCGTCGATCACGTCCACCATCCACGCGTCACCGACCGCCGGCAGCCCGGCGTCCGCGCCACTGCCGAGGCTGCGCTCGCCGTGCAGTTCCTCGGCCCAGGGCACCCCGGGGAGCAGCGCATCCAGATGCCGGCGCATGACGGCCACGGCCGGGCCCTCCACGGCGAGGTAGGCCGTGGCCAGTTCGTCCATGGTGTCGGCGGGTTGGGTGACGGACGGGATGACGGGTGGGGTGGCGGACGGGACGGGTGGGATGACAGGTGGGGTGACGGGCTGGGCGGCAGCGCGCTGCGGGGACTTGGTCAGGAGCGCGCCGACTTCATGGGCGGCGGCTGCCATGGGTGCGAGCAGGGAGGCGTATGTCGTCATGCTGTTCTTGGTCTCTCGGTCTCTCGGTCTCGCGGTCTCTCGGTCTTTGGATCTTTGGGTCTGCGGATCTGCGGATCTGCGGATCTCTGGGGGCTTTGGGCCTGCGGGGCTTGGGGGCACTTGGGGGCTTTGGCGCTTCGGGACGGCTGATGTGCTGATCCTGGTCTGGGGAGGCTCGGATCGGTCCGTCCAGCGCGTAGGAATGAGCGAAACTGTCTGTCATGCCGCAGAGTCCGAGCGATGTCGTGCCTGACACCTCCCCCTTTGGTCTCCTTGGCCTCCGTGATCAGCGGCTGATCGCCGCGTTGCAGTGCGACGGTCGGCTGAGCGCCGAACGGGCCGCCGAGGTGCTGGGGGAGAACCCCCGCACGGTGCACCGCCGCTGGCGGGCGCTGACGGGCGACGGCACGGTCAAGGTCGTCGCCGTGCCCGTACGGCCCGATTCGGTCGGCGCTCAGTTCCTGCGCATCAAGGTCCTCAAGGGCAAGCTGGACGCCCTCACCGCGGCCCTGGCCGCCCGCCCGGACATCCCGTTCATCGACCTGTCCGCCTCGGGCGACGAGATCACCGCCGTATCGCTGACCGAGCCGGGCTCCCGGGACCACCTGGTGTTCCGGCAACTGCCCGCCACGCCCGCGGTGGCGTCCGTGTCCGCCGCCACGGTGCTGCACGTCTTCGCCGAGGCGTCCGACTGGCGCCACGACGTCCTCACCCCCGAAGAACGCGCCGCCCTGACCCCGCCGCTCGGCGAATCCGAGCCCCAGGGGAGCAGCTCTGCCCCCGACCCGGTGGACCGCGACATCCTGGACGCTCTCCAGGACGACGCCCGTACCCCCGCCGCGGCGATCGCCGCCCGTACCGGGCACCCCGCCTCCACCGTCCGGCGCCGCCTCGCCCGCCTGGTGTCGGACGGCCGGCTGAGCACCCAGGTGGTCGTGGATCCCAAGCGCCTCGGGCTGCTCATCGACGCGAACGTGATGATGCAGGTGCCCCCGGACCATCTGGACACGGTCGGCCGCACCCTGGCCCGACACCCTGCCGTACACGGCGCGTTCGCCACCACCGGCACCGCCAACCTGCATGCCGCCGTCTGGGTGCCGGACCTGGCCGCCCTCTATCGGCTGATCACCCACGACCTGGCGGGCCTGGGCATCAGCGGCGTCGAAACCGCTCTCGTCGGTCACGCGGTCAAGCGTCCGGGCCGCTGAGCGGGGGAGACGCCGGCACGCGTGCCCGGCGCAGCCGCTCCGTACCCGTCGCCGTGCGCGGTGCCCGCACCTGCTGTGTACCCGTCACCGTGCGCGGTGCCCGCACCCGCGAAGCCACTCGACGGAACCGCGATCGCCGCCTACCATCTGCCGCGACGGCATCGCGTGTCGGTCACCGGCTGGGTGAGGCATGGAGGTGCCCGTGAGTTTGCCTTACGGAGGCATTCCACAGTGTCAGTGCAGTTGAACCACACCATCATCCACTCCCGGGACAATCGGGAATCCGCAGAATTCCTGGCGCACCTCCTCGAACTCGAAATCGGCGAGGAATGGGGCCCGTTCATCCCGGTGGAGACCAGTAACGGCGTCACCCTCGACTTCGCCACCATCCCGGCGGAGTCGATCGTCATGCAGCATTACGCGTTCCTCATCAGCGAAGCGGAATTCGACACGGCCTTCGCCCGCATCCAGCAGGCAGGCCTCACCTATTACGCCGACCCGCACGGAAAGCAGCCGGGCGAGATCAACCACAACGACGGCGGGCGCGGCGTCTACTTCTTCGATCCGGCCGGCCACGGTATGGAACTCATCACCCGCCCGTACGGAGGCGGCGCCGCGGAAGAGGACGAAGAGGGCTCCGCCACCTGAGAGTTCCGGCCGGGGCCCTCCCGCTCCCGGGACATCGGGCGGCAGGGCATCGGCAGCAGTATCGTCAGCGGCGCACGAGTGCGTAGTGCGTGACGGGGGCGGGCGCCCGTGGTATCGGTCCGCGCTATCGGTCCGTAATATCGATCCGTGGTAGCGAACTGCGGGCGCCCGCGCGGGTTTACCGCCCGCACGGTCTCGTTGCCGCCCCCTCAACTCCCCTTGACCGTGACGTCTCCATTCGTCGTCGTGAGGTCGAGCCGGTGCGCACCGGCCGCATCGTGGGGCACACCGATGTTCTTGTCCCCGTTGCCCGTCTCGGCCGATATTCGGTAACGGTTGCGCTGACCGCCGGGCACGGTGACGGTGACGGCACCGTTCGTCGTCTTGGCGCGGACGTTCTGCGGTGTGTCCGTGACGAGGTCGACGGCGCCGTTGGACGTCTCCGCGCGTATGCCGTCGCCCTTCAGGCCGCGCCCGTGAATCCGGCCGTTGGTGGTACGGACGTCCACCGCGCCCGTCACCCCGTCCAGATTCACCGCGCCGGACGAGGTGCTCACCCGTACCTCACCAACATTCGACAGAGCGACCGCGCCGGATGAGGTCTTACCGGTCACCGGAAGGCCCGCCGGCACCTCGACCGTGTAATGCACCGAGCAGTGGTCCCCGCAGCCGCCGAGCACCAGCACGCCGTTCTCCACGCGGTGGGTCGCCTTCTCCGGCCGGTCGCCCTGGTACCGGAGCTCGCGGTGGACCGAGACCGTGTCGAGCGACTTCTTTCCGCGCAGGGTGAGCCCGCCGGAACCGCTGTCCAGCCGTACGGAGGTGACGCGGGCCGGGAGCCGGGCGTCGTCCTCGTACGTGGACCGCTCCATCCATCCGCACGCGCCGAGCCCGCTCACACCGACAGCGGCCACGACAACTGCCCCGAGAACGCGGATATGACGACGCATGGAAATCCCCCCGAGTGGTGCACGGCACGCGGCACACAGGTCGGTGCGCCTCGCGAATCGCCGCCCGTTCCGCTGCGGCGATCTCCAGGTTATGCCGGGCGCCGGACCCTCGACCATGAGGAAAACCCCCGGTTCCACCTGCGGAACTCCGCAGGTCCCCCGCCCCGCCTGGATCGCTGCCCCGCTACCCCCGCCCCGCCCGGATCGCTGCTCCGCTACCCCCGCCCCGCCCTCTCCTCCGCCACCTCCACGTCCGGCCCCAGCCCAAGCCCGAGCCCCCGCAACCGTTCCGGATCCGCGAGGATGTCGATCGCGACGATCTTGCCGCCCGCGATCGTCAGCCCCATCACCGACACCGGCCCCCCGTCCGCGACCGTCACGATGCCCATGGCCCCGTTCACCAGCGCGGGCCGGGCGAGATGCGCGAAGCGCCGGAACATGAAGGCCCGTCCGGCCACCTCCCGTGCCCCGCGGGCCGTCGCGGCCAGGCCCGGGAACCCGGCGCCCGTGTCGGCGCGGAGCACCACGTCCGGATCGAGGACCGCGACCAGCGCCTCGAAGTCACCGCCGCGCGACGCGGCCATGAAGGCGTCCACGACCTCCCGCTGCCGGGCCAGGTCGGTGTCCGGCGTGGCCGTTCCCCGCACCCGGCGGCGTGCCCGGCTGGCCAGCTGCCGCGCCGCGGCCGGGGTCCGCCCGACCACCGGCCCGATCTCCTCGAACGGTACGGCGAACATGTCGTGCAGCACGAACGCCAGCCGCTCGGCGGGCGCCAGCGTCTGGAGCACCACCAGCAGGGCCAGCCCCACCGAGTCGGCCAGCAGCGCCTGGTGCTCGGGGTCGATCCCGTCCGCGCCGCCGCCGATGACCGGGTCGGGTACGCGTACGTCCAGGGACTCTTCGCCGCGCGCCGTACGCGTACGCAGCATGTCCAGGCACACCCGGCCGACCACGGTCGTCAGCCACCCGCCGAGGTTGCCGACGCCGCTCGTGTCGGAGCGGTTCAGCCGCAGCCAGGCCTCCTGCACGGCGTCGTCCGCCTCGCTCAGCGAACCGAGCATGCGGTACGCCACCGCCCGCAGATGCGCTCGGTGCTCCTCGAAGCGCTGCGCAAGAAATTCGTTCTCGTCCACCGGTCACATTCTTCCGTCGGGATTCGTCATATCGCTGACGAATCCCGACGGAAGAATGTGACCGACCGCCCCACTGCCCGACCGCCCGCAGCGCATGCGCACTCCGCGCCCCGCCGCCTCAGAAGCGGATGTGTTTGAGGCTCGTCCACGTGCGGCGCAGCCGGCCCTGGAGCGCGCTGTCGGTGTTGGGAGCCAGGTCCAGCCCGGTCGTGGCGGCGATGCGGTCGGCGACCTGCGGCACCGTGAGCCGGTCGGTCCATACGTGGTCGGCGAACTCCGGGCCGCTCAGCCGCTCCAGGCAGCGGTCCAGCTTCGCCACGGCGAAGCTCTCCCGCCGCAACGGGGTGTCCCGGCCGGCGACGAACCCCACGACATGCCCGAAGTTGCGCTCCCGCAGCCGCCGCAGCACCGTCCGCCGTTCGGCGAGCAGCGCGAAGTGCCGTACGTCGTGGCCGCGTTCGCGCAGCCGGCCGACGGTCTCCCGGAAGTACGCCGGTTCCACGAGCGTCATCGGCGCGATCACCGTGCCGGGATGCTTGGTCAGCACCAGGTCGAGCACCTCGTAGACGCCCTGGCGCCACGCCGGGAAGTCCTGGAAGTCGCCACGCAGCGCCGGGGGCGTCATCCGGTGCAGACCGAAGCCGACGCGTTCGGGGTCGCAGACGACGCTGCCGGGAAGGCGGCGCTGGATCTCGTGTGCTGTCTGCGTCTTGCCGCCGCCGAATGGGCCGTTGATCCACAGGAGCATGGGCAGCACCCTACGAGCCCGGGGTCCGGCGGAGCCAGAAGGGACGTGTTCCCTTCGTACGCCTGGTCCGCGTACCGGTCGTACCCGTAAGCCGTGCACCGGTCGTACCCATAAGCCGAGCACCGGCTGTACCGGTATGCCGAGCACCGGTACGGCGCATCAGCAGCGTGCAGCCGAGGAAGACCAGCCCGGCGAGAAGCTGGAGCGCCGCGGCGGTCAGCAGGGCGCCGGGCAACGACCGCGCGGCGAGTGGTCCGGCGAGGCCCGCGCCGAGCGCGAAGCCGGTGATCTTCAGGCTGGCGCCGGTGGTGAACACCTGGCCGCGCAGATGCTCCGGCGCCTCGCGATGGCGCACCGCGAACAGCGCCGTCAACTGCGGTCCCTCGCCCAGGCCCGCGAGCACCGCAGCGCCGAGGAGCAGTGCGGGCGGCCCGGCCGCCGCCGTCATCAGGAGCGCGCCGGCGAGTACGGCGGTGCTGCACGCGAGGACGGTGTCCGGGCGCAGCGGCCCGGGCCGCCGGGCGAGCCCCGCGTTGGCGAGGAGGGCGGAGGCGGCGATGACGGACAGCAGGAGCACGCCGTGCCGCGCGTCACCGAGGAGCCGCGCCCCGAGCAGCGGGCTGCAAGCGGTCAGCATGCCCTGGCCCGTACAGGAAATGACCGAGGTCACGGTCGCGCGGGCCAGCGGCGGGGTGTGACGGACGGCCCGGAATCCGGCCGCGAGGCCGGCCAGGAGGGAGGTGGACGAGAGGGCCCGGCCGGAGTGGGCGCCGCGGTCCGTACGGTTCGGATCGCGCGACGACCGCTGCCTTACCGGCAGCCCGCGTACGTACGTCCCCGCAGGCAGCCCATACGCGCACGGCACCGCCACGAAGATCAGAGCGGCAGCCACCAGCACCCCCGCCGACGCACCGGCCGCCCCGGCGACCAGCCCGGCCAGCGCGGGGCCCGCCAGCGAAGCGGCGTTGAACGTCATCGCGTCGAGAGCGGTCACCCGGGGCAGCAGTCCGGGCGGTGCGACGCGCGGCAATTGCGCGGTCCAGCCGCCGGACAGGGCGGGCCCCAGCAGCCCGGCCCCCACCGCGACGATCACCGTGACGACGACCGGTACGTGCCCCAGGCTCGCCAGGACGATGGCCAGGGCCGCCGCGTAACCGGCGAGCGCACCGGCCAGCAGACGGCCCGGCCTGGCGGACCGGTCGAGCAGGACACCGAAGAGCGGGCCGCCGACCGCCGCCGCGGCCGTGATCCCGGCCAGCAGCGCCGGTCCCGTGGTGGCCGATCCGGTGAACACCGGCCCGGCCACCAGCAGGGCGGGCCCCGACATCTCGTCGCCCGCGCGTGCCAGTGCCGCGCCGGTGAGGGCGGTTCCCACCGCGTAGCGCTTTCGCATGCGCGCCACGGTAGATACGTAACGGAAACCTTGACCAGATGCGTTACACGTCGCCGGAAGCTGCACTACCGTCGGCCCACATGCAGCCCACGCCCCCGCCTGCCGGACACCGCCACGAAACCCCCGCCGCACACCGCGAATGGAGCACCCGGCATTCGGTGCAGGCCACCGCCCGGCGTACCGCCGCCCTCGTGAACGTCCTGGTGGGCGACGCGCCGTCGGCCGACGTGGTCGCGGAGGTCCTGCGTGAGCACGGTGAGGACGGTGCCATCGAGCTGTCCGCCGACGATCTCGCGGAGCTGCGGTCCGCCGCCCTACGGCTCCGCGAGGTGTTCGCGGCCGACGGCACCGACCGCGCCGCGGAGACGCTGAACCGCCTCCTCCGGAGCACCGCCGGTACGCTGCGCCTCACCTCGCACAACGGCGCGAGCCCCTGGCACCCGCACCTGGACGGCGCCGACGACGCGCCGTGGGGCGAGTGGTTCCTCGCCTCGTCGTGCCTGAGCCTGCTGGTCCAGCTGTGGATCCACCAGCGCCCGCCCGGCGGTGTCTGCGCCTCGCCTGCCTGCCGCAACGTCTACCTCACCCTCGGCAGCGGGCCGCCGCGCCGCTACTGCTCGCGGCGCTGCGCGACCCGGGAGCGGGTGGCGGCGTACCGGCGGGCGCGGGGGTGAACCGGCCGTCATGCGGCAGCCCGTGCCGTCGGCGTACAGGCGCCGCATCCGGTGGTCGCCGAGCACTCCGCCGTCGTACGGACGGCCCCGCGCGCCCCGTTACGGCGCGGGCGTGAAGATCAGCGACGCGTTGTGCCCGCCGAAACCGAAGGAGTTCGTCAGGGCGGCGGACACCGGGCCCTTGCGCGGCTCGCCCGTGACGACGTCGAGCCCGATCTCCGGGTCGAGCGTGTCCACGTTCTGTGTCGCGGGCATGATGCCGTCCCGTACGGTCAGGATCGCGGCGAGCGCGCCGACCGCTCCGGCCGCCCCGAAGAGGTGCCCGGTCATCGACTTGGTCGCGGTGACGGACGGATGGGTGCCGATGGCGTCCTTGAGCGACCGGGCCTCCACGAGGTCGCCCAGGGGCGTGGACGTCGCGTGGGCGTGGACATGCGTCACCTCGTGCGGGGCCAGCCCGGCGGCGGCCAGCGCCAGCCGCATCGCGCGGGCCTGCCCCTCGGGGTGGGCGGCCGTGATGTGGTGGGCGTCCGAGGTGACGCCCGCGCCCGCGAGGGCGGCGTGCGCGCGGGCCGTGCGGGCGGCGGCGAACCCGGCCCGCTCCAGGACGACCACGGTCGCGCCCTCGCCGATCACGAAGCCGTCCCGGTCCACGTCGAACGGGCGGGACGCCCGCCGCGGCTCGTCGTTGCGCGTCGAGTGCGCCTTGGCCTGGGCGAACCCCGCGAGCGGCAGCGGATGGACACAGGCCTCCGCGCCGCCCGCCACCACCACGTCGGCCCGGCCGAGCCGTATCAGATCCAGGCCCATCGCGATCGCCTCGGCCCCGGAGGCACAGGCGCTGACCGGGGTGTGGGCGCCGCCGCGCGCGCCCAGCTCGATGCTCACCCAGGCGGCGGGGCCGTTCGCCATCAGCATCGGGACGGTGTGCGGGGAGACCTTCCGTACGCCGGAGGCTTCGAGCACGTCGTCCTGGCCGAGCAGGGTGAGCGCGCCGCCCGTACCCGTACCGATCACCACGGCCAGCCGCTCCGGATCGACCTCCGGCGCGCCCGCGTCGGCCCACGCCTCGCGCGCCGCGACGAGCGCGACCTGCTCGCAGCGGTCCATGCGCCGGGCCTGCACCCGGTCCAGGACCACGGTCGGTTCGACCGCGAGCCGGCCCGCGATCCGTACGGGCAGCGCGGCCGCCCACTCCTCCTCGATGGCGCTGATGCCGGACCGCCCGGCCAGCATGCCGTCCCAGGTCGAGGGGGCGTCCCCGCCGAGTGGCGTCGTGGCGCCGAGTCCGGTGACCAGCACGGCGTCGGTGACGGTAGACATGGGGGGTCCTCCTTTGTCGTACAGCTACAACCCTCCGGGCCACCCGTGGCCGGGGAGTGATCAACTTGCTGTCGACTCTTCCAGGCGGTCGCTGCGATTTCAGGTGGCGACCTCGACCGAGTCCGGCCGCTGGATTTTGTGCGATTCCTGCAATCGATCAGAGTGTCGGTATGGGATGCGCGGGGGAGCCGGGCGGAACGGGATCCCAGTGACGGCGGTCGGGAAAGCGTGCTACGGGAGCGGTCGAACGGCCTGCTCGGCTCGTTGGACGAAGGCGGATCGCCCGCTGGATGAAGGCGGGCCGCCCGCTGAATGAAAGCGGATCGTCCGCTGGACGAAGGCGGATCGCCCGCTGGGTGGAAAGCGGACCGGCGGCTGTACGAAGGCGGACCGGCGGCCCGCCGAACCTCATCCACCCCATACGGGCAGGGCCCTTCCTGGAAGGGCCCGATCACGAGATATCTTGATGTCGAGCAATGTTGCAGACGTGGAGCGGAGCACCGGTGACTGACTCGACCATCATCTACACCCACACTGACGAGGCCCCGGCCCTGGCGACGTATTCGTTCCTGCCGGTGATCGAGGCTTACGCCTCGACGGCCGGGGTCGCGGTGGAGAGCCGTGACATCTCCCTGGCGGGCCGCATCATCGCCGGTTTCCCGGAGTGGCTCCAGGAGGACCAGCGCATCGACGACGCCCTCGCCGAGCTCGGTGAGCTGGCGAAGACGCCCGAGGCCAACATCATCAAGCTGCCGAACATCTCGGCCTCCATCCCGCAGCTGAAGGCGGCCGTCGCCGAGCTGCAGGAGCAGGGTTACGCGCTGCCGGACTACCCGGACGACCCGAAGACCGACGAGGAGCGCGACATCCGCGCCCGCTACGACAAGGTCAAGGGCAGCGCCGTCAACCCGGTGCTGCGCGAGGGCAACTCCGACCGCCGCGCCCCCGCCTCGGTGAAGAACTACGCCAAGGCCAACCCGCACCGGATGGGTGCCTGGAGCGCCGACTCCAAGACCAACGTCGCGCACATGACCGGCGACGACTTCCGCTCCACCGAGAAGTCCGCGGTCATCGCCGAGGACGGCACCCTGCGCATCGAGCTGGCCGGTGACGACGGTACGACCACCGTGCTGCGCGAGTCGGTACCGGTGCTCGCCGGCGAGGTCGTGGACGCCTCCGTCATGCGCGTCGCCGCGCTGCGCGAGTTCCTCAAGGAGCAGGTCGCCCGCGCCAAGGCCGAGGGCATCCTGTTCTCCGTGCACCTCAAGGCCACGATGATGAAGGTATCCGACCCGATCGTCTTCGGCCACGTGGTGCGCGCCTTCTTCCCGAAGACCTTCGCCGCGTACGGCGATGTGCTCGCCCAGGCCGGCCTGACCCCGAACGACGGTCTGGGCGGCATCTGGAAGGGCCTGGAGTCGCTGCCGCAGGGCGAGGAGATCAAGAAGTCCTTCGACGCGGAGCTGGCCGAGGGCCCGGACCTGGCCATGGTCGACTCGCACCGGGGCATCACCAACCTGCACGTCCCCAGCGACGTCATCGTGGACGCCTCCATGCCGGCCATGATCCGCACCTCCGGCCACATGTGGAACAAGGACGACCAGGAGCAGGACGCCCTCGCCGTCATCCCGGACAGCTCGTACGCCGGCGTCTACCAGGCCGTCATCGAGGACTGCAAGGCCAACGGCGCGTACGACCCCTCGACCATGGGCTCGGTGCCGAACGTCGGCCTGATGGCGCAGAAGGCCGAGGAGTACGGCAGCCACGACAAGACCTTCGAGATCCCGGCCACCGGCACGGTGCGGGTCCTCGACAAGGACGGCAACGCCGTACTGGAGCAGACGGTCGGCACCGGCGACATCTTCCGCATGTGCCAGACCAAGGACATCCCGATCCGCGACTGGGTCAAGCTGGCCGTCACCCGCGCCCGCGCGACCGGCGACCCGGCGGTGTTCTGGCTGGACGAGGGCCGCGCGCACGACGCGAACCTCATCGCGAAGGTGAAGCAGTACCTCCCGGAGCACGACACCGAGGGCCTGCAGATCGAGATCATGTCCCCGGTCGAGGCGACGAAGTTCTCGGTCGAGCGCATCCGCCGCGGCGAGAACACCATCTCCGTCACCGGCAACGTGCTGCGCGACTACCTCACCGACCTGTTCCCGATCCTGGAGCTGGGCACCAGCGCCAAGATGCTCTCGGTGGTGCCGCTCATCAACGGCGGCGGCCTCTTCGAGACCGGCGCCGGCGGCTCCGCGCCCAAGCACGTCCAGCAGCTGGTCAAGGAGAACTACCTGCGCTGGGACAGCCTGGGCGAGTTCCTCGCGCTCGCGGTGAGCTTCGAGCACCTCGCGCAGAAGACGGGCAACGCGCGGGCCCAGATCCTCGCGGACACCCTCGACCGCGCGACCGGCACGTTCCTCGCCGAGAACAAGTCGCCCAGCCGCAAGCTCGGCGGTATCGACAACCGCGGCAGCCACTTCTACCTGGCCATGTACTGGGCCCAGGAGCTGGCCAAGCAGACCGAGGACACGCAGCTGGCCCAGTCCTTCTCGGCCCTCGCGGCGACGCTGGCCGAGCAGGAGCAGAAGATCGTCGACGAGCTGATCGCGGTCCAGGGCTCGCCGGCCGACATCGGCGGCTACTACCAGCCCGCGGTGGCCAAGGCCGCGGCCGTCATGCGCCCGTCGCAGACGTTCAACGAGGCGCTGGCGACCCTCGGCAGCTGATCCGGCACCGGCGGACGGGACGCATCCCGTCCGCCGCGCCACCCGCACGGGTCCGCCCCGGCCGGCACTTCC
Source organism: Streptomyces rimosus subsp. rimosus (assembly GCF_000720725.1). Lineage (GTDB taxonomy): Bacteria > Actinomycetota > Actinomycetes > Streptomycetales > Streptomycetaceae > Streptomyces > Streptomyces rimosus_A. Next base: position 34,525 of record NZ_JOCQ01000091.1, read on the forward strand.
GCCCGGCCGGGGCGGACCCGTTCCGCTTTCCGTGACCGGGCCCGTCCGCCGTGGGGCCAGGCCCCACGCTCCTGATTCGGGCCCCTACTCCTGGTACAGCCCCCTACTCGTCATACTCAGGAGCTACGCGCCAGGTGCACTCCCCGGCGGGACGCCGACCACCCGGCGTGATCCATAAATTCCGTACCGCAGCCCGCACTTCACCCGGTACGGAAGGAATCCGCCCATGGCGACCCGCCCACGCGCCCGCCGCCTGCGCCGCGCCCTGCTCGCCGCGCTCGTCACCGCCTCGGTGGCGGTACCGGTGTCCGGCGCGGCCCGCCCCGCGGCCGTACCGGCACCCGTGCCGGTGGCCCTCGCGCCGCTCACCGCCGCGACCCCCGCCGCCC
>NZ_JOCQ01000092.1 GCF_000720725.1 Streptomyces rimosus subsp. rimosus
GGCCACGCCCCAGCCCCCGCCCCGCGAGGAGTCCTGATGCGCATCTTCGACCCGCACATCCACATGACCTCCCGCACCTCGACTACGACCTACAGCGCTACGGCCCCGACGACCCCCGCGCGGCTCAGGCCGCCGCCGCGCTGGACACCGTCATCGCCCCCCTCCTCGCCGACGCCCGCAGCGCGCACGTCACGGTCGTCGCCCTGTCGGAATACGGCATCCGGCCCGCTCGCCGCCCCGTGGACATCAACCGCGCCCTGCGCCACGCCGGACTGCTGGAGGTGCACACGCAGGACGGGATGGAATACCTGGACCCCACGGCGTCCCGGGCGTTCGCCGTCGCCGACCACCAGATCGCGCACGTCTACGTACGCCATCCCGAAGACCTCGCCGCGACCCGCGCCGCCCTGACCGGGCTGCCCGGCCTGGACCGGCTGCTCGACGACGAGGGCAAGAAGGCGCACGCCCTCGACCACCCCCGCTCCGGCGAACTCGTCGCTCTGGCCGAGCCCGACGCCTGGTTCACCTACTACTACTGGCTCGACGACGCGCGCGCCCCGGACTTCGCCCGCCTCGTCGACATCCACCGCAAGCCCGGCTACGACCCGGCCGAACTCTTCATGGACCCCCGCGACCCGTACGTACGGCTGCGCGCCGCGGCCGCACTCGTCCGCAAGAAGGCCGGTCTGCGCTACCGCATGGCGGTCGTCCCGCTCGACCCCGAGCCCGTACGCGGCAGCCATGGCCTGCTGCCCGAGGCCGGCGCCGACCCCGCCGACGGCCCGCTCATTCTCTGCTCCGCACCCGATGCCGCACTGCACACCCCCTTCGCCGCAACCCACGTGAAGTCCCTGCTCCTTCATCTTGCCCGCCCCCACTGACAACGCGGCCCGCACCGACCTGCCACCCAGCACAGCAGCCCCCTGCCACCCAGCACAGCCCCCCCTCGCCCGCACCTCCCCAAGGAGCCCGCCATGACCCCACCCCGCTCCCACCAAGACGACCGGCGAGCCGCCCTGAGAAACGCCCTCCACCGCCGCCGATTCCTCGGCGTGGCCACCGGAGCCGCGTCGGCCGCCCTCCTAGGCACCGGAAGCGCCTCCGCACACGCCGCCCCCGCCCGGCACCCCCACCACAGTCCCGTCGTCCCGCCCGGCCGCCTCGGCATCCAGCTCTACACGCTCCGCGACCAGACCTCGTCCCTCGGCTTCGCCCGGGTCTTCGAGGAACTCGCCCGGCACGGCTACGACGAGGTCGAGTTCGCCGGATACACCCAGGGCTCCGCCGGCCCGGTCACCCTGCCCCGGCTCCGGCGGCTCCTCAGGGACCACGGCCTGCGCGGCATCGGCAGCCACGTCGGCCACGCCTCCGCCGACCCCGCCGCGTACACCTTCGCCACCAACCTGACCAAGGTCCTCGACGACGCGGAGACCCTCGGCCTGCCGTACATCGGCACCCCCTCCGTACCGGACCGCTACGGCAACACCGTCGACGCCTGGAAACGCGCCGCCGCGGAATTCAACGCGTACGGTGCTGCCGCCAGGGCCCGCGGCATGCGTTTCTACCACCACAATCACGCCGAGGAATTTGCCTTCGCCGCGGACGACCCGCGCGTCCGCCTTTACGACGTCCTGCTCACGGAAACCGATCCCCGTCTCGTCTTCTTCGAGATGGACATTTTCTGGGCCTATGTCGCCCAGTACCGGTTCTCCCGTCGGCCGGACGGCACCCCCGCCCCCTTCGAACCCCTCGACCACGTCCTGAGAGCACCCGGTCGCTATCCGCTTTTCCACGTCAAGGACGGCGAGCACGACACCGCCTCGCAGGACGGCTACCGCATGGTGGACGTCGGCGACGGGGACATCGATTACCGTTGCTTCATCTCCGCCGTACAACGCCGCCTCGGCCGTCGCACCGGCCGCCGCCCGGCCCACTGGATCGTCGAACGCGACGACGCCGTGGACCCGGCCGCCAACCCGGCGGGCTCCCTGTCGACCGCCCGCCGCTCGGCCCGCCATCTGCGGAGCCTGCGCGCGTCGCACGGTTAAGCCGTACGACCGCGGCCGGGTAGTGTGCACAGGATCAGCACTGCCCGACCGGGGCGGCCGGTACGACCAGATTGGCGAGACGTACATGAGCGAGGGGACCGCACCACTGGCGGGCGACGCGACCTCCGTCGCCGACGAGGAGGCGCGCGAGCGCCTGATCTACCTGCGCGGCAGCATCGACAACCTGGATGCCGCGCTGGTGCACCTGCTCGCCGAGCGGTTCAAGTGCACCCAGCAGGTCGGTGAGCTCAAGGCCCGTCACAACCTCCCGCCCGCCGACCCGGCCCGTGAGGCCACTCAGATCGCCCGTCTGCGCACCTTGGCGGAGGACGCCAGACTGGATCCGGCTTTCGCCGAGAAATTCCTGAATTTCATCATCGGCGAGGTCGTGCAGCACCACAAAGCCATCGCACAGCAGGGAACAGCTGTGACGGACAGGGCTCCCGAGGTGTCCGTCCCGGCCGCCGAGCACTGACCGGGACGGCGTCGGCCGAACCAGCCGGGCCGGCGGCGTGTCCGACCGGACGTCGGCGAACAAGAATTCCCGTAGCGCCCCGTACAACCCTCGGGGGGTGACACCGGTCTCCCTGTCGTCACGTTCCGTTACGGCACCATCGCCGTACCGGCGCCGCCTTAGGAGCGCCGCCATTCCCGTACTGGGGGAGCCATGCACCGCACCGCCGTCACCGCCGCCGCCGTCGCGGCCCTCTGCCTCGGACTCGCCGCCTGCCAGCCCTCCGGGAGCGCCGACGGCAGCGGCGGTTCGCCCACGAAGGCGGCCCCGGAGCCGAGCGTGGCGGGGCAGACCACGCCGGGCCCCGCTCCGGCCCGTACGGCCACGCTGCCCGACCTGGTCGGCAAGGGCCTGCAAAGCGCGCAGGACGCCGCCCAGGCGGCCGGATTCCGGGTGCTGCGCAGCCACGACGCGCTCGGGCGCGGGCGTATGCAGGCCTTCGACCGCAATTGGAAGGTCTGTACGCAGACCCCCGGACCCGGCGCGGTCGACACGCGTAAGACGGTGGATTTCGGGGCGGTGAAACTGTCGGAGTCCTGCCCCGACGAGGATGCCGGGGCCGGTGCCTCCGCCGCTCCCGCGTCGACCATGCCCGACCTCCGGAACAAGTCGGTGAAGGTGGCCCGGAATGCTTTCGACACCAGTACCGGCATCACCGTGAAGGACGCCTCCGGACGCAACCGGATGGTTATCGTGGAATCCAATTGGAAGGTGTGCCGCCAGAACCCGGCGGCAGGCACGAAACTGGACGGTCAGCCGGTGACGCTGGAAGCGGTGAAATTCCAGGAGGAGTGCTGAGGGGCTGATAGAAGCTGAGGATCTGAGGGGCTGATAGGAGGGAGCCCTGGGAAATTCGTCACCCCGCTCCCACAGTCGCCCCCTTCCCCACCGGCCGCCGCAACAACAACGACAGCCCCGCCGCCAGCAGCCCCACGCACCCCGCCACCGCGTACGCGCCCCCGTACCCCCACGTCGCGACCACCGACGCGCCGATACCGCCGCCCAGAAGGCCGGAGACGAGCTTCGAGCTGTAGACGAGGCCGTAGTTCGACGCGTTGTTGTTCTCGCCGAAATAGTCGGGGACGAGGGCCGCGAAAAGCGGGAAGAAAGCGCCGCCGCCGAAGCCGGATATGAAGGCGAAGACCAGGAACAACGGCTGGTTGGCGATTTCGCCCGCCCACCGGACGCCGAACTGGGCCAGCCCGAGGACCAGGCACACATACGTCAGGGTCGGCCGCCGCCCCAGCCGGTCAGAGAGCCAGCCGACCACGCCCCGGCCCGTGCCGTTGACCACCGACATGATGCCCATGGAGGACGCCGCCACCAGCGGCCCGAACCCGGCCTCCTTGGCGAACGGCACCTGGAAGGAGATCCCGAAGATCGAGACGCCGGCGGTGCACAGCAGACAGGCCCACATCAGCGGCAGCATGCCCGTACGGATGGCCTCCCGCGGCGTGAACTGCGCCGCCGCGGGCGGGTTCCTGCGCAGCGCCGCCGGCGTACGGACATCGTGCGGCGCGGCCGGCGGATCGACATGCGCGGGCCACCAGTTCTTGGGCGGATCCTTGAAGAACAGGCCCGCCACGGCCGTCAGCAGCAGCACGTACAGGCCGACCAGGTCCAGAACAGCCTGGTAGTCGCCGGCGTCGAAGCCGTAGGAGAACAGGAAGATGAAGGGCACGGCGCCGTACGCGAAGCCGCCGTTGACGAAGCCCGTCTTGCCGCCGCGCCGCTCCGGATACCACTTGCCGACCGTGTTGATACAGGTCGCGTAGACCAGGCCTGCCCCGGTGCCGCCCAGGACGCCGAAGCCGGCGACCGCCCACCGGATGTCCGGGGCGTGGCTCAGGCTCAGGAAGCCCAGCAGCGACAGCACGGACCCGCACAGCATCGCGGCCCGGCTGCTGAGCAGGCCCCTCTCGCGCAGCCTGCCCGCGGGAAAGGCCACCGCCGCCTGGAAGAAGATCCAGACGCTGAGCACCCAGAAGGCGCCGGTGTGCGTCCAGTGGTGTGCCGTGGAGAGGGTGGACTCGGCGGCTCCGAAGGCGTACTCGAAGATGCTGATGCCGAGCATCGCGATCCAGGGCAGCAGCACCATGGTCCACCGCGGGCGGCCGAGCAGCTGCCGGTCCGTCTCACCCACGCGGTACACCCGGCCGTGCGCGTCGCGGACCTCGGTGAACGCGGCCCGGCCCGGGCGCCGTACGTCCTGGGCCGTCACCGCGCACCGCCTCCCGGCAGCAGGCCCGCGGCCCGCGCCCACCGGTACTTCGCCCCCAGCACCGCCACCGGCAGCTCCGTCGTGTACGGGTACGCCACCACGCCCCGCTCGAAGAGGTACGCGCTCGCCTCCTCCACCTCGGTGTCCCCGGCCAGCGACGCCACCACCGGCTTCGCGACGCCCGCCGCCCGGAATTCGGCCACCAACCGGGCCGTCAGTTCCGCGAACACCATGGGCGGGGTGACGAGGGTGTGCCAGTAGCCGAGCACCAGGGCGTGGACGCGCGGGTCCGTCATGCCGAGCCGGACGGTGGCCTCGTAGGTGGCGGGCGGTTCGCCGCCGGTGATGTCCACCGGGTTGCCGGCCGAGCCGAACGGCGGGATCAAGCGCCGGAAAGCGGCGTCCAGATCGCCGGGGACGGCCATGAGGCGCAGCCCGTGTTCGACGGCCGCGTCCGAGAGCAGGACGCCGGAGCCGCCCGCCCCGGTGATGACGAGAACGTTCTCGCCCTGCGGCGTCGGCAGGACGGGCAGCGCACGCGCGTACTCCAGCATCTCGTGGAGGCCCGGCGCCCGGATGACGCCCGCCTGCCGGAGGACGGCGTCGTAGACCGCGTCGTCACCGGCCAGCGCGCCGGTGTGCGATCCGGCCGCCTTCGCGCCCGCGCCGGTCCGCCCGGCCTTGAGGACCACGACCGGCTTCTCGCGCACGGTCTCCCGCGCGGCTGCCACGAACGCCCGGCCGTCCTTGAGGTCCTCCAGGTGCATCGCGATACTCCTGGTGCGCGGGTCCGCGCCGAAGTACGTGAGCAGGTCGTCCTCGTCCACGTCGGCCTTGTTGCCGAGCCCGACGATCGCCGAGACACCCGTCCGGGTGGCGCGTGCGAAGCCCAGGACGGCCATGCCGATGCCGCCGGACTGCGAGGTCAGCGCGACCGGGCCGGTGACGTCGTACGGGGTGCAGAACGTGGCGCACAGCCGCTGCCAGGGGGAGTAGTAGCCGTAGATGTTCGGGCCGAGCAGCCGGGTCCCGTACTTCTCGGCGATGGCCACGAGGCTTTGCTGGAGGGCGTGTTCGCCGGTCTCGGCGAAGCCGGAGGGGATCAGTACGGCGTTCGGTATGCCCTTGCACCCCACCTCCTCCAGGGCCGCGGGCACCAGCGGCGCGGGGATGGCGAAGACCGCCACATCGGCCCCGTCCGGCACGTCCGCCACGGAGCGGTACGCGGTACGGCCGAGGATGTCGCCGCCCTTCGGGTTCACCGGGTGGACCGCGCCGTCGAAACCCCCGTCGAGCAGGTTGCGCAGCACCGCGTGGCCGATCTTCCCGGGCTCGTTCGAGGCGCCGATGACGACGACCGAGCGCGGGCGCATCAGCCGCTCCATCGAAGCGAGGATCTCCTCCCGGGTGTACCGGCGGCGCCGCGGGGGCGGCCCGTCGCCGAGCACGATGCGTACATCGGCCGCCAGCACCCCGTCCGGCGCGGCGAACACCGGGTTCAGGTCGACCTCGGCGATCTCGGGGAAGTCGGCGGCCAGCCGGGACACCCGGACGATCAGGTCGGTGAGCGCCGCGCGGTCCACGGCGGGCCCGCCGCGTACGCCGCGCAGCACCTCGGCCGCGCGGATGTCGTCCAGCATGGCCGCCGCGTCCGCCGCCGGGACCGGCGCGAGGCGGAACGTGACGTCCTTCAGAACCTCCACCAGCACCCCGCCGAGCCCGAACGCCACCACCTTCCCGAAGGTCGGATCGGTGACCGCCCCGACCAGCACCTCCAGCCCCTCCGGCACCATCTGCTGTACCTGTACGCCCTGGATCCGGGCCTCCGGGGCGTACGCGGCGGCGTTCCGAACGACCTCCGCGTACGCGGCCCGTACCCCGGCGGCCGAGGACAGGCCCACCCGTACGCCGCCCGCATCCGTCTTGTGCGGGATGTCCGGTGAGACGATCTTCAGTGCGACCGGGCCGCCGATCCGGCCGGCGAGTGCGACCGCCTCGTCCGCCGACTCCGCCAGGCCCTCCGCCGGGGTGGGAATGCCGTACGCCGCCGCGAGCACCCTGCCCTCGGGAGCCGTGAGCGTCGTCCGCCCGGCCGCCCGCGCGGCCCGCAGCACGGCCGCCGGCTCCGCGTTCCGTAACCGTTCCTCCATCAGATGCCCCCGCCCGTCCGTCAACCGCTCACCCGTCGATCGCCCCATCAGATGACCCCGCCCTCCCTGAGCAACCGCAACTCGTCCTCACCCAGCCCCAGTTCGCCCCCGTACACCTCGTCGTTGTGCTCCCCGAGCAGCGGCGAGCACGCGATCTCGACGGGGGAGTCGGACAGCTTCAGCGGCGACCCGACGGTGGTGAACGTGCCGCGCCGCGGATGCCGGACCCGCACGATCATTCCGTCGGCGGCCAGCGACGCGTCCTCGGTGATCTCCTTGGCGGACAGCACCGGGCCGCACGGGACGGCGTGCGCGGTCAGCCGCTCCAGCACCTCCCACTTGGGCAGCGTGCTGCTCCACTCCTCGATGAGCTGGTACATCTTCGCCAGCTTCGGCAGCCGCGCGGCCGGCGTCGCCCACTCGGGGTCCGCGGCCAGCTCGGGCCGCCCGATCAGCTCCGCGAGCGGTCCCCAGCCCTTCGGCTGCACGATCACGTACACGTAATCATTGGGGCCGCCGGGCGCGCACCGCACCGCCGAGCCGGGCTGCCCGCCGCCGCTCGCGTTGCCGCTGCGCGGCACCGTGTCCCCGAAGTCGTCGTTCGGGTACTCCGGCAGCGGCCCGTGCTCCAGGCGCTGCTGGTCCCGCAGCTTGACCCGGCACAGGTTCAGCACGGCGTGCTGCATCGCGACCTGGACGCGCTGTCCGCGCCCGGTGCGTTCACGCTGGTAGAGCGCGGCGAGGATGCCGGCGACGCAGTGCACACCGGTCCCCGAATCACCGATCTGCGCGCCGGTCGCCAGCGGCGGCCCGTCCGCGAACCCGGTGGTCGACATCGACCCGCCCATGGCCTGCGCGACCACCTCGTACGCCTTGAGCTGCGTGTACGGGCCCTCGCCGAAGCCCTTGATCGACGCGTACACGAGGCGCGGATTGAGCTCCCGTACGCGCTCCCACGGGAAACCCATCCGGTCCACGGCGCCCGGCCCGAAGTTCTCCACCAGGACGTCCGAGCGCCGGATCAGCTCGGCCAGCAGCTCCTTGCCCCGTTCGGTTTTCGTGTTCAGGGTGATGCTGCGCTTGTTGCAGTTGAGCATCGTGAAGTAGAGCGAGTCCACGTCCGGGATGTCGCGCAGCTGTGCGCGGGTGACGTCGCCGGTGACCGCCTCCAGCTTGACCACGTCCGCGCCGAGCCAGGCGAGCAGCTGGGTGGCGGACGGGCCGGACTGCACATGCGTCATGTCCAGCACCCGGACGCCGGTCAGGGCCTTCCCGCCCGCCCCTTGCGTTGCGGTCGCGCTCATCAGCAGCTCCTCACTTGTACATGGTCTGGTTGACGGTGCCGGGGGCGTACGCGTCCGGGTCGACCCAGACGTTGATCAGCGACGGCAGGCCGGACTGCCGCGCGCGCTCCAGCGCCGGCCGGATCTGCGCGGGGTCGCGGACCTCCTCGCCGTAGCCGCCGAGCATCCGCGCGAAGGCGTCGTACGGCACGTCCCCCAGCGTGTTGCCGACCCGCTCCCGCGCCTCGCCGTACTTCGCCCGCTGCCCGTACCGGATCTGGTTCATCGAGGAGTTGTTGCCGACGATCCCCACGAACGGCAGGCCGAAGCGGACCAGCGTCTCGAAGTCCCACCCCGTCAGCGAGAACGCGCCGTCCCCGAAGAGCGCCACGACCTCCTTGTCCGGCCGGGCCCTCTTCGCCGCCAGCACGAACGGCACGCCGACGCCGAGCGTGCCCAGCGGCCCCGGGTCCATCCAGTGACCCGGCGCCTTCGGCCGCACGACCTGGCCCGAGAAGGTCACGATGTCCCCGCCGTCCCCGATGAAGACCGAGTCCTCGGTCAGGAAGTCGTCGATCTCGCCGACCAGGCGGTACGGGTGGATGGGCGCGGAGTCCGAGCGCAGCAGCGGCAGCCGCTCCGCCACCGCGGCCTCCTCGACGGCCCGCAGCTCCTCGATCCACCCCTTGCGCCGTCCCGCACCGGTGTCCAGCCGCCCCGACGCCGCCTGCGCGGCCGCCGCCAGCACCAGCCCCGCGTCGCCCACGATCCCCAGATCGACATCCCGGTTCCGGCCGACCGTGCGGTAGTCCAGATCGACCTGCACGACGGTCGCGGCAGGCGAGAGCCGCTTCCCGTACCCCATCCGGAAGTCGAACGGCGTCCCGACGACCACGATCAGATCGGCGTGGGTGAAGGCATGACGGCGGGAGAGCTGGAAATGGAGCGGATCGCCGGGCGGCAGCGTGCCCCGCCCCGCGCCGTTCATATAGGCGGGCAGATTCAGGCCCCGTACGAGAGCGGCCGCCGCGTCCGTACCGCGCGTCGTCCACACCTGGCCGCCGAGCAGGACCGCCGGTTTCTCGGACCGTACGAGCAGCTCGGCCAGCCGCTCGACGACGTCCGGATCACCCGCCGAACGGGTCGAGGCGCGGTAGTGCCCCGCCCGGGGCACCCGCGCCGTACCGCGCGGCACCTTCGCGTCCAGCACATCCCGGGGTATCTCCAGGAAGGACGGCCCGGGAGCGCCGTGGAAGCACTCCCGGAACGCCATCGAAACCATGTCGGCGACGCGCGCGGTGTCCGGCACGGTCGCCGCGAACTTCGTGACCGGCGTCATCATCTCGACATGCGGCAGATCCTGGAGCGACCCCATCTTGTGCTGACCGAGCGCCCCCTGCCCGCCGATCAGCAGCATCGGCGACTCGGCCCGTAAGGCATTGGCCACCCCGGTCACGGCATCCGTCGTCCCGGGCCCCGCCGTGACCACGGCACACCCCGGCCTCCCGGTGATCCGCGCATGGGCGTCCGCGGCATGCGCGGCGACCTGCTCGTGCCGTACGTCCACCACGTCGATGCCCTCGTCGACGCAGCCGTCGTAGATGTCGATGATGTGTCCACCGCAGAGCGTGTAGATCACGTCGACGCCCTCGGCCTTGAGGGCTTGGGCCACGAGGTGGCCGCCGGAGATGAGGGATTCGGGGGTGGTGGGCTGGGGGTGGTGGTTCGGGATGGGGTTTTGGGCGGGGGCCTGGACGGGGTCCTTGGCGGGGGCCTGGGGGGCGTCGGGCATGGGGCATCGCATCCCTTCGATCGGAACGTTCCGCGGGACGTACGGGCCGGGCGCGTCACGGGCAGTCCGGGCAGCCCGGTCCATAGCCGTAGATCGCATACAGTCGACGAATACTGTATGGAGCCTGTATCCCGCATCGCCCGGCCACTGTCCAGGGCCGACCCCTCTGTTTCAGCCACCGGCCGGGGCCCGGGAGGTGCCGCCCGCACCACCCCTCCCACCCTCATAAGCTGTACTTATGCCCACAGCGCATACGCAGGTGAAACCCACCCCGAAACCTTGGTATTGTTGTCCATGTCGCCGCGGGGAACGCCCCGCGAAGACCACACCTAGTCCGGGTGGCGGAATGGCAGACGCGCTAGCTTGAGGTGCTAGTGCCCTTTATCGGGCGTGGGGGTTCAAGTCCCCCCTCGGACACCAGCTGAGACCCCAGTTCTTTCTGGGGTTTTCTGCATTTCAGGGCTCAGCCGACGATGTTGCCCGGCTCCCTCAGCCAAACCTGATGCCCACGCTCCGCCGTGACGGTGACGCCGAAGTCCGTCAGCCCGGGGCGGCCGTTTCTCCGCCACCACTCCAGTGCCCCGGCGACCTCGGCGAAGAGATCACGCCGCCCCCAGTGCCTGACCCGGTACGAGCCGTCCGGCCGTTTCCGGGCCGTCGCCCATGCGGTGGTGTGCCGGTTGGAGATCCACCACGTTCCCTCTGGACTGCGGCGGACCCACACCTCCGGCAACCGCAAGGGCACGGCCAGTTCCGCATCCCGGCTCCGGGTCAGTTCGTGAAGGCTGCATTCACGGATCGTGCCGGACGCCTGCCCGCGGGTGCGCTCGTACAGTTCCGAGATGCTGGTGTTGCCGTTCTCCTGGCCTCGCAGCGGCATGAAGGCCACCGTGTCCACGAAGCGACCGGATGCCCGCCCCGGCTCCGCCACCCGCAGCAACAGCAGTCCGTTGGTCTCGGTGGTGTTCGCCACCGGTACGAGGAGCGCTCCGCCCGGCGCGGTCTGTTCCACCCATGGAAACGGCACCTTCCGTACCGAAGCCGTGGCAATGATCCGGTCGAACGGCGCACTGGAGGCACATCCGTGCATCCCGTCACCCCACACCGCTTCCACGTCGCTCCGTACGCCCGTCAGCGCTTCCCGAGCGGCGATGGTCAACGCCTGATCGACCTCGACGGTGGTCACGCGGGCTGTGCGTGCGGCCAGGAGGGCCGCGTTGTAGCCCGACCCGGTGCCGATCTCCAGCACCCGTTGGCCCGGGTGGAGGTCGAGGTGGCCGAGCTTCCGTACGACCACGTCCGGGGCGGAGACGGATGAGGTGAAGCGCCCGTTCGCGGGGCCGTCCGGCTTCACGGTCCCTTCGTCGATCTGCGTGATCAGGGTCGTGCGCGAGGCGTAGACGGCTTCCGCCCACTGCTCCGGTTCTTCTTTCCGGTCGATCAGGAGGGAAACAGCCCGTCGTCCTGCTTCTCCGGCCACCAGAACCGGTCCGGGACGAACGCCTCTCGCGGTACGGCGTCGAACGCCTTGCGTGTCCAGTCGGTCAGGAACCGGCCGTCCGCGTCCAGCGCCTCGGCGCACGTGCGCTTGAGTTCACTCCACGTCGGCATGGTCACCTCCCGCCTGCTCGCAGTTCGCGTGCCCCCGCACGCGCTGTGGGCGGACCCGGCCCCCGTCGGGACCCGCGTGCCATCCGCGCCTCACCTGCGTGCCGCCTCAAGAACCTCCGTGAGCCTCTTGGACGTGGCGAGGTTGATGCGCCCGAGGTCGATCAGGTGCGCCAGGACGCCGTACTCGCCCACCGGCTTCGGGTCCAGCCGCAGGCTGGGAAACCGGACGCCGGCCGCGATGGCGGCGTCCGCCAATTCGCCCATGGCTTCTCGTGCGGCCTCGGCCGGGGTGCGGCCTTGAGATGGGGTGGTCACGCTCATTCGCCTCCGGGGCTGTGCCGTTGCTTCCGATTACAGCCTGTAGGCGTGCGGGTACGCTCGCCAGGGGAATGGTTTTCGGAGCTGCAGAGCGAAAATGGAGAGCAACGGTGCCCGCACCCAAGGAGCTTGACCCGTCCACGTCGCTTGAGGCTCTGTACGGTGTCAAGCTGCGGAAGCTCAGGAGCCGGGCCGGGTGGACTCAGCAGGAACTCGGCGACAAGGTGCCCATCGCTCATAGCCGCATCGCTCAGTTCGAGCTGGGTAACGAGTCGCCGACGAAGGACGTCTCGGACGCGCTGGACGTTCTCCTGGGCGCAGACGGTGACCTCTCGGACCTGTGGGAGCACATCCAGCGGACGCCGTTCCCGAACTGGTCACGCAAGTACATGAGACTTGAGGCCAAAGCGATCAAGATGCGGAAGTACATGGCGCATACGGTTCCGGGTTTGTTGCAGACCGAGGCGTACGCTCGTGAGCTGCTGCACGCTGCCCGACCGAACGTGGCGGTGGAAGAACTGTTGGCAGCACGCCTGGATCGGCAGAAGCTACTGGCCGTCGGCAACCCGCCGACTCTCTGGGTTGTCCTCGACGAAGCGGTGTTGAGGCGCCAGGTCGGTAGTGCATCGATCATGCGGGCGCAGTTGGCGCACTTGCTGCGCGCCCAGGAGGCATCGGAGCGAGTAGTCGTTCAAGTGCTTCCCTTCCGACAGGGTGCGCATCCGGCTATGGGCGGATCGATAACGGTCCTGTCGTTCCGTCATCGCTCGGATGTCGTGTACCTGGAGGGATCGCACTCCGGCGAGCTGGTGGAGCAGCCGGAGCAGGTTGCCGGATACGAGCTAGCATTCGATCACTTGCAAGCTCAGGCCCTCTCCCAGAGGGCGTCTGTCGACCTCATCCGAACCGTGATGGAGGACACCTACGGTGATCCACGTCTCCCGACCCGATCTGGACGCCGCAAGCTGGCGCAAGAGCAGCTACAGCAATACGCAGGGCGGAGACTGCATCGAGGTGGCCCAAGGCTTCCCCGGCTTCGTCCCGGTGCGTGACTCCAAGGACCCGCAGCGCCCCGCCTTGATCTTCTCAGCGGCGGAGTGGACGGCGTTCGTGGCTGACGTGAAGCGCGGCGGCTTCCCGGCCTAGCCCCCCGTCGAGCGCCCCGTTCGTCCAGTCCGAACGGGGCGCTCACCTGTATCCGAGGCAGGTTGGCCACGTGGCCGACGTAGGGGGAATGCGTGGCCGGCGCAGGTTGGCAACCCTGCGATGGGGCGGCGCCGTTGATGCTCGCGGGGCCGGAGATGGAGTGGTGAGTGGTGGAGTTCGGGGGATCGGTGCGTTGTCTTGGGGTGAATATGTGGCCCTTGACGGATGATTTTTGTTACGCGCCGTGAGGGTAATGGGAGAGGTCGCCCGTGCGCCTTGGCAGGGGAATGGTGGACTCCTCAAATTGTTTCGTGGGCGGGGGCGGTGGTGGCGGGCGCCGGGGTAATGTTGGAGTAATAAGGGACGTGTTAGGGCGGGGCGGGTCGTCGCCGGGTGCGGACGCGGGGGATGACTGTTCCGGGGCCGGGGAATGACGGCCGGGTGCATTTTCTGTGACCGTTGGAGCCGACGGGCCGGTCGCGGCTGGATATCCGTCCTACTGAACAGCGGGAGTCCGGATACGGGGGTGAAGCCGGCTCATGAAGTTGGTGGAACGGGACACGGAGCTCTCCGTCCTGGAGGGCATGCTCGATGCCTGTGCGGCCGGGCGCGGCGGGGCGGCGTTGGTCAGCGGGGCGGTGGGCGGCGGGAAGACCGCGTTGCTGCGCGCGTTCCGGGAGCGGGCGGCGCCGACCGGTGCGGTGTGGTTGCAGGCCACGGCGACCGCGGCGGACAAGGACGTGCCGCTGCGTGTGGTGGGGCAGTTGCTGCGGACCGCCGGGCCGCCCGGCGTGGACGGGGAGCCGGCGCTGTGGCCGCTGCCGCCGCCGGTCGCGGCCGGCGCGCCGGTGCGGGGCGCGGACGGCGCCGTTCCGGCGGAAGTGGTCGCGGACGTCTTCCCGCGGATGTGCCACATCCTCTTCGCCCGGGCCAGGAAACGGCCGGTGGTGGTGTGCGTCGACGATGTGCATCAGGCCGATGCCTATTCCGTGGAATGTCTGCTGCATGTCGTGCGACGGCTGGATGTCAGCAGGATTCTGGTGGTCCTCGGGGAAAGCAGTGGTACGGAGTGGGACGACAGCCGGACGCGGCGGGAATTGCTGCGGCGACCGGTATGCCGTTTTCTGCATGTCGGTGCGCTGCCGCGGGACGGTATCGCCGCCATGCTGGCCGACGGGCGGAAAGGGCGGCGTTCGGCGCCGCCCGTATCGGAATTCCACCGGCTGAGCGGTGGCAGCCCGCTGCTGATGCGGGCGCTGCTGGACGACTACGCGGATGCGGACGTGCGCACGGGCCGGGCCGGGAGCGCCGAGCTGATTCCCGGTGAGGCGTACGAGCGTGCCGTCGGGCTGTGCCTGAACCGCAGTGACGTCCTCACCCGCAACACCGCGTGGCTGCTGGCGGTGCTCGGGCCGCAGGCCGAGCGGGCCGAGCCCGCCGAGCGCTCCGAGCCCGCCGAGCTGCTCGGGGTCCCGCGCGCGGCGGGCGAGCGCAGCCTGCGCGCCCTGCACGACATGGGGCTGCTCGCGGCCGGCCGGTTCCGTCACGAGGCCGGGCGGACGGCGGTGCTGCGCCGGGTGGAGCCGCCGCGTTCACCGCGCCTGGAGGCCCGCGTGGCCCGGGTGCTGTACGAGCACGGGGCGTCCGCGACCGTACTGGCCCGCCACCTGGTCGCCGCGGAGAACGTGGACGCCCCTTGGGTGCTGCCCGCGCTCCTGGAGGCGGCCGAGGCCGCGCTGGCCCGTAACGAGGTGGGGCGGGCGCTGGACTGCCTGCGCGTGGCCCGGGACAGCTGCGCGGACGAGCGGCAGGTGCTCCGGGTCCGGACCGCGCTGATACGGGCCGGGTGGCGGGTCGACCCGTCCGCCGCCGTACGGCATCTGCCCGCACTCACCGACGCCGCGCTGGCCGGGCGCCTCACCCCCCGGGACATGAAGGCGCTGATCGGCCATCTGCTGTGGTTCGGGAGGGCGGATGAGGCGCTGGAGGTGCTTCGGGTTGTGGAGGGCCCAGGGGAGGAGGCGGTGGCAGAGGCGGCTGTGCCGCATGTGGCGTGGGGAGTTGGCGGTGCGGGGGAGCGGCAGGTGCTGGAGTCGGCGCGGCTCTGGTTCGCGTACGGATATCCCGGGGTGGCCGCCCGGGGCGGGGCCGCGGTGGCTCCGGGGACGTACGGGAAGGCAGGAGCCGGTGGCCGGGCCTCCGGCGTGGTCACCGGGCACGGTACGCAGCAGCGGGCCCTCGCTCTGATGGCCTCCGTGCTGGACCAGGGCGCGGCCGGGGACGCGATCGTCCGTGCGGAGCGGATCCTCCAGGAGACGCGGCCGGAGGACCGTACCCCGGCGGCGGGGCTGGCCGCCCTGGTGGCGCTCGTCGTCGCCGACGGGCTGCCGGAGGCTTCCCGGTGGTGCGACATCCTCCTGGCGGAGGCACGTGAGCGGCGGGCGCCGATGTGGCAGTCGCTGTTCGCCACGGCCAAGGCGTACACCGAGATCAGACTCGGTGAGCTGGCCGCGGCGGAGGAGTCGGCGCACACCGCGCTCACCGCCGTCCCGCCCGAAGGGTGGGGAGCGGCCGTCGCCGCCCCGGTCGCCGCGCTGCTGTACGCGAAGGCCGCCATGGGGCGGCTGGACGAGGCCGCGGCGCACCTGAGGATCCCCGTGCCCGACGCGGCGTTCCGGACGCCCGGCGGGCTGTTGTATCTCTGGGCGCGCGGCCACTACCACTTCGCCGCCGGCCGCCCGTACGCCGCCCTGGAGGACTTCCACCGGTGCGGGGACCTGATGGCGCGCTGGCGCCTCGACCTGTCCGCGCTGGTGCCGTGGCGCTCCGACGCCGCGCAGGTGTACGTGTCCCTGGGCGACGACCGCCGCGCCCGCTCCCTCCTGGAGGAGGAGCTGACCCGCCCCGGCCCCCGGCCGCCGTGGACGCGCGGGGTCGCGCTGCGGGTGCTGGCGGCGCTGGCCGAGCGGTCGGACCGCCCGCGGCTCCTCGCCGAGGCCCTGGACATCCTCCAGCGCAGCGGCCACCGGCTGGAGCTGGCGTACGCGATGGCGGAACTGTCGTACAGCTACTGGGACAGGAACGAGGACGGCCGGGCCCGGGTGGCGGCGCGCAAGGCGCAGCAGCTGATGCGGGAGTGCGGCATCAAGGCGCCCGTCCTGAAGGCGTCGCCGGTCGGCGCGACGAGCGCCTGTCCGCCCGAGCGGTCCGAGCGGTCCGGGGCGGGGCGTCCGGCCACCGAGCTGAGCGGCGCGGAACTGCGCGTCGCGACGCTCGCCGCGCGCGGGTACACCAACCGGGAGATAGCCGGGGCGCTGTTCATCACGATCAGCACCGTGGAGCAGCACCTGACCCGGGCGTACCGGAAGCTGGGCGTGCAGCGCCGTACGGACCTGGCGACCCGGCTGAACCTGGACGCGGGGGAGGAGGCCGGGCCGGCCGGGTGCGGCGACGGCTTATCGCGTGACTGTCTTCGGGCCGGTTAGCAGGGGGGCCGGTCAGCCGGCGGTGGGGCGCGGCCCGTCCGGCACGGGCGCGGCCCGCCGGCCCCGGCCGGTACGGCGGCGCCCTCGGCCTGCCCGGTCCCGCTCGCACGGCCGTCGCGCCCTGCCCTTCCCCGATGTTGCGCGGTTGGACACCCCGACCCACACCTGTGGAATGATTGACGCCAATACCACATGACGCGAACTCCCTTGAAAAAAACGGCAGTTGCTGCTCTCCGCAGTGACGCGGCGGGGTTCGCGCACGGGCGCCGCGGCGCGGCCGGACGGTCCCGGGGAGCCCCAGCAGACGGACCGGCGCGCGGCGGTGCGGGCGTGCGCCGGTCCCTCGCAACCACATCCGGCCGGCCGGTGCCGGCCACTCAACGGGAGGAACCCTCATGGTGGTGGTGATGGCCCCGGGGGCCACGCAGGAGGATGTCGACGCCGTCGTCGGCCTGGTGCGCTCGGCGGGCGGTGATGCCTTCGTCAGCCGGGGGGTGACCCGTACGATCGTCGGGCTCGTCGGGGACGTGGACGAGTTCGAGGCGCTCAACCTGCGCAGCCGCAAGGGGGTCCTGGACGTCGTACGGATCTCCGTGCCGCACAAGCTCGTCAGCCGGGAGCACCACCCCGCCCGGTCGGTCGTCCGGGTCGGCGGTGTGCCGATCGGGCCCGACACCCTGTCCGTCATCGCCGGACCGTGCGCCGTCGAATCGCCGGAGCAGACGCTCACCGCGGCGCGGATGGCCCGCGCCGCGGGCGCCTCGATGCTGCGCGGCGGCGCGTTCAAGCCACGGACCTCGCCGTACGCCTACCAGGGGCTCGGCGAGGCCGGGCTGCGCATCCTCGCCGACGTGCGCGACGAGACCGGGCTGCCGGTGGTCACCGAGGTCATCGACCCCGGCAGCGTCGAACTGGTCGCCTCCTACGCGGACATGCTCCAGATCGGCACCCGCAACATGCAGAACTTCGCGCTGCTCCAGGCGGTCGGGTCCGCGGGCAAGCCCGTCCTGCTCAAGCGCGGGTTCGGCGCGACCATCGACGAGTGGCTGATGGCCGCCGAGTACATCGCGCAGCGCGGGAACCTGGACATCGTGCTGTGCGAGCGCGGCATCCGCACGTTCGAGACGCGTACCCGCAACACGCTGGACATCAGCGCGGTGCCGGTGGTGCAGCGGCTGTCGCACCTGCCGGTGATCGTGGACCCGTCGCACTCGGGCGGCCGGCGCGAGCTGGTGCTGCCGCTGATGCGGGCCGCGCTGGCGGTCGGTGCGGACGGCGTGATGATCGACGTGCATCCGGCGCCGGAGACGGCGCTGTGCGACGGCGACCAGGCGCTGCTCGACGCCGACATGCAGGAGATCGCCAAGACGGCCACCGTCCTGTCGCCGCTGATGGGCCGGTCGCTCACGCAGCCGGCGCCGCGGACCCCGGCGGGGATCGCGGCCCCCTGACGCGGCCGCCCGCCGGGCGTGCGGGGCGCGCGGAGGCGCGGACGGCGCGATGAAGCGTCGGCGCCGGCCGGATGTGCGCCGGCGGTAGGGGTACCCCGACGGGTGCTCGGACGAAAGCGCACACGACCCACCGTCCGACCGATTGGTACAGGCCAACTTCCGTACGTACGGCCGGACGGGTGGGGCGCCGGGGGACGGGTGTTCCCCGGTGTACCGGGCAGCCCGCGATAGGGGTACCGGCGCTGAACCGGTGATGTCGGCGGAGGCTGACGCATCGCGAATCCTGGGGTATGTCGGAGAGATGCGATACGCACAGGGCGGCGGACTGACCGCCGAGCGGCGGGAGTTCCGCGAACGGCTGCGGCTGCAGGCGGTCGAGCGGTTCGCGCGGGGCGAGACCAACGCGGTGATCGCCAGGGAACTGCGGGTGAGCGTGCGGTCGGTGCAGCGGTGGCGCAAGTCCTGGCGGAGCGACGGGGCGCAGGCCCTGGGCTCGAAGGGGCCGGCGTCCCGGCCGCGGCTGAGCCCGGCGCAGTTCCGCCAGCTGGAGGCGGAACTCGCCAAGGGGCCGGCGGCCTACGGCTGGCCCGACCGGCGCTGGACGCTGGAGCGCATCCAGACCGTGATCGCGCGCCGCTTCCACGTCACGTACACGATCCAGGGGGTACGGAAGATGATGCGCCGTCACGGGTGGTCGTACGCGGCGCCGGTGTCCAGGGCGGCGGAGCGGAGCGCGGGCGGGTGGGTCCGCGCGGAGGGTGGACGGGACGGGCGGGCGGCGCGCACCCCGCGGCCGACGCGGAGCGAATGATCCCGGTGGTGAATGCACATGTTTTCCGGCGGTGCCGGCTCTTCGGGAATGCGCCGTTCCCGATAACGCGCGGAATGCGACATTGCAGGTTCAGGTACCGCAGGTAGGGGTGCCCCGTAGATAAAGGCACTGTTAGAGTATGTATCTGAATGGGGGAAGATGGTTTGTTTGCATATGTGTTCCGCTTCGCGTCTCGCGATTCTCGCGGTCCAGTGGTGCGGGAACCTTCCTCCCCCGCCGGGAGTTGCAGAAGAAGGAAGAGAAGCGGGGGTGGGTTCTACGTCCGAACGGCCCGGTGATGTCTCTCTCCGGCGGACGTCGCCGATGCATGGGCCTGCCGTAAGTCGTTAGGGTGCGTCAGCGCTAGCTTGCGCACGGGGGAATCACAACGCGAGGAGCCTGGAGTGGAACCTGGGCAGGCGCACGTGGATATGCAGACGGTCGTCGAAGTGGAGATCGATTCACTGTCGGTGGCCGGCTCTCCGCGCATATCCGGGGAAGATACGGAGCACGTCGAGATGCTGGCGGTGGCACAGGCGCCGCTGCCGCCCATCATCGCGCACCGCGCGACGATGCGGGTGATCGACGGGGTGCACCGATTACGAGCAGCGGAACGCCGCGGTGACGACAAGATCGCGGTGAGATTCTTCGACGGCGACGAGGCGGACGCCTTCGTCCTGGCCGTCGAATCGAACATCACACACGGCCTGCCGCTGTCGATGGCGGACCGCAAGAGCGCGGCCGAACGCATCATCCGCAGCCACCCGTTGTGGTCGGACCGGATGATCGCCTCGGTCACCGGCATCGCGCCGGGCACCGTCGCGGAGATCCGCCGCCGGGTGTCCGGCGCCGCTGCGGCGGGGCGCGGCAGGATCGGCCAGGACGGCCGCTTCCGGCCGCTGAACGGCGCCGAGGGCCGCCGGCTCGCCGGCAACCTCATCGCCGAGAACCCCGGCCTGTCGCTGCGGCAGATCGCGCGGGCGTCCGGGATCTCGCCCGAAACGGCGCGCGATGTGCGCAACCGGCTGCGCCGGGGCGAGGAACCGCTGCTCAAGGGGCGGGGCCGGCCGGCCCGTACGTCCCGGGAGCAGGAGCCCGCCGGGCACAGCGGCCCCCGCGACGGCGACGCCGCGGCGGTCCCCGCCCGGATGCCGGCGCAGGACCGGACGGTGGTCGTACGCCGCCTGAAGGTCGACCCGGCCCTGCGGTTCAGCGAGACGGGGCGCACGCTGCTGCGGCTGCTGAGCATTCACACGATCAGCGCGGAGGAGTGGGACGACATCATGGCAAACATTCCTCCGCACTGCAGCGGCATCATCGCCCAACTGGCCCGCGAGTGTGCGGATATCTGGGCGGACTTCGCCCAGCGGGCCGAGCGGAACGTCGTCGAAACCGTCTGACAGGCGAGGCGGCCGTGTCCAAGTGAGGAAAGCGACCGGTTGGACGGACTCCGCACCGTCCAACCGGCCGCGGTGGAAAAGCGCGTACGGTCGGTACCGTCGGGTGCCCGCGAAAGCGGCGCCCGCCGGGCCGTCCGGCCGCCGGGTCCGAGGAATTCGCCGGTGCATCGGTGTGGTGCGGGCCGATGCCGGGCCTCGGAATTATTTGAGTACGCGGGAGAATGATTTCGGTGGCGGTGGAGAAACCCGTGCGCCGCCCCGGACTTATCGGCCTGGCCGGTCGGAGACGGCACGGGTATCGTCGCAACGGCGCGCCCTCTTCAGGGAATAGGCCCAGGGGGAAAAACCGCCGTCGCGGAGCGGCCGGCCGGTCTTGACGAAAGCTCACCGGACACCACGGAACAGGCGCCCTCGCGGCGCCGCCGTTCGCATGCGGTCGACCGCATGCCCAGGGATCAGCGACCAGGAATTCAGCAACCAGTGACCAGGCACCACGACGACCCGGAAATCCCGACCAGAGAATCCCGACCCAGGAATCCCGACCCAGGAGGTCTCCGCTGATATGTTTGCCGGTCAAGGCTCGGGCATCATGCTGGCGACGTACGACGACCCGGGCAATTCCACGGCTGCGCAGCGGCTCCGGCCGGGAACGCTCCGCCGCATCCTGTCGTACGCGAAACCGCATTCCCGCGAATCGGCCCTGCTGCTGGTTCTGACGCTGCTCGACTCGCTCATCATCGTCTCGACCCCGCTGCTGCTGAAGGAGATCGTCGACGTCGGCATCCTGCAGAAGGACACCTCGACGCTGACCACCATCTCCCTCGTCGTCGCGGGCCTGGCCGTCCTCGACGCGCTGCTCCAGCTCGCCCAGAGCTGGTATTCGGGCCGGATCAGCCAGGGCGTCAGCTACGACCTGCGGGTCCAGGCGTTCGCCCACGTACAGCGCCAGCCGCTGGCCTTCTTCACCCGGACCCAGACCGGATCCCTGGTCAGCCGCCTCAACACGGACGTGGTGGGCGCGCAGCACGCGCTCGGCACCCTGCTGGGCTCGCTGTCCAGCGTGTTCACGCTGGTCCTGGTACTGGGCAGCATGTTCTACCTGTCGTGGCTGGTCAGTCTGATCGCGCTGCTGATCCTGCCGCTGTTCATGATCCCGGGCGCGCTGGTCGGCCGGCGGCTGACCCGCTACTCCCGCGAACAGATGCAGATGAACGCGGAGATGGGCGCCACCATCGGCGAGCGCTTCAACGTCGCGGGCGCGATGCTCTCCAAGCTCTTCGGCCGTCCCCGCGAGGAGGCGGACCTGTTCGCGAAGCGCGCGGGCAAGGTGCGCGATGTCGGTGTCACCTGGACGGTGCTGAGCCGCCTGACGGTCATCATCATGACGCTGCTGGCCGCGGTCATCACCGCGCTGGTCTACGGCCTCGGCGGCGCCCTGGTGATCAACGGGACCTTCCAGGTCGGCACGCTGGTGGCGCTGGCCGCCCTGCTGGCGCGGCTGTACGGGCCGATCACCCAGCTGTCCAGCGTGCAGGGCGACGCGCACACCGCGATGGTCAGCTTCGACCGGATCTTCGAACTGCTCGACCTCAAGCCGCTGATCACCGAGCGGGACGGCGCCGTCGACCTGCCCGCGCCGGACGGCGCGGCGGCCCCCGAGGTCGTCTTCGACGGGGTGTCCTTCCGCTATCCGCCGGCCAGTGAGGTCTCGCTGGCGTCCCTGGAGTCGAACGCGCTGCCCGCCGACGAGCGCGCCAAGGAGACGCCCGAGGTGCTGCACGACGTCAGCTTCACGGTGCCGTCCGGCAAGCTCACCGCCCTGGTCGGCCCGTCCGGCGTGGGCAAGACCACGGCCACGCACCTGGTGTCGCGGCTGTACGACCCGACGGCGGGCAGTGTCCGCATCGCCGGGCAGGACCTGCGCGACATCACCCTCGACTCGCTGCGCGGCACCGTCGGCGTGGTGTCGCAGGACGCCCACCTCTTCCACGACACCATCCGCAACAACCTGACCTACGCCCGCCCCGGCGCGACCGAGGAGGAGCTGATCGAGGCGTGCCGGGCCGCGCAGATCTGGGACACCATCAGCTCGCTGCCCAGCGGTCTCGACACCGTGGCCGGCGACCGCGGCTACCGGCTGTCCGGCGGTGAGAAGCAACGCCTCGCGCTGGCCCGGCTGCTGCTGAAGGCGCCCTCGATCGTGGTGCTGGACGAGGCCACCGCGCACCTGGACTCGGAGTCCGAGGCGGCCATCCAGCGGGCCCTGAAGACGGCGCTGCGCGGCCGTACGTCCGTCGTCATCGCCCACCGGCTGTCGACCATCCGCGAGGCCGACCAGATCCTGGTCTTCGACGAGGGCCGTATCCGCGAGCGGGGCACGCACGACGAGCTGCTGGCCGCCGGCGGGCTCTACGCGGAGCTGTACCACACGCAGTTCGCCCGGCAGGCCGCGGGCGGCGGGCCGGAACCGGCCGTGCCCGAGGCCCTTGAGGCCAGGGAAGCGCGCGGGCCCGCGCCGCAGATGGTGCCGGGCGGCCCGGGAAACATGGTCTTCTTCGACGGGGACGGACCCGACGACGGAGGCGCCCCGGGCGGCGGCGTGTGGCACACCACCGGTCAGGGCCCCGGCGGCCGCTGACCTCCGGCCGCCCGGCGGCCGCGTACACGGGAAGACCGCGCCACCGCAGCGGACCACCGCAGCGGTGGCGCGGCAGGCACAGCGAGCAACGGGTTGCCGTCGAATGGGGGAGACATGGAAGGCCAGGCACAGTTCACTGCGCCCCTGACCGCTTGCCAGGAGGGGACGTGGCTGGCCCAGCGCGCGGAGACCCCGCCCCGGCCGTACGTCATCAGGCAGTACGCCGACGTCCTGGGCCCGCTCGACACCGACGTCTTCCGGCGGGCGCTGCGGCAGGCCGTCGTCGAGACGGAGGCGCTGCGCCTGCGGTTCAGGCAGGTCGGCGGGGCCCCGGTGCAGACGATCGGCGAGGCGGCGGGCGACACCGCCCTGCGGATCGTCGATCTCGGCGCGGAGAGCGAACCGTGGGAAGCGGCGCAGGCGTTGATGCGCGCGGACGGCCGCCACCCGGCCGACCCCGCCGAAGGGAACCTGTCGTCGTACGTCCTCTTCAAGCTGGCATCCGACCGGTACGTCTGGTACCAGCGCCACCACCAGCTGCTGGTGGACCACTACGGGAGCACGCTGCTGGCCCGCCGTGTCGCCGGGCTCTACACGGCGATACTGCGCGGCGAGCCGTACAGCCCTCCTGGCCACGCCCCGTTGCGGGAGCTGTGGGAGCAGGAGAGCGCCTACCGGGAGTCGCCGCAGTGCGCGGCCGACCGCCGTTACTGGCACGAACACTTCGCGGACCGCCCGGAGCCGGCCACCGTGCCCGGCCACCGCTCCGCCTCCCGTGACGACCACCCCCGCGCGTCCGGCCGGCTGTCGGACGCGGGCCGGGCGGCGCTGCGGACGGCCGCCGAGCGTACGGGCACGAGCCGGGGCGCGCTCGTCGTCGCGGCGCTCGCCACTTTCGTGTGCCGGACGACCGGGGCGGACGAGGCGCTGCTGAGCTTCCCGGTCGACGGCCGTACGGGCAGCGCCGCCCGGCGCACGCCCTGCGCCACGGCCAACGTGCTGCCGCTGCGGCTGCCGGCAGCGCCCGGCGACAGCCTGGCGGAAGTGGCCCGCGCGGCGCAGCGCGAGATCGACGGGCTGCTGGAGCACCGGCGTTACCGGGGCGAGCGCCTGCACGCGGAGCTGGGCAGGCCGGGCGGCGGGCGCAACTTCGGCCCGTCGGTGGCCGTCCCGGCGATCGGCACCGGCCTGCACTTCGGAGAGGTCCCCGGCACGCTCCACGACCTGCCGGGCGCCCCCGTCGAGGCGTTCTCCGTGGTGGTGCGCGAGCTGCCGGACGACGCCGGGACGAGCGTCGTCCTCGAAGCCGACCCGGCGCTGTACGACCAGGAGTGGGCCGGGGCGGGCCAGCGGGCCTTCGTGCGGCTGCTGGAGCAGGCGGCGGCCGAGCCCGAGGCGCCCGTCGGGCGGTTCGGCGTGCTGGGCGCGCCGGAACACGGGCTGGTCGTGGAGGGGTGGAACGCCACCGGCGCCGAGGAGCCGGGCACCTCGGTGCCGGAGCTGTTCGCCCGCCAGGCCGCGCGCCGCCCCGGCGCCACGGCCGTCTCCGACGACGAACTCAGCCTTACGTACGGCCATTTGGAGGCGGAATCGGGTCGCCTGGCCGCCTACCTCAGCAGCCTCGGGGTGACCCGCGGCAGCCGCGTCGCCGTGCTGATGGAACGGTCGGCCGGGCTGCTGGCGGCGCTGCTCGGCGTCTGGAAGGCGGGCGCGGCGTATGTACCGGTGGACGCGGCGTATCCGACGGAGCGGGTGGCCGTCATGCTGGCCGACTCCGCGCCGGCGGCCGTGCTGTGCACCGGCCGCACCCGGGCCGCGGTGCCGCCCGGCGTTCCCGGCGCGCTCGTGGTGCTGGACGACCCGCGGGTGCGGGCGGCGGTGGCCGGGTGCCCGGCGGAGGGCCCGGCGGTCCGGGTCGGCCCCGAGGACCTGGCGTACGTGATGTACACCTCCGGTTCGACCGGGGTGCCCAAGGGCGTGTCGATGCCGCACGGCAGCGTCGCCGGGCTCGTCGGCCAGCGGGACTGGTCGGTCGGCGCGGACGACGCGGTGCTGATGCACGCGCCGCACGCCTTCGACGCGTCGCTGTACGAGGTGTGGGTGCCGCTGGTCTCCGGCGCGCGCGTGGTGGTGGACGGGCAGGGCGTGGTGGACGGGCCGCGTATCCGTGCGGCCGTGGCGGCGGGGGTCACGGCGGTACATCTGACGGCGGGCTCGTTCCGGGTGGTGGCGGAGGAGTCGCCGGAGTGCTTCGCGGGCCTGCGCGAGGTGCTGACCGGCGGGGACGTGGTCCCGGCGGCGGCCGTGGCGCGGGTGCGGGAGGCGTGCCCCGAGGTGGCCGTACGGCACATGTACGGGCCGACCGAGGCCGCGCTGTGCGCCACCTGGCACCGGCTGCGGCCGGGCGACCCGGTGCCGGACGTGCTGCCGGTCGGCCGTCCGCTGGACAACCGGCAGGTGTACGTCCTGGACGCGTTCCTCCAGCCCGTGCCGCCGGGCGTGACGGGCGAGCTGTGCATCGCCGGGACGGGCCTGGCGCGCGGCTACCTCGCCCGCCCGGGGCTGACCGCGGAGCGCTTCACGGCCAGCCCGTTCGTGCCCGGTGAGCGTATGTACCGCACCGGCGACATGGCGCGCTGGACCGACGACGGTGAGCTGGTCTTCGTCGGGCGGGCGGACGCACAGGTCAAGGTGCGCGGCTTCCGTATCGAGCCGGGCGAGATCGAGGCGGCGCTGGCGGCCCACCCGGCGGTCGGCGAGGCCGTGGTGGTGGCCCGCGAGGACCGGCCGGGCGAACGCCGCCTGGTCGCCTACGTCGTCGCGCAGGCGCCGGAACCGGGCCGCGACGGACCCCCGGCGCGCGGCGGGCAGCCGTTCCGCGACGAGCCGGGCGGGTGGGAGCAGGCCGGTACGGACAGCGCTCCGGCCCTGCTCACCGGCGCGTCCGGCGGCAGCGCCGGGGCGGCCCGCGACACCGGCGCGCTGCTCGCCGCGCTGCGCGAGTTCGTGGGCGGACGGCTGCCGGAGTACATGGTGCCGTCGGCCTTCATACCGCTGGACGGGCTGCCGCTGACCGTGCACGGCAAGGTGGACCACAAGGCGCTGCCCGCCCCGGACTTCGCCGGGCGCGGCAGCGGCCGGGAGCCGCGCGGCGCCGCCGAGGAAACCCTGTGCGCGCTGTTCGCGGAGGTGCTGGGCCTGGAACGGGTGGGCCCCGAGGACAGCTTCTTCGAGCGGGGCGGCGACTCGATCATGGCGGTCCAGCTCGCCTCGCGGGCCCGCCGCGCCGGGCTGGTGCTCACCACGGAGCAGATCTTCGACGAGCGGACCCCGGAAGGGCTGGCACGGCTGGCCCCCTCGGCGGACGAGCGGCCGGATACGGACACGGAGACCGGCGAGGTGCCCTGGACGCCGCTGACCGCGGCGCGGGGCGGGCACTTCGCGCGCTGGACGGTGCTGGAAGCGCCGGACGGCCTGCGGCCGGACACGCTGCCGGCCGCCGTCGCCGCCGTACTGGACACCCACGCCGTGCTGCGCGCGCGGACCGTCGCCGGTGACACCGGCCCGCACCTGTGCGTGCCCGGCCGGGGAACGGCGGACGCGGCGGCGCTGGTCACCCGGGAGACCGTGACCACGGCCGATCTCGACCGGGCCGCCGAGCGGGCGGCCCGCGAGGCGGTGGCCCGGCTCGACCCGGCGGCCGGAGCGAACCTCCAGGTGGTGTGGCTGGACGCGGGCGCCGCGCGGCCCGGCCGCCTGGTGCTCGCGGTCCACCCCGCGGTGGTGGACCCGGCCTCCTGGCGCATCGTCGTCCCCGATTTCCGGGCCGCGTGCGAGGCCGTGGCGCAGGGCCGGCAGCCGGTGCTCGGTCCGGTGGGCAGTTCCTTCAGGGAGTGGGCGGGCCGACTGGCCGCGCAGGCGAGTGAGGACCGCCGAGTAGCTGAACTGGGCTACTGGCGCGCGGCGTTGGAGGACACGGACGGGACCGGCGGCCTGCCGGACGGCTTCGGACCGGCAGGCGCGCGACCGCCGGGCGTGGAGCGCCGCATGGCCTGGACGGTGCCGCCGCAGCAAGCGGCAGCGCTGCTCGGCCGGGCGCCCGCAGCGTTCCACTGCACCACTGACGACGTGCTGCTGGCCGCACTGGCCGCCGCGGTCGCGTACGGGCGGGACGGCGCCGGGACCGGCGTCCTGCTCGACATCGAGACGGACGGCCGACGCGGCGCGGGAGCGATCGACGGCGTGGACCTGTCCCGTACGGTGGGCCCGTTCACCGGCGTACACCCGGTCCGGCTGGACGCGACCGGCGCCGCCCTGGACGAGGTCCGCGCGGGCGGCCCGGCGGCCGGGACGCTGCTGAAGACCGTCAAGGAACAGGTACGGTCGGTGCCCGGCGACGGCTTGGGCTACGGCCTGCTGCGCCACCGCAACCCGGAGACGGCCCGCGCGCTGGCGGACCTGCCCGGCGCCCGGATCGCGTTCCGCAGCTCGGGCATCCCGGCCGAGGGCGCGGCATCGGGTGTCATCCCGGCCGGTGGCGAGCCGTCCCCGTACGCCCTGGAGGCCGAGGCCACGATCGGCGAGGCCCCCGACGGGCCCACGCTGACCCTCACGCTCATCCATCGCCACCAGGCGGCGGACGGGCGGGCCGACGCCGCGGCGCAGCGGCTCGGCCGCCGGTGGGTGGAGATGCTGGGCGGCCTGGCCGCCCACGCGGCCCGGCCCGGAGCGGGCGGCCACACCCCGTCCGACTTCCCGCTGCTCGACCTCACCCAGGACGGCGTCGCGGAGCTGGAGGCCGCCGCGCCGCGGCCCGCCGACATCTGGCCGCTGTCGACCCTCCAGGAAGGGCTGCTGTTCCAGTCCTCCTTCGCGGAGGAGGGCCCGGACGTCTACGAGACCCAGTGGATGCTGGAGCTGACCGGGCCGCTGGACGCCGCCCGGCTGCGCGCCTCGTGGGAAGCGCTGCTGGCCCGGCACGACGCGCTGCGCGCGAGCTTCCACCGGCGCGCCTCGGGCGAGGCCGTCCAGATCGTCTCCCGTGACGTACGGCTGCCGTGGAAGGAGATCGACCTCTCGGGCCTGACCGAGGCCGACGCCCTGTCCGGCATCGAGGAACTGGCCACCCGCGAACAGGAGCGCCGCTTCGACACGACGCGGGCGCCGCTGCTGCGGCTGCTGCTGATCCGCCTCGGCGAGGGCCGCCACCGCCTCATCGTCATCAGCCACCACATCCTGATGGACGGCTGGTCGATGCCGGTCCTGCTGTCCGAGCTGGCCGAGGTCTACGCGGCGGGCGGCGACGCGTCGGCCCTCGCCCCGGCCACCTCCTACCGTGACTACCTGTCCTGGCGCACCCGCCAGGACAGGGACGCCGCGCGCGCCGCCTGGAGCGCCGAGTTCGCGGGCACCGAGGAGCCGACGCTCGTCGCACCGGGAGCGGTGGACCGGGGACCGGTGGACGCCGGGCACCTCATCACCGACATCCCCGAACGCACCACCCGCGGCCTCGCGGAGCTGGCGCGCCGCCACGACCTGACGGTCAACACGCTGCTGCAGGGCGCCTGGGCGCTGGTGCTGGCCCGGCTGGCGGGCCGTACGGACGTGGTGTTCGGCGCCACCGTCGCGGGCCGCCCGCCGGAGCTGCCCGGCGTCGAGTCGCTGGTCGGCCTGCTGATCAACACGGTGCCGGTACGGGTACGCCTGGACGCCGCGCAGCCGGTGCTCGACCTGCTGCGCGACCTCCAGGAACGCCAGTCCGCGCTGGTCGCCCACCAGTACCTGGGCCTGCCGGAGATCCAGCGCCTCGCCGGGCCCGGCGCCGTCTTCGACACCCTCGTCGTGCACGAGAACTACCCCCGCGCGGTCGCCGCGCCGGGCGCCCCGGACGCGCTCGCCTTCGCCGTCCTGGGCACGCGCGAGGCCACGCACTACCCGCTGACCCTCGGCGTCGTCCCGGGCGAGCGGCTGCGCGTCCATGTGGCGTACCGCCGCGGCCAGGTCGCGGCGGAACTCGCCGGGAAGCTCGTCGCCCGGCTGGTGCGGATCTTCGAGCAGCTGATGCGGGACTGCACGCTGCCGGTGGGCCGGATCGGCGTCCTGGACGCGGACGAACGCGCCACCGTCGTGGGCGCCTTCAACCGTACGGACGTGCCGGTGGCCGCCACGACGATGCCGGAGCTGTTCCGCGCGCAGGCCGCACGGACCCCGGACGCCGTCGCCGTGGAGGACGCCCAACGGCAGTCGACATACTCCGGGTTGGAATACGAGGCAGGGCAGCTGGCCCGCCTTCTCGTCGAGCGCGGGGTGGGGCCGGAGCGCCGGGTGGCGGTCGTCGTCGAACGGTCGGTGACGATGATCAGCGCGGTGCTGGCGGTGGCGATGGCGGGCGGGGTCTACGTACCGGTGGATCCCGAATACCCGGCCGAGCGCATCGCGTTCGTGCTGCGGGACGCGGAGCCCGCGGTGGTGCTGTGCACGGAACGGACCAGGGGCGCGCTGCCGGCCGGGGCGGGCGGCAGCACGGTCGTCCTGGACGATCCGGCGGTGGCGGCGGCCGTGGCGCGCCGCGCGGGCGGCTCCCTGACCGACGCCGAACGCGCCGCGCCGCTGAGCGTGGACAACGCCGCGTACGTGATCTACACGTCCGGGTCGACCGGAGTGCCCAAGGGCGTTCTCGTCGCCCACCGCGGACTGCGCAACCTCGTCGCGGACCGTATCGCGCGCTACCGCATCGGCACCGGCAGCCGCCTGGCCCAGCTCGTCTCGCCCAGCTTCGACGTGTCGATGGGCGACATCTGGCCGGTGCTGTGCGCCGGAGCGCGGCTGGTGCTGGCGCCGCCCGGGCAGCAGACCTTCGGCGAGGACCTGGCCGGCCTGCTGCGCGAACGCGGGGCCACCCACGTGGTGCTGCCCGCCGCGTTCCTGCCGCAGCTGCCGTCCGACGGCCTGTCCCGGCTGCGGGTCCTGGTCACCGGCGGCGAGCCGATGACCGACGAGGTACGCCGCCGCTGGTCCGCCGGGCGGGAGCTGTACAACGAGTACGGCGTCACGGAGGCGACCGTCACCTCCACGGTGACCGCGCCCCTCGACGGGGACGGCGCACCGGCGATCGGCCGCCCGATCACCAACACGCAGGCATACGTCCTGGACGCCTTCCTCCAGCCGGTGCCCCCGGGCGTGACGGGCGAGCTGTACGTCGCCGGGGCCAACCTGGCGCGCGGCTACCTGGGGCGCGCGGCGCTGAGCGCGGCGCGGTTCGTCGCGAACCCCTTCGCGCCGGGCGGGCGTGTGTACCGGACCGGGGACCTGGCCCGGTGGACCGCCGACGGCGACCTGGTCTTCACCGGCCGGGCGGACGCCCAGGTCAAGGTGCGCGGCTTCCGCGTCGAACCGGGCGAGATCGAGGCCGCGCTGAGCGCCCACCCCGCGGTCGCGGAGGCGGCGGTGGTGGTCCGCGAGGACCGGCCCGGCGAACGCCGCCTGGTCGGCTACGTCGTGTCCGCCGGGCCGGACCTGGACGAACGGTCCGTCCGCGCCCACGTCGCCGCGACACTGCCGGACCACATGGTCCCGGCGGCCGTGCTCGTCCTCGGCGAACTGCCGATGTCGCCCCACGGGAAGCTGGACCGCACGGCGCTGCCCGCGCCCGACTTCGCCGGGCAGGTCGCCGGGCGGGAGCCGCGTACGCCCGCCGAGGCGGTGCTGTGCGCGCTGTTCGCGGAGCTGCTGGGCCTGGAACGGGTCGGCGCGGAGGACAGCTTCTTCGAGCTGGGCGGCGATTCGATCATGTCGCTCCAGCTGGTGTCGCGGGCCCGCCGCGCCGGGCTGCTGGTGACCTCCCGGCAGGTCTTCGACGAGCAGACGCCGGAACGGCTCGCCGAGGTCGCGGAGCCGGCGGCGGCCGGGCCCGGCGCGGACACCGCGGGCTCGGGGGCCGGCGAGGTGCCGTGGACGCCGGTGATGCGGCTGCTGGGCGAGCGGATCACGGGTGGCCGGTTCGCGCAGTGGACGGTCCTCGGCGCCCCGGCCGGGCTGGGCCGCGACGTGCTCGCCGCCGGACTGGCCGCCCTCCTGGACACCCACGCCATGCTGCGCGCCCGGGTGGTGGAGCGGCCCGGCGGACCGGTGCTGACCGTCGGCGGCCGGGGCTCGGTGGACGCCGACCGCCTGGTGACCCGGCTGGACGCGGTACGGGCCCCCGAGGCCGACCTCGACGGTCTGGCGGAACGGGCCGCCGAGGACGCGGTCGCCCGGCTCGACCCGGCCGCCGGCGTACTGGTTCGGGCGGTGTGGCTGGACGCCGGACCGCACCGGACCGGCCGGCTGGCGCTGGCCGTGCACCACCTCGCGGTGGACGGCGTGTCCTGGCGCATCCTGGTGCCGGACCTGCGGGCCGCCTGCGAGGCGGTGGCGGACGGGCGCGAGCCGGACCTCGACCCCGTGGGCACCTCCTTCCGGCAGTGGGCCGCGCTGCTCGCCGCCCAGGCCGCGCAGCCGCACCGGTTGGCGGAACTGCCGTACTGGACCGCCGTGCTGAACGGCCCCGACCCGGTGCTCGGCGCCCGCTCACTCGACCCGGACACGGACACCTCGGCGACCGTGCGCCACCACACGTTGCAGGTGCCCCGGGAGCAGGCGGAGATCCTGGCCGTACGCACACCCGTGGCCTTCCACTGCGGTATCCACGAGGTGCTGCTCGCGGCACTGGCGGGCGCGGTCGCGCGCTGGCGGCCGGAGACGGCGGCCGGGGTGCTGGTGAACGTCGAGGGACACGGACGGCACCCGGTCGCCGGGGCGGACCTGTCCCGTACGGTCGGCTGGTTCACCAGCGTGCATCCCGTACGGCTCGACCTGTCCGGTGTGGACCTGGACCAGGTCCCGGCGGGCGGCCCGGCGGCCGGGGCACTGCTCAAGGCCGTCAAGGAACAGGTACGCGCGGTTCCCGGCGACGGCCTTGGCCACGGGCTGCTGCGCCACCTCAACCCGCAGACCGGCCCCGTACTGGCCGGTCTTCCGGCCCCGCGGATCGGCTTCAACTACCTCGGCCGGTTCCCCGCGGTCGGCGCGGGCACGGCCGGGCCGTGGGAAGCGGCGGGCAGCACCGCGCTCGGCGGCTCGGACGACCCCGGCATGCCCGCGCCGCACGCCGTGGAGGCGGGCGCGGTCGTCCGCGACACACCGCACGGACCCGAACTGACACTCACGGTCGGCGGCCCGGCCGGCGTCCTCGGCGACGAGGCCGCGGCACGCCTGGGCCACCTGTGGCGGGACCTGCTCGGCGGCCTGGCCGCCCACACGGCCGCGCCCGAGGCGGGCGGCCACACGCCCTCCGACTTCCCGCTCCTCGACCTCGGTCAGGACGAGGTCGAGGAGTTCGAAGCGATAGCAGCACGGCTCGAAGGGGGACTGTCGCTGTGAAGACCTCACCACCGGACAGGGGACCGGCATCCGGCAAAGGCCCGGCGCCCGGCAAGGGCTCGGCACTGGCCGAGGTGTGGCCGCTGTCACCGCTGCAGGAAGGCATGCTCTTCCACGCCGACTTCGACGCCCAGGGCCCCGACGTCTACGTCATCCAGCGCACCCTGACGATCGACGGCCCGCTGGACCCGACCCGCTGGCGCGCCGCGTGGCAGGCCCTGCTCGCCCGCCATGCGGCGCTCCGCGCCGGCTTCCACCGCCGCAGGTCCGGCGAAGCCGTCCAGCTCATCACCCGCGAAGCCGCCCTGCCCTGGCGCGAGAGCGACCTCTCGCACCTGCCGGAGGCCGACGCGCTCGCCGAGACCGGCCGGCTGGCCGCCGAGGAGTGCGCGGAACGCTTCGACCTGGGCGTGGCACCGCTGCTGCGACTGCTCCTCGTCCGCCTCGGCCCCGACCGGCACATCATGGTGCTGACGGCACATCACATCCTGCTGGACGGCTGGTCGATGCCGATCCTCTTCGACGAGGCGACCGCGGTGTACGCGGCGGACGGCGACGCCTCGGGCCTGCCCCGTACCCGCTCCTACCGCGACTACCTCGCCTGGCTGGCCCGGCAGGACAAGGACGCCGCACGGGCCGCGTGGCGCGCCGAACTGGCCGGGGACGGCGAGCCGACGCTCGTCGCCCCCGCGGACCCGGCCCGCGCCCCGGCCCTCCCCGACCAGGCCGTGGCGGACCTGCCCGCCGCACTCACCCGCGCCATCACCGACCTGGCCCGCCGCCACGGCCTGACCGCCAACACCGTGGTCCAGGGCGCCTGGGCCCTGCTGCTGGCCCGCCTCTCCGGACGCGTCGACGTGGTCTACGGCACGACGGTGGCCGGCCGCCCGCCGGAACTCCCGGGCGTCGAGTCGATGGTCGGCCTCTTCATCAACACCGTGCCGGTACGCGTACGCCTCGACGCTCAGCAGCCCGTACTGGGCCTGCTCAAGGACGTACAGGCACGCCAGTCCGCGCTGCTGCCGCACCAGCACCTGGGCCTCGCCGAGATCCAGAAGCACGCCGGTCCCGGCGCGGTCTTCGACACGCTGGTCGTGTACGAGAACTACCCGCGCCCGGCCGCCGCCCCGGGCGGACCCGGCACCCTCTCCTTCACCACGCTGGCCCTGCGCCAGGCCACCCACTACCCGCTGACCCTGGGCATCCTCCCCGGCGACCGCCTCGAAGTGGAGGTCTCCTACCGCCCCGACCTGATCACCCCCGAACTGGCCCGCGCCCTGACCGGACGGCTGGTGCGGGTGCTGGAGCAGGTGGTGGCCGATCCGTCGGTGCCGGTGGGCCGGATCGGCGTGCTGGGCGGGGAGGAACGGCGGCTGGTCGTGGAGGAGTGGAATGCGACGGCCGGGGAGGTGGCGGGGCCGTCGGTGCCGGAGCTGTTCGCGCGGCGGGTGGCGTCGGC
>NZ_JOCQ01000093.1 GCF_000720725.1 Streptomyces rimosus subsp. rimosus
CCCCCCGCCCGCCCCGGCGCGGCCGCCCGGCCGCTCTGCCGGAACCCGGCGGTGGACACCCCCTGACATGCGGTATTGTTCTCGTGCACGGCCACCCGGGACAGCGACCCGGACCGGCCGGGCATCGGGACGTGGCGCAGCTTGGTAGCGCACTTGACTGGGGGTCAAGGGGTCGCAGGTTCAAATCCTGTCGTCCCGACCAGCGTTTTCGCAGGTCGTAGGCCGTTCTCGCAGGGATGCGGGGGCGGCCTTCGCGGCGTTCGGCCAGGACGTCGACGGCGGGTGTCCGGCGTCGGAGCGTCCGCCTCCCGTCTTCGATTCCTCGGAAACAGGCCGCTGTTCCCGCTGTTTTCACTGTCCGTAAGTGGACTGGTGCGCGATATTCCTCGCGTGACACGATGCGTGCTGCGGTTTCGGCGGTGCCAACTGTGTGCGGGGCGCGGGCGGCCGGGATCCGGGGGAGCGAAGCCGGGGGGCGGATGCTATGGGGGGCGCGCGGGCCGGGAACGGGGCGCGAAGCGTGCGTGGGCGGCGCCGGGAGCGTCTGTGTGCGGGCGCGCGAGCCCGGCGGGTGCGGCACCGTTGTGAGCAGGCGGCCGGGGAACTGCCGCTGCCGGGCCGTACCGGCCTGCCGGATCGGACCGGGCTGACGGATCGGACCGGCCTGCCGGACCGTACCGACGACGAATGCCGGGTTTTCTGCCCGCCACGGATCACCGCCCGGCATCGGACGCCCATCGTGCCGCATGAAATCGGCCGTCTGCCGCCGGACCACGGGGCGCCCGGCGCGACCGGCCGTGACGCCGCCGCGCCGACGCCTGTACTGCGGCCCCGGCGCGAGAGGCGGCACCGCGCCCCGGGCCGTGGGGGAGACGGCAACAGCGGTAAGAGCGGCGCCGCGCACGGCGCCGGTACCGGTGACTCGGACGGGGGATCGAGTGTTTGACGTGCTGTATCTGTGTCTCGGCGGAGTGGCCTGGGCCGTCGTCGCCTTCAAAGCGCGCGCCTGGCTCCGCGACCGCGACCGCGGCAACGCGGACCTGGGCCTGACGTGTGTGATGAGCGCCGGCGTCGCGACGGTGTTCCTCTTCTCCGCCCCCGGCGTCTACCGGTGGTTCGACCGGCTGACCGGTGTGCCGAACCTGTCCATGGTCTTCCTCTACTCCTCGGTCGTGGTCTTCGCGGCCGGCGCGTTCGTCCTGCTGCTGCGCTGGAGCGGCGGTACGGGGGCCGAGGGCCGCGCGCGGGTCCGCGCCCGGTCCCGTACGGCCGTCACGGCGGTGGCCGTGGCCTGGGCGGTGGCGGTCACCTGCTTCGTCGTCGGGCGGCCGGACGACGTGGAACACCCCCGCGACCTCAGTACGGCCTACGCCGGCTCGCCGGGAGTGATGACCTTCCTGGTGCTGTATCTGGCCATCTTCGGCGCGAGCCTGGCGGGCCTGGGCGCGCTCTGCCCGCGCTATGCCGGCCGGCTCGGCGCGTCCTGGCTCGCCCGGGGGCTGCGGGTGCTGGCCGCGGGTTGCTGGCTCGGTCTGGCGTACTGCGCCTGCAAGCTGACCGGCTTCGTCCTGTCCTGGGCCGGGCACGAGGCACCGTGGCTCTCCAACGGCGTGGCCCCGCTGAGCGCTTCGGTGGCCGCGGTCCTGGTGCTGGCCGGGCTGGCGCTGCCGGCCGCGGGCCCGCGGGCGTGCGCCTGGCGCCGCCTGCGCCGTCTGCACCCGCTGTGGAAGGACGTCACCGCGCAGGCTCCCGAGATGACGGCGGGCGGCCCGTCCCGCGGGTGGTGGCCGTTCGCCGGCCTCCAGTTCCGCGCCGACCGGCAGATGGCGCAGATACGGGACGTCCAGCGCGGCATCCGGCGGTACGTGGAAGCGGACACCGTCGACATCGCGCGTGAGCGCGGGCGTGCCGTGGTGGCGGACGAACGGCAGCTGGCGGCGGTCGCGGAGGCTGCCGCCCTGCGTCGCGGTCTGGAGAACCGGGCGATCGGGCTCGTTCCCGTACTCGGTGCGGAGAGCGTGGTGGTGACGGCGGAGGAGGGGCGGCCGGGGGAGTGCTCCTCGGGCCGGGCCGGCACCTACCGGGAGCCGGGCCCGAATCTCCTGCCCGGCGGCCCGCAGCCCGGCCCGACCGCCGAACTGGTCGCGGAATACGAGCACTTGGCACGCGTCGCGGACGTCTACTACTCGCCACTGACCGACACCGTGCTCACCGAACTGCGCCAGCGCAGCGCCATGCAGCGGCACTGATCCGGCGCGGGCAGCAGCCCCCTGCGGCGCCGTCGGGGGCCGTGTCTAGAGTCATGGACCATGCAGAACACCGCCGAGACCGGCCCCGACGACCTCATTGACGTGACGCGGCTTCTGGACGATCCGTACGCCGGTTACGCGGCGCTGCGGGAGGCCGGGCCCGTCCACCGCATCGCCGGCCCCGACGGGCAGCCCGCGTGGCTGGTGACGCGGTACGAGGATGTGCGCCGGTGCCTGTCCGATCCGCGGCTCTCCCTGGACAAGCGCAACGCGCGCGGCGGCTACCGCGGGTTCGCGCTGCCGCCCGCCCTGGACGCGAACCTGCTCAACATGGATCCGCCGGACCACACCCGGGTGCGCCGCCTGGTGGCCAAGGCGTTCACCCCGGCGCGGGTCGAGAAGCTGCGGGAGCCGGTGCGGCGGCTCGCGGACGGGCTGCTGGACGCGGTCGCGGACGCCGGCCGGACCGATCTGATCGTGAGTTACGCCGGTCCGCTGCCCATCATGGTCATCTGTGACCTCCTGGGCGTGCCGGAGCGCGACCGTCCCGACTTCCGGGCCTGGACGGACGCGCTGATCACGCCCGACCCGGCCCGCCCGGAGCGGGCCAAGGAGGCCGTCGTGGCGATGATGCGCTACTACACGGGCCTGATCGCGGCCAAGCGGGCCGCGCCGGGGGACGACCTGCTGTCCGGCCTGATCCTGGTGCGGGACGGCGCGGTGGCGGAGGGCGATGCCGGCGCCGGTACGGGGCCGGACGCCGCCGAGGGCACGGGCACCGCCGGCGACCGGCTCAGCGAGGACGAGCTCACCTCGTTGGCGTTCCTCCTGCTCTTCGCCGGTTACGAGAACACCGTCCACCTCATTGGCAACTCCGTACTCGCCCTGCTCGACCACCCCGAACACCTCACGGCGTTGCGTACGAATCCAGCCGAACTATCGGCGGCGGTGGAAGAGTTCGCGCGCTACGACGGACCGGCCTCGCTGGCCATCCGCCGGTTCCCCCTGGAGGACGTGGAAATCGGCGGCGTACGGGTGCCCGCGGGCGAGAGTGTGCTGCTCTCCCTTGCCTCGGCCAACCGCGACCCGGAGCGCTTCCCCGCTCCCGGGACGTTCGATCCGGGCCGCGACGCCACCGGTCAGCTCATGTTCGGGCACGGCATCCACCACTGCCTCGGCGCGGCCCTGGCGCGCCTGCAGACCGAGACCGCGCTGACCGCTCTCATCAGCCGTTTTCCCGGTCTGCGGCTGGACGGGCCGCGGGCGGGACTGCGCTATCGCCGCACCCTGCGCGCACGTGGCTTGATCTCGCTCCCCGTCGCCTGGTAGTTGCAGGACGAACAAGTTTTTGAGGCATAACCGTTCCTGCATGCGGTAGAAAAGGTCGTGAGGCCCGCCCGGTGTGCATCCCCCGTCGCACCGG
Source organism: Streptomyces rimosus subsp. rimosus (assembly GCF_000720725.1). Lineage (GTDB taxonomy): Bacteria > Actinomycetota > Actinomycetes > Streptomycetales > Streptomycetaceae > Streptomyces > Streptomyces rimosus_A. The sequence continues at coordinate 3,673 of NZ_JOCQ01000093.1, forward strand.
GCGGGTCCTCGTGCGTACGGGGCGCATGCGGTAGCCGCCCGTGAGTCTTTGGCCTTGAATGCTGCGCCTGCTGCCCCGCCCCCGGCCCCGCCCCCGGCCCTCCACGGCGCTTCGGCCGACTGGCGTAGGCCCGTCTGCGGCCGGAGTGCGGGCTTCCTAGCGTGAAGGCATGGCAATTGACACGCTTTTGTCCCGGAATGCCGGTGCGCTGGCCGTCATCGCCGCCACCGGCCTGACCCTCACCTCCATACCGGCGACCGCCCACGCCGAGGACCTGGTGGGGGCCGGGGGCCCCGCGCTGCCCGGCGCGGTGTCCGCCCGTTCCTGGGCGGTGACCGACGTCCGTACGGGCGATGTGCTGGCGGCCAGGAACGCGCACCAGCGGCTCGCGCCCGCCAGCACCCTCAAGACCCTGTTCGCGGTCACCGTCCTGCCGAAGTTCCGGGCGGGCACCGTCCACAAGGTCACCGCGAAGGAGCTGGCGGGCATCGGGGCCGGCAGCAGCCTCGTCGGCATCCAGGAGGGCCGCGGGTACCAGGTCGCCGACCTGTGGCGCGGTGTCTTCCTGCGCTCCGGCAACGACGCGGTGCGGGTGCTCGCCTCGATGAACGGCGGCTGGACGGCCACGGCGAAGGAGATGCAGGCCAAAGCGCGGCAGCTGGGCGCCCGCGACACCACGGTGCGGTCCCCGGACGGGTACGACAGCCCGGGGCAGGTGTCCTCGGCGTACGACCTGAGCGTGTTCGGCCGCGCGGGGCTCGCCAACGCCGACTTCGCCCGGTACTGCGCGACCACGACGGCCCGGTTCCCCAGCAAGGGCAGTCCCTCGTTCGAGATCCAGAACACCAACCGGATGCTGTCCGGCTCGAACGGGATGCGGCGCTACCCCGGCATCGTCGGTGTCAAGAACGGCTACACCAGCAACGCCGGCAACACCCTCGTCGCCGCGGCGCAGCGGGGCGGCCGCACGCTGCTGGTCACCGTGATGAACCCGCAGTCCGGCGCCTCCAACGCCGTGTACCACGAGGCGGGTTCGCTGCTGGACTGGGGATTCAAGGCCGTCGGCAAGGTCCGCCCGGTCGGCTCCCTGCAGGCCGCCGCGGCCGCGCCGGGCGGCAGCCGCGTCACCGAAAGCGCGCGGAGCGAACCGGAACGCCACGCCGCCACCGCGCGGCCGGTCGCCGCCCAGGTCTCCCGGGAGGCCGGACGGCGGACGGACACCACGCTGTGGGCGGTCGCCGGCGGCTTCGCCTTCGCGCTGGCCGTCGGTGCCGTCTTCGGCTGGCGGATGTACGTACGCGGGCGGCGGACGCCCGGCGACGACGCCTGACCGTACGGCTGCCGCCCGGGCCCGCGGCCGTACGGCCATCGCCCCGGCCGGACGCAGCCCCGTCGCGCGCTGCACAATCGAAGCGTGAATGTGACGCGACGCGATGAGGGCGGGGACCCGGCCTGCTGGCTGGACCAGGTGTGCCAGGAGTGCGGCCGGATCTCGGACCGCCCGGAGGAGCCCGGCTGCGAACACTGCGGTGCGGGGACGGACAACGGGACCGCGACCGGTACAGGGGCGAAGACCGGAGCCGGACGCGACCGCGACGCCGAAGGCCGCGCCCGCAACGCCCGGCCGCGGGACGGCCTGGGCCGCCCGCTGCCGTACGGCGCCCCGGGCGTGGAGCGTCAGCCCGAGGGCGTCGAGCGCAGCCCCCGCCAGGCGCTCGCCGAAGCCCAGGACCTGCTGGACCGCGGCCTGCCCTTCCACGCCCACGAAGTGCTGGAGGACGCCTGGAAGGCGGCCCCCGAGCCGGAGCGGCAGCTGTGGCGCGGCCTCGCCCAGCTCGCCGTCGGCCTCACCCACGCCGCCCGTGGCAACACGAAGGGCGGCGCGGCGCTGCTGCTCCGGGGCGCCGGCGCCATCGCCCCGTACGAGGACACCGTCCCGTACGACATCGACGTCCCCGGGCTGGCGGCCTGGGCCCAGAACCTGGCGACCCGGCTCGGTGAGCGCGACGAGCCGGTCGATGCGGCCGGGAACGCGCCGCGCTTGTGCGCCGGGGATGCCGGGCCCGCGGAATAGCCCGCCTGCCCGGCGCCCCGGCCTGTCACTGGCGGCGGTTTCACCCGCTCAGCGGACCACCGCGGGAGACGAGCCGCCGGCCACCCGCAGCGCCGGAGCGCCGCTGCCGTCCGCCGGTACGGTCCAGATGTCGCTGCCCTTGCCGCCGCTCCCCGGCAGTGCGTAGGCGAGCGTGTGATCGTCCAGCCAGGCCGCCTGGTCGTCCACGCTGTGCTCCTCCGCGACCGGATGTTCCCGCATCGTGCGCAGGTCGAGCACGTACAGCCGCCAGGGATCACGCGCCCCCTCCCGCACCCGCTTCTTGAAGGCGAGGCGGGTGTTGTCGGGCGAGAGGGACGGGCACTCCAGGTTCTCGCGCAGGGTGCGGGCCGACCAGCTGCGCATGTCGCCCTCGACCAGGTAGGTGCGGCCCTTGGTGGAGACGGTGGCGTAGAACCGGTTGTCGTCGCGGGCGAAGGTGACGCCCCAGTAGTTGACGTCGGGGGAGTGGTAGCGGCGGCCGTCGAGGGTGAGCGGGATGTCCTCCATGTTCTTGACCAGGTAGCCGGTGCGGGTGTCGAGGATGGAGGTACGGGTGGAGAAGGACGTGGTGGCGTAGGAGTCGCCGGTGGCGAACATCGTCCAGGACAGCATCCGTCCGGAGGCGGAGACCCGGGCCCGGTTGGGGATGCCGGTCAGGGCGATCCGGCGCTTCTCGCGCAGCCGCCCGTCCAGGACGACGGCGTACGCGGCCGGCGGGATGCCGGGGCGGCGCTGGAGGCACAGGGCGGTGCCGCCGGCCGCGTAGAAGCGCTCGCAGGCGGGGCCGCCGGTGGTGCGGCGGTCCGGCGCGGAAGCCGACCGCACGTCCATCGCGGCAGCGCCGGGCGCGGCCGGCGCGGCGGCCACGCGCGCCACCCGCCCGGCCCCGTCGCCCTCCCTCGTACTGCGGAAATACAGCTGCCCCCGGTCCAGCCCGAACGCCGAGGGCGCGTCGGCGGATTCGGCGCGCCGGGCCGCCGACACCGTGTAGACCACGGCGACCGTGGCGAGTACGGCGGTGGCCAGCGCGATGGCGATGACCCGGGCGCGCAGGGACGGCCCACCGGATTGCTTGCGGACCGCGCCCTCCGCCGGGGCACCTGCCCTGTCCGTCACGAGCACGACGACCGCCTTTCCGTACGGTGGAGCAGTGCGGCGGCGCCCGCCAGGGCGGCCGCGAGGACGATGACGGCGGCGACCAGCGCGGGCCCGCTGCCCCACAGGGTCCAGGCGGCGCCGAATCCCGCGGCGGCGAGCAGCCGGCTCAGCGCCTGGCCCGTCTGGAGCAGTGCCATGCCGCTCGCCCGGCGCGCCGCCGGGAGGGCGGGGCCCGCCAGGGCCATCAGCACGCCGTCGGTGGCCGCGTAGAAGACACCGACCAGCCCCAGCACACCGGCCAGCAGGACGATGCCGTCGCCGACGGTCAGCAGCAGCACGTAGGCGGCGAGCAGGGCCGCGTGCCCGACGAGGAACGGGACCCGGCGCCCGATGCGGTCGCCGAGCCGCCCGGCGGGCACCGCGAGCAGCAGGTAGACCGCGGCGGTGCCGAGCGGCAGCAGCGGGAACCAGCGCACCGCGAAGTCCAGTTGCTTCTGGAGCAGCAGGTAGACGAACGAGTCGCCGATGGTGGCCGCGCCCAGCAGGGCGGCGGCCAGCATGATCCGCCGGAAGGCGGCGTCCCGCAGCGGCTCGGTGATCCTGGCGCGCAGCGGGACCCGCGGCCCGGCGGGCACGGCCACCGGGCCCAGGGCGTCCCGCCCCGGCACGAACGCGACGAGCAGCAGCACGCCCAGCAGCCCGACGCAGAAGCTGACGACGAACACCGCGTCATAGGCGTCCGCGGTCGCCCACAGCAGCGCGAACGCGGCCAGCGGACCGAGCAGTGCGCCCGTGGTGTCCATCGCGCGGTGCACGCCGAACGCCCGGCCCAGGGTGTCCGGCGGGCTGCTGAGCGAGATCAGCGCGTCGCGCGGGGCGGTCCGTACGCCCTTGCCGATGCGGTCGGCGGCCAGCGCCGCGCCGATCCCGGCCGTGCCGCCGCCCGCGAGCAGCAGGCCCAGCCGGGACAGCGCGGACAGCGCGTACCCGGTGCCGGCCACGAGCTTGTGCCGTCCGCCGCGGTCGGCGGCGTGTCCGCCCAGCAGCCGTACGAGCGCGGTGACGCCGTTGTAGAGCCCGTCCAGGAACCCGAACTGGAGCGGGGACAGGCCCAGTTGGAGGACGAAGTAGAGCGGCAGCACCGCGGTGACCATCTCGGAGGAGATGTCGGTGACCAGGCTGACCGTGCCGAGCGCGAGCACCGGTCCGGCGACGCGGCCGCGCGTCAGCTGTGTGGTGGCGGCGGCCGCGCCGTTGGTGGCGAGATACATGACGGGTGGATACCGGGCCGGTCAGTGGCACGTGTAGGACGGGCTGCTGTCCTTGGTCTTGCCGTCGGTGCCGACCAGGTCCCAGGAGAACCCCTCGTCGTTGAGGTTCAGTTTGACCACGCCGAAGGTCTTCGTCAGCCGCTTCTCGCTGTTCGGCTGGACCTCCTCGATCTTGTACGGGTTGGCGCCGCCCATTCCGGCGAGCAGTTCGACCACGCCCTTCGGGTCGGCCTTGCCGTCCGGGTCCTGCGGCGCGAAGCGCTCGTAGTGGTGGTCGTGGCCGTTGAGCACCAGTTCCGCCTTGGCGTCGTACAGCAGCTTCCACACCGAGCGGCTGACCGGCTGGTTGCCGTGCTCGCCGGAGGAGAACAGCGGGTGGTGCCAGTAGGCGGCCACACACTTCTTGTCGTTGGCGGCGAGATCCTCCTTGAGCCACTTGGTCTGCTTGGAGTCCAGGCTGTTGGAGTCCAGCGCGACGAAGTGCCAGTTGCCGTGGTCAAAGCTGTAGTAGCTCTTGCCCTTGGGGTAGGCGACGGAGCCGAAGTAGGACTTGTACCCGGCCAGCTTGCCGTCCGGGTCGTACGTCTCGTGGTTGCCGGCCACCGGGTGGGTCTTGTTCTTGAAGGCGCCCCAGGACGTGTCGTAGTACTTCTGGAAGTCCTTCAGCCGGGCGTTGTCGTACTGGTTGTCGCCCATGGTCAGCACGAACTCCGGGTCGATCTTCTTGACCTGGGCCGCGGTCTTGGGGTGCACACAGCTGCTGCTGCTCGCGGTGCACCGCTCGGCGATGTCCCCGGCGGCGACCACGGTGAAGGCGCCGGCCTTGGCGGCCGTGCGCTCGGGCGCGGCGTCCGCGCGCCCGGCCGGCGACCACAGCAGGGCACCGCCGACGAGCGCGAGGACCGCGCCCGCGGCGGTGGGTATCCCGGTGCGGGGCCTGGTCAGGAAGGTGCGGGACTTCGGGGCGCGGGGGGTGGGCGTCATGTCCGTCTCCTCGGTCGGCGGGGGGTGCCGTTCGGAGGAATCTTGACGACGGCGTATGGACGCGTCAATGCACCTGACGGAGAATAGTTAGGAAACTTTCCTACCGGCCGCTGTCCACGTCCCTCAGACCAACTCCGCCTCGTAGAAGCACAGATGGTCCTTGATCTGCGCGACCGCGGATTTCGGCGCAGGGTAGGCCCACGCGATGTCCTCCCGGCCACCGGAAAGTGACCAGTAGGAGGCGTCTCCCTTGAACGGGCAGTGCGTACGGGTGTCGGACGGGGTCAGCAGATCCGTCCGTACGTCCTCCGGCGGCAGGTAGTAGCGCACCGGGTAGCCGGTCTCGTGGAGCAGCAGCGGGCGGCGGCTGTCGGCGACGACCTGGCCGTCGTGGACGACGCGGACGTGGTCGGTGCCCTGTTCGACGGTGATGCGGTGACCTGGTACGGACGGCATGACGGTTCCTCTCCGGACGGGAGTGCGGTACCTCAGGGTCGCACCGCGGGACGGCCGGACGGCCGACCCCGACGGCGGCGCGCCCCCGGCGAACCGGGGACACGCCGTGCAACACCGTCCTACACCTCCCGGATTCCCCGCCCCGCCCACTCGGGCGCCGGCCCGGCCAGCGCCGCCAGCCGCTCCCGCGCCCCCTCGGGCAGCGGCGCGGCCCGGCCCTCGCCCTGGTGGACGTGCAGGGCGAAGATCTCCTCGGTGGCCACCGGGCCGCCGGACGCGTCGCCCACGTACATCTCGTGGACGAACCGCACCTTCTTCGCGCCCACGCCCAGCACCGTGGTCCGCACCGCGAGTTCGGCGCCCCGCGGTACCTCAGCCAGATAGCGCACATGCGCCTCGACCGTGTAGAGCGAATGGCCGGTGCGGTCCCGGTAGGCGGCGTCGAGACCGGCCCGGTCCATGAGGGCGTCCGTGGCGAAGCCGAAGACCAGCACGTAGTACGCCTCGGAGAGGTGGCCGTTGTAGTCGATCCACTCGTCCTGGACCGCCCGCCGGAAGAGCGGCAGACAGGCCGTCACCGGGCGGGCCCGTCCAGGCGGCCGGTCGCACGCAGCACGTCGATGACGCCCTGGTCACGCTCGGCGACGAGCTGCGCGTACGTACGGCCGTCGGCGGCCCGGTCGCAGCCGTCGACCATCGCGTCCCGCAGCGCCCGGTCCAGCTCGGGCGCCTCCAGCCGGGTCCAGGGGGATTTCAGCGACGGGCCGAAGTGGTCGAGCATGTGGGCCATCCCGCCCTCGCCGCCGGCCAGCGCGAACGTCAGGATCGGGCCCATGAACGCCCAGCGCAGCCCGGGCCCCTCGGTGATCGAGGCGTCGATGTCCTCGACCGTGGCCTCGCCGTTGGCGACCATGTGCAGCGCCTCGCGCCACAGGGCCTCCTGGAGCCGGTTGGCGATGAAGCCGGGCAGCTCGCGGTCCATGGTGATCACGGACTTGCCCGCCACGCCGTAGAACTCCGCCGCCCACTCGACCGCCGCACGGTCGGTCCGCTCCCCGCCGACGACCTCGACCAGCGGAATCAGATACGGCGGGTTGAACGGGTGTCCGACGACGAGGCGCCCCGGTGTGGCGGCCGTGGTCTGCATGTCGGACATCGGATAGCCGGAGGTGGACGAGGCGATGACCACGCCGGGCGGGGCCGCCGCGTCCAGCCGGGCGAGCAGATCGCGCTTGAGGTCCAGCTGTTCGGGGGCGCTCTCCTGGACGAACTCGGCGTCGGCGACGGCCTCGGCGAGGCTCGGCGCCATGGTGAGGCGGTCTGCGGAGGCGCCCTCGGCCAGGCCGAGCTGTTCCAGGGCGGGCCAGGCGGCCGTGACCAGACGGCGCAGCTTGTCCTCGGCGTCCGGCGCCGGGTCCCAGGCGGTCACGTCGTAACCGCGCGCGAGGAAGTGGGCGACCCAGCCGCCGCCTATGACGCCGGCGCCGATGCACGCCACGCGGCGTACGGAGGAGGGAGGGGTGGGGGACATGGAAGCTCCTGGGGATGCGGAAGCGGGTGTACGGCCTACGGTCCGGCGTCAGCCGCGCGGCTTCAGACCGAGGCGCGCGCGGGCCTGGTCCGGGGTGGCGACGCTCGCGCCCAGCAACTCCGTGATCTGCACGGCACGTTCGACCAGCTGTCCGTTGGTGGCCTTGACGCCCTTGCTCAGATACAGGTTGTCCTCCAGGCCCACCCGTACGTTGCCGCCGAGCAGGATGGACTGCGCGACCCACGGCATCTGCATCCGGCCCAGCGCGAAGCTGGCCCACTGCGCACCGTCCGGGAGCATCGCGACCATCGACTGGAGCACGCCCGGGTCGGCCGGCGCGCCCCACGGGATGCCCATGCAGAGCTGGAAGACGGACGGGTCGTCGAGCAGCCCCTCGGCCAGCAGCTGCTTGGCGAACCACAGCTGCCCGGTGTCGAAGACCTCCAGCTCCGGCCGTACACCCAGCTCCCGGATGCGCCGGGCGCCCGCACGCAGCATGTCGGGTGTGGAGACGTAGAGGCTGGAGCCCTCGCCGAAGTTCAGCGAGCCGCAGTCCAGGGTGCAGATGTCGGGGAGCAGTTCCTCGACGTGCGGCAGCCGCTCCAGGCCGCCGACCAGGTCCGTACCGGGCAGGTGGCGCAGCGGCTCGTCCGGGTCGATGACGAGGTCGCCGCCCATCCCGGCGGTCAGGTTGATGACGACGTCGGTACCGGTCTCCTTGATCCGCTCGACCACCTCGGCGTACAGGCGCGGGTCGCGGGACGGATCGCCGGTCTCCGGGTCGCGTACGTGGATGTGCACGACGGCGGCACCCGCCGAGGCCGCCTCGACGGCGGATTTCGCTATCTGCTCGGGGGTGACGGGCACGTGCGGGGAGCGGCGCACGGTGTCTCCGGCGCCGGTCAGCGCGCAGGTGATGATGACCTCGTTGTTCACGGCAGGTTCCTTGAGGTGGAAGGTGAGGTGACTACGGCTCCACGGGCGTCAGTTCACCCTCGATGAAGGCGAGCAGTGCCGCGTGCATGCTGTCGGGGGTGGTGCTGTCCGGTGCGGTGGCGAGCACCTGGGTGGCCAGGCCGTCGATGAGCGCGGTGAGGCGCAGCGCGGTGGACTCGGGGTCCACGGGACGGAAGACGCCCTGCTCGACGCCCCGGCGCAGCACATCGGCGACGGTGGTCCGCCACTGCCGGTAGTAGTGCTCGTGCAGTTGCCCGACGGCGGTGGAGCGGGCGGCCTGCGCCCACAGGTCGAGCCAGACCAGCCACTGGCGCCGCTGCTGTTCGGTGCGCGGGGTCTGGAGCGCGATCAGGTGCAGCAGTTCGGCGCGCGCGTCGGGTGCTTCGGCCAGGCCCGCCGCGCGCCGCGCGGTGTCCTCGTCCATGCACCAGCGCACGGCGGCTTCCAGCAGTTCGTCGCGGCCGGGGAAGTGGTAGTGCACGGCGGCGGTGCTGGTGCCGCAGGCGGCGGCGATGTCGGCGACCCGTACGGCGTGGAAGCCGTGCTCGGCGATCAGCCGGACGGTCTCCCGGACGATCTGCAGCGGACGGCCGCCCTCGGGCACCGCGGCCGGCTCCCGGCCGCGCGCCGGCGCCGGGGTCCCGGCGCGCGAGCCGAGCAGCCACGCCACGTCCACCCCGCCGAGGTCCGCGACGCGCACGATCTCGGCGAGGGTGAAGCGCCGGGTGCCGCCCAGCGACCGGGACAGCTTGGAGGGGTCCATCACGATCCGCCGGGCGAACTCGCGGCGGCTGCACTCGAGGCGCTCGACCACCTGCTTCACGCGGTCGGCCACGTCGCCGTCGTCGGCGATCCGGGTGCCGGGGTCTTCGGTCATGGTCCGGGACCGTAACAGTGCGTTGAGATCATCGCAACGATGGCGAGTGCCGCGGGCGCGGCAGAAGCCCTGAGCAGAGGCGATTGTGGCACCATGTTGCGCACTGACTGATGCGCAAGTCAGGGTGTGGGTGCCCGGCCGGGGCCCGGCCGCCGCACCACCCGTAAAGCGGAGAAATGTGGCAAAGTGGCGGACATGGCTGACCGGGGTGCGAAGCCGTCGGCCGTGTCGGTGCCGGACGACTGGCCGGCCCACCCGGACCTGACCCTGGCCCTGAACGGCATGGGCGGCTTCGACTGGGACCTCGACAGCGGCCGTATGCACATGGACGGCTCCGCTCTTGAGGTCTTCGACTTGTCGCCGGAGGAGTACGACTCCGACCCGGCCACCCTGGCCTGCCGTCTGCCGCCGGACGAGGCGGCCCGCCTGGACGCCGTCATCACCCGGTCCCTGAAGGACGGCAGCGACTCCTACGGCGCCTACTTCCGCGTACGGCTGCGGGACGGCGCGGTGCGCTGGACCCACACCCAGGCCAGCATCCGCCGGGACGAGAGCGGCCGGGCGCGCCGCGTCATCGGCATCGTCCGGGACGCCAGTCAGGAGTACACCCAGGCGGCGGAACGCGCCCAGGCGCACGCGCGCAGGCTGCGCAACACCGGCCTCGTGGAGCGCACCACGGCGGCGCTCGCGCACGCCCGCACCGTCCGGGACGTCATCGACGTGCTCGGCGACGACCAGGCGCTGACCCGGCTGGGCGCGCAGAACGTCATCGTCGGCCTGGTCGAGGCGGGCCGCATCCGGGTGGTCCACGAAGGGCAGGCGGGCAGCTTCGTACCGCAGCACGAGGTGCTGCGGGTCGAGGACGAGTTCCCGATGAGCGAGGTGGTGCGCACCCTCACGCCGTGCTTCATCCGCTCCCGCGCCGAGTTCGCCGAGCGCTACCCTGCGCTCTGGCCGCACCTCGAACGGATGGAGTTCGGCTCGGCCGCGTACCTGCCGCTGATCGCGCAGGCCCGGCCGATCGGCGTGGTGGGGATGTTCTACCGCTCGGAGAACCCGTTCGGCGTACAGGAGCGCAACCTCCTGATCGCGCTCGGCTCCAGCGTCGCGCAGAGCCTGGCCCGCGCCATGCTCTACGACCAGGAGCACGACCTCGCCGAGGGGCTCCAGCAGGCCATGCTGCCGCGCCGCATCCCCGGCATCCCCGGCGCCCAGATCGCCGTCCGCTACCGCGCCGCCCGCATCGGCCGGGACATCGGCGGCGACTGGTACGACGTGATCCCGCTGCCCGAGGGCCGGGTCGCCGCCGTCATCGGCGACGTGCAGGGGCACGACACCCACGCCGCGACCGTCATGGGCCAGCTGCGCATCGTGCTGCGCGCCTACGCCGCCGAGGGCCACACCCCGGCCACCGTCATGGCCCGCGCCTCCGCCTTCCTCGGCGAACTGGACACCGACCGCTTCGCCACCTGCACGTACGCGGAGGCCGACCTGACCGCCGGCACGGTGCGGCTGGTGCGCGCCGGGCACGTCGACCCGCTGCTGCGGCACGCCGAGGGCCACTGCCGCCGCCTGGAGGTGACCGGCGGCCTCCCGCTCGGCATCGCGACCGGCTTCCGGGACCTGGACTACCCCGTCACCACCGTCCACCTGGCCATCGGCGAAACCCTCGTCCTGTACACCGACGGGCTGGTGGAACAGCCCGGCGTCGACATCGAGGAGGGCGTCCGGCACCTGGCCAGAGTGGTCCGCGACGGGCCGCAGGACGTACAGCAACTGGCCGACCGGCTCTGCGACCTGGCGGCCGAGCAGCCCGGCGACGACGACATGGCGATGCTGATCCTGCGGCGCGGCGGCGAGCCCGTCGCACCGGCCGCCGGCCGGCTCCAGCAGCACGTCGCGCCCGACGACCCCCAGGGGCTGTCCGCCGCCCGCCACATGATCCGCGCCGCGGTACGGGCCTGGGGCGCCCGGGAGCGCGCCGAGGAGGTCGAGCTGGCCGCCGACGAACTGATCACCAACGCGCTGCTGCACACCGACGGCGCGGCGCTGGTGACCGTACGGATGCCGCACGGCACCGACCGGCGGCTGCGGCTGGAGGTGGCCGACCGCTCCAGCGCGCTGCCGCGGCGCCGCGACGCCGGGGAGTCCGCGATGTCGGGCCGCGGGCTGCTGCTGGTGGACCGGCTGGCGGATGTGTGGGGTGTGGAGCCGCGCGGCAGCGGAAAGTGCGTATGGTGCGAGTTCGACTGCCCGTGACCGGCCGATCGGGCCGTACGGGAACCGGGCAGCCGCACAGCCCGATCGGCCGCCGAGTGAGGGGAAACGCGCCATGGGACCGGTGCCGGCGCAACAGTGGGGCGACGCCCGCCAGACGGCGGCGCGCCTGGACGCGGAACACGTCCGGGCCATCGCCCTGACCTGGGTCGACAACGCGGGCATCGCCCGTACGAAAACCGTGCCGACCGCCCGGCTGGCGCCCGCCGTCCAGCGCGGCGTCGGCGCGTCACCGGTCTTCGACGTCTTCACCTCCGACGACGCCATCACCGCCTCCGCCCACTCCGGCGGGCCCGACGGCGATCTGCGGCTCTTCCCCGACCTGGAGCGGATCACCGTCCTCGCTGCGCAGCCCGGCTGGGCCTGGGCACCGGCCGACCGCTACGACCAGCTCGGCACGCCGCACCCCGGCTGCCAGCGGCAGTTCGCCCGCCGCATGGTGGAGCGCGCCGCCGACGCCGGACTCGCCCTGCGGATGGGCTTCGAGACCGAATGGGTCGTCAGCCGCGCGCCGGTGCACGGCCGCCAGCCGGGCGACGCGGCGGGCGGCGGGCGCCTCGTCGGGGCCGTGGGCACCGGCGAACCCCTGGAGTACCCGTGCGTCGGCCCCGCCTACGGCATGACCCGCGTCGTCGAACTCTCCGACTACCTCCGCGACATCGCCGAAGCCCTCGCCCTCCAGGGCGTCGACGTGCTCCAGCTCCACCCCGAGTACGCCCCGGGCCAGTTCGAGGTGTCCACCGCGCCCGCCGACCCACTGCGCGCCGCCGACGACCTGGTCCTCGTCCGCGAGACCGTACGGGCCGTCTCGCTGCGGCACGGCCTGCGGGCCAGCTTCGCGCCGTCGGTCGTCGCCGGGCAGGTCGGCAACGGCTGCCACCTCCATCTGAGCCTGCACCGCGGTGAACGCAGCCTGCACCGGGACGCGGACGCCCGGTGGGGCCTCGACCCGGACGCCGTACGCTTCCTCGGCGGCATCCTGGAGGCGCTGCCCGCCCTGCTCGCCATCGGCTGTCCCTCGCCCGCGAGTTACCTGCGGCTGATGCCCTCCGCATGGGCCGGGGTGTACCAGTGCTGGGGCGTGGAGAACCGGGAGGCCGCGCTGCGGCTGATCACCGGCGCACCCGGCGACCCGGACGGCGGGCACGCCGAGATCAAGCCGTTCGACGCCGCCGCCAACCCGTACCTGGCCGTCGGCACGACGATCGCCGCCGGACTCCACGGCCTGTCCGCGGGCATCGAGCTGCCGCCGCCGGTCACCGGCGACCCGGGCGCCCTGGGCGTCCGCGAACGCGCCCGGCGCGGCATCGTCCGCCTGCCCACCACGCTCACCGAGTCCACCGACCTGCTGGCCCGCTCCACCCCACTGGCGGAGGCCATGGGCGAGGTGCTGCACGGCGCCGTGATCGCGGTACGCCGCGCCGAGGCGGCGCACTTCGCCGAGATGGAGCCCGGGGACATCGCCGAAGCGACCCGCTGGAGGTACTGATGACCACCTGGAGGTACTGATGACCACGGCCGGACCCGGCGGCACCGGACCCGGCGGCACCGGGCCCGGCGGCACCGGGCCCGGCGACTCCGGCCCCCTGGACCTGCCGCCGCTGGTCGACCAGCACTGCCACGGCGTGCTGCGCGGCGACCTGTCGGCCGCCGGCTTCGAGTCGTACCTCACGGAGTCCGACCGGCCCGCCGCCGCGGGCACCACCTTCTTCGACACCCAGACGGGCTTCGCCGTACGCCGCTGGTGCCCGCCGCTGCTCGGCCTCGCGCCGCACTGCACACCCGGCGAATACCTCGCCCGGCGGCACGAACTGGGCGCGGCCGAGGTCCGGCGCCTGCTGCTGCACGGCACCGGCATCGGTACGTACCTGGTGAACACCGGCCTGCCCGGCGACCTCACCGGAGCCCACGAGACGGCCGAGGCGGGCGGCGGCACCGGACACGAGATCGTCCGCCTGGAGACGCTCGCGGAACGGGTCGCGGCAGGCGTACGGGCGGGGGAGGAGGGCGCGGGCGCGGCGCCCGACGCGGCGGCCGAGGTGTTCGCGGCCCAACTCGCCGACGCCGTACGGGACGCCGCCCGCAGCGCCGTGGGCTTCAAATCCATCGCTGCCTACCGCCACGGACTGGCCCTCGCCCCCGAACCGCCCACCACCGCCGACGTGGTGACCGCCGCCCGCACCTGGCTCGCCACCGGCACCCACCGCCTCACCGACCCGGTCCTCCTGCGCCACCTGCTGTGGCTGGCCATCGGCACCGGCCGCCCCCTCCAGCTCCACACCGGCTTCGGCGACCCCGACCTGCGCCTGCACCACAGCGACCCGTCCCTGCTCACCGACTTCGCCCACGCCACCGCGGGCACCGGCACCGACCTCGTACTGCTGCACTGCTACCCGTACCACCGCCAGGCCGGCTACCTGGCCCACGCCTTCCCGCACGTCTACGCCGACATCGGCCTCTCCCTCACCCACACCGGCCCCCGCGCGGCAGCCGTACTCGCCGCCTTCCTGGAACTGGCCCCCTTCGGCAAGCTCCTCTTCTCCACCGACGCCTACGCCCTCCCGGAGCTGTACACGGTCGGCACCGCCGCCTTCCGCACGGCACTGGGGGAGGTGCTGACCGGCTGGGTGCGCTCGGGTGCCTGGTCGGAGGCGGACGCGGTGCGGGTGGCGGGGCTGGTGGGTGCGGGGAACGCGCGGCGGGTCTACGGGCTTTCGGGAGGGTGAGGCGGGGGCGGAGGGCCGCCGACCGCGGTGAGGATTACGTCACGTATGTAAGTGGCAAACCCGCCCCTCATGCTTTACTGCCCCGTGACTCCTGCCATATCCCCCTCCACCCCGAAGCCCCGTCCACCGCTGCGCTCCCGCGTCTTCGCCGACATCACGCCGCTGCGCACCTCGGTCCACTACCGCCGGCTGTGGTTCGGGAACACCGTTTCCTGGGTCGGGCAGCAGATGACCGCTCTGGCGGTCTCGCTCCAGGTGTACGACCTGACCGGCTCGACCTTCGCCGTCGGCGCGGTGGGCCTGTGCTCGCTGGTGCCGCTGATCGTGTTCGGGCTGTACGGCGGGGCCATCGCCGACACCGTCGACCGCCGCAAGCTGGGCATGTACACCGCGGTGGGCGCCACCGTGCTGTCCGTGGCGCTGGCCGCCGCCGCGCTGCTGGACGTGCGGCAGGTCTGGGTGCTCTATACGGTCGTCGCCCTCCAGGCGGTGTGCTTCGCGATGAACTCGCCCGCCCGCTCGTCGATGATCCCGCGCCTGCTGCCGCCCGAGCAGCTGCCCGCCGCCAACGCCCTCAACTCGCTCACCAGCAACCTCGGGCTGATGGGCGGGCCGATGCTGGGCGGTGTCTTCGTCGGGCTGTGGGGCTACCAGGCCGCCTATCTGATCGACGTGGTCAGCTTCAGCGCCGCCCTGTACGCGATGTGGCGGCTGCCCTCCATGCGCCCCGACCACGGCGACGAGGGCACGCCGCGCAGGCCTTCCGTCCTGGAGGGGCTGCGCTTCCTGGCCACCCGGCCCAACCTCCGCATGACCTTCTTCGCCGATCTCGCGGCCATGGTGCTGGCGCAGCCCCGCGCGCTGTTCCCCGCCGTCGCCGTGCTCTGGTTCGGCGGTGACGCGAAGACGGTGGGGCTGCTCGTCGCGGCGCCCGCGGTCGGCGCGGTGCTCGGCGCGCTGTTCTCCGGCTGGCTCGGTGCGGTCCGGCGGCACGGCCTGGCCATCCTGATCGCGGTCGTCGCCTGGGGAGCGGCCATCGCCTGCTTCGGCCTCACCCGCCACCTGTGGCTCGGCCTGTTCTTCCTCGCCGTCGCCGGCTGCGCCGACACCGTCTCGATGGTCTTCCGCGGCACCATGCTCCAGGCCGCGGCGCCGGACCGGATGCGCGGCCGCCTCCAGGGCGTGTTCATCGTCGTGGTCGCGGGCGGCCCCCGCCTCGGCGACTTCCTGGCCGGTTCGGCGGCCGACCTCGCCTCACCGGCCGTGGCGGTCGTCGGCGGCGGTCTCGCGTGTGTCGTGGCGGTGCTGCTCCTGGGTCTGTGGCGGCGTGACTTCGCCCGCTACGACGCCCGCGACCCGAAGCCCTGACGGCGGCTCCGGTGCGCCGGCGGGGCGGCGCAGTATCGCGGTGGCGAGGTCCAGGAAGTCCCGTACGAGGGCCGTGCGGTCGTCCTCCGGTGCCGCCAGGCAGGTACCGACGGGCAGGGCGTCGGTGACGGTCAGGTAGACCAGGTCGGGGCGGGAGTACGAGCGCGCGATGCTGAGGGGGACGAGCGCGATGCCCTGACCGGAGGCGATGAGCTCGAACTTCTCCTCCAGGGAGGACGTCCGCCGCGTCCGTACGTCGAGGACCGGCTCGCCGTCGAGATCGGCCGAGGTGAGGGCGGGGCGGCCCGCCAGGGGATGCGTCACGGGCAGGCACGCGACCTTGGTCTCGTGCCCGATGGGGACGGTGTGCAGCCCCGTGTCGTCGAAGGGGTGGCGGAGGTATCCGACGTGTGCGCGGCCGTCGCGCAGCGGCGCGTCCCGCTCCCACCAGCGCAGCGGGAAGACATCGATGGCGACCTGCGGGTGGCGCGCCGTGAACGCGCGGATCGCGTCCGCCACGTGCAGGCCGAGCGAGAAGGCGACGACGAGCCGCTGCTCGCCCCGCCCGGCCTCCTGGACGCGCCGCAGCGCCGTGTCCACCACCGTGGTGATCCGCGGCGCCTCGTCGTACAGCCGCTGCCCCGCGGGGGTCAGCTCGACGCTGCGCGTGCTGCGCGTGAACAGCGCGCAGCCCAGCTCCTGTTCGAACGCGCGGATCTGCCGGCTGAGCACCGGCTGGGCGATGAACAGCGCCTGGGCCGCCCGGCCGAAGTGCCGGTGCTCGGCCACCGCGAGGAAGTAGCGGAGCTTGCGCAGGTCCAGATCCATGCCGTGACGGTATCAATGCGGACGGAAGGGTATTGGACGGCCCGACGAACCGTCCGAAGACTGGGGTTCCTGCTCGTCGGGGCGAACGTCCCGGCGCCCGAACAGCCTTGGCCCATGAACGGCCTTGGCCCATGAACAGCTTCGGCCCATGAACAGGAACCACATGACCGACACCCGCAAGACCGCCCTCATCGTCGGGGCCTCCCGGACCCTGGGTCTCGGGCTCGCCGCCGAGTACCTCCGCCGTGGCTGGGACGTCATCGGCACGGTCCGCGGCAGCGGGCGCACCGGGCTGCACGACCTGGCCGACACGGCCGACGGGCGGCTGACGGTCGAGTCGCTGGAGATGACCGCTCCGGAACAGATCTCGGCCCTGCGCGACCGGCTGGCGCCGCGCTCCCTCGACCTGCTCTTCGTCAACGCCGCCATCACGCGCGGCGACCTGCCGATCGGCGAGGTCCCGGCGGACATGTTCACCGAGGTGATGCTCACCAACGCGCTCGCCCCGATGCGCGTCGTGGAGTGGCTGCGCCCGCTGGTCGCGCCGGCCGGCACCATCGGCGTCATGTCCTCCGACCAGGGCAGCATCAGCCTGAACACGGACGGCGGGCAGGACCTGTACCGGGCCAGCAAGTCCGCGCTGAACCAGCTGATGCGCTGCTACGCCGCCCGCCACGCCGACGACCCGCGGACGCTGCTGCTGATGGACCCGGGCTGGGTACGTACCGAACTCGGCGGCCCCGAGGCCGAACTCAGCGTGGAGGAGAGCGTTCCCGGGGTGGCTGAGACGATGGAGAGCCACCGGGGGAAGCCCGGCCTCCACTTCGTGGACCACCAGGGGCAGGTGGTGCCCTGGTAGACGCGGCGGCCCGTCCCGGGCGGGCCGCCGCCCGTCACCGTCCGCCGTCCGGCCAGCTCCACTCCTCGACCTCCGGCAGGTCCGTGCCGTGCTCGCGGATCCAGCCGTGGTGGCGCTGCCGTACGTCCGCCATCGCCTGCCGCGCCCCGGCGGCCCGCACGGCCAGCCCCGGCACCCGGTCGATGACGTCCATCACCAGCCGGTAGCGGTCCATGTCGTTGCTGACCACCATGTCGAACGGCGTGGTCGTGGTGCCCATCTCCTTGTAGCCGCGCACGTGCAGGTTGGGGTGGACGGCCCGCCGGTAGGTGAGCCGGTGCACCAGCCACGGGTAGCCGTGGTACGCGAAGACCACCGGCACGTCGTGCGGCAGCAGCGCCTCGAACTCCCGCTCCGTCAGCCCGTGCGGGTGCTCCTCGTGCGGCTGCAGCCGGGTCATGTCGACGACGTTGACGACCCGTACGGACAGCTCCGGCAGGTGGGTGCGCAGCAGCGAGGCGGCGGCCAGCGTCTCCTGCGTGGGTACGTCACCGGCGCAGGCGAGCACCACGTCGGGGCGGGTGCCGGGCTGTTCGGTGCCCGCCCACTCCCAGATGCCGACGCCGCGCGCGCAGTGCGACCGCGCCTGCTCGATGTCCAGCCAGTCGAAACACGGCTGCTTGCCCGCGACCACCACGTTGAGCACGTCCCGGGTGCGCAGCACATGGTCGGCCACGCACAGCAGGCTGTTTGCGTCCGGCGGCAGGTAGACCCGTACGGTGTGCGGGTCCTTGTTGAGGATGTGGTCGACGAAGCCGGGGTCCTGGTGCGAGAAGCCGTTGTGGTCCTGGCGCCAGACGTGCGAGGTCAGCAGGTAGTTCAGGCCCGCCACCGGGCGCCGCCAGGGGATGTCGCGGGCCGCCTGGAGCCACTTGACGTGCTGGGAGGCCATGCTCGACACGATGTGCGCGAACGCCTCGTACGAGGAGAACAGGCCGTGCCGCCCGGAGAGCACGTACCCCTCCAGCCAGCCCTGGCACAGGTGCTCCGAGAGCACCTCCATCACGCGTCCGTGCCGCCCCAGGTGCTCGTCGGTGGGCTCGGTCCGCGCCTGCCACGCCTTGTCGGTGACGGTGTACACGTCCTGGAGGCGGTTGGAGGCCGTCTCGTCCGGGCCGAACAGCCGGAAGTCGCGGCGGTCCGCGGTCCGCTCCATCAGGTCGCGCAGCAGGCCGCCGAGGACGCGGGTCGGCTCGTGCATCTGGCTGCCGGGCTTGTCGACGGGTACGGCGTACTTCCCGGGGTCGGGCAGCGGCAGCGTACGCACGAGGCGGCCGCCGTTGGCGTGCGGGGAGGCACCGAGCCGCCGGTCGCCGCCCGGTACGCAGGCCAGCACCCGGTCCACCGGCCGGCCGTCGCCGTCGAAGAGTTCGTCCGGCGCGTACGAGCGCAGCCAGCCCTCCAGCTGGCGCAGGTGGTCCGGGTTGTCCCGCACGCCGGAGAGCGGCACCTGATGGGCGCGCCAGGTGCCCTCGACGGGGTTGCCGTCCACCTCGCCGGGGCCGGTCCAGCCCTTGGGGGTGCGCAGCACGATCGCGGGCCAGCGGGGCCGGGCCCGCTCGTCACCGTCCCGTGCGGCGCGCTGCGCCTCGTGGATGCGGTGCAGCGCGGTGTCCATGGCCGCGGCCATGTCCCGGTGCACCTGCGCGGGGTCCGAACCGGTGACGTACAGCGGCTCGTGGCCGTAGCCGCGCAGCAGCGCGTCCAGCTCGTCCTCGTCCAGCCGGGCGAGGACCGTCGGATTGGCGATCTTGTAGCCGTTCAGGTGCAGGACCGGCAGCACCGCGCCGTCGTGCCGCGGGTCCAGGAACTTGTTGGCGTGCCAGGAGGCGGCCAGCGGCCCGGTCTCCGCCTCGCCGTCCCCGATCACGCAGGTCACCAGCAGGTCCGGGTTGTCCAGCGCGGCGCCGTACGCGTGCGAGAGGGAGTAGCCCAGCTCGCCGCCCTCGTGGAACGAGCCCGGCACGTTCGGCGCGGCGTGGCTGGGCACCCCGCCGGGGAACGAGAACTGCCTGAACAGCCGCGCCATCCCGGCCGCGTCCCGCGAGACGTCCGGGTTCAGCTCCCCGTACGTGCCCTCCAGCCAGGCCCCGGCGAACACCGAGGGCCCGCCGTGCCCCGGGCCCCACACGCACACCGCGTCCTGCCCGTGCGTGCTGATGACCCGGTTGACGTGGGTGTAGACGAGGTTCAGGCCGGGGCAGGTGCCCCAGTGGCCGAGCAGCCGCGGCTTGATGTGCTCGGGCCGCAGGTCCTCGGTGAGCAGCGGGTTGCCGGTCAGGTAGATCTGACCGGCGGCGAGGTAGTTCAGCGCCCGCCAGTGGGCGTCGAGGTCGAGCAGGTCGCTCTCGGTGAGCGGGGTCGGCGACTCCATCGGGGCCCTCCGTCGGGGAAAGGTGATCAGGGAGCGCCTCTCCACCGTACGGGCCGTCATGCACCGGCGCCGCACATATCGGCCGTACTGGTCGGTTCGGCCGTTTTCGTACGCCGAAGGGCCCCGGTGCCGGTCAGCGGCCGGTCAGAGCAGGACCGGCGTCAGGTCCGGGTCCTCGAAGCCCGCGTCGTCGAACGGGTGGAGCGGACGGGCGATCCTGCGGTGTCCCAGGCGCGTCAGGTCCTGGTCCACACCGCCGGGGGTGAGCGCGAGCAGCCAGTCGGCGGCCATCTCGTACAGCTCCGGCTCCAGGTAGCCGATCTTCACCACGACGATGTCGTACGCGGACGGGTCCAGCGGGCCGAAGTCGGCGCGGGTGTGGAACGGCCGGCGCCGCTCGGTGAGGACGACGGTCACCCCGCCGCAGGTCACGGCGGCGCTGCGACCGCCCCCGTCGTACGCGGGGTTGCCGCGCGGGGCCCCGGGGGCGGGCGCGGCGGGGTCCTGCAAGGCGGTGACGGTGCCGGTCAGCCTGTACGGCTCGGCGTGCGGGCCGGTGCCCGCGCTGATGTGGCCGCCGACCTCGACCTCCACCGGTGCGCCGGCCCCGGCCTCGAAGCACGCGGCCACGGCCGCCGGGTCGGTGATGCCGGGGTGCAGCGCGGTGACGCGTCCGCTCGCCAGGTCCTCGTGCGCCAGCAGACGGCCCAGCATGTACGCGAGGTCGCCCGCGCCGCCCGCGGTCGGGTTGTCGCCGGAGTCGCTGATCAGGAACGGACGGGCGGGCGACGCCACGGCGCGCGCTATGCAGGTGTCGGCGTCGCCGGTCGGGCCGACGAAGACGAAGTCGCGGCGCACGTCCCAGTACTCCTGGGCCAGGCTCCGCGCCTGCGCCAGCGCCAGGTCCGGGTCGTCGCCCGTCACCACCACGGCGGCCCGGCAGCGCTCCTCGTCGGCCCAGGCGTACCCCACCCAGATCGCCGCGTCCACGATGCCGTCCAGCGCCTCGACCGCGGCGAGCCGTCCGTAGAGGGACTTGGCTGGTTCCAGTCGGGTGCTGGTCTTCTCGCCGGGCAGCAGCACCGGGACCTGCACCCAGGCGCGGTACGGACGGCCCTTGCCGGACGCCAGTCGCCCGACCAGCTTGCGGGCGGCCCGCTCGCGGGTCTCCCAGGCGTCCTCGTGCGGGGCCAGGCGGTGCGCGGTGAGCAGGTCGAGGCGGTCGGCGAAGCGGCGCGAGACGTTGCCGTGCAGGTCCATGGCGGCCGAGATCAGCGCGTCGGGGCCGAGCGCGTCCCGTACGGCCTCGGTGAGGTCCGCCTCGGCGTCGTCCAGGCCGACGACGCTCATGGCGCCGTGGATGTCGTACACCAGGCCGTCCAGCGGCCCGGCCTCCCGGATCCGCGTGAGCAGTTCGGACTTGATCCGGTCGTACGTGTCCCGCTCGACGGGCCCGCCGGGCAGCGCCACCGCGTGCACCAGCGGCACCCACTCCACCTCCGCCGCGAAACCGGCGCCCGGCCGCGTCCACGCGTAGCGGCCGAGCAGGTCGGCGCCACGGGTGACGCGGAAGTCGTCGTACGTCGAGCGGTGCGGGCAGAACTGGCTGGACTCGATGGCCATGCCGCCGATCGCGATGCGCATGTCGGGGAGCACCTTTCTTCGGGGAGTCGCGTTCGTGTTCCGGGGGGACGCCTTGGGGTGGGTGCACCTTCGGGGTTACGTACGGGCCGTGGGCAGACCCGGCAGTCCGCCGTCGGCGGCCAGTTCGCGCAGCGCGGCGTGTCCGGCGCCGAGCAGGCCCGCGTCCGGGCCGCGGCTCGCGGCCACGATGGACAGCTCGCTCGTCGCCATCGGCAGACAGCGCTCGTACAGCACGCCGCGCACGGCCGCGACCAGCGGCTCCGCGGCGGAGAGCGCGCCGCCCAGCACCACGGCCTGCGGGTTGAAGAAGTTCACCACCACGCCCAGCACCCCGCCGATGTGCCGCCCGGCCTGCCGCACCAGGGTCGTGGCGTGCGGTTCGCCGTCCTCGACGAGCCGCAGGATGTCGGTGGTGGAGTCCGCCCCGATGCCCCGCTCGCGCAGGGCGGCGGCGATCGCGGCGCCGCTGGCCACCGTCTCCAGGCAGCCGATGTTCCCGCACGAGCAGGGGCGTTCGGCGGCGGCGTCCACCCGTACGTGGCTGATGTCGCCGGCGCAGCCGCGGGCGCCCCGGTAGAGCCGGCCGTGGCTGATCACGCCGGAGCCGATGCCGCGGCCCGCCTTGACCACGACCAGGTGCCGCAGGTCGGGGTGGGCGGCCCGGTGCTCGCCCAGGGCCAGGACGTTGGCGTCGTTGTCGACCAGGATCGGCAGGCCGAGCCGCTCGGCGAGCCGGTCGCGCAGCTCGTACAGATGCCAGCCCGGCATCCGGGACGGGGCGATGACCCGGCCGGACGCGGGATCGACGGGCCCGGGGAAGCCGACGCCCACCCCGCACACGGCGCGGCCCGCCGCGTGCTGCCGGGCGGCCAGCGCGGTCAGCCGCTCGGCGAGCAGGCCGACGGCCGGTTCCGGGCCCGTCGTCAGGTCGAGGGCGCACTCGTCGATGTCGTAGCCGGTGCCGGTCAGGCCCACCGCGCCGGTACGGATGTGGTGGCTGCCCAGGTCGGCGGCGAGCGCGACGGTGCCGCCGTCCGGGACGCGCAGCAGCCGCGGGCGGCGCCCGCCGCGCGAGGCGCCCTCGCCGGACTCGGTCAGCAGCCCGGCGTCGACCAGCTCCTGGACGCGGGCGGAGACGGTGGAGGCGGCGAGCCCCAGTTCCCGTACGAGGTCGGCGCGCGAGCGGGCGGTGCCGGTCGCGACGAGTTCGAGGACGTGCGCGGCGGAGCCGGGTTCGGTGCCGGTCATGGCGGGGTCTCGGCGGCGGTCATGGCGGCGGTCATGGCGGCGTCCTTCGGCTGGAGACGGCGGTGCCTTTCTTCGGTGGACGAAGAAAGTGAGAGAGCAAGTGGCCCTCAGTACACATCAGTTAGCGATGTTCTGCCAGGCTCTTGACTTCTTTTCACGGCGGTCCGTACTTTTCTCGCACTCTTCGACCGGCCGACCTTCCGGAGGCAGCATGGGCCCGCGCAGCACCCGCCGACGCGGACCCGTCCACACCCTGCTCGGCGCCCTGGCCGCGCTGCTGTTCGGCGCGGCCACGCTCACCGGATGCGGCCCCGGAAACGGCGCCGTCACCAGCCTCGGCACCACCGGCGGCACCCGCGTCGAGGGCGGTACGGCCACCATGGCGCTGCCGCCCGCCGCCACCCCCAACTGGATCTTCCCGATCGGCACGGCCGGCTACCTGGCCTCGTACAACAACGCCGTACAGAGCCTGCTCTACCCGCCCCTCTACACGGCCGAGAAGAAGGGCGCGGGCCTGACCATGGACAGCCCGCGCAATCTCGCAGAGCAGCCGCGCTACAGCGACGGCAACACCACCGTCACCATCGCGCTCAAGAAGGGCCACCGCTGGTCCGACGGCACGCCCGTCACCAGCCGCGACGTGGAGTTCTGGTACGACCTGATCAAGAGCAACAAGAAGGAGTGGGCGGGCTATTCGCCGGGCCTGCTGCCCGACAACGTCAAGAAGTTCGAGGTGCTGGACGACCACACCTTCCGGCTGCGGCTGGACCGCGCGTACAACCCCGCCTGGTTCACCGGCAACCAGCTCCAGACCTTCACCCCACTGCCGAAACACGCCTGGGACCCGCACGACGAGAACCCGAAGAAGGTCTTCGCGCGCCTTCTGCAGCACGCCAAACGGCTCTCGCAATTCGCCACCGACCCGCTCTGGAAAACCGTCAGCGGCCCCTGGCGCATCGAGAAGTGGACCACCTCCGGGCAGGTGTCGCTGATTCCCAACAAGCAGTACGGCGGCCCGGACAAGCCGCATCTCGACCGCGTCGTCCTCAAACCGTTCACCACCGCCGACTCCGAATTCAACGTGCTGCGCGCCGGCGGCGTGGACTACGGCTACATCCCGCCGTCCGTGATGGCCCGGTCCGCGAGCTTCGAGAAGCTGGGCTACCGCATCGACCCGTGGGAAGGCTGGGCGATCACGTACATCGTCCTGAACTTCAACCACCCCACCGCCGGGCCGCTGCTCCGCCAGACCTATCTGCGCCGCGCCCTCCAGCACCTCATCGACCAGCGCACGATCTCCGACGTGGTCTGGCACGGCAGCGCCGAGCCCACCCGCGGCCCGGTACCCGCCGGGCAGCTCGACCGGGACCCCTTCCCGTACGACCCGCAGAAGGCGGCAGCGCTGCTCGCCGCGCACGGCTGGCAGCGCACCGACGGCCGCCTGCGCTGCGCGCGCCCCGGCACCGGACCGGACCGGTGCGGCAAGGACATCCCCGCAGGGCAGCCCCTGCGCCTGGAACTCCTCTCGCAGTCCGGCTCCACCGAGACGTCCAACACCATGCAGGAGATCAAATCCGCCATGGACAAGGCGGGCATCACCCTGGACATCCGGCAGCAGCCGCTCAACACCGTCCTCGGCACCACCGTCCCCTGCAAGCGGACGGAACCGGTGTGCTCCGCCTGGCAGCTGGGCTTCTTCGGGACGCAGGGCAGCTGGTACTTCCCGACCGTGGCCAGCGGCGAATCCCTCTTCGCCACCGGCGCTCCCTCCAACATGGGCAACTGGTCCGACCCGAAGGCCGACGAGCTGATCAAGAAGACCGAGTACTCCGACGACCCGTCCGCGCTGCGCGACTACGCCCGCTACACCGCCGATCAGGTGCCCGTCCTGTGGACACCCAACCCGGCCTACCAGGTCTCCGTCATCCGCAACGACCTGCGCGGCATCGGCCAGAACCCCACCCTCACCCTCGCGCCGCAGGACTGGTACTTCGTCAAGAAGGGCGGTGCGGGCCGGTGATCCGCTTCCTGGTCAAGCGCGTCGCGCAGGCCGTCGTCGTCCTGCTGCTCGTCTCCGTCATCGTCTTCGTGCTGCTGCACCTGCTGCCCGGCGGACCGGCCCGCGCCATCCTCGGCGTCAAGGCCACGCCGGAGTCCATCGCCCACTTCAACCACCAGCAGGGGTACGACCGTTCCCTGCCCCAGCAGTACGTGATGTACCTCGGGCGGCTGCTCACCGGCGACCTCGGCGAGTCGTACAAGCTCAACCAGTCCGTCACCTCGCTGCTCGCCGAACGCCTCCCGAAGACCGCGCTGCTGGCCGGCCTGTCGATCGCGCTCGCCGCCGTACTGGCCGTACCGCTCGGCGTCCTCCAGGCCGTACGCCGCGGCAAGGCCGCCGACTACCTGCTCACCGGCGCCGCCTTCCTCGCCTACGCCACCCCGGTCTTCTTCCTCGGCCTGGTCCTGATCCTCGTCTTCAGCCAGCAGCTCCAGATCTTCCCGGCCGAGGCGCCGCAGGCCGACACCGTCGGCGGCCTGCTCGCCGACGCGCCCGCGCTGGTCCTGCCCGTGGTGACCACCGCGCTCGGCATCATCGCCGCGTTCAGCCGCTACATGCGCTCGGCCGTCCTGGACAACCTCGAAGAGGACTACGTACGCACCGCGCGCGCCAAGGGGCAGTCGAGCGCCCGCGTCATGGCCCGGCACGTGCTGCGCAACGCGCTGATCCCGCTTGCCACCCTCCTCGGGCTCTACCTCCCCACCCTCTTCAGCGGCACCCTCGTCGTCGAGTCGATGTTCAACTACCCGGGCATGGGCCTGCTGTTCTGGAACGCCGCCCAGGGCTCGGACTTCCCCGTGCTGCTCGGCGTCACCCTGGTCGTCGGCGTGGCCACCGTGCTCGGCTCGCTGATCACCGACATCGCGTACGCCGTACTGGACCCCCGCATCAGGAGCGTGTCGTGACCGCACCCTTCATGGACGCGCCCAGCAGCGACCGGACCGCACCGGCCGTGGACCCCGCCGCGCCCGGCCCGGCACCCGCCGCCCCCGGACCGCTGCGCCGCACCCTCGCCGCCTTCACCCGCAACAAACTCGCCCTCACCGGCGCCTTCGTCCTGCTCGGCCTGCTGGCCCTGTGCTACCTCGGCCCGCTCCTCCACCCCACCGACCAGACCCACACCGACCTCTCGCAGGCCAGTCTGCCGCCCGGCAGCCCCGGCCACCTCCTCGGCACCACCGACCTCGGCCACGACATGCTCGGTCGGCTGATGTACGGCGGACAGACCTCTCTCGAAGTCGGCCTCGCCGCCGGGCTGCTGGCCACCCTCTTCGGGACCGTCTACGGTGCGGTCGCGGGCTACTTCGGCGGCTGGGCGGACGCGGCCATGATGCGCGTCACCGATGCGGCGCTCGCCATCCCCGCCCTGTTCCTGCTGGTCGTGGTCGCCGCCATCGTCACGCCCAGCAAGCCCGTACTCATCCTCATCATCGCCTCGGTCGCCTGGCTGTCCCCGGCCCGCCTCATCCGCGGCGAGGCGCTCGCCCTGCGCGGCCGCGACTACGTGCACGCCATGCGCCTGATGGGCGGCGGCGGGACCCGGGCCGTCTTCCGGCACATCCTGCCCGGCGCCGTGGGAACCGTCATCGTCAACGCCACCTTCCAGGTCGCCGACGCCATCCTCTACGTCGCCTACCTCTCCTTCCTGGGCCTGTCCATCCCACCGCCCGCCGCCGACTGGGGCTCCATGCTCTCCGCCGGCATCACCTACACGCAGGTCGGCCACTGGTGGCTGATCTTCCCGCCGGGCCTGGCCATCGTCCTCGTCGTCGCCGCGTTCAACTTCCTCGGGGACGGCCTGCGGGACGCCTTCGACGTGCGCCTCCGGAAGAGCTGAGGAAGCCCATGACCGCCGACCCCCTGTCCGCGACCACCCGCCCGGCGCCCGGCCCCGCCGCACCGCTGCTGGCCGTCGAGGACCTGCACGTCGAGATCACCGGCCGCGACCGCACCGTGCACGCCCTGGACGGCGTCAGCCTCGACCTCGCCCCCGGAGAAGCCCTCGGCATCGTGGGCGAGTCCGGCTGCGGCAAGACCATGACGGCGCTGTCCGTCCTCGGCCTGCTGCCGAAAGGCGGCCGGATCACCGGCGGCCGCATCCTCTTCCAGGACGGCTCCGGCCGCCCGGCGGACCTCGCCGCCGCCCCCGAGCCGGCCCTGCGGGACGTGCGCGGCAACACCATCGGCATGGTCTTCCAGGACCCGCTGACCTCCCTCAACCCGACCGTGACCATCGGCGCCCAGGTCGCCGAACCGCTGCTGCTGCACCGGGAGACGACCCGGCGGGACGCCTGGGCGAAGGCCGAGGAGACCCTGCGGCTGGTCGGCATGCCGCAGCCCGCCGAGCGGATGAGGAACTACCCGCACCAGCTCAGCGGCGGCATGCGCCAGCGCGTCGCGATCGCCATGGCCCTGGTGTGCGAGCCGCGGCTGCTGATCGCCGACGAGCCGACCACCGCCCTCGACGTCACCACCCAGCACCAGATCCTGGAACTCATCGACGACCTGCGCGCCCGCCTCGGCATGGCGATGATCCTGGTCACCCACGATCTCGGCGTCATCGCCAAGCGGGTGGACCGGGTCGCGGTGATGTACGGCGGCAGGATCGCCGAACGCGCGGGCGTACGGGGCCTGTTCGCCGCGCCGCGGCACCGGTACACCGAGGCCCTGTTCGCCGCCCTCCCCGAACGCGCCGCGGCCGAACGCACCACCCTCGCCACGATCCCCGGCCTGCCGCCCGCACTTGTCACCCGCCCCGTCGGCTGCCGCTTCGCGCCGCGCTGCGCCCACGCGACCGCCCGGTGCCGCACGGAGGAACCCGCACTGGCGGGGGAGGCGGGGCATGCGTACGCGTGCTTCCACCCGGCCGGTGCGGAGCCCGTGGCCGCAGCGGAGCCTGCGGCCGCCGTGGACTCCGTACCGGACGACCGCCCCACCGACCCCGGCATCCTCCTCGACCTCGACAACGTCACCAAGCGGTACGCCCTGCACGCCGGGCCGTTCGCCCGCCGCAGGGGCGCCCGAGAGGTCGGCGCCGTCGCCGGGGTCAGCCTCACCGTCACCCGCGGTGAGACCTTCGGCATCGTGGGGGAGTCCGGCTGCGGCAAGTCCACCCTCGGGCGGCTGGTCGTCGGCCTGGAGCCGCCGACGGACGGCACGATCCGCTTCGCGGGCCGCGACATCGGCGCCCTGTCCCGCCGCGAACTGCGCGCCCACCGCCGCGATGTCCAGCTGATGTTCCAGGACTCCTACGCGTCCATGGACCCCAGGATGCGCGTCGGCACCATCCTGCGCGAGCCGCTGGTCATCCAGGGCATCGGCGACCGCGCCGCACAGCTGCGGCGCGTCGGCGCGCTGCTGGACGACGTGGGCCTGCCGCGCGGCGCGGCGGAGCGCTACCCGCACGAGTTCTCCGGCGGCCAGCGCCAGCGCCTCGGACTGGCCCGCGCGCTCGCCCTCTCGCCGTCCCTCGTCGTCGCCGACGAACCGGTCTCCGCGCTCGACGTGTCCGTACAGGCCCAGATCCTCAACCTCATGCGCGACCTGCAGCGCGAGAAGGGGCTGACCTACCTCTTCATCTCCCACGACCTGGCGGTGGTCCGGCACCTCGCGGACACCGTCGGCGTCATGTACCTGGGCAGACTGGTGGAGACCGGCCCGGCCCGCGAGGTCTTCGAACGGCCCCTGCACCCGTACACCCGGGGGCTTCTCGACACCGTCAACGCGCCCGACCCGACGGCCCCCGCCGCGGGCACCCCGCTGACCGGCGAGACGCCCTCGGCCGCCGCGCCGCCCTCCGGCTGCCGCTTCCGCACCCGCTGCCCGGCGGCCCGCGCCCGCTGCGCGGAGAGCGAGCCCGCACCCACCGAGCCGGCCGGGCCGGGGCACCGCGTCGCCTGCCACTTCCCCCTCGTGGCGAGCCCCGGCCCGGTCAGTAGCGGGTGATCGCCGTGGGGCCGGAGTCCGTGCCGATCGCCATGTGCGGACGGGCGGCGGGCTTCACCCAGGACACGATGCGGGCCATCGCGCGGGCCGGTACGGACACACAGCCCGCCGTCGCCCCGCGCCCGTTGACGTGCAGGAAGATGCCCGCGCCACGGCCGCGCACCGGGCGGTGGTAGTTGAAGCCGATGACCAGGGCCCGGCTGTACTGCGCCGGATAGCCGGCCAGCCGCTCGGCCTCGTCCGCCGCGCAGTCCGGCGGCCGGGGGTCCACCCACCGGTTGTACACGGCCGAGGCGTTGTCCTGGCACCACCAGGAGGAGGGGCGCACCGGGCGGTACGGGACCGTCGTACCGGCCGGGGCCTTCGCGAGGCCGAAGGCGAACGGCAGGTCGTACAGACCGGTGGGGGTGGTCGAGGTCCCCTGCTCGCGGGTACGGCCCTCGGCCAGCCCGTTCACCCCGAAACGCGCGGGCGCCGTACCGACCCGGTGCCAGCGCTTGCCGTACCGCTGCCACCAGCTGACCGTGCCGGTCGTGGAGCGCAGGTCCCGGGCGCGGGCCGTGATCAGCTGACTGCCGCCGCCGGTGTCGGCCATACGGGTGGGCAGCGGACGCCCGGCCGGGGCGACGGCGGCCGCAGTGGCGCCGGGGGAGCGGGGTACGGCCAGGGCGGAGGCGGGCACGGTCAGGGCGAGCGCGGCGGCGCAGGCCACGGACGTCAGGGTCCTCGCGGAGGTCATGGACGCAATGTAGGGCCCCCGGAACGGCGTGGCACCGAACGAACCGGACAGGCCGCCGGGGTACGGCGGCGCGGTACGGCCGGTGCGCAATCCACCGCCCGCCAGGGAGATAGACCGGCGAAACCCGGGTACCGGGGCCGGAGAACCACGTGTCGACCGACCCAGGAGGTCTGCTGTGGAGCGGCAACCGACACCGCACCGTACGCACGCGCCCGGACAGGAGCGGGACCCCGTACCGCCGACACCCACACCGTCCCCCGGGCCCGGCGGACCCGAGCCGGGCCCGGGGCCGACGCCGGGGCCGCCGGTGCCGGGGCCGCCCGACCCCGTAC
>NZ_JOCQ01000094.1 GCF_000720725.1 Streptomyces rimosus subsp. rimosus
CGTGCGTCTCGGCCAGCCCGGCCCGCCCCGGGCTTCCGCACCGTCGCGCAGTGCGTCGAGGACGGTGCCGAGGAGCGGGCGCAGGGCTTCGGGGCCTGCGGCTCCGCCGGCGAGGGGCGGGGTGTTCATGGGGCGGGTCCTTCGGGTGCACGACAACGGGCACACCACAGCCTGGCCGGGGCCGGGTGGTGTACCTGCCGAGGTGGAAGAGCTCAACCCGAAAGGGGTACCGGTACGAAGGGTGACGCGGTGGTGATTCCCTCGCCTGGTATGCGGGGCGCGCGGTGGCACGGTGCGTAAGGGGTGGTGCGCCGGGGTGGCGTACGTACAGCATGACGCGCCCGGGTGGGAGGCAGGTCGGGGCCGGGGCCGAGCCCGCGCCGAGCCGGGACGGCGTGCGTCTCGGCCAGCCCGGCCCGCCCCCCGAAGCGGCTCGCTCCCGCTGCTCCCCGATACCCTCCGCTACTCCCCCTCGCTACTCCCCCTCGCCCTCCTCCCGCACCCGCAGCGCCCTGCGCAGGTCGTCGAGCTGGTCGACGAGCTTGCGGCGCAGGGCCGGGGTCGGGCCGGCGGTGCGCAGGCATTCCTCGCCCAGGTGGAGGGTGGTGGTGTCGACGAGTGGTGTGGGGAAGGCGTAGCGGCCCGCGGATTCGGCGAGGGCGGGGCCGCGGCGGGCGGCGAGGGCCACTGCCGCGGGGAAGTAACGCCCGGCGTAGGGGCGCACCAGGTCGAGCTGTTCGGGGGCCCAGAAGCCGGCGGCGGTGGCGTTGAAGAGGTAGTTGGACAGGTCGGTGCGCTCGTCGGTGGTGAACAGGGCGTCCCAGGCGGTCTGTTTGGCGGCCGGGTCGGGCAGCGCGGCGTGGCACGTGGCGGCGCCCTGGCGGCCGGTTGCGCTGGGGTCGCGGGCGAGTTCGTCCTCGATGGCGGCGGGGGTGGTGGCGCCGAGGACGGCGAGGCGGCCGAGGATGCGCCAGCGCAGTTCGGGGTCGAGGAGGGGGCCGCCGGGGACGCTGCCGCCGGAGAGCCAGTCCTGTATGCCGTCGGGGGTGGTGGCGCTGTCGATGAAGTGGCGTACGGCGACCAGGCGCAGGCCCTGGCCGTCGCCGTTCTCGGAGCCCTCGGTGCGGCGCAGGATGTCGCGGGCGATCGTGCTGAGGGTGTTGAGGGCGGCGGGCCGGTCGGCGGCGGGGAGGTAGCGGTCGGCGATCTGGGTGCGGGCGAAGGCGAGGGTGCCGGAGACGACGGCGATGTCGGTTTCGTGCGGGAGGTGGGCGCGGGCGGCTTCCAGGTAGGCGGCGGGGGTGAGTTCGCCGTCGCGGACCATGTCGCGGGCGGCGTTCCAGACGACGGTGCGGCTGAGGGGGTCGGGCAGGCTGGAGAGCGCGTCGCGGACGGTTCCCCAGGACGCCGGGTCGAGGCGGACCTTGGCGTAGGTGAGGTCGCCGTCGTTGAGGAGGATCAGGGCGGGGCGGGGGCCCGGTGCGGTGTGGGTGTGCTGCGGGGTGGCGGCGTCCGGGGCCGTTCGCCCGCGCTCGGCGGCCGGTGCGGGGATGTCCCAGGCGAGGTGTTCGCGGGCGACGAGACGGGTGGGGTCGGTGGGGTCGCGGTCGTACAGTCCCGCGGTGAGGTGGTGCGGGCGGGTGCCGTCCCGGTCGACGCGCAGGGTCCAGCCGCCGTCGGGTGCGGTGCCGACGACGGGGGTGAGGGTGTCGACGCCGGTGGTGCGCAGCCAGCTCTCGGCCCAGGCGTGCACGTCGCGGTCGGTGGCCCGGGCGAGGGAGCCGATGAAGTCGGCGAGGGTGGCGTTGCCGAAGCGGTGGCGGCGGATGTGGTCGTTGATGCCGCGGAGGAAGTCCTTCTCGCCCATCCAGGCGACGAGCTGGCGCAGCGCGGAGGCGCCCTTGGCGTAGGAGATGCCGTCGAAGTTGAGCTGGGCGGAGTCCGTGTCGGGGACGTCCGCGGGGAGGGGCGCGACGGGGTGGGTGGAGGGCCGCTGGTCGGCGTCGTAGCCCCAGCCCTTGCGGGCGATGCCGAAGTCGGTCCAGGTGTCGGTGAAGCGGGTGGCTTCGGACAGTACCTGGAAGCCCATGTATTCGGCGAAGGACTCGTTAAGCCAGATGTCGTCCCACCACTGGAGGGTGACGAGGTCGCCGAACCACATGTGGGCCATCTCGTGGGCGATGACCATGCCGCGGGTCTGGCGCTCGGTGTCGGTGACGGCGGAGCGGTGCACGAAGTCGTCGCGGAGGGTGACCAGGCCGGGGTTCTCCATGGCGCCGAGGTTGAACTCGGGGACAAATGCCTGGTCGTAGGAGTCGAAGGGGTAGGGCTCGTCGAAGAGGGTGTGGTAGCGGTCGTAGCAGCGGCGGGTGATGTCGAGGATCTCCTCGGCGTCCGCGTTCAGGTAAGGGGCCAGGGAGCGGCGGCAGTGGATGCCGAAGGGCAGGCCGGCGTGTTCGGTGCGCACGGAGTGCCAGGGTCCGGCGGCGACGGCGACGAGGTAGGTGCTGATGGGCGGGGTGGGGGCGAGTGTCCAGCGGTTGGCGGTCTCGTCCTGGCAGGTGGCGATGCTGTTGCCGAGGACGGTCCAGCCGGGCGGCGCGGTGACGGTCAGCTCGAAGGCGGCCTTCAGGTCGGGCTGGTCGAACGCGGCGAAGACGCGCTGGACGTCCTCCATGAACATCTGGCTGTAGACGTAGGTCTCGCCGTCGGCGGGGTCGGTGAAGCGGTGCATGCCTTCGCCGGTGTGGGAGTACGGCATGGTGGCCTCGACGAGCAGTTCGTGCTCGCCCGCGGTGAGGCCGGTGAGCGGCAGGCGGTTGCCGTGGAGGGCGGCCGGGTCGAGGGGACGGCCGTCCAGGGTGGCGGAGCGCAGCTCGGTGGGTTTGACGTCGATGAAGGTGTCGCCCGGTATGCGCGCGCTGAAACGGACGGCCGTGCGGGAGACGAAGTGGTCGGGGCCGTGGGTGAGGTCGAGGTCGATCGCGTAGCGGTGGACGTCGAGGAGTCGGGCTCGGGTCTGCGCCTCGTCGCGCGTCAGTGCGGGCATGTGCACATGCTGCCGTACGGGACTGACACCGCGCACTCGGCACAGGGCTTTCCCGGTCGGCCGCGCCCCGTGCGTGGCTCCGCGCGCCCGCGGGTGCTTCAGCCGATGCGCGGCGGGTCGTCCGGATCCGGTACGCGGGTGGACCAGCCGCCGGGGACGCTGTGGCCCTGGCGGGCGCGGAAGCGGACGGGCGCGGTGCCGACGCGGCGGGTGAACAGGCGGCTGAAGTAGGCCGGGTCGGTGTAGCCGACGCGGCGGGCGACGGCGGCGACGGGGAGTTCGGTGGCGGCGAGCAGTTCTTTGGCGCGGCCGAGGCGGATGGCGAGCAGGTAGTCCTTGGGGCTGCAGCCGGCGCCGCGGCGTACGGCGGTGCGCAGGGCGGCCGGAGTCATGCCGTGGCGGGCGGCGTGTTCGGCGACGGACAGCGGCAGGAACGCGTCGCGGGCGAGCGCCTGGAGTACGGGGTGGCCGTCCGCGTCGATGTCGGCGCGGGCGCGGCGCAGCGCGACGAGGAGTTCGTGGACGGCGGCGGCGGTCTCCACCTCCAGGAAGGGGTTGCCGCGGCGGGCGGCACGGGTGATGCGGCCGATGGCGGCGCGGGCGGCGGCGGTGTCGGCGAGCGGGACGAGGGGGTGGTCGGGTTCGATGTAGCCGAGTTCGGTGTAGGTGGCGGTGGCGGGGCCGGTGAAGTCGACGAAGCTTTCGTCCCAGCCGGTGTGCGGGTCGGCGCCGTAGTGGTGGGTGACGCCGGGGACGAGCCACAGCAGGGCGGGGGCGGTGACCGGCCGCCGGGTGCCGTCGGGGGCGGTGTACCAGCCGCGTCCCGCGCCGATGACGACGGCGACGTGGTGGTCGAGGGCGCGGGGTCCGACGGGTGGCAGGGTGCCGTGCTGGAGCCCGACGCCGAGGCAGACGAGGCCGAGCCGGTGGTGGACCGGGCTCGGTGTGAAGTACCGCATCCAGGTGTGGTACATGCGGGTGTCCTCCCGTCTGCTCGTGGCCGGGTCACGTCCGGGCGCGGCCGAAGATGACCGGCCAGGTTCCCGTCCGGTCCGGTTTCCGTCCATACGTGCTCGGCCGCGGCCCCCGTTCCGTCCAACCAACGTCGATCTTTGTCCATGGACCCGTGTGCCGCCAGAGGCGAGGCTGGGCCGGGGATCAGCCGGAGCGGACGGGACGGGCGCCATGGGCGAGTTCGTGGTGGGTGCACGGGACTTCGAGCGGGACGGGCGGCCGGTGCGGCTGCTGTCGGGCGCACTGCACTACTTCCGGGTGCACGAGGCGCACTGGGGCCACCGGCTGGCGATGCTGCGCGCGATGGGCCTGAACTGCGTGGAGACGTACGTGCCCTGGAATCTGCACGAGCCGCGGCCGGGCGTCCACCGCGATCCGGAGGCGCTGGGCCGCTTCCTGGACGCGGCGTCGGCGGCGGGCCTGATGGCGCTGGTCCGGCCCGGTCCGTACATCTGCGCCGAGTGGGAGAACGGCGGGCTGCCGCACTGGCTGACCGGGCCGCTGGGGCGGCGGGTGCGGACCCGCGACCCGGAGTACCTGCGGGCGGTGGACGCGTGGTTCGGGCGGCTGCTGCCGCAGGTGGTGGCGCGGCAGTACGACCGCGGCGGGCCGGTGGTGATGGTGCAGGCGGAGAACGAGTACGGGTCGCACGGCAGCGACGCGGCGTACCTGGCGCACATGGTGGAGCTGCTGCGGAGCCTCGGCGTGAGCGTGCCGCTGTTCACCTCGGACGGTCCGGAGGACCACATGCTCACCGGCGGTTGTGTGCCCGGTGTGCCGGCCACCGTCAACTTCGGTTCGGGGGCGCGGGAGGCGTTCGCGGCGCTGCGCCGCCACCGGCCGGACGGGCCGCTGATGTGCATGGAGTTCTGGTGCGGGTGGTTCTCCCACTGGGGTGACGCGCCGGTGGCACGCCCTGCGGAGGAGGCGGCGGAGGCGCTGCGGGAGATCCTGGAGCGGGGTGCGTCGGTCAACGTCTACATGGCGCACGGTGGGACGAATTTCGGCGGCTGGGCGGGGGCGAACCGGTCCGGCGAGCTGCACGACGGGGCTCTGCGGCCCACGGTGACGTCGTACGACTACGACGCGCCCCTCGATGAACGCGGGCGCCCCACGGAGAAGTTCCGGCTCTTCCGCGAGGTGCTGGCGGCGTACGCTTCCGGCCCGCTGCCCGCGCTCCCGGAACCGCCGCCGGTTCTCGCCGCGCCCGTACGGGCCGAGCCGGCCGGCTGGGCGCCGCTCGCGGACGTACTGGACGCGCTCGGCGGCCCGGAGGTGCTGTCGGGTGTGCCGCCGACGTTCGAGGAGCTGGATGTGGACCGGGGCGTGGTGCGCTACCGCTTCGAGGTGCCCGGGCCGCGCGGGGCGTTCCCCCTGCGGGTGACGGGGCTGCGTGACCTCGCGGTGACGTACGTGGACGGGGTACGGGGGCCGACCCTGGACGCGGAGGACGCGGAGATCGACGCCGCGCTGACCGGGCCCGCCACCGTGGAGCTGTGGGTGGAGTCGCTGGGGCGCGTGAACTACGGGCCGCGGCTCGGGGAGCCGAAGGGCATCACGGGCGGGGTGCTGCACGAGCGGCAGTACCTGCACGGTGTACGGGCGCGCGGGCTGCGGCTGGACGCGCTGGAGGACGCGGCGGCGGTACGACGGGTGCCGTTCCGGGACGCCACCGGAGGCGTACGGGACGAGGGCGGACCGGGTCTCCACCGGGCCGTCCTGTCCGTCCCCTCCCCCGGTGACGCCGTCCTCGAACTGCCGGGCCGGACGCGCGGCTTCGCCTGGATCAACGGTTTCTGCCTGGGGCGTTACTGGGCGGCGGGCCCGCAGCGCACCCTGTACGTCCCCGGCCCGGTACTGCGCGCGGGCGCCAACGAACTGCTGGTGCTGGAACTGGAGGGCGCCCCCACCGGCGAGGGGGAGCGGGCAGGGGCGCCCCGTCTGGTGCCCTGACGCGCCGGGCCGCGGTTCCGGAAACGTCGGCCTTCGATGCCCTGAGGCGTCAGGCTTCCCGTACTTCCCGCACCTCGAACGCGTCCAGGACGAACTCCGCCTTCCCGTCCTTGCCCGTCTTGCGCAGCCCCACCCACGCCTCGCCGCTCTCCGGGGCGGTGAACTCGTAGGTGTGGGCGGTGGGTCCGGTGGCGACGGGCAGCGGCGTACGGGTGAGTTCGCGGCCGGCCGGTTCGTCGACGGCCGTGATCCAGGCGTACTGGCCGGCCTTCTCGTTCTCGTAACGGAACCCGACCCGGTAGCGGCGCCCGGGGACGAAGCGCACGGTGTGCGGCACCGTGCGGTACACCAGGCCCTCGTTCTCGCCGCGGGACTTCAGGGACTGGCCGCCGTCGATCACGTCGTCCACGGCCTTGCCGTTCCAGCCGCGCTGGGTGAAGGGCGCGTGCCGCTGCGCGATGTGCGTACGCGGGTCGGTGGCGCCGCCCGCGTCGCCCTTGACGAAGACGCCCCAGCCCTGCGGTACGTGCTCGAAGTCCTCGTACGCGACGGTGCCGGGCCGGTGCGCGGGAACCGCGGGCACGACCCGCACGTTGTCGAAGCGGACGCGCGCGGTGCCGGCCGCGGCCGCGAGGGTGAGGGTGACCGGGCCGCCGCCTTCGGGGACGGTGAAGCGGGTGAACATCCGCTGGAAGCGGGTGCCGTGCTTGCGGTCGGCGGCGACGTGGTTCCCGGCGGTGGAGGTCTCGGTCCAGTTGGCAGCCGTGACGCCGTCGCCGGTGCGTACCTCCAGTGTGGCGCGGCGCCGCTCCCCCGGCCGCGCGCCCACCTCCACCTGCACGGAGGCCGCGTACGTGCCGGGGGCGAGGCGGCTGAGCCGCTGACTGACGGCTGCCGCCGCGCCCGCGCCGATGACCAGCTCGTAGTCGCCGAGCGGGCTCGCCTCGACCGTGGCGGGCCCGCTGACCTGCCAGGCGTCGAGGTTGCCGGAGTGGAAGCCGGGGTCGGCGACCGGTGTGCCCTCGCCCCAGCCGGGCTTGCTCCGGCCCGCGCCGTGCCCCTGCCCCCAGCCCCGTCCTCCCACTCCCGGCGCGGGCCGCCGGTAGAGGACGTACGGCTGCCCGGCCTCGGCGGTGACGGTGATCCTCCCGCCGCGTACGGCCAGCCGCCGTGCCCGGCTGCGGCCCTGGTCGGTGAGCCGGTACGCGTACACGCTGCGGGCGCCCGACCAGCCGCGCGGCAGCGTCCAGGTGGTCGTGCCGCCCGCGGGGTTGTAGTGGTACAGCTTCTCGGGGTCGGTGGCCCGGCGCGGTTCCCAGGGCAGCAGATAGCGACCGTCCTCGTAGACGAGCCGTCCGTCGGTGGTGATCCGGCGGGTGCCGCCGGTGTCCGTGACGGCGGTGGCGGTCGGTCCCTCGAAGGTGATCTCGTGGTCGCGCCAGGTACGGATCGGGTACGCCTGGAGGTACTTGGCGGGCAGCGCGTCCACCCAGATGGTCTTGTAGAAGGCGTGCCAGTCGGTCTTGCCGACCCAGCCCTCGAAGTTGCCCATCCGGGCGCCGCCCAGCAGCGTGGGCCACTTGTTCGCGAACACGTCCTTCTGGTGGTTGCGTACGAAGCGGATGAGCCGGGAGTTGATGCCGCGCGAGGAGTCGCCGCCGTAGTCGGTCTCGTTGGCCCAGTGCGACCACAGGGCGGAGCGTTCCAGGCCGTGGCCCCATTCGGTGGCCACCTGCCAGCCCTGTTCGCGCAGGTGGCGCTGGAGCCGGTCGGAGTTCCAGCCGGACTCGCGGAAGACGTCGATGTAGAGGGTGCTCAGGGCCGGGTCGGTCTCCGCGCGCAGCTGCCGGAAGCGGCGGACGATGTCGCCGGAGACCAGGTCGCGGCGGGGGTCGATGCGGTAGGACTGGTCGAGCCAGTCCCACTGTTCGTCCGTCTTGTCGACGAGGGTTTCGGAGAAGGCGTGCGCGACGGGGTAGGACTCGGTGGCGTTGACGTGGACGGCGAAGTCGCTGTGCCACTTCTTCCCGGCGCGCAGCAGGGTGTTGAGGTCGGCGAGTCCGCCCGCCCGCCGGTTGTAATTACCGCCGTAGTCGGGATGCGCGGAGTCGTGCCCCTCGGACTGGTAGCCCTTCAGGAGCGTGAACTGCCGCAGCCCGTCGGTGGCCAGCGCGATCCGCTTGACGTTGTCGAGGGTGGCCAGGAAGGGGTTGGTGGCCTGGCTGGCGAAGTTGAACGGGATGTGGGCGACGACGCGCAGGTGCTGTTCGTCCGCGCCGAGCGGGCTGACCATGATGTCGCGCAGCGCGATGGCGGCGTCCTGCCAGTCGGCGGTGCCGTCGCCGTTGCGGTCGCGGGTGAGGACGACGGTGGCGTACGGCAGGGGCTCGGTGTCGGCCACGGGCGCGGTGGCCGCGCGGTGGGTCCACTGCCCGCAGCCGAGGCGGGCCCAGCGGTGGCCGCCGCTCTGTACGGTCTGCCGCCACAGCCGGCCGTTCTCCCAGGTGGTGGCCCCGGTGGGCTTGTCGTACACGGTGTTGGTCTCGACGGCGGCGGCCAGCCGGCCGGTGGCCGCCACCGCGTACGCGCAACCGACGGGCGCGGCGTCCACGGGGGTGGTGGGCGCGATCCGCACGAGTGTGTCGCCGCTTCCGGCCTTGTCCAGGTCGATGCGGGCGGCGAGCAGCGCGGCACCGGGCTGGTCGTCGCGGACGCTCAGCAGGGCGAGCCCGGGGATCTGGAGGGTGCCCACGCGCAGGGCCGGGGTGTCGGCGATCCTGGTGACGCGCCAGTCGACGCGCCATCCGTGGACGGCGATCTCGGCGTCGATCTCGGTGCCGCCGTCGAAGGTGAGCGTGTAGCGGATGCGTCCGGCGGCCGGGCGGGAGGTGACGCGTGGGGTGCGGGCGGTGCCGTCGATGACGACCTGGGTGACGGGGTCGGACTGGCCGTACAGGACGGCGCCGGTGCCGCGGTCGGTGTACGAGACGACGCGCGGGAAGGCGGTGTCGGCACGGACCTCCAGCGCGTCGGAGCGCAGTACCGCCTCGGCGGCTGCCCGGGGCCGCGGGCCGGTCCCGTCGGCGTACGCACTGCCGCCGCCGAGCGGGAGGGCGCCCGCGATCCCGGCGAGCGCGGTGCCGACGACGATCTTCCGGCGGCTGGGGCCGTGCTCCGCGCCCGCCGGCCCGGCCGCGTCCCCCGGCTTCTCCGCGTCCCCCGGCTCTCCCGCGCCGGTCCGGCCCTCCGCACCCGTACGTCCGTTCACGTGCGCTCTCCGTCCGTCGCGCCGGCAGTGTCCGTTCGCGGGACAGGGTGCTGGGTGCGCGGCGCACGGGACCATGGACAAAGGCGCGGCGGGTGTTGGACTAACGGGCCGGTGGATGTCGGACCGGCCGGTGGATGTCGGACCAACGGGCCGGTCGGAGCGGACCGGCTGGACGGGCTCAGCGCCCGGGGCCCGTACGGCGCGTACGGGTCATCCGTGGTCATCCGTCCCCGTGCGCCGCGTCCTCCCCCGACGGCAGCACCGCCCGCACCTCCCAGCCGCCCTCCGGCGCGGGCCCCGCGGTCAGCCGGCCGCCCATCGCCTCGGCCCGTTCGGTCAGGCCGGCCAGGCCGAAGCCGCCGCCGCGGGCCTGTTCGGCCAGGCGGGCGGGGTGCTTGCCGTCGTCGGTGACGCGCAGTTCGAGGCCGGAGGGCACGGCGCGGAGCCCGACGCGTACGGCGGTGGCGTCCGCGGCGTGCTTGCGGACGTTGGTGAGGGCTTCGCGGACGATGCGGAAGACGGCCGCCGCGACCTCGGCGGGGACCGTCTCGTCGAGGCCCTTGTCGATGTGCAGGGCGACCGGCGGGCCGGTGCGGGCGTAGGTCTCGGTGAGGGTGCGTACCTCGGCGAGTCCGGCGAGCGGCCGGTTGCGCGCGGTGCCCTCGCGCAGCACGCGCACCAGGCGTCGCATCGCGCTCAGCGCCTCGCCGCCGGAGGTCTCGATCCGTTCGAAGGCGGCGTCC
Organism: Streptomyces rimosus subsp. rimosus; assembly: GCF_000720725.1. Classification (GTDB taxonomy): domain Bacteria; phylum Actinomycetota; class Actinomycetes; order Streptomycetales; family Streptomycetaceae; genus Streptomyces; species Streptomyces rimosus_A. The sequence goes on from NZ_JOCQ01000094.1 coordinate 10,028, forward strand.
GCCTGCGGGCCGCTGAGCGAGGTGAAGCGGGCGGCGCGGGCCTGGACGACGATGCCGGTGACGTGGTGGGCCACCAAGTCGTGGAGTTCGCGGGCGAGTTCCAGGCGTTCGGCGGAGCGTACGGCGGCCAGGTCCCGTATCCGCTGGGCGTCCTGCCAGCGCAGGATCATCGAGTACGCGCTGACGACGACGGTGAGTACGCCGTAGACGACGGTCCACAGGCCCAGCCGGATGTCGCGCATCGGGGCGAGGACGCAGGCCAGGCCGAGCATGGGGCCGAGGACGGCGGCGGTGCGGCCGGGGGCGCGGTGCACCACGCCGGTGAGCAGGACCAGCAGGGCGATGCCTTCGCCCAGGCCCCAGACCTTCAGGGCGTGCTGTCCGGCGATCAGGACGGCCGAGCCGGCCAGCGAGACGGAGGCGGCGGTCCAGGCGCGGATCTTCAGGGGGACGCGCGCGTACGGCACGGCGCACAGGCAGACGACGACGGCGGTGGCGACGACGGTCGCGTGCGGGCGGGTGGGCTGGCGGGCCAGCGCGACGGTCTCGAAGCCGACGAGGAAGAGCAGCACCGCGGCCAGGGCGGTCTTGGCGGCGGTGGCCTTGCGGGGGTGGGCGCGGGCCCACCCGGACATCGGGCTCACGGTCCGCCCGCGCCGCCGCCCGGGCCGCCCGCGGCGAGCCCGCTCTCCCACGCCCAGGCGGCGATCTCGACCCGGTTGCGGGCGTCCAGTTTGGCCTGGACGTTGGCGAGGTGGGTCTTGACCGTGGACAGCGAGACGTAGAGTTCGGCGGCGATCTCGGCGTTGGTCCGGCCGCGGGCGAGGGCCCGTACGACGTCCTGTTCGCGGTCGGTCAGCGGCTCGGCGGGGCTGCGGGCGCCGCCGCCGGCCGCCGCGGGGGCCAGTTCGCGCAGCAGCCGTACGGTGATGGCGGGCGAGACCAGGGCGTCGCCGACGGCGGCGGCGCGCACGGCCTCCACGAGCATGGCGGGGCTGGCGTCCTTCAGCAGGAAACCGGAGGCACCGCCGTGCAGCGCGGTGTGGACGTACTCGTCGAGGTCGAAGGTGGTGACGATGACGATGCGCGGGGTGTGCCCGTCCTCGGCGAGCCCGGCGAGCCGGCGGGTGACCTCCAGGCCGTCCACCTTGGGCATGCGGATGTCGAGGAGCAGCACGTCGGGACGGAGCCGTTCCACCGCGGACAGGGCCGCCGCGCCGTCCACGACGTCGGCGAGGACCGTGATGTCCGGCTGGCTCTCCAGGATCATCCGGAAGCCCGTCCGGACCATTTCCTGGTCGTCAGCGATGACCACACTGATCGCCATCTGTCCCTCGCCCTGTCCGCGCGCCGTGCGCCGGGTGCCCGGCAGCGGGCCTGGCCGCGCCCGCTGCTTTCCATCTGACCTGCGGTGATCGCGCCCCGCAACCGCTGGGCGGCCCCGGTGTGCGGTGGGCGGCGTACGCGGCGGCGGGGTCGGCCCGGAGGGCTTGGCCGTGGCCGCCGAGGAGCAGCCAGGCGACGGCCCCGGCGGAGGCGGCGAGCAGCAGGACGGCGAGGACCGTCGCGCGGTGGTCGCCGGGCCGTTCGCCGGGTGGCGGGGGCCGGGGCACGCGGCGGGGTCGGGGTTCGCTGGTCACGTGGCCCACGCTAGGGAGGGCCCGTACGGGTGGGCATCGGCTGTCCGGTCATCCGTGGCGCCCGCGCACCCGGCCGAAAGGACGAGCCGGGTCCCGGCGGTCCGGGGCAAAGGTCCCGGCGCAGGCCGGAGCGGCGATCGTGCCCCGGAGCCGTACGGCTCCGGGGCACGGTGCGGGCCGGGTCAGCCGGCCAGCCCGTCGGCCGCCTTCTTGATGTCCGCGGCGAAGGTGCTCACCTCGGTGTAGACGCCGGGCTTGCCGGGCCGGGCGCAGCCCTCGCCCCAGCTGACGATGCCGACCTGGAGCCACTGGCCGGCCTCGTCCTTGCGGAACATCGGGCCGCCGGAGTCTCCCTGGCAGGTGTCGGTGCCGCCGGTGTCCAGCTGGCCGGCGCAGATTTCCTCGCCGGGGGTGAGCTGGTCGCCGTAGGCCTTCTTGCAGGTGGCGTCGTCGACGAAGGGCACCTTGGCCTTGAGCAGGTAGCGCTGCTGGTCGCCGCCTTCCTTGTCGGCGCCCCAGCCGGCTATGTCGAACTCGCCGCTGGTGAGCTTGTCGTCCTGCGCGATCTTCAGCGTCGGCAGGTCGATGGGCTTGGCGAGCTTGATCAGGGCCCAGTCCTTGCCCTTGCCGTTGTAGCCGGGGGCCTGGAGGACCTCGGTGGACTTGACGCTGACGGCCTTGGAGTCCTGGAGGTCGACCACGCCCGCGGTGGCGGTGATGTCGGTGTTGGGGCCGCTGCCGTTCACGCAGTGGGCGGCGGTCAGCACGATGTCCTTCGCGTACAGGGCGCCGCCGCAGCCCATCGACAGGCGGACCATGAAGGGGAATTCGCCCTGGCTCGCCTTGGTGCCGCCGACGATCTTCGTGTGCACGGAGCCGGGCTCCGGGGTGGGGGCGGCGGCGGTGGCGGCCGCGGGCTGGAGGCTGGCGGCCGCCAGGGCGACGGCGCCGACGGCGGTGACTCTGCGGAGGTGCTTCAGGTAGCTCTGCAACGGGCTTCCTTTCGTGGGGGGTTTGCACGCGATGTCAGGCCCATGCCAAACGCGAGAACCGGAAAGGACCGCCGCAAAACGTGCGCGGAAGACGGCAGCACGCCGCAAGGCGTCCGGACCCAGTGGGGGGTGAGCCCGCAAAGCGCCCTTGGATTATGTGGAGTCCGCGATCACAGTGGCAAGGGTGTACATCCGGCCAACTCCTGTTCTACCCACCACGCGAGTACCGCATACCGGGCATATACCGGGCGTCCCGGCGCGCCGTACAGTGGACGGGTGGCGGCGACGGGGAGTCCGGGCGGTTCCAACGGCGAGATCGCGCACGGCTATCCGCACCTGGACACGGTGCGCGCGGCCGTCACCGCGCTCTACAAACGCCTCTCGTACGACACCGTGCGGACCTTCGCCACGAGCGTGCCGCCCGCCGAAGTCGCCTTCGACGACCAGGAGGAGCTGTACGCGGGCGCGCAGCGGGTGGCCCGCGCCATGGTGCAGCACCTGCGGCTCCCCGACGCGCGCGTGATCGTCGCCTTCCGCGACATGCATCTGGCGGCCAACGTCGAACTGGCCGCGGGCCCCGAGTACTTCGTCGAGCTGAACGCCCGCTTCAAGACCCACCGCCGGGACATCGGCGCCGCCCTGGCCCACGAGGTGATGCACGTCTACCTGCACCGCCTGGACCTGTCCTTCCCCGGCACCCGCGCCAACGAGATCCTCACCGACACCGCCACCGCCTACCTGGGCGCGGGCTGGCTGCTGCTGGACGCCTACCGCGAGCACGGCCCGTTCTCGCAGAAGCTGGGCTATCTGACGCCGGAGGAGTTCGGTTACGTCCTGGCCAAGCGTGCGCTGCTCTTCGGCGAGGACCCGGCGCCGTGGTTCACCAGTCCGCAGGCGTACGACGCCTATACGAAGGGGCTGGCGCTGGCCCGCCGGGACGGGCAGCGGCCGCCCCTGGCCGCGGCCGGCTGGTCGGGCCGCCGCCGCTACGCCAAGGACCGGCGCGCGGCCCAGGACCCGCGGCGCGCCGGCCGGCCCGGTGGCCCCGCGCCGGACGGCGACTACGCCTTCGAGGGGCGCGCGCCGCTGCGCGTGTCGTTCCCCTGCCCGACCTGCCACCAGCGCCTCCGCGTCCCGGTGCGCGGCCGGCTGCGGGCCCGCTGCGCGCTGTGCCGTACGGAACTGGACTGCGACACGTAGCGGACCCGCACCGGGCCGGCCGAGAAGGTGTCAGCCGTGGCAGGTGACCTTGACGGGTCCCACCCCGTGGTGGGCGCGGTCCCGGCCCGGGCCGTGGTCGATGCCGCGGTCCAGCAGCTTCACGGCGATCTTGCCCTGACGGACCTCGAAGGTGCCGCCCGGCTGCCAGCTGCCGCGGTGCCCGGCCTGGTCGACGGTGAAGCTGCCGTACTTGGAGTCCCGGTTGAAGGCGTCGGTGAGCACGTGGTACGTGGTCGGAGCGCCGTTCACGTCGGGCTCACTGGGGCCCTCGGGGACGTAGACCGAGATCTGGCAGGAGCGGGACTCCGGTCCCGGCGCGAACCACCACATCACCCGGCCCTTGGCGTCCTTGTTCGCGTCGCCGGACATCGGGACGGACGTGAACTGTCCGCTGCAGCCGCCTTCGCGGGTGCTGCCGCCGGTGAGCCCGTACCAGCCCTTGCCGCCGTCGTTGTAGGCGCCCTGCTCCTGGTAGCCGCCGCCGGGCGGGGTCGGGCAGCCGGGGCCCGCGAGGCCGGTGTAGGTCACCTTGGCGTTGGCGCCGGCGGCACGCGGCTTGTCGTCGTCGGGCTTCTTGGCGTCGGGGCTCGGGCTGTTCTTCTTCTCCGGCGCCTTGGGGGGATTGGCGGGCGCGCCCGCCCCGCCGCCCGGTGCCGGGGGGCCGGGCTTGGAGGGCGCCGGGTCGGCGGACTTGCCGGGCTTGACGGCCGGCGCCGGAGCCCCGGTCTTGGTCGGCTGCGGCTGCTTGGCGGCCGCGACGGCCTGTTCCTGGCCGTCGCCGAAGCGCACCTGGGAGGCGCCGAGGGTGGCCAGCGCCACCGCGCCGACGCCGACACCGGCCAGCACGGGCAGGCCCAGCGCCGTCTTCCACACCCGGCGGCCGGGCGCCAGGCCGCGCTTCGGCGTGCGCGTCCCCTTGGCGAAGGTCTCCGCGAAACCGGACCGGGACGGGCCGTCCGGTCCGGTGTTCTTGTTCGGCTGTGACAACGGGGGTTCCTCCTGGGAGTGGTCGGGGGAGGCGGGTCAGGCCGGGCGGACGGGCCCGCCCGGGCCGGACGGGAGCGGTTGCGGCGGGGCGACGTCGGACGGGCCGGTCTCCGGTACGTCCAGTTCCGGTACGTCCAGCTGGGACAGCGTCCGCAGGTCCGCCTCGGACGGCGTGTCGTTCTCCGCGACGCGGTACGCCTGGCGTTCGGTCATCGCCTGGAACGTCTGCCGGGCCGAGCGCCCGTTGCCGAACCGGCCGTCCCGGGGGACGTGGTCGAAGTAGCCGCCGAGCGTGGCGCGCGCCGCGTCGGTCAGTTCGTACTGGTGGGCCGCCGCGTGCTGTTCCACGATGCGCACCAGGTCCTCGGTGTCGTAGTCCTCGAACAGCAGCGTGCGGTTGAAGCGGGAGGCGAGGCCGGGGTTGGAGTCGATGAAGTGCTCCATCTCCGTCGGGTAGCCGGCGACGATGACCACGACGGCGTCGCGGTGGTCCTCCATCAGCTTCACGAGGGTGGCGATGGCCTCCTGCGCGAAGTCGTTGCCGCCGGAACCGGCGGCGGGCGCCAGGGAGTACGCCTCGTCGATGAACAGCACGCCGCCCATCGCCTCCATGAAGACCCGCTGGGTCTTCGGGCCGGTGTGGCCGACGTACTCGCCGACCAGCGCGGAGCGGTCGGCCTCGACCAGGTGGCCGCGCTCCAGCAGGCCGACGGCGGCCAGGATGCGCCCGTAGAGCCGGGCCACCGTGGTCTTGCCGGTGCCGGGGTTGCCCGCGAAGACCAGGTGGCGGCTGAGCGGCGGCGCCGCGAGTCCGGCGGCCTCCCGGCGCTGGACCATGCGCATCAGCTTCACGAGCGAGGCCACGTCCTGCTTGACCCGGTCCAGGCCGATCAACTGGTGCAGTTCGCCGAGGAGTTCGTCGAGGTCCTCCTCGGCGGCCGGGGTCGTCGTGGCGGTGTCCCCGGCCGTGGTGCCGCCGGCCGGGGCGCCGCCGGATGCCGCCGTGGCGGTGGCGGCGGCCCGTACGGGTGCCATCGGCGCGGGCCAGTGCGCGTCCTTGACCTGCCAGGAGACGCAGTCGCGCTCCTCCGGCTCGGCGCCGTCCCCGGTGCTCAGGTCGGCGTCGGCGTCCTGGACGCGGATGCGGGTCAGTACGGGGGTGGCTGCCTCGCCCAGGTGGACGGCGGGGAAGCCGGGCTTCGTGATCTCGCAGTCCTCGAAGACGCCGGCGCCCTTGGCGTCCACGATCAGGCCGTTCTTGCCGGGGCGGACGACGCGTACCCCGCTCGCGTGCGGGGCGGCGCCGGCCGCCACCACCATCCCGGACCCGGCCGCCTCGGTGATCTCCACGTCCCGGGCCCGTACGGTGGCGCCGTCCTGGACCACCAGCCCGGCGGTCCCGGCGCGCAGTACCCGGCCGCCGGTCAGCTCCGCCTCGCCGCCGGGGCCGAAGCTGAATCCGGCGCGTTCGGCGTCGGTGACCGTGCAGCCGGTCAGCCGGACCGGGCCGCCGGAGCCGGCGACGACGCCGTTGCGGCAGCGTACGACGGACAGTTCGGCGGCTTCGGCGCCCGCCGCGCCGGACAGGTCGAGGCCGGACATGCCGCAGTCGGTGAGGTGCACCTCGGTCAGGGTGAGGCGGCTGTCGGCGACGGCGTGCAGCCCGTGTTCGGGGGTCCGGCCCGCACGCAGCCGGGTCAGCGTCACCTCGGCGGTGCCCCCGGCGTGCACGGCGCTGAACCGGCAGTCGGTGACCTCGCCGTCGGTGAGCCGTACGGCCGCGGAGCCGGTGGCCAGCAGGCCGTTGGCGGCCGAGTCGCGGACGGTCGTGCCGCGCGCCTCCAGCCGGGCCGTGCCGTGGGCGGTCAGGGCCGCCGAAGCGGTCCGTACGATCCGGGTGTCGGCCAGCCGTACCCGGGCCCGCTCCCCCGCCGTGGCGCCGGAGCCGCCGCCGTCGCGCAGGACGCAGCCCGCGAGGACGGCGTCACCGGACCCGGCGACGTGCAGCGCGTCGGCGCCCGCGCCGCTCAGTTCGCAGCCGTACAGCAGCAGTCCGCCCCGGGCCTGTGCCGGTGCCGCAGTGTCCGCCGCCTCATAGGGGTCGTCGTCCCGCGGTACGGGCGAGGAGTCCAGCACCCGTACCGCCTCGCCGCCGCAGTCCCGTACCCGGCAGTCCACGAGCAGGGCCGCCGAACCGTCCTCGAACAGCAGGCCGCTGCGGCCCGCGCCGTCGATCAGGCAGTCCCGCAGCACGACGCGCGCGTTCTCCCGGACCCGTACGCCGGAGCCGGTGGCGCCCTTGATCCGGCTGCCGGTCATCTCCAGCCGGGAGTCGCCGCCCACCACGACGCCGGTGCCCTGGGCGCCTTCCAGCACACAGTCCGTCAGCCGCACGGCGCCGGTGGTGCGGATCAGCGCACCGGCCAGCGCTGCGCCCGTCAGGCGGGCGCCGGTCAGGGTGAGCGCGGCGTCGCGCAGCACTTCGAGGCGCCCGCGGTCGGTGCCGCCGCCGTGCCAGTGGGTGACGCCGCCGGACAGCAGGACGGCGGGCCGGTCCGCGGCGCCGCCCCGCACGGTCACCCCGTCCAGCGTCAGCCGGGCGCCGGGCAGGACTTCGAGCGCGGGCGCGGCGTCGGGGGCGACCAGGGTGACCGTGCCGCCGTCCGCGGCCCGCAGGGTCACCTCCCGGTCGACGCGCAGTGCTGCCTCGTACGTCCCGGCCGCGACCCGCACTTCGCCGCCCGGCGCGGCGGCCTCCAGGGCCGCGGCCAGTGCGCCGGGGATGCCGGGGGTCACGTGGTGGACGGTGGCGTCTGCAGCCGCCTGATCGGTGGTCATCGGACGCCTCCCATGGTCGTGTCGGTGTCGCCTGCCCGGCCCTTGCCCTTGCGCGGGCGCTTGGTGTGGGTGTCGCCGCCCGGTCCGTCCGCACCGTCGTGGCCGCGCTTGCCGCCCGCGGCCGGGGCCGGGTCGTCGGCCACGGACCAGTGGCCGCCGTCCGGGTAGCGCACGGCGTCCGGGCTGGCAGTCCAGACGATCTCCACCGGCGGCAGCCGCTTCTTCCCCGGCTTCACGGGGGCGATGGTGGCCATGCTGCCGTCGGCGAAGGTGATGTGCAGTTCGCGGCCGAGGACGTTGGCGTAGTACCGGAGCGCGAGGTTCTCGGCCGTGTGCCGGGCGGCCTGCCCGGCGGATCCGCCCAGGCCGCCCGGGAGGAAGTTCTCGCGGCGCAGCCGCCCGGTGACCAGGGCTATGGACAGTTCCCTGCCGTCGGTCCCCCGCGCGATCGCCTCGTCGACCGCGGCGTCGACCCGGGTCCTGGTGACGCTGCCGCGGTACTCCAGCTGGGCCCGCACGCCACGCAGGAAATCCTCGGGCGAGGGCAGGCCGAGACGGCCGGGCGCGTTCTCGAAGGCGTGCAGGACGGAGGTCGGCGGCGGCGACTGGCGCGCGGTGTGCACGATCGCGTAGTCGAGCAGGTCCAGGAACCGCGACGGGTCCTCGTTGTGGGCGTAGCCGTGGGTGATGAACCGCAGGTCCTCCTGGCGGATGCCGGCCCGTACCGTCGGCTCGCCGGGCAGTCCGGCGGAGACGTTGGTCCCCAGCGGGTTGTCGTCCGTGCCCAGTTTGTCGCTCAGCCCCGCGGCGACGTCACGGGGGCGCTCCTGGTCCGGGCTCATGACCGGCCGCAGCGGGTTGTCGTGGTCCGCGGCCTCCGGGGACAGCTTGAAGCGGTCGTCGCGGATTTCCGCCAGTTCCAGCCCGCGCTTGGCGTCCTTGTTCATGACCAGCCGCTCCACGTTGCCCAGCCCGGCGTGGTCCTGGAGCAGCTTCCCGCCCTTGCCGAAGAGGCCGGCCATGATCCGGGAGAGGTCGGTGGGGATGGCCGCCTTCTCGAACTCGGCGACGAAGGCGGTGCCGCGGTCGGGCAGCGTGTGGTTGCCGGCGGCGATCTCGCGCTGCGCCTGGCGGTCCGTGATGCCGTCGTCCATCCGCTTGAGCCAGTCCTCCTCGCTCTCGCCCGGCAGCCGCGGGAAGTCGTCCGCGGTCAGGCGCGGCAGGGTGGTGTCCAGCTCCCAGGCGTTGAAGTTGTTCAGCGTCTGGCTCAGGTGGTGGTATTCGGCGCCGCCGTTGCCGAACCGCAGCGGCGTCCAGCCGTGGACGCCGGGCATGGCGTCCACCAGCGTCGCGGTGGCGTCCACGAACAGGTTGGGCTCGGGCGCGTACGGCAGCAGCGGGTGACGGCCCGCGATGCCGGTGCGGGCGCGCATGTCCGCGCGGATCCGCAGGTCGAAGGTGGCCCGGTTCTCCGGTGTGACCCGCAGTTCGCCGGGTGCGAGCGGGGTGGCCCGGGCCTTGCCCTTGCCCTTCGCCTCGGCGTCGGCCAGGTGTTCGTCGGTCTTGACGAGCAGCGGGTCGGGCAGGCCGTTGGCGGGCGGCTCCGGCACCCGGTAGCCGCCGGTCATCATCAGCGGGCGCAGCGGCTCGGCGGACGACGGCACTCCCGGGTGCTCGACGCCGCGCATCTCGAACTTCTTGTCGAAGTAGTCGAAGATGTGCCGGCCGCTGGGCACGGTGTGCTCGAAGGTGTCGAAGTCCATGAAGGCGAAGTACGGGTGGGTGGCCGCGGCGCCGTCCGCGCCGCCGGCCGTCATCGCGTGCACCATGGACCGGCTGGCCGGGCTGGTCATGACGGTGTTGCGGACGGTGCCGAACGGGAACGAGCCGCCGCGCCAGCCGACGCCGACGACGGCGACCGGGAAGTCGGCCTGCACGCCGTCCAGGGCGCCGCGTACCGCGGCGTTGATCCGGGCCATCTCGCCCGCCGGGCCGTTGACGCCGATGACCACGCCGATCCGGTTCCGGAAGCCGGCCGGGAGGTTGGCGGTGACCGCCCGCAGGAAGGCGTCGAGCTGTCCGCCGCCGACCTCGTCGTACTTGACGACGGCGTTGACGATGTAGGAGACCGGGCGCCGCTCGCTGAGGCTGTCGCGCAGGTTGTCCAGGTAGTCGCCGCCGGACAGGGGCCGCTGGTCGAGCCCGTCGAGGTCCCGGAACGCGGTGTTGCCGCGGATGTCGCCCGGCGTGGTGTTGCCGGTGAGGGCGTTGTCCCACCGCAGGCCGGGCATCGCGTGGTTGCCGCCGTGGCCCGAGGGGCCCGCCTGTACGTCGGTCATCTCGACGTCGTGCGACGCGGGGCGCGGGGTCGGCGCGCCGCCGAGCGGCCCGACGTACTCGCCACGCTGCGCGCGGTCGGCGGCGATGGCGTGGTTGGCGTCGTCGATCTGCTGCTGCAGGGCGTGCGGGTCCATGCCCAGGTCGCCGAGCCGGGCCTCGGCGTCGGCGAATTCGGCGCGCTTGGCGCCCAGGTCGTCCAGCGCCTCCAGGGCCGCCGCGGACGGCCTGGACGGACCGGCCTGCCCCGCCTGGGGTACGAGGCGGTCGGCCTTCTCCTGGGCACGGGCCAGGTCGTACGACGCCTGCTGGTACTTCGCCCACGCGTCGAGCCGCGTCTCGGCCTCCGGGCCGCTCGTACCGCCGGTGACGATGTCGTTCCGGGCCTGGTTGCGGGCGCCCATTCCGGTCCCGGGCTCGAAGCCGAGCCGTCCGGGCGGAGGCGTCGGGGTGACGGGGCCGGGTACGGAGGTGCTGGACGGGGCGGGCGCCGCGTCGCCCACGTGCCAGGTCCCGGAGTGCGGGCCGCCGTGGCCCGGCACCCAGGTCACGTACAGCGGCGGGCCCGGCCTGCGGGCGTCGACGCCGACCGTGTGCGTGGAGCCGTCCGCGCCCCGGATCTCCAGCGGGCGGTTGAACGCCCTGGCGTACCGCTCCAGCATGATCTGCTCGATCGGGCCGAGCTCCGAGACGTCCGGGCCGAGGCGTCCGGTGACCAGGCCGACGGACAGCGCGCGGCCGTCGAGGCCCCGGGCGTACACGTCGTGGAACAGGTCCGTGAGGCCGTTCTTGCCCATCTGCCGCTGCACCTGGGTCAGAAGCGTCTGGGCGTCCGGGATGGCGCCGGGCACCGGCCGCGCTCCCTTGGTGCCGGTGCCTGCGGGCGGCTCCGGGAGGGCGCGCAGCAGCGAGTCGTGCGGCAGGCCGCCCTTGGGCAGGACCTCGGCGAGGACGTAGTTCTGCAGCCGGGTGAACGCCGCCTCCTCGGAGGCGAAGGCCAGCGCGTGGCTGATGAATTGCTTCTCCGCCGGGACGATGCCCACCACGAGCCCGTCCGGACGGCCCGGCACGCGGATGGAGATGTTGAGGCCGAGGGTGTTGTCGGCACCGCCCAGCCCGGCGCCGCCCAGCTCGCCGCCCAGCCGGTCGAGGGTCTTGTCCGGGGGCTCGTTGAGCTTGGGCGGCCGCCCGTCGATGCCGATGGGCTTGAGCGGGTCGTCGGCGAAGCCCTGTTCCGGGGACTTGCCCTTGAACAGGTCGTCGCGCAGCTTCGCGATCTTCAGGCCGTCCTTGGCCCGGACCTCGGCCGGGTTCAGGTCGAAGCTGTCCCGGCCGAAGGCGTGTTCCACCACGCCCTTCAGGGTCAGGTGCTCCTGCGGCATGTTGCCGACGCCGCCGGCCTTGCCCAGCTTGTAGTAGCCGTTCATCAGGCGGGAGAGGTCGGTGGGGACCGCGCCGTCGACGAAGTCGGTCACGAACGCGGTACCGCGGTCGGGCAGCGCGGAGTTGGCGGCGGCGATGTCGCGCGCGACCGCGTTGCCCGGGATGTCCGGCAGGGTCTGGTCCAGTTCCCAGGCGTTGAAGTGGTTCAGCCTCTCCCGCAACCCCTTGTACTCACCGCTGCCGCCGCCGAACCGGACCGGCCGCCAGAGGGAGCCGTCGGCCAGCCGTACGTCGTCCACCATGGTGACGGCGGCGTCCACGAAGAGGTTCGGCTCCGGCCCGTACGGCAGCAGCCCGTGGATGCCGGCCATCGTGGCGCGGATGCGCATGTCGGAGTCGACGACGGACGCGAACTTGTCCACGTCCTGCTGGGTGAAGTGCATGTCCGCGGCCTTGCCGCCACGGTCCTTGGTCTCCTTGATCAGCCGTGCGACCGAGCTGTCCACCTCGATGCCGTCGACCAGCACCGTCTCGCCGGCCTTCCCCGGCACCCGGTAGCCGCCGAGCATGCTCAGCGGGCGCAGCGGCGGGATGTCGGACGCGCCCGGCGGCGTCACGGCGCCGTCGTCCCCCTTCGCGCCGGCGCCCGTGTCGTCGGGCAGCTTCTTGGCCCAGTCGTCCACGGCGCCGCCCTCGCCGAGGTTGAACTCCCGGTCGAAGTGGTCGAAGACGTGCCGGCCGCTGGGGACGGTGTGCTCGTACACGTCGAAGTCCATGAAGGCCCAGTACGGGTGGCTGGGGCCGGCCGCACCGCCGCCGTGCATCATCGAGTGAGCCATCGACCGGGCCGCGGGGCTGGTCATGGTGAGGTTGCGGATGGTGCCGTACGGGAACCCCTCGCCGTAGAAGGTGGTGGCCACCATCGCCAGCGGGTGGTCGAAGTGCACCGAGGCGAGGGCGTCGTCCATCGCGCGGTGGATGGCGGCCAGGTCCTCCAGCTTGCCGTTGACGCCGATCACCACACCGAGGCGGCCGTCGTAGCCGTCCAGGCCGCGGGTGATGGAGTTCAGGAAGTCCTGGAGCTTGCCGCCGCCGATCTCGCTGTACGAGACGATGGTGTTGACCACGTAGGACAGCGGGCGGCCCTCCTGCGTGCTGTGCCGCATCCAGCTCAGGTAGTCCTCCGCCGTGAGCGGCTGGTGGCCCGTGTACGGCAGGTCGCGGAAGGACTGGTTGACCATGGTGCGGCCCGCGCTGTGCGTGCCCGGGTCGGGCCACAGGGCGCGCGGGGCCTGCGGGTCGGGGGACCAGTCGTGCTGTCCGAGCGGCAGCGGTTCGCCGGAGTGCGGGGTGGGCGTGCCGCCGAGCGGCCCGACGTACTCGCCGTGCTGCGCGCGGTCGATGGCGATCGCCGTGTTCGCGTCGTCGATCTGCCGGCGCAGGGCGTGCGGGTCCATGCCCAGGTCGCCGAGCCGCGCCTCGGCACCGGCGAACTCGGCGCGCTTGGCGCCCAGGTCGTCCAGCGCTTCCAGGGCCGCGGCGGACGGCTTGGACGGGCCGGGCCGGTCCGCCTTGGGGACGAGCCGGTCCACCTTCTCCTGGGCGCGGCCCAGATCGGACGACGCCTGCTGGTACTTCGCCCAGGCGTCGAGCCGCACCTCGGCCTCGGGGCCGCTCGTACCGCCGGTGACGATGTCGTCGCGCGCCTGGTCGCGGGCGCCCCGCCCGGTGCCGGGCCCGAAGTCGAGCCGGCTCTCCGGTGCCGGGCGCTGCGGGAAGGGGCTGCTCGGTACGGGCTCGGGCTCCGCGAAGTCGGCCTTGCCCTTGCCCTTGTCGACGGACGGGACGGGCTGGGGCTCCGCCGCACCGGTCTTCGCCTTCCCCGCGTCGGCCGTCGGGACCGCCTGCGGCTGCGGGTGCGGCTGCGGCCGGGGGCCGCCGTGCTCGCCGAAGATGCCGCCGGTGAGGGCGTTGACCTGGTTACGGGTGCGCTGGGCGTCGATGCCGAGCTCGTCCAGACGTGTCTCCGCCTTGGCGACCTCGGCGCGCTTGACGCCCAGTTCGTCCAGGGCCTCGGTCAGGGCGGGCGAGGGCTCGCCCTTGGCGGCGCCCGGCGGCGGGGTCAGCCCGTCCACCTTGCGCTCGGCCTTCCCCAGCTCCGACAGCGCGTGCTCGTACCCGGCCCAGGCGTTGAGCTTCGCCCCGGCCTCGGGGCCGCTCGAACCGCCGAGGATCAGCTCGTTGCGGGCGCGCAGGCGCTGGTTCATGGCGGCGGCGCCGGAGAAGCCGAAGCGGCTGTTCGGGGGCGCGGTGACCGGACCGGTTCCCTTGGAACCCGGTGTCGGGGTGGGTGCTTCGGTCTTCGGCGCGGGGGCGGGGACCGGTGTGGGAGCGGGTTCGGTGGCCTTGACGACGGCCGGTACGGCGGCGTCCTCCGCCTTGGACAGGCCGCCGCCCGGGTGGGCGATCAGGTCGAGGGCGCTGTGGTCGGCGGCGCCGGACGCGCCCGCGCCGTCCAGGTCGGGACGGGCCGACACACCGGACGGGCCGCCGTCGGCGGTGGCGCTGTGACCGGTGGCACTCTGTCCGGTGGACGGGACCGGCTTGCGGTCGCCGGTGTCCAGCAGGCTCATTGCCAAGTCGTGTTCGTTGACGACCGGTTGGGGCGCCGTCTTGGCCGTGGCGCCGGTACCGGATGCCGTGCTCGTCCTGACGTCCGGCGTCTTGGTTTCCGGTGTCTTGGTGAACGGCACGGCGTCCGGGGTCTTCGCCCGCAGCGGCCCCGGCAGGTCGCCGGTCGCGCCGACGCCCGTGGGCCGGATCGTTTCCGCGCCGCCGGGCACCCCCGGCAGGCCCTGCGTGCCGGGCAGCCCCTGGGCGCCGGGCAGGTGCTGCACGCCCGCCGGGTTCGGCGTGCCCGCCAGGTTCTGTACGCCCGTCAGGTCCGTACGTGCCGGTCCGCCGGGCACCGTGTTCGCCAGGTCCTGCGCGGTGAACGTACGCGGCGGCGCCTCGCCGATGCGGACGCTGATGCCGTCCCCGTGGAAGCCGGTGACCGTCACATCGCCGTTGGCGAGCGCGTTCAGCTCGGGGAAGGTCATGTCCTCCAGTGCCTCGCCGTGCCCGATGGCGCCGCGGGCCATCGAGTGGCCGTCGCCGATGCCGTGGACGAAGCCGCCGTCGAAAGAGGCTTCCGGGACGCGTACGGCGGGCGCGTCGGTGGCCAGGTGTCCGAGCCCGGACGAGCCGTGGGCGTCCTTGAGCAGGTCGATGGCGGTGTCCCCGGACAGCAGCAGGTTGCTGTCCATGCGGACGTGTCCGGCCTGGAAGTCCGTCTGGTGGATGAGCTGGGTGGCGCCGGGGTTGTGGACGTCCGGCACGGTCAGCCCGTTGGCGTGGGTGGTCGTGCCGGGCATCTCGGGCATGGTGATCAGCCCGGGCTGGTCGAGGTGCAGTCCGGAGTGCGTCAGGGAACCGCTCGGCACGGTGATGCCGTGCGGGACGTTCCCGCCGATGTGCGCGACGGTCCCCTTCGGCGTGAGGCTGGTCAGGTTCCCCAGGTTGCCGGTGAAGGAGAAGTGCAGGTTCCCGGGGTTGAACGACCCCAGACCGCCGGTACCCAGGTTGGCGAAGTTGAAGTTGAAGTTCCCCAGCCCGGTCGGCCGCAGCGCGCCGAGCCCGTCCGGGGTGAACGCCTTGATCCCGGTCGGTGTGACGGCTCCGGTAAAACCGTTGAGACCGCCGGGCTTCACCGGTGCCACGGGTGTCACGTGCACGCCGGAGAAGGAGCTGCCGTGCCAGCCGCCGGGCGCGAAGTGCAGGCTCGACAGGTCCACGAAGGTGCCGGGGACGAAGTGCACGCCGGTCCCGCCGACGGGCCGGAACGCCACCACCGCACCGTTCACGTCGATGGCGCCGAAGCCGTGCACCCCCGCGCCCCAGCGCCCCGCGTTGGACAGCAGCTGGTGCAGTTCCGGCTGCGGGATGCCGAGGACCCGCTCGGCGAAGGCGAGCCGGGCGGCACCGCCGAAGCCCAGGACGCCGAGTTCGGTGAAGTCCAGGGGCAGGACGGTGGCGATGCCGGCCCGTCCGAGCCGCCCGAAGTTGACCTGGAGGTACGCGCCGATCTTGCCCCAGTCACCGCTGATGTTCTTGGTGACGTTCACCCAGTCCTTGACGACGGCGCCGGCCAGCGAGTCCCAGCCGCCCTTGGCGAGATTCCCGAGGCCCGCGATGCCGTGGACGATGCTGTTCACGCCGGAGCCCGCGTGGAGGGCCAGGACGATGGGCGCCACCACGACCTTGGGCATGTTGTACAGCGAGGAGAAGTGGCCGATCTGCCCGGCGATGCCCTTGCCGATGCCGGTGATGCCCTTCAGGCCGTTCTTCAGCACGCTGCCCAGGCCCTTGACGATGGAGCCGACCGGCAGGGCCTTGGTGGTGGGGAAGAGCACGCCGAGGAACGCGAGCCCGAGCTGGAGGCCGCTGGCCTTGCCCTGGGTGAAGTCGACGATGGTCTTGATGAGCAGGACCGCGTTCATGCCCCAGGCGAGGATCGCGAGGACACCGCCGGTGAAGATGGCGATGACCGACAGGACGATGGTCAGCCACTCGAAGGCTTCCCAGAACAGGTCGCAGTCGCTGACCGGCTGGACCATCAGCGACCCGGCCGAGGTCAGCGCCTTGTCCAGGGCGCTCGCCGCGGTGCTGAGCGCGCTCTTGGCCTCGTCGGCCCGGTCCTTGTAGGTCTGCCGCTGCGGATCGTCGTCGGACAGGCCCTGGATGGCGGTCAGCGCCGCGTCGGCGTCACCCTGCGCGTCGGTGACGGCGGTGGCGTACTTGCGCAGCGCCGCCTCGGCCTGGTGGAAGGACTCCTCGACATGGCCGACGAAGTTGTGCAGGTGGTCGTCGACCATGTCGCGCAGCTGGTCGGCGGTCTTGCCGATGAAGCGCTGGCCGTCACCCGCGGTCTGCTGAAGGGCTTTCAGGCCCTGGTTGATGGTGCCCGCGTTCGTGGCGAGGTCGCGCATCGCGTCGGCGATGGTGGTGATGGCCGCGGCGTCGCCCGGGGTCGGATCGCCGTCGAGGCCGAGAGCACCCCAGTCTCCGGGACGCGTAGCCAAGCCTGTTCCTCTCCCCGCGGTGGACCGTTCACAAGTGCCCCGACCTGCGCGTCAGGCGCACCGGTACGAAAAGACACCACACCTACGTTTACGTATCTGCGGCCCGATCGGTTCATCGTGTGAACGACATCACTTCCCTCCGCTTCTCCGCTTCCGGGGTGAACCGATCGGCTTGCGGTTGCGTTTGACCAGGGGAGACGGAAAGTGATCTCCGAGCGCGCGAAGGGTGTGACCGTGTCCGACATAGCCGTTGACTACGAGCTGCTCAACGATGTCGCGCAGAAGGCCGGCAAGCTCAAGGAAGAGGTCAAGCAGGCCCGCGAGAGCAAGCAGGAGTACTCCGTCGACGAGGTCGGCAGCCGGACCGCGGTCTCGGCGATCCGCAAGTACTACTCGACGTGGAAGGGCTCCTTCAAGCGCTCCGAGGAGAAGCTGGAAAAGCTCAAGAACCTCTACGACGGCGTGGCGAAGAAGTGGGCCGACTGGGACTTCGACCTGGCCAACAAGGCGGCCAAGCAGAGCGCCCAGATCTCCTCCGACCTGTGGAAGGCCCGGGACAAGGAGTGGAACGCCTGGCACGACGCGGTCGAGAAGGCCAAGAAGGAAGACCCGGACATCGACCCGTCGCTGCTGCCGAAGGAGCCCCAGAAGCCCGGTGAGCGTCCCCACGAGTGGACCACCGACGACGGGCACGGCAACAAGACCACCACGACGTACGAGTACGGGCCGGACGGCGAGCCGACGAAGATCACCACGACGATGGAGACCAAGACCGGTCTGAAGTCGACCGACACCACGAACTACCACCCCGACGGTACCTACGACTCGAAGTCGACGGACGTCTTCGGCAACGTCACGGACACCACCGGCACCTCGTCGACGACCGAGACGACCGAGCACAAGACCACCACGGACGACTTCAAGAGCAAGACGAAGGACACCGAGGGCAAAGAGAGCACCACGACCGGCACGACCACTTCGGTCACCGACCAGAAGACCGGTCACCGGGACACCAAGACCACGTACACCACCGTCGGTCCCGACGAGGACGGCAAAGAACAGACGGTGAAAGGTACGACCCATTCCTCCGTCGACCTCAACGGCCACGAGGTGACCACCACCATCGAGGTCAAGGAGGACGGCAGCGGCACCAAGACCGTGGTGACCGACGGCAAGACGGAGGAGTGGACGAGCGACGACGCCAAGGGGGACACCGGCTGGAAGCCGAAGAAGTCCGACGACTGACGGCCCGTCCCCCGGCCTCGTCCGGAAGTTCCACCCATCCCCGCATCGAACGACCCAGGGAGTCAGCACCATGCCCGCAGGCAACATCAACATCGACTACAACGAGATCCAGCGCGTCTCCGGCGTGATGAACCAGGCCGTCAACGACATCAACCCGCTGCTGATCAGCACCAAGACCACCGTCGAGGGCCTGCTCGACAACGGCCTGTTCATGCAGCAGAGCAGCCCGGCGCTGAAGGAGTCGTACACCAACCTCACCGCGTCGCTGCAGAAGGCCGTGGAGTCCATCAACTCCTTCGCCAACCAGTTCAACCAGATCAAGAACAACGTCGAGAAGATGGACGCGGACATCGCGGCCGGCACCAAGAAGGCCGGCTGACCGGCCCGTACGACACGACGGTGCCCCGCCACCGGACACCAGGTCCGGCGGCGGGGCACCGTCGTCGTGTCAGCCCGCGGCCCCGTCGCGCAGCACCGTCTCCGGTACCAGCACCGACACCAGCGCGCCGCTGACCGGGTCGACGGTCAGGCCGCGCCCGGGGGTCGGGCGGCCGCGCAGCAGGTCGTACGGCACCCGTACGCCGAGGATGTCGCCCTCGCCCGGTGACTGCGGCGAGAGCAGCATGCCCTTGCGGACGCGCCGCACCAGGCCGAGCCAGCCGATGCCCACCGAGGTCAGCGTCTCGGCGGTGGCGGCGGCGACCAGGCCGATGCCGCGGTCCCGGCCGGTGGTGGCGACCTCGCGCAGCGCCGCGTCGGCGGCGGGCAGCTGGGCGAGCAGGTCGGCGTCGTCGACCAGGACCACGGCGGGCCCCGGTTCGGCGTTCAGCGCCGCGGTGACCTCGTCGGCCAGCGGGTCGGGATCCTGGATGACCACGGCCCGCGGGTGCCGGGCCAGGCCCCGCAGCGGCGATTCGCGCGGGGTGAGCGCGACGACCCGGGTGCCGCCGGCCAGCAGGGACACCGCGAGCGTGGTCAGCGCGGTGGACCGGCCGCTGCCGGGCGGGCCGCTGATCAGGAAGGACGGCGCGTCGGCCGCGAAGTCCACGCCGATGGCACCCAGTTCGTCGCCGCCGACGCCGATCAGGCCCCACAGCGGGCGGCGGTCGGCCGCCGGGACCTTCTCGTACGCGTCGGTGAAGGAGACCTGCCGGGGCAGGCTCATGACGCGCGCGGGGCGGCGGGCCGCGGGCAGGTCGCGGTCGCGCCGGGCGGCCCGCTCCCCGATCCGCTTGAGCGCCTCGGCCTGGTCGCGGCCGGTGACCGGCCCCTCCGTCGGCTCGCCCAGCAGCGCGACCTGCACCTCGGTGCCGCTGCCGCCGCGCCAGCCGCGGCCCTGCGGGACGACGGCCGGCACCTGCTTGGGTGAGATGCCCGCCAGGCTGTACTCGTTGCGGTCGGTCATCCGCAGCAGCAGCCGCTCGTCGTTGAGCGAGGCGACCTTGCCGGTCATCAGGGCCCGCTCGGACGTGGCGATGACGTGCAGGCCCATCGGCGCGCCCTCACGGATCAGCGCGGTCAGCTCCTGGACCGGCCGGCCGTTGTCGTGGTCGCCGAGTAGGGCGGCCAGCGAGTCCCAGCCGTCGATCAGGACGACGGTGTGGGCGGGGCGTTCGGCGGGCTTCAGGAGGGCGCGCAGTTCGGTGAGGTTGGCCGCGCCGTGCGAGGTGAGCAGTTCCTGGCGGGCGCTCATCTCGGCGGTGAGCCGGGTCAGCAGGCGGCCGAGCCGCTCCAGGTCGGCGCGCGGTACGACGGCGCCGCAGTGCGGCAGTTCGGACAGCGCCGCCAGCGCGCCGCCGGCCGCGTCGATGCCGTACAGGTGCACGTCCGCGCTGGAGTGCCGCTGGGCCAGGGCGCCGCCGATGGTGCGCAGCACCTGGGAGCGGCCGGAGCGCGGCGTGCCCAGGACGTACAGGTGCCCGAAGCGGGCCAGGTCCAGCTCCAGGGGCTCCTGGCGCTGGGCGCCCGGCAGGTCGGCCACACCCCAGACGACCGGCGCGAGGCGCCCGTCGGCCGGGTCGGGCCGCTCGGGCAGTTCGGCCAGGCTGATCGCGGGCGGCAGCGCGGGCAGCCAGGGGCTGGGCTGCCGCTCGATCTCCAGCTGTTCGGCGGCCTCCTGGACCGCGTCGACCAGCACCGTCAGGTCGGTGGCCGCGTCGCGCTCGTCCATCGCCTCCTGGATGGCGTCGAAGAGGTCCGCGGTCTCCTCGGCGGGCTCGGCCGCCGTACGGCCCAGCAGCGACCAGGTCAGTTCGCTGGTCCACACGTCCGCCTCGGGCTGCGGCCCGGCCGGGGTGTCCGCGTCGTCCGCGGGCGCGGCCTGCGCGCCGTCGCGTACGGCGCCGACGAAAGCGGTCTGGAACGGCAGCACCGAGCGGTGCCCGACCCGGGCCAGGGCGCGGCCCGGGGTGTCGCTGGAGATGCTGACCGCGTCGTTGACCTCCAGGACGTCCTGGCTGTCCAGGGCGTCGGTGACGCGCAGTGAGATCCGCAGGTTGGTGTTGGCGCGGATGTCGGCGGTGACCACGCCGGCCGGACGCTGGGTGGCCAGCAGCAGGTGCAGGCCGAGCGAGCGGCCGCGCTGCGCGATGCCGACCAGACCGGGCACGAACTCGGGCACGTCGCGGGCCAGGGTGGCGAACTCGTCGATGATGAGCAGCAGCCTGGGCAGCGGTGCCAGCGCGGGGTCGCGGCGGCGCATCGCCCGGTATTCGGTGTGGTCCTTGGCGCCCGCGTCGGCCAGGATGCGTTCGCGTCGGGTCAGTTCGGCGGTCAGCGAGGTCAGTGCCCGCTCGACCAGGTGGCTGTCCAGGTCGGTGACCATGCCCAGCACGTGCGGCAGCCGCTCGCAGCCCGCGAAGGCGCTGCCGCCCTTGTAGTCGACGAGCACGAACGTCATCTCGTCCGGCCGGTTGACCGCCGCGAGGGAGGCCACCAGCGTCTGGAGGAGTTCGGACTTACCGGCGCCGGTGGTGCCCGCGATCAGGCCGTGCGGGCCGTCCTTGACCAGGTCGAAGGTGACCGGGCCGGTGTAGCCGGTGCCGAGCAGGACGCCGGTGGAGGCCGGGCGCTTGGTCCAGCGGGCGGCCAGTTCGGACGCCTGCGGCGGCTCCAGACCCAGCAGGTCGAGCAGTTTCACGCGGTCCGGCAGGCCGTCCGAGCCGTCCGGGGTGACGTCGCGTACGGGGGCCAGGGCGCGCCCGATCCGCTCGCACCAGCCGGTGTCGACCAGGTCGGGGCGGATGCCGGTGAGGTCGGCGCTGCCGGTGCGGCGCAGGGTGACCTCGCGGGCGCCGACCGCGCAGACGGTGACGCACTCCTCGGGGAGCATCCGCTCCTCCTGGTCGAGGCAGATCAGGAAGACTCGTACGGCCGGGCCCTCCTTGAGGACCTGCACCACGCCGGGCACGTCGCGCAGTCGCCGGGCGCCGTCCAGGACCACGACGAGGTCCGGTTCGGCGAGCAGCGCGCCGCCCATCGCGGACTCCCGCGAACGGGCCCGGGAGCGGATCGCGGAGACCAGTTCGGAGACGCGGTTGGCGACCGTCTCCGGGTCGTTGCCGACGGTGACGGTGGGGCCGCCGGAGGGCGGCGCGGCGACGCCGCCCTCGCCGGGGCGGGCGTGCGGCAGCCAGCGCACCCACTCCCAGGCGGGCGCGCCCGCCGCGTCGGTGAGCACGGTGATCCGTACGTCGCGCGGGCTGTGCAGGATCGCGGCCTGCGCGACGGTCCAGCGGGCCAGCGCGCGGGCCGCGTCGGTCTCGCCGGAGATGCCGACGACGCCGTCCCCGCACAGGTCCACGCCGATCGGCATGTCCGGGATCTGCCAGTTGACGGAGCGGTGGTTGTCCTCGCGGGAGGCGTCCTCGATCGTCAGCAGGGAGGCCTGGCGGACGGTGCCGACGCGCAGCAGCAGGTGGTCCGGGTGGCCGCGGCGGCGCTCCCACAGGCGGGCGCCGGGGCCGACGGCCCACATGCCGGCGGCGGCCGGGTCGGGTCCGGCGGCGACGCGCAGGCCGCGCTCGCGCTCGACCATGCCCTTGACGTCCTGCTCCAGCGAGGCGCGCCGGGCGCGGTAGTTGGCGACCGAGGTGAGGAAGTCGCGCCAGCCGCTGCGCTTGGAGCTGAGCCAGTTGCCGATGGCGAGCACCGGGCTGAAGAACGCGAACATCAGGTAGAAGTACGAGTGCAGGAAGACGACCATGCCGACGCCCATGAACATCGGCGCGATGACCACCAGCAGCGGGATGGTGCGCCGGGGCGGCGGCACCGGCGGCGAGGGCAGCGTGAAACGTTCCGGCACCAGCGGCGGCACGATCCGCGGCGGCCGGTTGAAGTCCAGGTACGCGCCGTCCTCGGAGGTGGCCACGGCGGCGTCCGCCTCGGTGGGCTCGGCCACCCGCAGCAGGTATTCGCCCAGCCGCAGTTCACCGCCGAGCGGCCATTCCACCCAGCCCGCGGGGAGCGGCTGGTGGGTGTCGGCGTAGGGGTCGGGCAGTTCGGGCGGCGGCGGGGCCGGCAGTGGGGTCGCGTCGGCGCGGGGCCGCGCGGGCGGCGGCTCGGGTACGGACAGGGCCACGTCGGTGCGGTGGCCGGGGGCGGCGCCGGTGCCGCCCGCCGCCTCCCGGTTCGCGGACTTCCGGGCCGCCGGGCCCGCGTCGAGCAGCACCGTGCCGTCCGCGCGCACCGTGAGGCGGATGCCCGTCGCGGGCACGTCACGGCCGGTCAGGCGTACGGAGCTGCCTGCCGCCGGGCCGATGGTGTGCGTACCGACGTCCAGCGGCCAGACGCGTCCGGCGCCGCGCCCGCCGATCAGCTGGAGTTCCACGCGGGGCGCGCGGGGCAGCCGCTCGCCGTCGGCGGAGCGGGACGGCGGCGGCAGTTCGGCGCGGTCGGGGCCGTAGCCGCCGTCCGGCTCGGGCGGTACGGGGCCGCCGAGGCCGAGCGTGGCGCCGTCGCGTATGCCGGTGGCGGATATCGGCACATCGGCGGGCAGTTCACGGTCGCCGAGGAAGAGCGCGGGCGGCGCGTCCTCGGTCGCGCCCTGGCCGGCGAGGCGCGCGGCCAGGGCTCCGACGGTGGTCGAGCCCGGGGTGTGCAGAACCAGGTCGCGCCGCTCCGGTGCGGCGTGCGGGGAGCCGGGCCGGGCCGGAGCGGAGGCTTCCGGGGCGGCCGGAGCGAGGGTGACGAAGAGTCTCACGGGGTTCGGGGAGTCCGTTCCTGGGGATCGCCGGGGGCGGCGGGGTCGGAGTCGGCTTCGGAGGTGCCCGCGGCGGACACCCCGGCCAGGCCGGGCGGCGCGGCGGCGGCCCCGGGCTCGGCCAGGTCCGGCTCCGCGAAGTCCGGCTCCGCGAAGTCGGCGCCGGGGGTACCGGAGGAGTGCGCCGGGGCGGCTCCGGCCGGGCGGGGAGCGGGGGCGGCCGGGGGCTGTGC
>NZ_JOCQ01000095.1 GCF_000720725.1 Streptomyces rimosus subsp. rimosus
GGACGGTCGCCCCGGCGTCGGCGGCGCCGTCGCGCACCGCCTCGGCGAGCACCGCGGTGTGACCGAAGCCCGAGTGATAGGCGACGGCGACGACGGGCGGGACCGCGGCGGCGGAAGAAGCGGGGAAAGGAGAGGCGGCGGAAGAGGCGGACGGGGTGGGCGTGGTCATGGCGGGGCTCCTCGATCTCGTGCCGCGCCGTGCGACGCGGTTGACTAACCAAAGGAAAGCACTAACTTCTAGAAAGCGCAATGGGCGGGAGAGCGCTGTGCGGGAGTACGCTGGAGGTATGACGCATCAGGGCAGCTCGCAGCAGGAGAAGCAGCAGATCCCGGACGTCGGGACGGACCTGGCGACGGACGTGGCGTTCAGCGTCTTCGCGCGCGCGTGTCCGTCGCGCGACACGCTCAAGCACGTCACCGACCGCTGGGGCGGCCTGACGCTGAGCGCGCTGCACGACGGCACGTTCCGCTTCAACGAGCTGCGACGACGGGTGGACGGCGTCAGCGAGAAGATGCTGTCCCAGACCCTGCACGCCCTGGAGCGCGACGGGCTGGTGCGCCGCGAGGCACAGCCGACCAACCCGCCGCGGGTGGACTACGAACTGACGCCGCTGGGGCGGGAGGTGGCCGAGCGGCTGTTGGGGCTCATCGATCTGCTGGAGAGCCGCATGCCGGAGGTACTGACGGCGCGGGAGCGCTACGACGCCGCGCGCGCAGAAGCTTGAGGCAGCCGGTGTGAAAGCTTGAGGAGTCGGCGCGGAAGCTTGAGGCAGTCGGTGCGGATGCTTGAGGCAGCAGGTACGGGCTACGGTCGCGGCGGCCGCTGGCAGCGCGGGCAGAAGTAGCTGGACCGGTTCATCCAGGGGCGGCGCCGCATCGCCGTACCGCAGCGGCGGCACGGCTCGTCCTCGCGCCCGTAGGCGTCCAGCGACCGTTCGAAGTAGCCCGACTCGCCGTTGACGTTCACGTAGAGGCTGTCGAAGCTGGTGCCGCCGACGGCGAGCGCCGCGCTCATCACGTCCCGGATGTGCCCGAGCAGCTCGGCGGTGCGGGGGCGGGTGAAGGTGGCGGTCGGCCGGTCGTAGTGCAGCCGGGAGCGCCACAGCGCCTCGTCGGCGTAGATGTTGCCGACGCCGCTGATCAGCGACTGGTCGAGCAGCGCGCGCTTGACGGTGGTACGGCGACGGCGCAGCGCCTCGTGGAAGGCGGCGTCGTCGAAGGCCGGGTCGAGCGGGTCGCGCGCGATGTGAGCGATGACGTCGGGCAGCCCCTCGGGGTCGCCGGGCACGGCGTCGTGCAGCGACAGTCCGCCGAAGGTCCGCTGGTCGACGAAGCGCAGTTCGGTGCCCGCGTCGTCGTCGAAGGTGAAGCGGACCCGCAGGTGCTTCTCGTCCGGCGCGTCCTGCGGCTGGACCAGGAGCTGCCCGCTCATGCCCAGGTGGGCCAGGACGGACAGGCCGTCGGTGACGGGCAGCCACAGGTACTTGCCGCGCCGCCGGGCCTCGCCGATGCGCTGCCCCTTCAGGCGCGTGGCGAAGTCCACCGCGCCCGCGGTGTGCCTACGGACCGCGCGCGGGTGCCGGACCTCGACCTCGGCGACGGTACGGCCCCGTACCCAGCGCTCCAGTCCGCGGCGTACGACCTCGACCTCGGGCAGCTCGGGCACGGCTCTCCTCGTCAGGGAGCGTCCGCGCGGACGGCGGACGCGGTACGGATGATGCGGGCCGGATGGTGCGGGGGCCGGGTGCGGTACGGCGGCGAGACCACCGAAAGCGCACGAACCCCGTACAGCACTATCCGGCCGCCCTCCCCGCGCGGGGAACTCCCCACACAGGACGGACGGCCGGAAGTGCGTGAACCTCAGCCGACGACGGGCGGTTCCCCGGCCGGGGGAACCACCGGCTCCCCGGCCGGCGGCGCGTCCGCGGCCCGCTCGGCCGCCTCGTCCGCCGCCGCGCGGATCGCCCGCCAGGCGGACTCGGCCGCCTGCTGTTCGGCTTCCTTCTTGCTGCGGCCGGTGCCGGTGCCGTACGAGACACCACCGACGCGGGCAGCAGCAGTGAAGGTCTTCTCGTGGTCCGGACCGGTCTCACTGACCAGGTACTCCGGGACGCCGAGACCTTCGGTCGCGGTCAGTTCCTGAAGGCTGGTCTTCCAGTCCAGGCCGGCCCCCAGGCCGGCGGACTTCTCGATCAGCGGGTCGAAGAGCCGGTGCACCAGCTCGCCCGCCGCGTCGAGACCCTGGTCGAGATAGACCGCGCCGATCACCGCTTCGAGGGTGTCGGCCAGGATGGAGGCCTTGTTCCGGCCGCCGGTGCCCTCTTCGCCCCGGCCGAGGCGGATGAAGGCGCCGAGGTCGAGGCCGCGGCCCACCTCGGCGAGCGCGCGCGAGTTGACCACCGCGGCCCGCAGCTTGGCCAGCTGGCCCTCGGGCAGGTCGGGGTGGGTGCGGTACAGCGTGTCCGTGACCACCAGGCCGAGCACCGAGTCCCCGAGGAACTCCAGCCGCTCGTTGGTGGGCAGGCCGCCGTTCTCGTACGCGTACGAGCGGTGCGTCAGCGCACGCACCAGAAGGGCGGACTCGAGGTGGTACCCGAGCCGCCCTTCCAGAAGCGTGTGGGACGAGGCCGTGTCCGCCGGTGCCGTTTCAGCCGCGCGCTTGCGGGGAGACGTGTGGGCGTCTGACATAGAGCCTGTCACCAGCCGATCAGACCTCGAGGACCTGTCGCTTGTTGTAGGTGCCGCAGCTCGGGCACGCGATGTGCTGCTGCTTCGGCTCGTGGCAGCGCTCGCACGCCACCAGGGTGGGGACCGCAGCCTTCCACTGCGACCGGCGGTGGCGCGTGTTGCTGCGCGACATCTTCCGCTTCGGAACAGCCACGGCTACTTCTCCTGCTTCTCGGCGGCGCGCGCTGCTTCAGGCCCGTCGCCGCTCATGTTTTCGTCCTTCTCGCCGGCCGGGTCGGTGGCGAGTCCCTGCAGTGCCGCCCAACGGATGTCGACGGCGTCGTGGTGGTGGTCCGGGTCGTCCGCGAGCCGCTCTCCGCACTCGGAGCACAGGCCCGGGCAGTCGTCCCGGCACACCGGCTGCATCGGCAGTGCGAGCACCACCGCATCACGCAGCACGGGTTCGAGGTCGAACAGGTCGTCCTCGAGGAAGAGGGTGTCCTCCTCGTCCTCGGCGTCGTCGCCGGTGTCCGCGGTGCGGGCACTGGCGTCGGCGTCGGGGTAGGAGAACATCTCCTGGAAGTCCGCGTCGAGCTCACGCTCCAGCGGCTCCAGACACCTTACGCACTCCCCCCGGAGCGTTGCACGGGCGGTGCCTGTGACAAGCACCCCGTCCATGACGGACTCCAGGCGGAAGTCGAGTTCCACCGGCGCGCCCTCGGGCACTCCGATGACCTCGTTGCCGAGGTCGCGGGGCGCCTCGACGGTGCGGGAGAGCCGCTGCAGCGCACCGGGACGACGCCCCAGATCGCGCGTGTCGAACACGAGCGGGGAACGATGGTCGAGGCGGGCGTTGATGGCTTCCTGCTTTCTACGCTGACGTACGGGCCGCCCGTTCGCCGGAGGCGATGCGGGCAGCAGAGATCGCGGACGTACACGCGACCGAAGAGCCAGGATACTGGAACGGTCCCGATAGGCCCAATCCGCTACTGGCGCCCCTCCTCGTACTGCCGCAGCCGGTCGAGGTCGATCATGCTCGTGTCGAAGAGGCTGGTCTCGTCGAGCGCGGCGGGCTGCGGCGCCCGGCCGCCGGGGGCCTGCCCGGGGAGCTGGGCCTGCTGGTGCGGCTGGAGGTAGCCCGCGTTCGGGTCGTAGGGCTGCTGGTGCTGCTGCTGGGCCTGCGGGTCCGTCCAGCCGTAGCCGTACGGGTCCTGCTGCGCGTACGGGGCCTGCGGATAGCCGTAGGCGTCCTGCTGCTGGTAGGCCGGGTCCGTGTAGTAGCCCTGCTGGGGGTCGGGCTGCGCCTGGGGCGGCACGGTGGGCTGCGGCGGGACCTGCGGCTGCGGGGGTACGGGGTCGGCCAGCTCGGCGAGGCCGGCGAGGAACTCGGCGTCGCCGGTGTGGCCCGGGTGCCGGCCGTCGGGCTGCTCGGCGAGGCCGCCCAGCTCGTCCGTCGGCCGGACGCCCTGGAGCTTGAGCCGCCCGCGGCCGACCGCCTCCAGGGTCTTGGTCAGCACGGCCTCGAAGGCGCCGAATTTGGCGTCCACGTACCGGTCGGCGCGCTCCTTGAGGGCCTGCGGGTCGGCGGTGGGTTCGGGCGTCTGTACGCCGTCCTCGTCCGCGTGGCCGCCCTCGCCCGGGGCGCGGCCGAGCAGCTTCTCGCGGCCGCGGTCGACCGAGCCGATGGTCTTGGTGAGGACGACCTCGAAGTTGGCCAGTTTGCTGTCCACGTAGTCGTCCGCCTCGGCGCGGATCTCCTCGGCCTCGCGGCGGGCCTCGGCCAGGATCCGGTCGGCCTCGGCCTGGGACTGCCGGGCCACCTCGGTGTCGGAGATCAGCGAGCCGCGGTGGGCGTTGGCGGACTCGATGATCCGCTCCGCCTCGGCGCGGGCCTCCTCGACCATCT
This sequence comes from Streptomyces rimosus subsp. rimosus, assembly GCF_000720725.1. Classification (GTDB taxonomy): domain Bacteria; phylum Actinomycetota; class Actinomycetes; order Streptomycetales; family Streptomycetaceae; genus Streptomyces; species Streptomyces rimosus_A. The sequence continues at coordinate 4,574 of NZ_JOCQ01000095.1, forward strand.
GCTCGCGGCCGCCGAGCAGCTCCCGGGCCTCGGCGAGCGATCCGGGCAGGGCGGCCCGCACCTCCTCCAGCATGGCGAGCAGCTCGGCGCGGTTGACCACGCACGAGGCCGACATGGGCATGGACCGGGCGCTGCCGACGGTCCGGACGATCTCGTCGAGCTTCTTCTGCACGTCCACCTTGGACTCGCCACTCTCCGGGTCGGTACGACGGAACGGGGACGACTGTACGTCCACAGGCCCCCGCGCCGACACCTGGTGACGGGGTGTCAGGAGGTCACTTGGCGCCGAGCCGCTCGGTCAGCTGTTCCAGGACGAAGGGCGGCACCAGGTGGGAGACGTCGCCGCCCCAGGCCGCGACCTCCTTGACCAGGCTGGAGGACAGGAAGCTGTAGGTGGGGCTGGTGGGGATGAAGAGGGTCTCGACACCGGAGAGGCCGTTGTTCATCTGCGCCATCTGGAGCTCGTAGTCGAAGTCGCTGACCGCGCGCAGCCCCTTGACGATGGCCGGAATGTCGCGCTGCTTGCAGAAGTCGACGAGCAGGCCGTGGAAGGACTCGACCTCGACGTTGCCGTACTCGGCGGTGGCGCGGCGGATCAGGTCGATCCGCTCGTCGACCGAGAACAGGCCCTGCTTGGCCTTGTTGATCATCACGGTGACGTGGACGACGTCGTAGAGCCTGGAGGCCCGGGCAATGATGTCCAGGTGCCCGTTGGTGATGGGGTCGAAGGACCCCGGACAGACTGCGCGGCGCACGTGAGTTTCCTCGCTCTCCGGTCCGGTCATGACGCGTTTTCGCACGTCGAAGCGGCGCGACCGTACCAAAGCGTTCCCTCGCCGTAGCGCCGGGACCGAACGGGTTCGAAACCCTCCGGCCAGGGGAACGGACCGCCTCTGGTGCTCCGCTCCACGGTGACGAGTGCCTCCTCGGCACACCAGCCCCCCTGGCGGAGTGTGAGCAGGATCTCCCCAAGATCGCCGTCGGTGACCGCGTACGGCGGGTCAAGGAAGAGCACGTCGTACGGGTCGGCCGGAGCCTCCCCCGCGACGACCTGCTCGGCCTTTCCGGGCCGTACCTCGGCGCCGGGCATCCCCAGGGTGCGCACGTTGTCGCGGATGGTGCGTACGGCACGGGCGTCGGCCTCGACCAGCAGGACATGCGCGGCGCCGCGGGACAGCGCCTCCAGGCCGACGGCGCCGGAACCCGCGTACAGGTCCAGCACCCGGGCGCCGGCCAGCGGGCCGTCCAGCGACTCCCAGGTGGAGAACAGGCCCTCGCGCGCCCGGTCGGAGGTCGGGCGGGTGCCGTTGCCGGGGGGCACGGCCAGGCGCCGGCCGCCGGCCGTGCCGGCGATCACGCGGGTCATGGTGCTCGGTCCTTCGCGCTGCGGATGGGAGCGGCCCGCCTGCGCGGGCCACTCCCCCACGATATGGCGTCGGACGGCGCGGGGCCGCGCCGCCCGGCACCGGAGCGGATCAGCCCTTGCCCCGGCCCCTGCCGTACGCCTTGCACCGGCCCTCGCCTCACCCCTTGTCCAGATACTGCTCCCGCTCCGCGTCCAGCAGGGCCTGGAGGGCGGTGCGCAGCTCCGGATAGCCGGTCAGCTCGGGGTCGGCCGCGACGACGGCGGTGGCCTCCTCGCGGGCGGCCTCGATGACCTGCTCGTCCTCGATGACGGCGAGCATCCGCAGGGACGTACGGGCGCCGGACTGGGCCTGGCCGAGGACGTCGCCCTCGCGGCGCTGCTCCAGGTCGATACGGGAGAGCTCGAAGCCGTCGAGGGTGCCGGCCACCGCGGCGAGCCGGGCGCGCGCGGGACTGGCCTCGGGCATCTCGCTGACCAGCAGGCACAGGCCGGGCGCCGAGCCGCGGCCGACCCGGCCGCGCAGCTGGTGCAGCTGGGAGACGCCGAAGCGGTCCGCGTCCATGATCACCATGGCGGTGGCGTTGGGGACGTTCACCCCGACCTCGATGACGGTGGTCGCCACCAGCGCGTCCACCTCGCCGGCCGCGAACCGGCGCATCACCGCGTCCTTGTCGTCCGGATGCATACGGCCGTGCAGCACCTCGACGCGCAGCCCGGCCAGGGGGCCCTTCGCGAGCTGGTCGGCGATCTCCAGGACGGCCAGCGGGGGCCGCTTGTCGTCGCCCGCGGCGGCCTCTTCCCCGGGCTCCCCGGACTCCCCGGACTTCTTCTTCGCGCCCTTGCCCTTCGGCGCGTCCTCCTCGTCGCCGATGCGGGGGCAGACCACGTACGCCTGGTGGCCGGCCTCGACCTCCTCGCGCACCCGCTCCCAGGCCCGCGCGAGGAAGTGCGGCTTGTCCTTGGCGGGCACGACGTGGCTGGCGATCGGCGAGCGGCCGGCGGGGAGCTGGTCCAGTACGGATGTCTCCAGGTCGCCGAAGACGGTCATCGCGACCGTACGGGGAATGGGGGTGGCGGTCATGACGAGCAGATGCGGCGGCTGCTTGCCCTTGCCGCGCAGCGCGTCGCGCTGTTCGACGCCGAAGCGGTGCTGTTCATCGACCACGACCAGGCCCAGGTCGTGGAACTGGACCTTGTCCTCGATGAGGGCGTGGGTGCCGATGACGATCCCGGCCTCGCCCGTGACGAGGTCCAGCAGGGCCTGGCGGCGGGCGGCGGCGCCCATCGAGCCGGTCAGCAGCACCACCTTGGTGCCCTGCTCGGCACCGCCCAACATCCCGCCCTCGGCCAACTCCCCCATCATCTCGGTGATGGACCGGTGGTGCTGCTGGGCCAGCACCTCGGTGGGCGCGAGCATCGCCGCCTGGCCACCGGTGTCCACGACGGCGAGCATGGCGCGCAGGGCGACCAGTGTCTTGCCGGAACCCACCTCTCCCTGAAGCAGGCGGTGCATCGGGTGATCGGTGGCCAGGTCGTCGAAGATCTCGCGGCTGACCTTCTGCTGGCCGTCGGTGAGGGTGAAGGGCAGCTTCGCATCGAAGGCGTCGAGCAGCCCGCCAGGGGTCAACGGGCGCGGTGTGGCGGGGAGTTGGGTCTCCGCCATGCGGCGGCGGGCCAGCGCCACCTGGAGGACGAACGCCTCGTCCCACTTCAGCCGCGAGCGGGCGTCCTCGATGTCGGCCTTGGTACGCGGCCGGTGGACCTTCTCCAGGGCCTCCGGGAGCGGCAGCAGGGCCCGGCCCGCGCGCAGCGCCTCGGGGAGCGGGTCGAGCGCCTCGCGCGCGCTGGGCAGCACCGCGTCGACGGCCTTGGCGATCTTCCAGGAGGCCATCTGCTGGCAGGCCGGGTAGATCGGCATGAGCCGGCCCGCGAAGGCGTCGACGGCCTCCTCGCCGCCCTCGCCGTCCAGCAGCGCGTATTCGGGGTGGGCCAGTTGCAGCTTGCGGTTGAAGACCGAGACCTTGCCCGCGAACATGGCGCGGCGGCCGGGCAGCAGGTCCTTGTGCGGTTTGTGGATGCCCTTGCCGAAGAAGACGAGCTGGAGGCGGCCGCTGCCGTCGGTGAGGGTCACCTCCAGGCGCTGGCCGCGGCCGTTGTTGAACTTCAGCACCCGGGCGTCGGCGACGCGCGCGACGACCGTGACGTGTTCGTCCAGCGGCAGGTCGGAGAGCCGGGTCAGCTCACCGCGCTCCGCGTATCTGCGCGGATAGTGGTGCAGCAGATCGCCGACCGTGTTCAGGCCGAGCTGCTCGGCCATCACCTTGGCGGTGGTGCCACCGAGAATCTTCTTCAGGGGTTCGTCGAGCGCGGACACGGTGTCCATTGCACACCACGGCACTGACAACGGGCGGCAGGCCCTGGATTCCGCCGGGACCGGCGCCGGTTTTCCGCCGGGGCCGAATCGGTTCTTCGCGCCGTTTTCCCGCCGCTCCGGCTAGGGGTCATTCCCCGCCGGCCCTGGGTCATTCCACGCCGATGAGAAGCGGCGCCCCGCGCTGCCCGCCTTCGTAGACGACGGTGTCCACGGCCAGATGGCGCTCCCTTACGTGCCTTTCCAGGCGTTCCGCGAGAGAGGCGGGGAATTCCGCGCCCAGGACGAAAGTCACCATTTCCCCGCCGGCGGAGAGCATCCGGTCCAGAACGGTCGCCGCGGTCGCGGCCAGGTCCGAGCCGATCACCGCCACGTCCCCGTCGATCAGGCCGAGCACGTCCCCGGCCTGGCAGACCCCGGCCATCGTCCAGGACTGCCGTTCCGCGACGGCCAGCTCCGCGTAGCGGGTGGCGCCCGCGGCCGAGGTCATGGCCACCACGTCCTCGTCGAAGCTGCGGGCCGGCTCGTGCACGGCCAGCGCGGCGATGCCCTGGACGGCGGCGCGGGTGGGGATCAGCGCGACCCGTACGCCTTCGGTACGGGCCTGCTCGGCCGCGGCCGCCGCGGTGTGCCGCAGCTCGGGGTCGTTGGGCAGCAGCATCACCTCTCGGGCGTGCGCCTGCCGGATCGCCTGGACCAGCTCGCCGCTGGCGGGCGGCTCGCCGGGGCGTACGGTCACCGCGGTCGCGCCGGCCTCGGCGCACAGCCCGGCCAGGCCGTCGCCCGGCACCACGGCCACCACGGCGCGCGCCGCGGGCTCCGGCTCGCGGCGGCGCGCGGCCCGGCCGCCGTCGGCCGTCCCGAAGTGGGTGATGCGGATGCGGTACGGGCGGCCCGCCTCGATGCCCGCCTCGACGGCGGCGCCCGCGTCGTCCACGTGGACGTGCACGTTCCACAGGCCGTCCCCGCCCACCACCACCAGGGAGTCACCGAGGCCGTCCAGCCGCGCGCGCAGCCGGGCCACGGCGTCGTCGTCGGCCTCAAGGAGGTAGATCACTTCGAAGGCGGGTCCGTCCGGGTCGCCGTCACCGCCGTGCGGCCCCTCCGGGTCCGGTGCGCTCCCGTTCCCGGCCGGGCAGCCGCCGGACACCGGTGCGGAGGCGTCGGGCCGTACGGGGGCATCGGGCCTTACGGAGGCGCCGGACCGTACGGAGGCATCGGACCGTACGACAGCGTCCGGCCGTACCGCGATAGCCGCCGTCGGCACCTCCCCCGACAGCGCCCCCGCCAGCGCGCCCAGCAGAGCGACCAGGCCGCAGCCGCCCGCGTCCACGACGCCCGCCCGGCCCAGGACCGCCAGCTGGTCCGGTGTGGCCTCCAGGGCCGTACGAGCGCCCTCGTAAGCGGCCCGCGCCACTGCCGCCGGACTCCCGTCGGCCTGCCCGGCCGCCTGGGCGGCCACCGTGGCGACCGTCAGAACCGTGCCCTCCACCGGGTGCGCGACGGCCTCGTACGTCGACTCGGCGGCCCGCCGCAGCGCCTGCTTCAGCGCTGCCGCCGAGCCGACAGCGCCGTCCGCTGCCGGGCCACCGGGCTCGTCCCCGTCCGCAGCCCCCCTTCCCAGCACCTCCGCCATACCGCGCAGCAGCTGGGCGAGGATCGTGCCGGAATTGCCGCGCGCGCCGATCAGTGCCCCGTGCGCCATGGCGCCGACGGCGTCGGCCAGGCCCGGCGCGGTGCCCGAGGCGCCGTGCCCGTCGAAGGCGGCCTCGACCGCGCGGGCAGCGGACTCCACGGTCAGGTAGAGATTGGTGCCGGTGTCCCCGTCGGCCACCGGGTAGACGTTGATCGCGTCGATCCGCTCACGTTCGCGCCCCAGGGCCTGGAGCGCCAGGGCGCACCAGGTGCGTACCGCAGCGGCGTCGAGCGGGTGCGGCACCGTCGTCCTCCTCGGCCAGCGGCCCGTGGCGGGCTCGGCTCGGTCATGCGATCCAGGGCACAGTAGCCGCGGGCGGGGTGGTCCGCCGGGGCGGGGCCCGGGGCGATCGTGGTAGTTTCGTGTCACGGGAGCGGTCGTTGTATGCTGCTCCGGTTGCCCGATGCGAATCGGGCCATTCCTACTCCTGGCGAAGCCGGTCGGTTCAATGCACTCCGCTCGTCGGGATTTCACCGTAAGTGCATCTGAAGTCTTTGGAGTGACCCGTGGCTGCCAACTGCGACGTCTGCGGCAAGGGGCCGGGCTTCGGCAAGAGCGTTTCCCACTCGCACCGCCGTACCAACCGTCGTTGGAACCCCAACATCCAGACGGTGCGCGCGGTCATCGGGCGCACGCCGAAGCGGCTCAACGTCTGCACCTCGTGCATCAAGGCCGGCAAGGTCTCGCGCTGACGTCATAGTCGTAGCGCAGCCCCGCCGGTTGCCTGAAAGCCGGTCCACCTCGGTGGACCGGCTTTTTGCCGTACGCGCCCGCCGGTAAAGGTGAGCCGTACGGCCGGGCCTACCCCCGCAGCCGCCACCCGTGATCCACCGGCCCGATCCCCGCCCCCAGGCGGAAGCCGCCCGCGATGGCGCCGGTGACGTACTCCTTGGCCGCCGCGACGGCCTCCGGGACGGTGTCCCCCTGGGCCAGCCGGGCGGCGACGGCGCTGGCGAGCGTGCAGCCGGTGCCGTGGGTGTGCCGGTTGTCGTGCCGCGGCGCGCGCAGCCAGTGCTCCTCGGTGCCGTCGGTGAGCAGGTCGACGGCGTCGCCCTCCAGGTGGCCGCCCTTGATCAGCGCCCAGCGCGGCCCGAAGCCGAGGATCGCGGCGGCGGCGCGCCGCATATCGGCCTCCTCCCGGACCCGTACGCCCGTGAGCTGGGCGACCTCGTCGAGGTTGGGGGTGGCGAGGGTGGCCGTGGGCAGCAGCTTCGTACGGACGGCGTCCAGGGCCGAGGCGGCGAGCAGCGCGTCGCCGTGCTTGGAGACGCCGACCGGGTCCACGACGACCGGTTCGGAGAGCCCTGAGAGCAGATCCGCGACCGTCTCGACCACCTCCGGCGAGGAGAGCATCCCGGTCTTCACGGTCTGGACGCCGATGTCGTCCACGACACTGCGGAACTGGGCCCGTACGGCTTCGGCGGGCAGCTCCCACGCGCCCTGCACGCCCAGCGAATTCTGCGCGGTGACGGCGGTCAGCACGCTCATGCCGTGCGTGCCGAGCGCCAGCATCGTCTTCAGGTCGGCCTGGATGCCCGCGCCGCCGCCGGAGTCGGACCCGGCGACGGTCAGGACGCGTGGAGGAGTGCGCATGGGGCCCGAATCTACCGGGGCCCCGCGCGGGGCCCGTCCGCGGTCCCTCAGAGGCCCGTCGGCTCGCCGTCCGGCTCCTCGCCGAAGTGGTCCCAGCCCGCCTTGACCCACGGCGCCCCGTCCACCGTGACCTGCGGCAGCGCCGACGGGTGCAGCACCTCGCCGATCACCTTCCAGCGGGCCGGCAGCTTCACGTCCGGCGGGAACGTCGCCACGATCGCGTGGTCCTCGCCCCCGCTGAGCACCCACTGCATCGGGTCCACGCCTACGGCCGTACCGATGTCGGACATCTGCGAGGGGATGTCGATCTGGCCCGAGCGCAGGTCGATACGGACCTTGCTGGCCTCGGCGATGTGGCCGAGGTCGGCGACCAGGCCGTCGCTGACGTCCGTCATGGCGGTGGCGCCGAGGCCGGCCGCCGCCGGGCCCGCGTGGTACGGCGGCTCGGGGCGGCGGTGCGCCTCCACGAAGGCGCGCGGCGAGCGGAAGCCCCGGGTGAGGACCGCGTAGCCGGCGGCGGACCAGCCCAGCCAGCCGGTGACGGCGACCACGTCGCCGGGCTGGGCACCGGAACGGGTGACCGGCTCCTGGTTGCGCAGGTCGCCCAGGGCGGTGATCGCGACGGTGATCGTGTCACCGCGCACCACGTCGCCGCCGACCACCGCGGCGCCCGCCACCTGGCACTCGTCGCGCAGCCCGTCCATCAGCTCGCTGGCCCAGGTCGCGGGCAGTTCGGCGGGGACGACCAGGCCGAGCAGGATGGCGGTGGGCACCGCGCCCATCGCGGCGATGTCGGCCAGGTTCTGCGCGGCGGCCTTGCGGCCCACGTCGTAGGCGGTGGACCAGTCGCGGCGGAAGTGCCGCCCTTCGAGGAGGACGTCGGTGCTGGCCACGACCCGGCGGTCCGGCGCGGTGATCACCGCGGCGTCGTCGCCCGGTCCGATCCGTACGGCCGGGGTGGCGGTGAGCCGGGAGGTCAGCTCCCTGATCAGCCCGAACTCCCCCAGCTCGCCCACGGTGCCCTTCATGCTGCTGCCCTTCCGACGCGTACGGACGATCCGTACTGCGCTGCCGATCCGTACTCCACCACCGCGCGCCCGGCCCGTGCTTCCCCCGGGCGGACGGCCGTCGTGCTGCCCCTGGTCGAACCGCACGCCGCGTTCCCGGCGGCGCGGGTCTCCCCGGCGCGCGCACCGACGCGGTACCGTGGCGTCCCTTCTTCCCACATGATCCTCGAAGCCGCCCTGGAGGTCCCGTGGTACAGGCGTACATCCTGATCCAGACCGAGGTGGGCAAGGCGTCGGCCGTCGCGGAAGTGATCGCCAAGATCCCCGGTGTGCTCCAGGCCGAGGACGTCACCGGTCCGTACGACGTGATCGTGCGCGCCCAGGCCGAGACGGTCGACGAACTGGGCCGCATCGTGGTCGCCAAGGTCCAGCAGGTGGACGGCATCACCCGCACCCTGACCTGCCCGGTGGTCCATCTCTAGCTCCCCGTATGCTCGGCCGGGTGATCTCCTCGTCCCGCCGGCTGCTGGTACCGGCCCTGCTCACCGTGGCCTTCGCCGCGGTGGGCTGCTCGTCCTCGGTCCCCGTGACCGCCCCCTCCCCCGAGGGCGCGTCCGCGCGGCAGTGCCGGGCGCTCCACGAGGAGTTGCCGCGGACCGTGAACGGGCTGGAGCGCGGCACCGCCGATCCGGTCTCGGACTTCACCGCCGTGTGGGGCGATCCCGCCGTGCGGCTGCGCTGCGGTGTGGTCAAGCCCGCCGTGCTGAAGCCTGGAAGTGAACATTACAACCCCGGTGCGGACGCGGCGGAAGTCAACGGCGTCGAGTGGCTCTTCGAGAAGCAGGGGGACGAGGGGTACCGCTTCACGACCGTACTGCGCAAGACGTACGTAGAGGTGAGCGTTCCCGCGAAGTACGCCCCCGAGGTCGATGTGCTGACCGACCTCGCGGACGCGGTCAAGAAGACGGTGCCGGCCGGGGTGTGAGTCCCCGGCCGGGCGCGGCCGCCGGTCAGCGCAGGCCCGTCGGGCGCCGCAGGGCCGCCTGGACCAGCCGGTCGATCAGCTCCGGGTAGCTCACACCGCTCTCCTGCCACATCCGCGGGTACATCGAGATGGGCGTGAAGCCGGGCATCGTGTTGATCTCGTTGATGACGTAGGTGCCGTCGTCCTGGAGGAAGAAGTCCACCCGGGCCAGGCCCTCGCAGGACAGCGCCTCGAAGGCGCGCACGGCCAGCTCCTGGACCTCGGCGGTCTGCTCCGCGGTCAGCGGGGCGGGCACGATGCCGGTGGCCGAGTCGATGTACTTGGCGTCGAAGTCGTAGAAGGTGTGGTCGGAGACGGGCGGGATCTCGGCCGGGAGGCTGCCGCGCGGGCCGTCCTCGGACTCCAGCACGCCGCACTCGATCTCGCGGCCGGTCAGCAGCGCCTCCACCAGGATCTTCGGGTCGTGGCGGCGCGCCTCCTCGATGGCCGCGTCCAGGCCCGAGACGTCGTCGACCTTGCTGATGCCCATGGAGGACCCGGCGCGGGCGGGCTTCACGAAGACCGGCCAGCCGTGTTCGGCGGCGAAGTCCACGATCCGCTGACGCGCGGCGGCGCCCTTGTCCGCCTGCTCCCACTCGCGGGGGCGGACGACCTCGTACGGGCCGACCGGCAGCCCGTAGGAGACGAACACCCGCTTCATGTACTCCTTGTCCATGCCGGCGGCCGAGGCGAGCACGCCGGAGCCGACGTAGGGCACGCCGGAGAGCTCCAGGAGGCCCTGGATCGTGCCGTCCTCGCCGTACGGGCCGTGCAGCACGGGGAAGACGACGTCGACGCCGCCCAGCGCCTTGGGCACCGCGCCGGGCTCGCTGTAGACGACCTCGCGGCTGGTCGGGTCCACGGGGAGCTGGACGGCTCCCTCGGTGGTCTCGGCCAGTTCCGCCACGCTCGGCAGCTTCCGGTCGGTGATGACCATCCGCGCGGGGTCGTCGGCGGTCAGCGCCCAACGGCCGTCGGCGGTGATGCCGATGGGCAGCACGTCGTACTTCTCGCGGTCGATGGCCGACAGCACGGCGCCCGCGGTCACCACGGAGACGGCGTGCTCGGAGCTGCGGCCACCGAACACGACGGCGACGCGGGGCTTCTGGGGAGGGGTCTGGCTGCTCATATCGGGTTGAGGGTACCTGCTGCCCCAGGGGGAGTCGGTGCCGCGGGCCGGTGCGGCATTCACACGGGCGCCGCGGATCTCAGTGGCGCTCGGGCTTGGCGCTGCGCGACATCAGCTCCTTGAGGGCCACCAGCGGCGGCTTGCCCTCGTGGACGATGTCCACCACCGTCTCGGTGATCGGCATGTCGACGCCGTGCCGGCGGGCCAGATCCAGTACCGACTCGCAGGACTTGACGCCCTCGGCGGTCTGCTTGGTGACCGCGATGGTCTCCTCCAGCGACATGCCGCGGCCGAGGTTGGCGCCGAAGGTGTTGTTGCGGGAGAGCGGCGAGGAGCAGGTGGCGACCAGGTCGCCCATGCCGGCCAGGCCGGCGAAGGTGTGCGCGTCGGCGCCCATCGCCAGGCCCAGGCGGGTGGTTTCGGCGAGGCCGCGGGTGATCAGGGAGGCCTTGGCGTTGTCGCCCAGGCCCATGCCGCCGGCCATCCCGACCGCCAGCGCGATGACGTTCTTGACCGCGCCGCCCAGCTCCGCGCCGACCACGTCGGTGTTGGTGTACGGGCGGAAGTACGGGGTGTGGCAGGCGGCCTGGAGGCGCCGGGCCACCGCCTCGTCCGCGCAGGCGACGACCGCGGCGGCGGGCTGCCGGGCGGCGATCTCCTTGGCGAGGTTGGGGCCGGTGAGCACCGCGACGCGCTCGGCGGGCGCCTTGGCGACCTCCTCGATGACCTCGCTCATCCGCTTGGCGGTGCCCAGTTCGACGCCCTTCATCAGGGAGACCAGGACGGTGTCGGCGGGCAGCAGCGGGGCCCATTCGGCGAGGTTGCCGCGCAGGGTCTGGGAGGGGACGGCCAGGACGGTGAAATCGGCGCCGTGGGCGGCCTCGGCGGGGTCGGTGGTGGCCCGTACGGACTCCGGCAGCTGTGCGTCCGGCAGGTAGTCGGGGTTGGTGCGGCCGGTGTTGATGGCGTCGACCAGGCCCGCTCTGCGGCCCCACATCGTCACCTCGCAGCCCGCGTCACCGAGCACCATCGCGAATGCGGTGCCCCAGGACCCCGTGCCGTAGACGGCGCAGCGCGTCACTTGCCTTCATCCTCCTGTGTCTTCGGTGCCTGGTCGTCCAGTTTCACGCCCCGCTCGTCCAGCTCGCGTGCCCGCTCGGCCGCTCGCTGCTCCCGGCGGGCCCGGCTGCGCCGGACGGCGTCCTTGCGGTGGTCGTACGGCTCGGCGGGCGCCGGCTCATCGCGCAGCTCGGCCAGCAGCTCGATGACGGCGACCATGACCTTCTCGGTCACCGCGCGCAGCACGTCGGCGGTCGGCTCCTTGCCGTAGAACTCGCTGAGGTCGACCGGCGGCCCCGCCTTGACCCGCAGGGTCTTGCGCGGGAACAGGCGCAGCTTCTTCTCCTTGGCGTAGGGCGGCATCACCTCGTGGGCGCCCCACTGGGCCACCGGGACCACCGGCGCCTTGGTGAGCAACGCCACGCGGGCGGCTCCGGTCTTGCCCTGCATGGGCCACAGGTCGGGGTCGCGGGTGAGGGTGCCCTCGGGGTAGAAGGCGACGCATTCGCCCTTGTTGATGGCGGCCACGGCGGCGCGGAAGGCGACCGCGGCGTCGGCGGATTCCCGGTAGACGGGGATCTGGCCGGTGCCGCGCATCACCGCGCCGACAAAGCCGCCCTTGAAGAGCCCGGACTTGGCGAGGAATCGCGGGACCCGTCCGGTGTTGTACTGGTAGTGCGCGTACGACAGCGGGTCCAGATACGAGTTGTGGTTGACCACGGTGATGAATCCGCCGTCGGCGGGAATGTGCTCCATTCCCTGCCAGTCCCGCTTGAACAGAACCAGGAGCGGCGGTTTGCAGATGACCGCGGCCAAGCGGTACCAGAAGCCGATTCTGCGGCGGGACACTGGGACACCCTCCTTGTGGGATCTGCTGAGCTGCTGCGACCCGGCAGCCGCACAAGTGTCGCCCCAGGTACCCGCTATGTCGAGAACACCGTAACCCCGCCACTCACGGATGGCGGTGACGGCAGGTGAGAATGAGGGCGATGCGAAGTGATGGAGCGGACGCCGGATGGAGCCTGGTCGTCCCGCTGAAACCCCTGGTACGGGCGAAGAGCAGGCTGTCCGGGGCGGTGGGGGAACGGCTGCGGCCGCAGTTGGCACTGGCGTTCGCGCTGGATACCGTGTCGGCCGCGCTGGCCTGCGAAGACGTCGTGGATGTGGCGGTTGTCACGGACGATCCGCCGGCCGGGGAACGGCTTACGGCCCTCGGCGCGCGCGTCGTCGCGGACGTTCCGGGCCGTGGCCTGAACGCGGCGCTGGCCCATGGGGCGGCACAGGTGCGCGAGCGGCGCGCCGGGGCGGCCGTGGCGGCGCTGAACGCGGATCTCCCGGCGTTGCGCCCGGCGGAACTGCGCCGGGTGCTGGCGGCCGCCGCCGCATTTCCCCGGGCATTTCTCGCGGATGCGGCGGAAATCGGTACGACGCTGCTGTCCGCGGCTCCCGGAGTGGAATTGGCGCCCGCTTTCGGGGGGCCGTCCCGGGCGCGGCACCGCGAATCGGGGGCGCACGAGATCGTGCTGCCGGACACCGAATCCGTCCGCCGGGACGTGGACACCGGCGCGGACCTGCTGGCCGCGCTGGAGCTGGGCGTGGGGCCGCACACCGCCCGCTGGGTGCCGCGGATACGGGACCGCGCGGGCCTGGAAGCGGGCCTGAAAACAGGTCTCGAAACAGGCCTGGAAGGCGTCAGAACGTCTGGAGCGTGACGAGCACGATGCGGCGCCCGTCGGTTTCCGTAGCGCTGCCGGCCTCGCCCTCGACGTCGATGCGCACCCGCTGGCCGGGCCGCAGCAGCCGCAGACCGCCCGCGTCGAAGGCCGCCGCGTCGAAGGGCAGCGGCGTGCCGTCGTCGAGCAGCACGCTGCCGGAACGGGTCTGGGCGTCGTAGGTGTACGCGGTGGCCTGCATACCGCCACCCTAATCGGCACCCGCGGTCCGGCCGCCCCGGACGGCGCCGGATACCGGCGCGGGGCGCGCCGCGCACGGGGCACGACGCACCGCGGGCCGGGCTCCCCGGGGGGAGTCCGGCCCGACGCGTGGCGTCGCCGCTGCTGATTACCGCTTGCGGGCGGTGGTCTTCTTGGCGGTGGTCTTGCGGGCCGTCGCCTTCTTGGCCGGGGCCTTCTTCGCCGTCGCCTTCGTCGCGGGCGCGGTCTTCTTGGCGGTGGCCTTCTTGGCCGTGGTGGTGGCCTTCTTGGCCGGGGTGGCCTTCTTCGCCGCCGTGGTGGCCTTCTTGGCGGTGGCCGTGGTCTTCTTGGCCGCCGACTTCTTCGCCGTGGCGGTGGTCTTCTTCGCCGGCGTCGCCTTCTTCGCGGCCGCCGTCGCCGTCTTCTTCGCCGGCGTGGCCTTCTTGGCGGTGGCCGTGGTCTTCGCCGCCGTCTTCTTGGCGGTGGTGGCCTTCTTGGCCGCGGCCTTCTTCACGGTCGAGCGGGTGGAAGTACCACCGGAAAGGCTGCCCTTGGGAGCCTTCTTGACGGCCACGTCGTTCTTCGGGAGCTTCTTCGAGCCGCTGACCAGGTCCTTGAAGCCCTGACCCGCGCGGAAACGCGGCACCGAGGTCTTCTTGACCCGTACCCGCTCACCCGTCTGCGGGTTGCGGGCGTAGCGGGCCGGACGGTCCACCTTCTCGAACGAGCCGAAACCGGTGACCGATACGCGGTCGCCGGAGACAACTGCACGGACGATTGCGTCCAGTACCGCGTCCACCGCGTCGGCGGCGTTCTGGCGGCCGCCGAGCTTGTCGGCAATGGCTTCTACGAGCTGCGCCTTGTTCACGTCTTCCCCTTCGGAGACATTGCTGGAACGAAAGTGTTCAAGCCTTTTCGCACGTTAGGCAGATATATACCGCAAATCAAACACGAAACGGGCTAATCACCCTTGTGCCGCAACGAACTCGACCTTCACGGAGTTCCGTCGGCGTGCACGTCTTCGGGAAAGCGACCCTCGTCGAGGTCGTTCATGAACCACTCCAGACGCCTTGCCGCGTCCGCCAGATCGTGTTTCGCCGCCGCCGTGATGACGAGCAGCTTCCGGGTCAGCGCCATGCGTACGCCCTCCGGGACTTGCAGTGTCCGCACTCGTGTGTGTGCGGTCTTGAGACGGTCGGCGACGAGACCGTAGAGCTCGAGTTGGTCGTCGCGTTCCATGCGCTAATTGTGCCATCTGCGGCGAGTTGTCGCTTCACGGGGCCTCAACAGACGCCTTCACACGCCGATGCGCCCCCTGCCAACCAGCAAGGGGCGCATCGTACGCAATAAGGCTTTGAGCCAAAAAACCCGAGGTCAGACTACTACCGTACGCGGCTTGAACGACGGCCTGTTCGCCTCGTACCGGGCGATGGCCTCCTCCTCCCGAAGAGTGAGGCTGATGTCGTCCAGGCCCTCCAGCAGCCTCCAACGCGCGTTCTCGTCCAGCTCGAACCCTGCGGTGATGCCCGGTGCCCGGACCTGCCGGCCGACGAGGTCGACGGTGACCTCGGCCGCGGGGTCCGTCTCGGCGAGCTGCTGCAGCGCCTCGACGGTCTCCTGCGGCAGCACCACGGTCAGCAGTCCGTTCTTCAGCGAGTTGCCCCGGAAGATGTCCGCGAAACGCGACGAGATGACGGCCTTGAAGCCGTAGTTCTGCAGCGCCCACACCGCGTGCTCGCGCGAGGAGCCGGTGCCGAAGTCGGGGCCGGCGACCAGGACGGTCGCCCCCCGGTACGCCTCCTGGTTCAGCACGAACTGCGGATCCTTGCGCCAGGCCTCGAAGAGCCCGTCCTCGAAGCCGTCGCGGGTGACCTTCTTGAGCCAGTGCGCCGGGATGATCTGGTCGGTGTCCACGTTGCTGCGGCGCAGCGGGACGGCCCGGCCGGTGTGGGTGGTGAAGGCTTCCATGGTTCAGACTCCCGCGGGCGTGCGTACGTCGGCGTCGGACAGATCGGCCGGCGATGCCAGATGGCCGAGAACCGCCGTTGCGGCGGCGACCTGAGGCGAGACCAGGTGGGTGCGGCCGCCCTTGCCCTGCCGTCCCTCGAAGTTGCGGTTGGAGGTGGAGGCGGAGCGCTCGCCGGGGGCCAGCTGGTCCGGGTTCATGCCCAGGCACATCGAGCAGCCGGCGTGCCGCCACTCGGCACCGGCCTCGGTGAAGACCTTGTCGAGGCCCTCCTCGACCGCCTGGAGGGCGACCCGCACCGAGCCGGGGACGATGAGCATGCGCACCCCGTCGGCGATCCGGCGGCCCCGTACGATCTCGGCCGCGGAGCGCAGGTCCTCGATCCGCCCGTTGGTGCACGAACCTACGAAGACGGTGTCCACCCGGATGTCGCGCAGCGGCTGCCCCGCCGTCAACCCCATGTATTCCAGGGCCTTTTCGGCGGCGTACCGCTCCGATGCGTCTTCGTACGAAGCGGGGTCGGGGACCCGCTCCGAAAGCGGCGCGCCCTGCCCGGGGTTGGTGCCCCAGGTGACGAACGGCGCCAGCTCCGCGGCGTCGATGACGACCTCGTGGTCGAAGACCGCGTCGTCGTCGGTGCGCAGGGTCCGCCAGTACGCGACGGCGGCGTCCCAGTCCGCGCCCTCGGGGGCATGGGGGCGCCCCTTGAGGTACGCGAAGGTGGTCTCATCGGGGGCGATCATCCCGGCCCGGGCGCCCGCCTCGATGGACATGTTGCAGATGGTCATCCGAGCTTCCATCGAGAGCTTCTCGACGGCCTCGCCGCGGTACTCGATGACGTAGCCCTGGCCGCCGCCGGTGCCGATCCGGGCGATGACGGCGAGGATCAGGTCCTTGGCGGTGACACTGTCGGGCAGCTCGCCCTCGACGGTGACGGCCATGGTCCTGAACGGCGCCATCGGCAGCGTCTGGGTGGCCAGCACGTGCTCGACCTGGCTGGTGCCGATGCCGAAGGCCAGCGCGCCGAACGCGCCGTGGGTGGAGGTGTGGCTGTCGCCGCAGACCACGGTGGTGCCCGGCTGGGTCAGTCCCAACTGCGGTCCCACCACGTGGACGACGCCCTGCTCCACGTCGCCCAGCGGGTGCAGCCGTACGCCGAAGTCCGCGCAGTTCTTGCGCAGCGTCTCCAGCTGGGTGCGCGAGACCGGGTCGGCGATGGGCTTGTCGATGTCGAGGGTGGGGGTGTTGTGGTCCTCGGTGGCGATGGTCAGGTCGGTGCGCCGCACCGGGCGGCCGGCCTTGCGCAGGCCGTCGAACGCCTGCGGGCTGGTGACCTCGTGCAGCAGGTGGAGATCGATGAAGAGGAGGTCGGGCTCGCCTTCCGCGCGCCGGACGACATGGTCGTCCCAGACCTTCTCCGCGAGTGTCCGTCCCATCGCTTTCCCTCCGGCCGGCCGCATCGCCGGCCCAACTCGACTGTGTGCGCAGCGCCCGTCCCCCGGTTCCGGACGTCGTGCCCGGCCCTGGTCGGGGGCCGTGACTACAGATTGGCGGCTTCCCCGGAACTTTGAACTTGCGTTTCACAGTGTGAGACGCGAGTATCGTTGCATGGACAACTCTAGCGGCGTCGGCGTTCTCGACAAGGCAGCTCTGGTACTGAGCGCTCTGGAGTCCGGTCCGGCCACCCTCGCCGGGCTGGTCACGGCGACCGGTCTCGCACGGCCCACGGCCCACCGGCTGGCCGTGGCACTGGAACACCACCGGATGGTGGCGAGGGACATGCAGGGCCGGTTCATCCTGGGCCCGCGGCTCTCCGAGCTGGCCGCGGCGGCCGGCGAGGACCGCCTGCTGGCCACGGCCGGACCGGTGCTCACCCACCTGCGCGATGTGACGGGCGAGAGCGCGCAGCTCTACCGGCGCCAGGGCGACATGCGCATCTGCGTGGCCGCGGCGGAGCGGCTGTCCGGACTGCGGGACACCGTCCCGGTCGGTTCCACGCTCCCCATGAAGGCCGGTTCGGCGGCCCAGATCCTGATGGCCTGGGAGGAGCCGGAGCGGCTGCACCGCGGCCTCCAGGGCGCGCGTTTCACGGCCACCGCCCTGTCCGGCGTACGGCGCCGGGGCTGGGCCCAGTCGATCGGCGAGCGGGAGCCGGGCGTGGCGTCGGTCTCCGCGCCCGTACGCGGCCCCTCCAACCGCGTGGTCGCCGCCGTCTCGGTCTCCGGACCGATCGAGCGGCTGACGCGCCACCCGGGCCGGATGCACGCCCAGGCGGTCATCGACGCCGCGGCCCGGCTCAGCGAGGCGCTGCGCCGTACCGGCTGACCAGCCGGAATACCTGCCAACCCGCCGGAACACCTGCCGACCTGCCAGAACACCGACCGGCCGGTGCGGACGCCGACGCCCGCACCGGCCGGTCGGCCGTATGACGCCTTACGCCACGGCCACGGACGTATTCCGCGCTCCGCGACGGCCGGACGTGACGCCGTACGCGGCGCCGAGCCCGGTCGGCGGCATCCAGCTGTAGAACGTGGTGTACGCACCCGCCGGCACGACGTATGTCTCGTGCCAGATCCCGACTCCCCCTTCACCGCGCCGCGCGCGGCGGTTGAACGCCGCCCACGCGGGGCGGTGCTCCTTGTCCGGGTCGGCGGCGTACGCGTACAACTTCTCCCGCGACTCCCAGTATTGGACGACGCCGAAGGAACGCGGGCCGCCGCCCAGCGCCCGGTACCCCAGCAGCCCCGAACTCCGGTCGCGCGCCAGTTCCTTGAGCATCGGCGGCATCGCGAGCAGGGCCGGCAGCCAACTCCGCACCGACCGGAGCCGGTTGATGCGCATCCCGATCATGAAGACGACCACCTCCCCGTCGGTGTCCACCACCGCGCGCCCCGGCACGACCCCGTTCTTCTTTTTGTCCCCCATGGCGATCCCCCTGCCTCTCCACTCTTTGGATAGCTCCACTATCCATGCTTGGATAGTGACACTCTCCAAGGAAGGGCGCAACCGGTATGCGACTGGCGGAACTGAGCGAACGCAGTGGGGTGCCCACCGCGACGATCAAGTACTACCTGCGGGAACGCCTGCTCCCGCCGGGCGAGCGGATCACCGCCACCACGGCCGAGTACGGGGACTCCCACCTGCGCCGGCTGCGCCTGGTGCGGGCGCTGGTCCAGGTCGGGAAGATGCCGGTGGCCACCACGCGGGAGGTGCTGGCCGCGGTGGAGGACGAGTCGCTGGACCACCACATGCGCCTCGGCGCGGCCGTATGGGCCCTGCCGCACGACCCCGGACCCGCGCAGGAGGCCCCGGAGACCGCCACCGCGCGCCGGACGGCGGACGAGCTGCTGCACCGCCTCGGCTGGCAGTACGGGCTGGAGATGGGGCCTGCCTCCCCCGCGTACGGGATGCTGGTGAACGCCCTGGCCGCGCTCGCCCGGCTCGGCTATCCGCACGCCGTGGAGAGCGTGCTGCCGTACGCCCGGATCGCGGGTGAACTGGCCGTCGCGGACCTGGATTTGGTGGAGGAGTACGAGACGCCGGCGGAGCAGGTGGAGGCCGCGGTGGCGCTGACCGTACTGCTCGAACCGGTACTGCTGAGCCTGCGGCGGCTGGCGGAGGCGGAGGAGTCGTACCGGCGGTTCCGCGGCGACGCGTGAGGCGGGCCCGGGCCCATGCGAAAAGGCCCCTCCCTACCGGGAAGGGCCTTTCCTTACGCGTACCCCCGACCGGATTCGAACCGGCGCTACCGCCTTGAGAGGGCGGCGTGCTAGGCCGCTACACAACGGGGGCTTGCTCTGCAGAACCGCGGTTGACCTGCGGTTTCGCGCTGGGCTACCAGGACTCGAACCTAGACTAAATGAACCAGAATCACTCGTGCTGCCAATTACACCATAGCCCATGGTGGTTTAGACCAGTACCCCCGACCGGATTCGAACCGGCGCTACCGCCTTGAGAGGGCGGCGTGCTAGGCCGCTACACAACGGGGGCCCTAGCGATCCTTGCATCGTCGCATCCGGGAGCGACCCGAAGGCGACGGAGAGAAAGGATCTGTACCCCCGACCGGATTCGAACCGGCGCTACCGCCTTGAGAGGGCGGCGTGCTAGGCCGCTACACAACGGGGGCCTGGTACTGCGATCAAGAGACCTTCAGAAGATCTCTTGCTGGGCTACCAGGACTCGAACCTAGACTAACTGAACCAGAATCAGTCGTGCTGCCAATTACACCATAGCCCACCAGAACGCAACTCCCTGTGGGAGTCTTGTTCGGCTTGCGCTTCCCGGTCCGGCCTTTCGGCCCGCCCGGGCGGCGCAGAAAGAACATTACCCGAAGGTGGACGACGCTCCAAAACCGATAAGGCCGCGCACCAGGGAGGGCAGCTCGGCGAGCCCCTCGATCCGCGTCACCCCGTCCGGCACGTCCCCACGCCCCCCGGCCCGGTCCACCCACACCGCGCCCAGCCCGGCGTCCCGCGCCCCGATGGCGTCCACGTCCAGCCTGTCCCCCACGTAGACAACCCGCTCCGGCGCCAGCCCCAGCGCATCACAGGCCGCCCGGAACGCCTCCGCCGCCGGCTTCGCGTGCCCCACCTCATCGGCACACAGCACCACCTCAAAGTGATCACGTATGCCGAGCGCCCGCAGCTTGCGGTCCTGATTGGCGACGGAGGAGTTCGACAGCACGCCCTGCCGGGCCAGCGGCGCCAGATCCGCGAGGGCCTGAGCGGAATCCGGGAACAGCGTCCAGGCCGCCTCGTAGAGCGCGACGTACCGCCCGAACCAGGCATCGGCCTCGTCATCGCTCAACGGCGTCCCCAGAAAAGACCGCGCTCGCTCCCGGCGATGCTCCAGAAACCCCACCTCCCCGGAGAGGAACCGCGCGAAGGCCACCTCCATGCACTCCCGCCACCGCCCGAGCGCGCACTCCTCGTCCGCGTACTGCCCGAGCAGCCCCTCGGTCTCGATGTGGCGCAGCGCCCCCGCCCGGTCGGACCCGGTGTAGTCGAAGAGGGTGTCGTCCACGTCCCAGAGGACGGCATCGATGGTCATGGAACCGACCGTACCGGCACGGGCCGCGCGAGGTCCCGAGTTTTTGCCCTGCGCACGTCAAGGTCATGGCATGCTGTCGCCCTGCCGGGGCGCCGAGAACCGCGCCCCGTCCGGAAACCAACGGGGAGTGATCGACCAGTGATCGACATGAAGCGTGCCGCCGTGGTGGGGATGGCCGTGGCCGGCCTGGGCCTCGGAAGCCTGGTGACCGCCGCACCGGCATCCGCGAACGGCACGGCGCCGTCCTGCGTCAAGCGCAACGTCTTCACGGTGGTGGGCCGCTACTGGGAAGCCCGCGTCGAGAACACGTGCGGCCGCACCATGCGCGTCCGTGTGGTCGGCTCGTTCGGCCCGTTCGACTGCCACACACTGAAGAACGGCGCGAGTTATCGGCACCACAGCGACTGGGGCAAGTACAAGCGCGTCGAGGTGTGCTGAGGCGCGCTCGCGCGCCGAAGGGGGCGTGGGGTTCGGCGGGCGGGGGTCGGCCCGCCGAACCCTTGCGCGTGCTCAGCGGTTACGTACGGGTGGGCGTGCCCCGTGCCCCTTGATCGCGGCCAGGCTGTTGCGGATGAAGAGGAGGATTGCCTCCGGGGTGTCGCTCTCGCGGAGGCGGAGGGTGCCGTCAGGGGCGGCAGTTCGCACCCGCGTTGCTGTACGAGGAGATTTGCCAGGTCAGGCAGTCCATGGTGCGCCCCGCCTCCCTTTCAGCGCCGCCACGAGCCCGGCCAACTCCTCACGGGTGGCCGAGAGGATTACCCGCGGGTCATCGCTTTCCCGCAGGCGCACCGTCCCGTCAGGCACGGCGGCTACGTGTACGCAGTTCACGCCCTCGTTGCTGTACGAGGACTTCCGCCAGGTCAGTCGGAGCGGCTGCCTCATCCCTTCACCGCCCGATCCGCACTCCGCCCTTGATCGCCGCCATGAACCCGGCCAGCCCCTCGCGCGTGGCCGCAAGGATCACCTCCGGTGCGTCGCTCTCCTGGAGGCGCACGGTGCCGTCGGGCGCGGCGGCGATGCGTATGCAGTTGACGGCGTCAGTGCTGAACGATGACTTCTGCCATGCGAGCATTTTCCACCCTTTTCAGATGCTTTTGGCGATGCGGCGAATGAAGTCACGACTCTTGCCTGGCGGCAGTGCCGCCTCTTCCATCCGGTCCAAGACCGCGCGATAGCGATCGAGTTGCGCCTCCGCGTAGAGGTACTCGCAGCCGTGGTCTGCGTCCAGAGCGACCGTGCTGAGCTGCGGGAGCGGGCCGGCGGCGTACGTGATCGGCTGCCCGACGGCGGGAAAGTCGTTCGCGCCGAAGGGGATGACCCGGACGGACACATTGGGCCGCTCACTCATCTCGCCCAGGTAGAGAAGTTGCTGTCGAGTGATGTCGGCACCGGCGTACTCCAGCCGCAGTGCCGCCTCGTGGATCACAGCGGTGTACGGCGTCGGCGGATCGACGTACAACACAGCTTGGCGCTTCATGCGGAATGTCGCCCGATGCTCCACTTCATGTGGGCGGAGCGCGGGGACGCGGCGCCGGAACATGGCTCGCGCGTGCTCAGAAGTCTGCAGGAGCCCCGGCATCGATGCCATCACAGCCACACGCATAGCGGAAGCGTGGTGCTCGAATTCCGCCACTTCGACGACGGACGCGGGCAGCAGTTCCCGGTACTCGTCCCACCAACCCCGCTCGCGGCGCCCCGTCATGGACACCAAAGCCTCAACCAGGCGATCGTCGTCGCAGGAGTAGCCACGCGCCATCGCGCGCACGCGATCGGCGCTGACTCCGTGCCGCCCAGCCTCGACCATGCTCATGCGTGCTTGCTGGATACCGATCATTGCGGCGGCGTCCGTCGAACTCAAACCCGCTCGTTCACGCAGTCGGCGTAGCTCGGCGCCCAGCCGACGCTGACGCAGCGTAGGCGGTCCAGTTACGGCCACAGGTCGCTCTCCTCGATCCCTCACACGAGTGAAATACGGATACCTTCCGCCGATTCCGCATAGTTCTATGCGCTTTCAGATATAGCTATACCAGACACCAACTCCGCACATCGTCAGGAGAGTTCACATGACCACCGTATCCCCAACCCCGCCCCTCCCCGACCCTCCCGAAGGCTTCGCCCAAGAGATCCAGGATCTCGTCAACGCCAGCGCGCCCCGCCTGTTCGCCGTCGTCGAGGAGTACGCCGTCGGCGGGCTGCGGGACGCGCGGGTTGCCGCGTGGGGGCTCGTTTACGAGGACGGGCGGGCGGATGTCGCCGCCGTGGGCTGTGGCTTCCGGATGTCGGTGACGGCGCCGGACCGCGCGGCCCGGTTCGCCTCCTTGCGGCCGGGGGTTGTGGGGAGCGTCGTATGGCCCGGGGCATGAACAGAGAAATCGAAGTGGACCGGAACGCCTGCGAGCGGACTCCGGACGCCATTCGCGCGGCATTGCAGCGGCGCCCGGACTGGCTGCGGTACTTCGAGCAGGACTGGCTCAACGCGGCGCCGGATGCCGACCGTACGGAGCTGGACCGGGTCGTCGACAAGTGGTTCCCCTTCGCGTGCGCGTGCGCGACGCCGGGCTACTTGGATCAGGCCGAGCAGATGGCCAAGCGCCTGGCGGAAGGGGACACGGAGGGCATGGTCTTCCGGGACGCCGAGGGCAACGCGTACGACGCCGACAACAACCCCATCGATGTCGGTCCGGTGACTGTATGACCCGGCCCCGCCACATACGAAGGGGCGGCCACCGACACCCGGTGGCCGCCCTTTCGGCGTACGGAGTAAGAGCTA
Source organism: Streptomyces rimosus subsp. rimosus (assembly GCF_000720725.1). Classification (GTDB taxonomy): domain Bacteria; phylum Actinomycetota; class Actinomycetes; order Streptomycetales; family Streptomycetaceae; genus Streptomyces; species Streptomyces rimosus_A. Next base: position 27,517 of record NZ_JOCQ01000095.1, read on the forward strand.
CGGCGTAACAGCAGCCGCGTTACGCCCCCAGCTTCCCCAGCGCCGCATCGATCCGCGCCAGCGTCCGCTCCTTGCCCAGGATCTCCAGGGACTCGAAGAGCGGGAGGCCGACCGTCCGGCCGGTCACGGCCACGCGGACCGGGGCCTGGGCCTTGCCGAGCTTGAGGCCGTGGGACTCGCCGGCGGCCAGGACGGCCTCCTTGAGGGCGTCGGCGCTGGACCAGTCGGCGCCCGAGAGCTTCTCGCGGGCGGTGGTGAGGAGGGCCACCGGGTCGCCCTTCATCGCCTTCGTCCAGGACGCCTCGTCCTCGACCGGCTCCTTGCGGAAGAGGAAGTCGACGTTGGCGGTGATGTCGGAGAGGACCGTCAGGCGGGTCTGGGCGTGGGGGGCGATGGCCTGCCAGGCCGCCTCGTCGAAGTCGGCCGGGTCCCAGTTGGCGTGGGGGGCCTGGAGCCAGGGGCGGCAGGCCTCGGCGAAGGCCTTCGGGTCGAGGCGCCGGATGTGGTCGGCGTTGATCGCCTCGGCCTTCTTCAGGTCGAAGCGGGCCGGGTTGGCGTTGACGTCGGCGATGTCGAAGGCCGCGACCATCTCGTCGATGCTGAAGACGTCCTGGTCTGCCGAGAAGGACCAGCCGAGGAGGGAGAGGTAGTTGAGGAGGCCTTCCGGGAGGAAGCCGCGCTCCCGGTAGAGGTTGAGGGACGCCTGCGGGTCGCGCTTCGAGAGCTTCTTGTTGCCCTCGCCCATGACGTAGGGGAGGTGGCCGAAGAGCGGGATCGACTTGGCGATGCCCAGGTCGATCAGGGCCTTGTACAGGGCCACCTGGCGGGGGGTGGAGGAGAGCAGGTCCTCGCCGCGCAGGACGTGGGTGATCTCCATCAGGGCGTCGTCGACCGGGTTGACCAGGGTGTACAACGGCGCGCCGTTGGCGCGGAGGATGCCGTAGTCCGGGACATTCTCCGGGGTGAAGGTCAGCTCGCCTCGGACCAGGTCCGTGAAGGTGATCGGCTCGTCCGGCATGCGGAAGCGGACGATCGGCTCGCGGCCCTCGGTCTCGTACGCGGTGATCTCGTCGGCGGTCAGCGCGCGGCACTTGCCGTCGTACCCGGAGGGCTTGCCGGCGGCGCGGGCAGCCTCGCGGCGGGCGTCCAGCTCCTCGGTGGAGCAGTAGCACTTGTAGGCGTGGCCGGCGTCGAGCAGCTTCTGCGCGACGTCCTTGTAGAGGTCCATGCGCTGGGACTGCCGGTACGGCGCGTGGGGGCCGCCGATCTCGGGGCCCTCGTCCCAGTCCAGGCCCAGCCAGCGCATCGAGTCGAGCAGCTGGTTGTAGGACTCCTCGGAGTCGCGGGCCGCGTCGGTGTCCTCGATGCGGAAGACCATGGTGCCCTGGGTGTGCCGGGCGAAGGCCCAGTTGAACAGGGCGGTGCGGACCAGGCCCACGTGGGGGTTGCCGGTCGGGGAGGGACAGAAACGGACGCGGACGGGGGACGCGTTAGCCACGCTTGATCACCTTGTTGGTGAGAGTGCCGATGCCTTCGATGTGGACGGCGACCTCGTCGCCGTCCTGGAGGGGGCCGACCCCGGCCGGGGTGCCCGTGAGGACGACGTCGCCGGGGAGCAGCGTCATCGCCTCGGTGATGTGGACGATCAGGTCCTCGACGGAGCGCACCATGTCGCTCGTGCGGCCCAGCTGGCGTTGCTCGCCGTTGACGGTGCACATGATCGTCAGGTCGCTCGGGTCCAGCTCCGTCTCGACCCAGGGGCCGAGCGGGCAGGAGGTGTCGAAGCCCTTGGCCCGCGCCCACTGGGACTCGCGCTGCTGTACGTCGCGCGCGGTGATGTCGTTGGCGCAGGTGTAGCCGAGGATCACGTCCTTGACGCGCTCGCGCGGAACCTCGCGGCACATGCGGCCGATGACGACGGCGAGCTCCGCCTCGTGGTGGACCTCCTGGGAGAAGGAGGGGTACAGCACCGGGTCGCCGGGGCCGATCACCGAGGTGGACGGCTTGAAGAAGGTGACCGGCACGTCCGGGACCTCGTTGCCCAGCTCGCGCGCGTGTTCGGCGTAGTTGCGGCCGACCGCGACGACCTTGTTGGGCAGGACCGGGGGCAGCAGGCGGACCTTGTCCAAGGGGACCTTGTGACCCGAGCGCTCGAATTCCGCGAAAGGATGTCCCTTGATGACGTCGATCTCGTCGCCGTCGAGGACGCCGAAGCCGACGTTGCCGTCGATGGAAAATCTGGCGATGCGCACGGGTTGCCGCTGCCCCTCATTGATCACTGGCCGGAGTTGACACTCCAGGCTATCGCGGGGGCGCGGCCGGCCCGCCTCCCCTTTGTTATACGGCCGCGTCCACGGCCGCGTCCGGCGCGGCGGCCTGCGCGGGAACCGTGTGCGGCGCGGGGGCGACCTTCAGGATGGTGCGGCGCGGGTTGGCGGTCTGCGTGGGCAGCTCGACGGCGTGCTCCGGGGCCTCGGCGGCGGTCCGCAGCTCGTCGGCATCCTTGAGGTGCGCGAGGGTGGTGCGCCGCGGGTTGGCTATGTTGCGGAACATCATCGTGGTCTTCACTGCTCGGGCCTCGCGTAGGGACGTCGGGAAACAGGGCCGCTCCGGAAAGTCCGGGGATTGCGGCCTTGTCATTTCGGGCAACTGTGTAAAGCGTCAGGCTATGCGCGCTATTCCCCGCGGCGCTTCGGGAAAGTCGACACGGCGCCTGTGAGTTTGCTCACGAAGTGTGTGACAAATGCCGCATTTCCCATGATCAACATCCACGGGCGAAACGGACATTGCTGGATTGAAGCCCATGTTCCGCTCCCGATCACCGCACCTGGGACACGCCTGGGACAGGGGGCGCGGGTGAGCGACTCGCGGACATAAGTCCGTTATCAGCCGCGCCACGCTCTACGCGTGGTGACGTGTCCCGTACATTGCGTCACGCATGTCACGGGGGACCGCACCGCCCTTGTTGGAGATCCGGCACTGTGCTGGAATTCCACGGACCGCCGCCGCCGGACGGCGCGCAGGGGGCGCAGCGAAGCGCCGCGCGGTGGTGCCGCTCTCTCGGCCAGAGAGGGCAGCTCGCCGGTCACTCACGACCGCCAAACGGGGGCTCCGGTCCCCTACGACTCGACAACCGTCCCGCCGTTGACGCGGAGGGACGCCTGGTCCAGAGGTTGCGACGCTAGTGCAGGGACGTTTCAAGAGGGATGGGTCTCCCCAGGCCCGCCAGGGCCAAGGGGAAGCTGCGGCGGACCCGGAGCTGCGCGGCGGGAGCGACCGCGCCTCCTCGCCCCAGCATGGCCCGGGCGGCAGCCCGGCCGCCGCGGGTGACTCCGCCGACGGCGCCGCGCCCAAGCCGGCCAAGGACGCCAAGGAGCCGAGCGGCCCCGGCGCGCGCATCGCCATGCGCAACTGGCGCATCAGCACCCGCCTGGTCTCCCTGCTGGCGCTCCCCGTCATCGCCGCGACCACGCTGGGCGGCATGCGCATCAACACGTCGCTGGAGAACATCGACCAGCTCGACAAGATGCAGCTGCTCACCGAGATGACGCGGCAGGCCACCGAGCTGGCCGACGCGCTCCAGGTCGAGCGGGACAAGTCGGCCGGTCCGATCGCGGGCAGCGGCAACATCAAGGACGACGCCAACGTCGTCGCGCCCCGCGAGGCCACCGACCGCGCGAAGCTGGCGTTCAACAAGGCCACCGGCAGCATCCAGCGCGACGACCCGGCGATGGCCGGCGTCCAGGCGACCCTGCTGGACATCGGGCGTCAGCTCAACACGCTCAACGAGATCCGCAACAACGCGTACAAGGACGCCGACAACTCGGCCCGTACCGTCAGCAGCTACAACCAGCTGATCACCTCGCTGCTCGCGCTGTCCCAGGACATGGCGCAGGCGACCAGCAACCCGGAGATGATCCGCTCGACCCGTGCGCTGGCGGCGTTCTCCTCCGCCAAGGAGTACGCGTCGATGCAGCGCGCGATCGTCAGCGCCGGCCTCGCGCACAAGGGCGGCCCGCAGCTGTCCTCCAACGACCGGCTCTCCGGCCGTACCGCCGAGGACAACGAGAAGGCGGCCCGCGACCGCTTCTCCCAGATCTCCGAGGGCGCCAGCGACCTGACCAAGGGCCTGGACGGCAACAACGACGACATCAAGGCGGCCGTCGCCTTCGCGCACCGGGCGTTTGCCAGCGACAACGGCATCCGCAGCGAGGACTACAAGTACCTCGACTGGTACGACACCGACACCGTCAAGATCGACGAGATGTCGAAGATCGAGAGCTCGCTGCTCTCGCAGATGGAGCAGATGTCCCGCGAGCTGCGCAACGAGGCGACGCGGGAAGCGATCATCAACGGTGCGATGATCCTGCTGGTCCTCGGCATCTCGCTGATCGGCGCGTTCGTCGTGTCCCGGTCCATGGTGCGCTCGCTGCGCCGCCTCCAGGACACCGCGCAGAAGGTCTCCCAGGAGCGCCTGCCCGAGCTGGTCAAGCAGCTGTCCGAGTCGGACCCGCAGGACGTGGACACCTCCGTCGAGTCGGTCGGCGTGCACAGCCGCGACGAGATCGGCAAGGTGGCCGCGGCCTTCGACGACGTGCACCGCGAAGCCGTCCGCCTGGCGTCCGAGCAGGCGCTGCTGCGGGGCAACGTCAACGCGATGTTCACCAACCTCTCGCGCCGCAGCCAGGGCCTGATCCAGCGCCAGCTGTCGCTCATCTCCGAACTGGAGTCCCGCGAGGCCGACCCGGACCAGCTGTCCTCGCTGTTCAAGCTGGACCACCTGGCGACCCGTATGCGCCGTAACGGTGAGAACCTCCTCGTCCTCGCGGGCGAGGAGCCGGGCCGCCGCTGGACGCGCCCCGTCCCGCTGGTCGACGTGCTGCGCGCCGCCGCCTCCGAGGTGGAGCAGTACGAGCGCATCGAACTGAGCGCCGTCCCGCAGACCGAGGTCGCCGGCCGGGTCGTCAACGACCTCGTCCACCTCCTCGCCGAGCTGCTGGAGAACGCCACCTCCTTCTCCTCGCCGCAGACCAAGGTCAAGGTGACCGGTCACGCGCTGCCCGACGGCCGCGTCCTGGTCGAGATCCACGACACCGGCATCGGCCTGTCGCCCGAGGACCTGTCCGCGATCAACGAGCGGCTGGCCAGCCCGCCGACGGTGGACGTTTCGGTCTCCCGCCGCATGGGTCTGTTCGTGGTCGGCCGCCTGTCGCTGCGGCACGGCATCCGTATCCAGCTGCGGCCGTCCGACTCGGGCGGTACGACGGCGCTGGTCATGCTGCCGGTCGACGTCGCCCAGGGCGGCAAGAAGCCGCAGCCGGGCAAGGGCGGTCCGGGCGCCGGGCACGGCGAGGGCCTGCCCAGCACCCCGAACGCCTCCGCCAACCGCCTCGCCGGTCTCCAGCCGCGCGGCCAGGTCGGCGCGGGCGGCGCGCGTCCGGCGCTGCCGGGCCGCGGCGGTCCGGGCGTCCCCGGCGGCCAGGGCGGTCCGGGTGCGGGCGCGTTCGGCGCCCCGGGC
>NZ_JOCQ01000096.1 GCF_000720725.1 Streptomyces rimosus subsp. rimosus
GGAACGCCCTGACCCGATGCCGTTGTCGTTCGGTCAGCAGCGGATGTGGTTCCTGCACAGCCTGGAAGGCCCCAGCCCGACCAACAATATTCCGCTCGCCATTCGCCTGACCGGGGAACTGAACACCGCAGCGCTCGAAGCAGCCTGGGGGGATGTGGTTGCTCGGCACGAAACCCTCCGGACCCAGTACCCCGACGAGGGCGGCAGCGCCCATCAGGAAATCCTGTCCGCCGTACCGGCCCGTATCGATATGTCCGCCGTCCCCGACGAGGCACTGGACGCCGCCATGGCCGCCGAAGCCGCCCGCGGATTCCGCCTCGAAAGGGAACTCCCCTGGCGCGCCTCGCTCTTCGAAGTGACACCGGACGAGCACGTGCTGCTGATCGTCGTGCACCACATCGCCGCCGACGGCTGGTCCATGGGCGTGCTGATGCGTGACCTGTCGGCCGCCTACGCGGCGCGGGCCGAGGGCCGTGCGCCCGGCTGGGCGCCGCTGCCCGTCCAGTACGCCGACTTCACCCTCTGGCAGCGCGAACTCCTCGCCCAGGACACCGAGGACGGCCTCTTCGGACGGCAGCTCGACTTCTGGACCCGGACCCTCGCCGACCTGCCGGAACAGCTGGAGCTGCCCTTCGACCGGCCCCGGCCCGCGACGGCCAGTCACCGGGGCGCGATGCTGCCGTTCACACTGGACGGCACCGTGCACCGGCGGTTCCAGGAGATCGCGCGCGAGTGCGACGCGACGCTGTTCATGGTCGCGCAGGCCGCCGTCGTGGCGCTGCTGTCCCGGCTGGGCGGCGCGCAGGACGTACCGCTGGGCACGCCCATCGCGGGCCGTACGGACGAGACCCTGGACGGGCTGGTCGGCAACTTCCTCAACACGCTGGTGCTGCGCACCGACGTCAGCGGCAACCCCGCCTTCACCGAACTGGTCCGGCGGGTACGCGAGGCCGACCTCGCCGCGTACACCCACCAGGACCTGCCCTTCGAGCACCTGGTGGACGTACTGAACCCGGTCCGCTCCCTCTCCCGGCACCCGCTGTTCCAGGTCGCCTTCGCCCTCCAGAACGCGCCGGGCACCGATTTCGCGGCCCCCGGCCTGGACGCCGAGGTCGTCCCGGTGGGGCTGACCAGCTCGAAGTTCGACCTGTCGGTGGTGCTGCGCGAACGGCCGGACGGGGGCGGCCTCGACGGCCTGCTGGAGTTCGCCACCGACCTCTTCGACCCGGCCACCGCGCAGGCGCTGACCGAGCGCCTGGTGGCGGTGTTCGGCCGGTTCGCCGACGATGCGCGGGCCCGGGTGGGCGACCTCGATCTCCTGCTGGACGGTGAGCGGGAGCGGCTGGTGTCCGGCGTGAACGTCGGGCGGCCCGGGACCGGTGCCGCCGGCCGGACGGTGCCCGGCCTGTTCGAACAGGCCGCGGCCCGCCACCCGGACGCGACAGCCCTTGTGTCCGGCGCGCTGTCCCTCACCTACGGGGAACTCGACGCGCGGGCGAACCGGTTCGCGCACTACCTGCACGCCCAGGGGGTCGGCGCGGGGGACCGGGTGGCGGTGCTGCTGCCCCGGACCGCCGAACTGGTGACCGTCCTGCTCGGGACCGCCAAGGCGGGCGCCGTGTTCGTACCGGTGGACACCGCGTATCCGGCCGAGCGGGTGCGGTTCCTGCTGGAGGACGCGGCCCCCGCGCTGGTGGTGACCGAGGTGCCGGCGGCCGACGTGCTCGACGGCTTCCCCGCGTCGCCGCCCCCGGTACGAGTGGCGCCGGACTCCGGCCTGTACGTCATGTACACCTCCGGCTCGACCGGGACGCCCAAGGGCGTCATGGTCACCCACGGCGGCGCGGCGGCGCTCGCGCGCGACGCCTGCTGGGGGGACATCGGAACGGGCCGGGTGCTGTTCCACGCGCCGCACGCCTTCGACGCCTCGGCCTTCGAACTGTGGGTGCCGCTGCTCGGCGGCGGCTGCGTCGTGGTCGCGCCCGCCGTGGACATGGACGGCGCGACGCTCGCCGGGCTCGTCGCGGAGCACGGGGTGACGGCGGCGCACGTCACGGCCGGACTGTTCCGGGCGCTGGCGCAGGAGACGCCCGAGTGCTTCGCGGGCGGTCTGCGGCACGTGCTGACCGGCGGTGACGTGGTGCCGCCCGAGGCGGTCGCCCGGGTCGCCGACGCCTGCCCCGACGTCACCCTGCACCACCTGTACGGACCGACCGAGACCACGCTCTGCGCCACCACCCACACCCTCCCGCCCGGTACGGAAGCCCCGGCCGTGCTGCCGATCGGCCGCCCGCGCGACGGCACCCGGGTCTACGCCCTGGACCGGTTCCTGCGCCCCGTCCCGGTGGGCGTGCCCGGCGAGCTGTACATCGCCGGCGAGGGTGTCGCCCGTGGCTACCTGGGGCGGGCCGCGCCGACCGCCGAACGGTTCGTGGCGTGCCCGTACGACCGGGGCGGGCGCATGTACCGCACCGGCGACCTGGTGCGCTGGGACCGGGACGAGAACCTGGTCTTCCTGGGGCGGGCCGACGACCAGGTGAAGGTCCGGGGGTTCCGGATCGAGCTCGCGGAGGTCGAGGCGGTGCTCGCCCGGTGCCCGGGCGTGGAGCAGGTCGCGGTGCTGGCGCGGGAGGACCGGCCGGGCGACAAGCGGCTGGTGGCGTACGTGGTCGGGGACCCCGCACACGTACGGGACTTCGCGGCCGAGCGGCTGCCGGACTACATGGTGCCGTCGGCGACGGTGGTGCTGGACGAGCTGCCGCTGACCGTCAACAGCAAGGTCGACCGGGCCGCCCTGCCCGCCCCCGACTACACGGCGGCCTCCGCCGGACGCGCGCCCCGCACCCCGCTGGAGACGCTGTTCTGCCACCTCTTCGCGGAACTCCTCGGCCTCGGGGCACCGGACGACGACACGGAACCGTCCGGTCCCGTCGCCGCGGACGCGAACTTCTTCGAGCTCGGCGGCGACAGCATCATCTCCCTGCTGCTCGTCGCCCGCGCGGCCAAGGCCGGGCACCGGATCACCGCCGCCGAGGTCTTCCAGCACAAGACACCGGAAGCGCTCGCCCTGATCGCCCGGCCCGTCACGGAGGACGACGTCCGGCACGAGGACGGCCACGGCGTCGTCCCGCTCACCCCGATCATGCGGGAACTGGCGGCGCGCGGCGGACCGGACGTGCTGGCCGCCCGCTTCGCGCAGTGGACCGTGGTACGTGTCCCGGCGCGGGCCGGGCTCGACCGGCTGACCCGGGCCGTCGAGAAGGCCGTGGACCACCACGCCATGCTGCGGGCCCGCCTGGTCGTCCCGGACGGCGCGGAACCGTACCTCGAAGTCGGCGACGCGGCCCCCGTACCGGACCGCGTCCGGCGCGTCGACGCCACGGGACTGACGGGCGAGGCCTTCGAGGACCTGATCGACGCGGAGGCGCGGGCGACGTCCGGCCGGCTCGACCCGCGCACCGGCACCACCCTGCGGGCGGTCTGGTTCGACCGGGGGAGCGGACGGTCCGGACGGCTCGTGATCGTCGTGCACCACCTGGTCTTCGACGCGGTCTCCTGGCGCATCCTGCTGCCGGACCTCGCGGCGGCCTGGGCCGAGCCGGACGCGGAGCTCGCGCCGGTCGCCGCCGCGTTCCGCACGTACGCCCGGCAGACGGCGGACGCCTACCGGCCACGGGCCGCCGGGCCGGTCCAGGGCACCGAAGGGCAGATGCGGCAGCGCACGTTCACCGTGCCCGCCCGGACGGCCGCCGCGGTGCTGACCACCGTGCCCGCCGCCTTCCACGCGACCACCGGCGACGTGCTGCTCGCCGCGCTCGCCGCGGCCCTCACCGAGGACCGGCCGGGCCCGGTCGTCCTGGACGTGGAAGGCCACGGCCGCGACGGCGGCCTGGACCTGTCGCGGACGGTGGGCTGGTTCACCACCCTGCGCCCGGTCCGCCTGGACGCGGGCGTCACCGACTTCGACGAGGTGCGCGCGGGCGGTCCGGCCGCCGACCGGCTGCTCAAGCGCGTCAAGGAGCAGGCCGCCCAGACGTACGGGGAGCTGCCCACGCCGTCGGCCGGGTTCAACTACCTGGGACGGTTCGCCGTCGCGGGCCCGGACACCGGCGACTGGCAGCCGGCCGGCCCCCGCGCCATGGGCGCCGACGCAGACCCGGAGCTGCCCGCCCTGCACGCGCTGGAGTTCGGCGGCCTGGTCCGCGACGGCGACACCGGCCCGGAGCTGGTGCTGCTGGTTTCGTGGCTGGACGGGGTCCTGTCCGAGAACGGGGCCGAGTGCCTGGCGGACCGCTGGACCACCCTGCTGGCCGGGCTGGCCGCGCTCGGCGAGGCCCCGCACGCGGGCGGCCTGACCCCCTCGGACCTGCCGCTGGTCGACCTGACGCTCGGTCAGCTGGAGGCCCTTGAGGACGACTTCAACGAAATACCCGGTACGGGAGGTATGCCGTGGAACGCCGCATAGAAGATGTGTGGCCGCTGACACCGCTCCAGGAGGGACTGCTCTTCCACTCCCTCTTCGACGAGCGGGCCGAGGACGCCTACGTGGTCCAGGACGCCGTGGACATCGAAGGCAACCTCGACACGGCCGCGCTGCGCGCCTCCTGGCAGGCGCTGGTGGCCCGGCACGCCACCCTGCGGGCCTGCTTCCGCCAGCCGCCGGGCCTCGAACAGCCCGTCCAGGTCATCCCGGCCCGGGTCGAGCTGCCCTGGCGGGACGCCGACCTGAGCGACCGGCCGCCCGAGGCCGCCCTCGCGGAAGCGGAACGGCTGGCCCACGAGGACCGCGTACGGCGCTTCGACCTGGCCGTACCGCCGCTGCTCCGGCTGATGCTGCTGCGCCTCGCACCGGACCGGCACCGGCTGATCTGCACCAACCACCACATCCTGATGGACGGCTGGTCACTGCCGACGCTCCAGCACGAGCTGTGGACCCTCTACGAGGCGGGCGGCGACCCGTCCGGCCTGCCGCCCGTCCCGCCCTACCGCGACTACCTCGGCTGGCTGGCCGCCCAGGACAAGGAAGCCTCCCGCGCCGCGTGGCGGGCCGACCTCGCCGGACTGCGCGAACCGACACTGCTGACACCGTCCGCGAACCGTCCGGCACCCTCCGCCGGACACGAACAGGTCTCCGCGAAACTGGACCGGCCCGCCACCGAAGCGCTCACCGAACTGGCCCGCCGCTCCGGTCTGACCCCGAACACCTTCGTCCAGGGCGCCTGGGCGCTCCTCCTCGGCCGCCTGCTGGGCCGGGACGACGTGGTGTTCGGCGCGACGGTCGCGGCCCGCCCCGCGGAACTGCGCGGCGTCGAGAGCATGCTCGGGCTGTTCATCAACACCATTCCCGTACGGGTGCCGCTGACGGCCGACCGGCCGGTGTCCGAACTGCTCGCCGATGTGCAGACCCGGCAGGGCGCCCTGATCGCCCACCAGTACCTGGGACTCAGCGAGATCCAGCGCGCGGGCGGGCCCGGCGCGGAATTCGACAGCCTGCTGGTCTACGAGAGCTTCCCGCGCGGCCCCCTGGCGGAGGAGGAGGGGCCGCCGCTGAAGCTCACCCCCGTACGCGCCCACAACGTCAGCCACTACCCGCTCAGCCTCGCCGCCTTCCCGGGCCCCGAGCTGCTGTTCCTGCTGACCCACCGCCCGGAGCTGATCGACCGCCGCAGCGCGGAACTCCTGGCCGCCCGGTTCGTCGGCATCCTCACCCAGCTCGCGGCCGACCCGGACATCACGGCCGGTGACATCGACATCCTCGTCGACGGCGAAGCCGAACGGCTGCTATGCGGCGTCAACACCGGCGCCGCGGGCCCCCCGCCGACGACCGTCCCCGAGCTGTTCGCGCGGACCGCACGGCAGCACGCGGACGACATCGCGCTGGTCTCCGGCGGGACGACCCTGACGTACGCCTGCCTGGACGCGCGGGCCGACCAGGTCGCCCGGCACCTGCACGCCGCCGGCACCCGGCCGGGGGACCGGGTGGTGGTCACCCTCGACCGCTCGCCCGAACTCGTCGTCGCGCTGCTGGGCACGGCCAAGGCGGGAGCGGTCGCCGTACCGGTGGACACCGCCCTGCCCGCCAAGCGGGTACGGGCCCTGCTCGACGACGCCGCGCCCGCCGCCGTCCTGACCGAAGCCGACGTCGAGGACGCCCTGCGCAACCGCGCCGACACCCCGCTCCCGGCCACCGTGACACCGGACTCCGGCCTGTACGTGATGTACACCTCCGGCACGACCGGCGAGCCCAAAGGCGTCATCGCCACCCATGGCAACATCACCGCCCTCGCCGCCGACGCCTGCTGGGACGGCATCGCCACCGGACGCGTCCTCTTCCACGCGCCGCACACCTTCGACGCCTCCACCCTCGAACTGTGGGTCCCGCTCCTCAACGGCGGGCGCGTGGTGATCGCGCCCCCGGACGACCTCACCGCGAAGGCGCTGGCCCGCCTGGTCACCGACCACGGGCTGACGGCCGTACACCTGACGGCCGGCCTCTTCCGCGTCCTCGCGCAGGAGACGCCCGAGTGCTTCGCCGGGCTGCGGCACGTCCTGACGGGCGGCGACGCGGTACCGGCCGAGGCCGTCGCGAGCGTCCGGGACGCCTGCCCCGACCTCACCGTCAGCCATCTGTACGGGCCGACGGAGACCACGCTGTGCGCCACGACGTTCGCCGTGGGCCCCGGCGCCCCGGCCCCGGCCGTCCTCCCGATCGGCGGCCCGCGCGACGCGGTACGGGTCTACGTCCTGGACGCCGCGCTCCGGCCGGTCCCGCCCGATGTCACCGGCGAGCTGTACATCGCCGGACAGGGCGTCGCCCGGGGCTACCTCGGCCGCCCGGGGCCGACCGCGGAACGGTTCGTGGCGTGCCCGTACGACGGCGGCGCGCGGATGTACCGCACCGGCGACCTGGTCCGCTGGAACCACGACGGGGAACTGCTCTTCCTCGGGCGGGCCGACGACCAGGTCAAGATCCGGGGGTTCCGGATCGAGCCGGCCGAGATCGAGGCCGTCCTCGCCCGGTGCCCCGGGGTGGCGCAGGTCGCGGTGCTGGCCAGGGAGGACCGGCCGGGCGACAAGCGGCTGGTCGCGTACGTCGTGGGGGACGCCGCGGGCGTACGGGACTTCGCGGCCGAGCGGCTGCCCGACTACATGGTGCCGTCGGCGACGGTGGCCCTGGACGAGCTGCCGCTGACCGCCAACAGCAAGGTCGACCGGGCCGCCCTGCCCGCCCCGGACCACCCGGCCGGGTACCGCGGCCGCGGCCCGAACTCGCCCGTGGAGGAGATCCTGTGCTCCCTGTTCGCCGAGATCCTGGGCGTCGCCCGGGTCGGCGCGGAGGACGGGTTCTTCGACCTCGGCGGCGACTCGCTGCTGGCGGTCCGGCTCGCCGGACGCGTCCAGGCCGTCCTCGGCAAGGACCTGGAAGTGCGCGAACTGTTCGAGGCGCCGTCCCCGGCCGCACTGGCCGTCCACCTGGCCGCGGCCACCGCGCAGCCCGCGCCGGCCGCCGGACCGCGCCCCGACACCATCCCGCTGACACCCGGTCAGCGCTCGATGCTCTCCGGCGAGAGCCGCTACAACATCCCGCTGACGGTACGGCTCGGCGGCCCGCTGCGGCCGGACGCCCTGGAAGCGGCCTGGAACGACGTACTCGCCCGCCACGAATCCCTGCGCACCCGCTTCACGGAGGCCGACGGACAGATCGTCACCGAGCCCGCCCCGGTGACCCTCCCCGCCGTCCCCGCCACCGAGGACGAGCTGGCCGCGGCCCTGGACGCGGCCCACGCCCGCCCCTTCGACCTCGCCACCGGGCCGCCCTGCCGGGCCACCCTCTTCACCCTCGCACCCGACGACCACGTGCTCCAGATCGTGGTGCACCACATCGCGGCGGACGGCTGGTCCACCGGGCTGATCGCCCGCGACCTGTCCACCGCGTACACCGCGCGGGCGGCCGGTGGCGAACCCGGATGGGCCCCGCTGCCCCTCCAGTACGCAGACTTCGCCGTACGGCAGCACGAGCAGCTGGCCCGCCTCGACGACCCGGACAGCCCGTTCGGACGCCGCCTCGCGTACTGGACCGGCGTCCTCGCCGACCTGCCGGAGCGGCCCCTGCTCGCCCCGGACCGGACACCGGCGGACCCGCCCACCGGCGAGGGCGGCCAGGTCACCTTTGCGGTGGACGAGGCCGCGCACCGGGCCCTGCTGGAAACCGCCCGGCGCGAGCGCGCCACCCTGTTCATGGTGCTGCGGGCGGCTGTCGCCGCCCTGTGGGCGCGGCGCGGCGCCGAGAGCGTCCCGATGGGCACCGTCTCCGCCGGGCGCGCCGACGACGCGACGAGCGATGTGGTCGGCCTGTTCGCCAACCACCTGGTGCTGCGCGCCGACGCGGGCGGCGACCCGGCGTTCGCCGACCTCGTCCGCCGGGTGCGCAAGGCCGACCTCGCCGCGTACGCCCACGAGGACCTGCCGTCCCAGCCGGTCGAGGAACGCCTCGGACACCGGCCCTTCCAGATGATCATCGGCATGGAGAACCTGCCGGAACCGCCCTGGGACCTGCCCGGCCTCACGGCCGACCCGGTGCGGCCCGCCCACCGCAACCGCGGCGCGGCGCGCAGTGAACTGGCCTTCACCCTGCGGGAGTTGAGGTCGGCGGACGGTGGCCCGGCCGGTGTGGAGGGCGTCATCTGGTACCGCGCCGACCTGTTCGGACGGCCGGCCGTCGAGGTGCTCGCCGCCCAGCTGACCGGCGTACTGCGACAGGTCGCGGCGGAACCCGCGGCGAAACTCGGCCGCCTCCGGATCGACCCGCCCACGGCGGCGGACGGCCGCCCGCACCGGGACGCGAGCCCGGCGCCATGACCCATTCCACCGGAACACGTCCCGCACCGAGCGGGCGGCGACAACAGGAAGGTGCCCGGATGTCCGGCAACCTGGCGATCCACGCCGACGGCCTGCGCAAGAGCTATCCAGGGCCGGGCGGCGCGGTGGAGGCCGTGCGCGGCCTCTCACTGAGCGTGCCGAAAGGAGAGTTCTTCGGACTGCTCGGCCCGAACGGCGCGGGCAAGTCCACGACCATCGGCATGCTGACGACCATGGCCCGCCCCTCGGCGGGCCGCGCCGAGATCTGCGGCCTGGACGTGGCCGCCGACCCGGTGGCGGTCAAACGGCGCATCGGCGTGGTGGCGCAGGACAACACCCTCGACATCGAGCTGACCGTGGCCGAGAACCTCGAATTCCGCGGCCGCTACTTCGGCCTCGGCCGCCGCGCCGCCCGCGCCAGGGCGCACGACCTCCTCGCGCTCTTCGGCCTGACCGACCGGGGACGGGCCCGCGTCTTCGAGCTCTCCGGCGGACAGCTCAAACGCGTCATGATCGCGCGGGCCCTGGTGCACCGCCCCGACGTGCTCTTCCTCGACGAGCCGACGGCCGGCCTCGACCCGCAGTCCCGCCTCCACCTGTGGGACATTCTGCGCGGACTCCAGGCCGACGGGCAGACCATCCTGCTCACCACGCACCACATGGAAGAGGCCGAGACGCTGTGCGACCGGCTGGCCGTGATCGACCACGGCCGGGTGCTGGCCTGCGACAGCGCCAAGGCGCTGCGCGACTCGATCGGCGCGGAGACCGTTGTCACCGTCGTCTACCAGGGCGGCGACTTCGACCTCGCCGCGGTGCACGCGATGGCGCACGCCGACCGGGTGGAGGCGGCGGACGGACAGGTACGGGTCTTCGCCAAGGACGCCGACGGCGTGCTCAGCGACCTGGTCGCGCTGGCCGCCAAGGCCGGGCTCACCGTCCTCGACGCGTCCCAGATCAGCCCCAGCCTGGAAACCGTGTTCCTGACCCTGACCGGACGGGAGTTCCGCGAATGACCACCACCGTACTGACCAAGGCACCGGCCGTCCGGAGCCGGACGCTGCACACCTTCACGGCCATGATGGCGCGCGACGCCCGGGTGCTGCGCCGCAACTTCGTGATGAGCGCGGTGCGCATCGTCATCCAGCCGCTGCTGTTCGTCTTCGTCTTCGCCTATGTGCTGCCGAAGGTCGGCGGCGGCGGGGCAGGACCCGGGGGAGAGGCCTTCTCCACCATCATGGTGCCGGGCCTGGTGGGCTCCTCCATGGTCCTCCAGGCCATGGCCGCGGTGACCTTCCCCCTGGTCATGGAGTTGTCCGGGCCCGGCGCCATCGAGGACCGGGCGCTCGCGCCGGTGTCGGTCCGGGTGCTCGGGCTGCAGAAGATCCTCTCCGCCGTCGTCGAGGGCCTGGTGGCCGGCGTCCTCGTCTTCCCGGTCGTCCTGCTGGTGCACGCCCAGGGGCAGGGGCCCGCCGTGTCGGTCGCCAACTGGCCGATGCTCGTCTTCGTCCTGCTCGCGGGCGCGGTGCTGGCCGCCGCGATCGGCATGTACCTGGCCACCCGTATCGACCCGCGCCAGATCCAGGTGCTCTTCACCCTCGTGATGTTCCCCGCGATGATGCTCGGCTGCGTCTACTTCCCGTGGTCGTCGCTGGACGGCACCCCCTGGCTGCAGATCGCCGTGCTCCTCAACCCGATGGTCTACATGAACGAGGGCCTGCGCGCCGTCCTCACACCCCAGGTCGGCCACATGCCGACCTGGGCCTTCCTCACGGCCCTGGCCGTGGGCGCGGCGGGATTCGTCTGGCTCGCCATGCGGTCGTTCGCCCGCCGCGTCACGCAATAGCGCGATTCCGGCCCGCAACCGAAAAGGAGAACACCATGTCCACTTCCCACGAGAACCACGAATCCGGTTCCCACGAGAACCACGAATCCGGGACCCGCATGCCGGCACCGCCCCGGCCGGCCGCGCCCGAGGCCCCCGTACCGCCGCCGGCTCCGGCCGTACCCGGGACCCCGGCCCCGCCGTCGGCTCCCGCCGCGCCGCGGCCGGCCCGCCCGAAGTCCAGGACGGCCGAGGAACCGCCGCCGTTCGACGCCCCGGAAGCCCCGCCCGCTCCCGCGGCGCCCGCCCCGCCGGAGATCCAACACCCGTAAGCGGTACGGGAACCACGCGGACCGCGGGTCGTCGCCCGCCGCCGTCCACCGCGCCGAATGGGATACCGCGAACCGGGCACCCGGCCGGCATGGGATTGCTCACGCGCATGGAGAAGACGGTGGAGCACTGGGAAAGTGCGCTGGTCGACAAGGTGCTCGGCAACGATCCGGTCGAGCTGTGCGACGACCTGCGACGCGAGTGCGACGGCCACGCCGTGGTGGCCGCCCACGACCGGGTGCTCGTCCCCAACGCCTACAAAGTGGAACTCGCCCCCGCCGTGCACGAACAGCTCGGCGAGCGCGAAGCGCAGGTCGGCCAGGAGCTGACCGACGTACTGGCCCGGCACGCCGCGGAGCACCACTACGAATGGGCCGGCCCGCTCACCGTTCACGTGACCCGGGCCGAGGAGCCCCTCGACGGCCGCTACCGGATCACCAGCCAGGCCATGCCCAACATTCCGGCGGACGCGTTCAGCGGGACGCCCCCGGCGGCCCCGGGAGCGACGGAGTCCTCGGCGTGAAGCGGACGGGAAGGGGCGGACCCCTATAGAGATTTGCCATAGTCTGCCCAAGTTCACGGCTATTGCGACAACATCCGAACGGCCCGCCCCTTCCCGCCCCTTGGCCTGAACCCGCCGCCACGTCCACCACCTGCGACGATTGTTTTTGATCTGTGAGGAATGACCGGTGCCGAATGGGGAACCCGGTCGTAAGCATCGTCGTCGACATCAGGAAAGGGCGAGTCATGACAACGGCAGCAGTGCAGACTGTGGAGCTCGATCAGGCGGCCGGCACCGACCGGCCGTCGGGCGGAACAGCGGGCGTTGCCGAGGGACTGCCGTGGGTCGAGGACGCGGGCAAGATCGCCCCCAAGGACGCACGCGAGCTGTCGAAGCTGTTCTTCGACCGGCTCCAGGTCCTCGAAGAGGGCACGCACGAATACCAGTACGCGCGCAATACGCTCATCGAGATGAACCTGTCGCTGGTGCGGTTCGCCGCCAGCCGGTTCCGCAACCGCGGCAGCGGCGAGATGGAAGACATCATCCAGGTCGGCACGATCGGCCTCATCAAGGCGATCGACCGCTTCGACCTGTCCCGGGAGGTGGAATTCACCTCCTTCGCCGTCCCGTACATCGTCGGTGAGATCAAGCGCTTCTTCCGCGACACCAGCTGGGCGGTGCACGTGCCGCGCCGCCTCCAGGAACTGCGGGTCGAGATCGCCAAGGCCAAGGAGCAGCTCGCCGGCACCCTCGACCGCGACCCCACGGTCAAGGACCTGGCCGCCCATTTGAAGATCACCGAGGAAGAGGTCCTGGACGGCCTCATCGCCGCCAACGGTTACGCCGCGGGCTCCCTGGACTCGCCCAACGAGCAGTCCGACGACGGCCCGGCCAGTGGCAAGGCCCGTACCGTCGCCGACACCATGGGCGAGACGGACCCGGCCATCGAGACCGTGGAGAACCTGCACGCTCTCGCCCCGCTGATCCAGGAACTGGACGAGCGGGAGCGCCAGATCATCGAAATGCGCTTCGGCCAGGAAATGACGCAGTCGAAGATAGGGGAGGCGCTCGGCATCTCCCAGATGCATGTTTCCCGGCTGCTGGCCCGGACCCTCGGCAAGCTCCGTACGGGGCTGTGCGCCGAGGCCTGATGCTTGCCCCGATTGCGGAAACCCCTACGCCGAGGAGAGGACGACACGTGTTGATGGCCCACCCCGCGGTCCTGCGGGACCTTGTCCAGCGCTACGAGACGCTGCGGACTCACCACGCGGAGCAGGGCACCGACGCATCGCGCCGGCAGCTGGAGGACGTGACCTACACACTGTGCGTCTCCACCGGCACCCGCCGGCCCGAGGACGCCCTCGCCGTCGCCCGGCAGCAGCTCGCGACCGCACCCCGCATGGCGGACGCCACGCGCCGGACGAAGGGCGCGGCACCGGCGGCCGGTACCGAGGTGCAGCTGACCGCCTGAGCACGACGATGCTCCGCACCTGCGCTCCCCCTCCCGGACCTGCACCGGGAGGGGGAGCGGCTGTCGGTCGCCGCGCCGTGCGCCCGACGGCCGGCCGGGCAAGGTACTCAGATGCTCAGAGCCTTCTCCAGGGCTTCCCCGAACTCGGCGGAGTGCGTGGTCAGACCGACGTGCCCGCCGGGGAATTGCCGAAGCTCCGTACCGCACCGCTCGGCCAGGAAGGCTGCCGCACGATAGGGCAGCTCGCCGCGCGAATCGTGCCCGCCGGCCAGGACGAACCGGTCCGGCAGCGCCTTGAGCCGGTCGACGTCCGGTACGTAGGACATGAAGGCGGGGACGATGCGGCTGACGAAGAACGGCAGGCCGGCCAGTGTCTGTTCGGCTCGCGCCGCGGCCTCCGGCGGAAGTCCGGGCGCGGGCGCCGGCCCGGCGCTCTCGCCGTCCTTCCTCAGCCCCGCGGCGAACACCGCCATCGCCGGCATCAGCCCCTGGCTGTGGAACGTCTCCTGTACGCGGGCGATCAGCGCACGGTGCGCCGACGCGTCCGGCAGGACCTCCACCACCGGCGGCTCGTGCGCCACGACCCGCTCGACCCGTTCGGGATGGGCGGTGAGCAGGTGCAGGGCGGCGATCGCGCCCGAACTGGAACCGAAGACCCGGGCCGGCTCGCCGGGCGACAGCAGTTCCAGCAGCCGGACCGCGTCCTCGGCGTGCTCGGCCACCCGCTGCCCGGCATCGGGATCGTCCAGCGGGCTCCGGCCCAGGCCGCGCGGATCGTAGGCCGCGACGGTGTACGTGGCGGCCAGGGCGTCGGCGATGCCGTCGAAGGCCGCCGCGCCGCCCGTCCCCCCGGGTATCAGCAGCAGGAGCGGGCCCCGGCCGCGCACTTCGTAATGCAGGGTCGCGCCGTTCACGCGCAGCCTGCCGGTGGTCGGGTCGGTCATGAGGAGTCTCCTTCTCCGGGTGAGGGCCAGTGCTCCAGGAGGGCGTGCAGGGCGTCGAGTGTGCGGTCCCAGGAACGCTGCGGCGGGCGCGCCTGCGCGAAACCACCGGCGGCCTCCAGGGCCACGAAGCCGTGGAACGTGCTGCGCAACAGCCGGACCGCGTCGGTCAGGTCGGGCTCGGCCAGGCCGTAGCCGCGCAGCATGCCGTACGTCAGCTCGACCGCACGCCGCGGTCCGGGCGCCTTCGCGGCCAGCTCGGGGTCGATGTCGATCGGGATCTGCGTCGCCGTGTAGCGGCCCGGGTGCTGGTGGGCGTACTCCCGCCAGGCGTTGGCGAACGCGACGAGCGCTTCCTTGCCCGCGCGCCCGGCGGTCGCCTCCGCGATACGGATCGTCTTCTCGTCCGCGGCCAGCAGCGCGATCCGCCCGCGGAGGTCCTCCAGCCCGCGGACGTGCGCGTACAGGCTCGCGTCCTTTACGCCGAGCCGCCGCGCCAGCCGCGCCATGGTCACCTGGTCGAGCCCGACCTCGTCCGCCAGCTCGGCTCCCGCCCGCGTCACCCGCTCCGCCGTCAGCCCGGCCCGCGCCATATGCCCTCCGTACGTCCTTGTCCGCCAGCGTTACCTAGGGCGCCTAGTTTTAACCTAGGAGCCCTAGGGGCGGCAAGCGAAAAAGCGCCGCGCCCCGCCGGGGAGGCGGGACGCGGCGCTCGGAACGACCGGAATCCGTCAGGCGGGGACCGGCTGCGGCGTGCCGCGCCCGGCGCCTTCCTTCAGGACGAGTTCGAGCAGGCCGGGGAAGCGGCGCTCCAACTCCTGCGCGCGCAGGGAGTTGACCCGGCGGGTGCCTTCGTCCCGCTGGCTGATGACGCCCGCCTCGCGCAGCACGCGCAGGTGGCGGCTGAGGGCGGACTTGGCGATGGGCAGGTCGAAGGTGCCGCAGGGCACCGCCGACTCGCCGGCGAGCCTGAGGACGATGCTCAGCCGGACCGGGTCGGTGAGCGCGTTCATGACGGCGAACAGGTCGAAGTCCCGCTCGTCGGGATGGAGCAGCGGGGAGGACGTACGGCTGGCCATGCGCCCCAGTATCCCCCACCCGGACCCGGCGCCGAAGTAGCCCATGTTCACTTCGTAGTGAACATGGGCTACTGTCGTGATCACTGCTCGCCCCGGCACGGCAGACGGCACGCCGCCGCGCCACCCACCACCCGCCGAAAGGACTCCGCCATGCCTCCCCGTACCCCCTCCGCCCCCATCGGCGTCGGCATCATCGGCCTCAGCGCCTCCGGCGGCTGGGCCGCCCGCGCCCACGTGCCCGCGCTCGCCGCCGTACCCGGGTTCGAGGTCCGCGCCCTGTCCGCCAGCACGCCGGAGTCGGCCCGGGCCGCGGGGGAGAAGTACGGCATCCCGCTGGCCTTCGGCAGTGCCGAAGAACTCGTACGGCGCGACGAGGTGGATCTCGTGGTCGTCACCGTCAAGGTCCCGCACCACCGTGAACTGGCCCTGACCGCCCTCGAAGCCGGCAAGATGGTGCTCAGCGAATGGCCGCTGGGCAACGGCCTCGCGGAGGCCGAGGAACTGGCCGCCGTCGCCGAGGCCAAGGGCGTCCGCACCTTCGTCGGCCTCCAGGCCCGCTCCGCGCCCCAGATCCGGTATGTACGGGACCTGATCGCCGACGGGTACGTGGGCGAGGTCCTGTCCACCAGCGTCATCGCCTCGGGCCGCCGCTGGGGAGCGGAGTTCGAGCCGGGCGCCGAATACCTCCTCGACCGCACCAACGGCGCCTCTATGCTCACCATCCCCTTCGGCCACACCATCGACGCCGTGACCATGGCACTCGGCGAGTTCACCGACCTCGACGCCACCCTGGCGACCCGCCGCCCGAAGGTGTGCAACGAGGTGACCGGGGAGCCGGCCCGGACGGACGTGCCGGACCAGATCGCCGTCAGCGGCGTACTCGAAGGCGGCGCGGTGGCCTCGGTCCACTTCCGTGGCGGCCTGTCCCGCGCCACCAACTTCCACTGGGAGATCAACGGCACCGACGGCGATCTGCTGCTCACCGGGGACTCCGGCCACCTGCAGTTCGGCCAGGTGACCGTGCACGGCGCCCGCGGGAGGGACACCGCGCTCACCGAACTGCCGGTCCCCGCCGTGTACTCCACGCTGCCCGCGCTCGCCGGCCGTGGCACGGAGATGGCGTACACCGTGGCCCATGCCTACGAGCAGATCCGCGCCGACCTCGCGAACGGCACCCGCCACGCACCGGACTTCGCCCACGCCGTACGCCGCCACCGGCTGCTCGACCGCATCGAGCGCGCCGCCGGGTTCTGAGGGCGGGCCGGGCGGCCCCGGACGTGGGGAGTGCGGCAGGTCAGCGGCTCTCCAGCCGCCACCACTGACCCGCGCGGTCCCGGTCCTCCCACTGCTGGACGTTGGCCCCCGGCTCCGTGCCGTCGTCCGCGACCTCCAGCAGCAGACCGCTGGCGTAGTTGGTCAGCGTGAAGGTGCCGGGCGCGTCCACGTGCTGCTCCAGCAGCCACTCCTGCGCGCCGTAGTTGTTGGCCTTCCACTGTTGGACGTTGGCCCCGTTCTCGGTGGAGGCGCCGGTGACGTCCAGGCGCTTGCCGCTGCCCACGTTGGTCAGATGCCGCAGCCCGCTGCCCGGGTGCACCTCGGTGATCCGCCACAGCTGCCCCGGTGAGCCGTCGTCCTTCCCCTGCCGCACATTCGCCCCACTGCCCTTGCGGCCGTCCTCGACCTCCAGCAGCAGCCCGCTGCCCACATTGCGCAGCGCATACGTCCCCTCGCCCACCGCCGCAAGTCCCTCCGTGCCACTCACGCCCCGCCCCTTCGCCCGTCGTGGCGACCCATCGCCATCGAGTTCGCTCAAGTGTACGAAAACGGCTGCGGCAGCCGCGCCCGATGTGCCGGGAGACGAGTGGTGTGGCGATGCGCGCCGGGGTTCCGGGGCCCATGGGGAAGCCGCTCGAAAACGGTCATGGTGCAGCCCCTGCGTTGACTGGCTCCGAGCCAATATACTCGGCAGGGCTTCGGGAGCTCGTCCCCGCGCGGGACGGGCGCCGGTCGCGGCTGCCCGGGGCGGGTGATGCGGGGGATCGCCCGACCCGGGCCGGCCACCATCCGGCCGCTCCTCCCGGCCCGCGTACGCGGGTGGTGGGGGGAAGGGAGGAGCGGCAGGCGGAACGGCGCCGGGTCTGGGGGGCTTGGCGCCGTTTTCCCTTGCCGGAAAAGCGGCCGGAAAAGCGGCGGCCCGTGCTGTGGCGTTGTCACCCGTCGAGTGCGATCGCGTTCTTCGCCGAGTCGAGGGCCGCCTCCCCGGCAGCACCGGCCATGTGCTCCGTGGCCAGAGCCTGGTTGCGGGCCACGAACGGCCGCATCCGCCGCTCGTAGCGGGCGAACGCCGCGCCGTGCCCGCCGTCCGCCCGGCCCAGTTCCGCCGCCAGGACGTACGCGCCCACCAGTGCGAGGCTGGTCCCCTGGCCGGACAGCGGCGAAGCGCAATACCCCGCGTCGCCGACCAGCGCGACCCTGCCGTCCGTCCAGCGGTCCAGGTGAACCTGGGCCATCGCGTCACAGTGGAAGTCCGGCGCCTCGCGCATGGCCTTCAGCAGGCGGGGCGTCTCCCAGCCCAGATGGGCCAGCCGCTCGGTCATGACCGCCTTCTGCCGGCCGGTGTCCCGGTGGTCGAGCCCGATGGGCTCCGACCGGAACCCGAGGGTGGCCCTGATCTCGGTATTGCCGCGCGCCGGATAGACGCACAGGCTCGCGCGGCCGTCGTCCTGGACCCATACCTGCCAGTCCTCCAGGCCGAGGAAGTTGTCCGCCGCGAACACGGCGACGTACGCCCCGAGATGACGGACGCACCGCTCCTCGGGTCCGAAGACCAGGGCGCGCACCTTCGAGTGCAGCCCGTCCGCCCCGACGACCAGGTCGAAGTCCCGCGGCTCGGCGTGTTCGAAGGTGACGCCGACGCCCTCCGTGTGCTGGTCGAGGGTGGCGATGGAGTCCCCGAAGAGGTACTCGACGCCGTCCCGTGCCCGCTCGTACAGCAGGCCCGTCAGATCGTCGCGGAGCAGCTCGATGTCGTCGCCGTCCAGCCGGCCGCCGCTGAGCGTCATCTCCGTCGAGCGCCACAGCTCGTTGCCGTCCGCGTCGAGCATCGACATCCCGCGCATCCGGGTACGCGACGCGCGTGCTGCCGCCAGCAGGTCCATCCGGTCCAGGACGCCGAGCGCCGCGCCGCGCACGTCGATCGCCTGCCCGCCCGGCCGTACGGCCGGAGCCCGCTCGACCACCGTCGGCGCGTGGCCGCGGCGGCGCAGCCAGTGGGCGAGAGCGAGCCCGGCGACGCTCGCGCCGGATATGAGCACGGTCCGGGTGTGCGCCGGACGCGGGAAAACGGTCTGCATCGCAACTCCTCTGTACGGTGTACGCGCTGAATGTACGCCGTACGCACCGCCCCGCCAAGTTCCCTCAGTACGCCTGTAGTTATTGCTGCACTAGCTCAGAGCCAGCCGCTCACGCCCTCCTTCCTGCTAGTGTCTGTACTAGTACAGTTTGCGTGTGCAGCCGCGCATACGGCCGCGTATGGAGGAACACACCGGTGACCGCACACCGCACCCCGCCCTACCAGCGCATCGTCAACGACATCCGGCGACGCATCGCGGAGGGTGAGCTGACCCCGGGGGACCGGATCCCGTCGACCCGGCAGATCGCCCGGGAATGGAACGTCGCCCTCGCCACCGCGACCAAGGCGCTGACCGCCCTGCGGCAAGAGGGGGCGGTGCGCACCCAAGCGCGTGTCGGCGCCGTGGTGGCGCCCGCCCGAGGGCGCCCCGGCGTGGCCCGGCGTGTCGGCGAAGTGCCCGGCCCGGAGCGCGAGTTGAGCCGTGACGGTGTGGTGCGTGCGGCCATCGCCATCGCCGACGCGGAAGGCCTCGCAGCGCTGTCCATGCGGAGCGTCGCCGCGCGCCTGGGCACCGCCGCGATGTCGCCGTACCGCTACGTGAACGGCAAGGACGACCTGGTGCTGCTGATGGCCGACACGGCGCTCGGGGAACTGTCACGTCCGGCCGAGGACCCGGTCGGTTGGCGGGCCCGGCTGGAGGCCGGCGCCCGGGCGTTGTGGGCGCTGCACCGGGCGCATCCCTGGCTGGCCCAGACCGGGCCGCTCACCAGGCCGCTGCTGCTGCCCAACATGCTCGCCTACTCCGAGTGGATGCTCAGCGCCCTCGACGGGCACGGCCTCGACCCGGCGGCCATGCTCGACTTCAACGTGCTGCTGTACGGGCATGTGCAGGGCCTGGCCGTCCACCTGGAGCGCGAGGCGCAGGCCCGGGGCGCCACGGGGCTGTCGGACCAGCAGTGGCTCGACACCCAGACCTCCGCCCTCACCCGGCTGATCGCTTCCGGCGCCTACCCGACCTTCGCGCGGGTCGTCGAGAGCTGCGGTGCGGCCGGGTACGACCTGGACCTCGACGCCCTCTTCGAACTCGGGCTGCGGTCGCTCCTCGACGGCCTGTCGGCGCTCATCGACGGCGGCCGGACCGAACCCCGGCTCACCCCGTGAGAGTCCCCGTCACGCATGCCGCGCCCTCAAGGCGCAGCAGTTGTTCCTTGCGGTGCAGGCCGCCCGCGTATCCGGTGAGGGTGCCGTTGGCGCCGATGACGCGGTGGCAGGGGCGGACGACCAGGAGGGGGTTGCGGCCGATGGCGGTGCCGACGGCGCGGACCGCGGCGCGTGGGGCGCCGATTCGGGTCGCGATGTCGCCGTAGGTGAAGGTCTCGCCGTACGGAATGGCCTCCAGGGCCTGCCAGACGCGCTGCTGGAAGGGGGTGCCGCCCGGGACGTACTCGATGTCGAAGCGGGTGCGCCCGCCCTCGAAGTAGGCGGTCAGCTGGGCGGCGATCTCCGTGAAGGCCGCGGGGGCGCGGGTCCGGCCGGACGGGACCGTGGCGCCGCCCTTCTGGTCCGGTACGGACAGGGAGGCCAGCGCCGTGCCGCCCGGCGCGGTGGCGGACGGCTCACCCACCAGCAGCAGGTCGCCGAGCGGGCTGGCGAGTGTGGTGTGGACCGTCGTGGCCGTCATGGTCCGGCCCCTTTCTCTGTGCTCTCGTGCCGTTCACCGGCTCATCCGTCACCTCCACTGTGCGGCCGCGCGGGCGCCGCGGCTGGCGGGAATCGGACGTCGTAATCCCGCCGGTGGGCGGGCGGCGCCGGGGCGCGGGAGCCGGTTGCGCCGGTGCGGCGGGAGGCGCGGCAGGGCGTACGGCCCATCGGTGAGCGGCGCGCCGGTGCGCCGGGTCCCGCAGTGTACCGAGGTACCGCCCCGAGACGCCGCCCGCGCCCGCCCGCCTTCCGTTTCCGCTGCTCGCGGGCGCCATGACCGGCCACCGTCGTGGGCAGGATGACCAGGGAGGACTCCGGCCGGCCGGGCCGCGGCGCGCCAGGGGAGGCCGGACGCGACCGGGCGGGGGACCGGTCGAGGGGCTCCGGCGCACCCGTTACGATCGGCGGCATCGTGGCCGTCGCCGGGAGGAAGAGATGGGCCTGTTCCGCCGAGGACCGAAGCGGGATCCGCGCGAAGCCCCGCGCGACGGGGAGTTCTCCTTCTTCTCCGAGCGGGAGGGCGGCGTTTTCCGGTCACAGGTCCGGCAGGCGTTCGCCGAGCGCGGCCTGGAGGTCACGGTGTACGCCGGGGTGGTCGCCGATGCCGCCGGCCGGCAGTTCGGGCTCGGCAACCTCGCCGCGGTCTGCCACCGCGACCGGCGCGGCGAGCGGGTCTGGGCCGCCATGATCCGCGACCACGTGGGCAAGGTGCTGCGCACGATGGACGGGCCGCAGCCGATGGAGACCCTGTCGGAGGACGAGATCCGGGCCCGCCTGTTCCCGCGGGTGGTCGCCGAGGAGACGCTGCCGCCCGCGGACTCCTTCCGGTACGGGCGCTCGCCCGCCCCCGGGCTGCGCGAGGTGCTCGCCCTGGACCTGCCCGAGGCCGTGCAGATGCTCAGCGAGGACTCGCTGACGGACCTCGGCGAGGTGGCCGAGCTGCGGATCAGGGCGCTGAACAACCTGCGCGCGCTGCCGGTCGAGGGCCACGAGACGGTACGGCGCGGCGACGGCTCGTCGTTCGAGGTGGTGCTGGGCGACTCGTTCTTCACCGCCAGCCGGGTGCTGGTCCTGGAGGACCTGGTGCGGCGGATCATGGGGACGCCGCTGACCGCGGACGGTGCGCTGGTCGCCCTTCCCTTCCGCCACCAGCTGGCCTTCCATCCCATCCACGACTCGCAGGTGGTGCCGGCCCTCCAGGCGATGGCGCAGTTCGCCGCGGCCGGCCACGAGGACGCGGCGGGGGCGATCAGCCCGAACGTGTTCTGGTGGCGGCGCGGCGAGATGACGCGGCTGAGCGAGCCGGACGGCGACGGGCTGCGGGTGGTCGTGGACGTGGAGTTCCAGGACATGCTGGAGCGGCTGGTGGACGACGAGGCGTGAGGACCGGGGAGGGGCGTGAGGTGGCCGGGGCCGGGCTTCCGGAGAGCGGTGCCGCGCGCTCGCGGAAAAATATTCGGGAAATTCCGCCCCGGTGGGGAACCCCAAGCCCCCTCCGCTCGTTCAACTAGGTGAGGCCCCGCGTCATCCCCCGTGCGCGGGGCCTCACCAGCTGCGCGGGCCACGCGCCCCGGCTGCTTCCTCAGTCGCCCAGCCGCGCCCGCTCCTCCTCGGTGAACAGCCGCGAGCGGATCAGGAAACGCACACCCTCCGGCGCTTCGAGCGAGAAGCCCCCACCGCGCCCCGGCACGACATCCACCGTCAGGTGGGTGTGCCGCCAGCGCGCGAACTGGTCCGCCGACATCCAGAAGTCCACCGCCTCCGCGACACCGTCCACGGACAGCCGTCCGAGCAGCACGTCCGACGCGCCCGTACGGAACTCGCCCGCCTGATAGCACATCGGCGAGCTGCCGTCGCAGCAGCCGCCCGACTGGTGGAACATCAGCGGACCGTGCGCGGCGCGCAGCGTACGGATCAGCTCCTCGGCCGCCGGGGTGAGCGCGATGCGCTCGGCGACGTGCTCCGGGGCATTGGCGTTCGTGGTGCCCATGGCGTCCATCAGGAGGGTCCCGCCTTCCCGGACGTGCGGCTGCTCATGTGCCACTCCTTTGCCGTCGGCCGTGCTCCTCACCGTACGCGCCGGGTCAGTGGACGGACAGGCCGCCGTCCACGAACAGCGACTGCCCGGTGACGTACGCCGAGGCGCGGCTCGCCAGGAAGACCGCGGCGCCCGCGAAGTCCCCGGCCAGGCCGTTGCGGCCGACCATGGTGCGGGCGGCCAGCGCCGACACCTTCTCCGGGTCGGACGACAGATGGGCGTTCAGCGGCGTCGGGACGAAGCCGGGCACGAGGGTGTTGCTGGTGACGCCGTACGGGGACCACGCCTCGGCCTGCGAGCGGGCCAGCGACTCCAGCCCGCCCTTGGACACCCCGTACGCGCCGCTCCGGACGAATGCCCGGTGCGCCTGCTGGGACGTGACGTGGATGATCCGTCCGAAGCCCCGCTCGGCCATGCCGGGGCCGAACCGCTGCCCGAGCACGAACGGCGCCTCCAGGTTCACCGCCATCGTGGTGTCCCACACCGCGTCGTCCAGCTCGCTCATCGGCGGCCGCAGGTTCACCCCGGCGGAGTTGACGAGGATGTCGGGCTCGCCGAAGATTCCGGCCGCCTCCTCGGCCGCCGCGCGCGTGGCCTCCCGGGTGCCGAGGTCGGCGCTCACCCAGGCCGCGCGGCAGCCGTCGGCCGTCAACTCATCGGCACTCTCGGCGAGTTCCGCCTCTCTGCGCGCCACGATCACGACGCTCGCGCCGGAGCGGGCGAGGGCGCCGGCGATACCCCGGCCGATGCCGGAGCTGCCGCCGGTCACCACGGCGACCAGTCCGTCCAGCGAGAACAGGGACGAGAGATAGCTTTCCGAAGTCATTGCCGCACCCTAGACGGCAGGCCGCGGACCGGAGCATCCGGGGTGGTGCGGCACGCTCATCGGATCAGGCGTGGGCCGCTCACCGGTCGCCGGACGGGAGACGCATACGGCCCGGCATTTACCAGAGTATCCCGAGCGGTGAATTCCCGCCCCGACGGCCGGTGGCCGACAGCCGACGCGTGAACGGAACGGGAAAAATAACCAGTTGGACGCCACTGATGACCCATCCGTGCCGTCCAACTGGTTGTGGTTGACCCGGTACCCGGGCAATCGCAGAGTGGAGCGACCGATCCCGAAATCACGGAACTTCCCGGCCGCTCCGCCGGTTTATCAATTCCTTATTCATGGCCGGAGCTCGTCCGGGGGCGCTGTACGGGCGCGTCGTACCGGCAGCCGCGCGCTGCCGGCCGAAGGGGGAAGGATGAACGGTCAGATGTATTCGAGCCCGCCTTTTCCTGGCCACGGAAAAGGCGCACAGCAGAGCGCCCTGAACGCACACGCTTCGCATCGGCCCTATGGCACCGCCCCCACCGCTGTCCGCGCCATTTCCCTCACCTTTGCCCGTGTCCTTTCCTCCTCCACCCCCACCTCCCCGGTAAGTCCTGTTCGAGTCCTGCCCCGCCCGTATACCGCGGGCCGAACCGACTCGGCGCCGGCCAACGGCCTCCCTCCGTCCGGGGCCGGCGCCGTCCACGAGGTGAGCGGCCACCTCGTACCCGCCGCCGTCGCCGCGCTCTGACAGGGCGGCGGCCCGCAGCCGACGGAGAAAGGAATGCCGCGATGACGCAGCCGGACACCAGGACGAACCAGCCGGACGCCCCGACGGCCCGGCCCGAGCAGACGCCCGCCCACCTCCGGCGGGACCGTTTCGACCCGGTCCCCGAACTCCGGCGGCAGGTACGGGAGGCGCCGGTCGTGGCGGCCGACGTCGCCTTCGGGCTCTTCGGCCGGGTGAAGTGGGTGGTCACCGGCGAGGCCGAGGTACGGGAGGTACTGGGCGACCTGAAACGTTTCAGCTCCCGGCTGCCCGACGAGGAGGGGGACACCACCGGGACCCGCGCCGCACCGGGCAACCTCCTGCAGTGCGACCCGCCCGACCACACCCGCCTCCGGCGCATGGTGGCACCGGAGTTCACGGCGCGGCGGACGCGGCGGCTGGAGCCGCGCATCACCGAGGCCGTCGAGGAGTGCCTGGACACCATGGAGCGCGTCGGGCCGCCGGCCGACTTCATGCGGAACTTCGCCTGGCCCGTGGCGGGGCTGATCACCTGCGAGCTGCTGGGCATCCCCCGGGACGACCGCGCGGAACTGTCCCGCTACCTCGACATCGCCCAGGACGAATCCGCGCCCCGGGACCTGCAGACGGCCGTCGGCAAGGCGTACTGGGCGTACATGGTGCGGCTCGCCAAGCGGCAGCGCCGCAGCCCCGGCGACGGACTCTTCGGCCATGTGGTGCGCGAGCACGGCGCGGACATCAGCGACGACGAACTCGCCGGTGTCGGCGCTACCTTCGTCTCCGACGGCTTCCTCCAGGTCTCCAGCATGCTGGGGCTGGGCGCGCTGGCACTGCTGGACCACCCTGACCAGCTCCGGCTGCTGCGGGAGCGGCCGGAGCTGATCGACCGGGCGGTGGAAGAGCTGCTGCGCTACGTCACCGTCATCCACACCGTCTCGCCCCGCACCGCCCTGGAGGACATGACCATCGGGGACCAGGTGATCAAGGCGGGCGAGATGGTGGCGTGCTCGCTGTTCGCCGTCAACCGGGCGCAGGACGGGCGCGCGGCGGACGCCTTCGACATCACCCGCGAGTCCGCCCCGCACATGGCCTTCGGCCACGGCATGCACCACTGCGTCGCCGCACCGCTGGTCAAGCTGGAGATGCGCATCGCCTACCCGGCGCTGCTGCGCCGGTTCCCCGCGCTGCGGCCGGCGGTGGCGCCGGACGGAATCCGCTTCCGCTCCGCGCAGACGCGGCAGTTCAGCCTGGACGCGCTGCCCGTCGGCTGGTGAGGGGACCCGGCTGCGGACGGTCCCGGCCGGTGACGATCGAGGAGACGACATGCCGCAGGACACCTCGCGCCGGTTCGAACGAGCGCCCAGGGCCGCCTTCGGGCCCGATGCCCACACCCGCGAGCTGCACGGGAAAGCACCGGTCAGCAAGGTCGAGATGGGTCCGATCCCCGACTCGGACGCCGGCCGTGCCACGGTCTGGATGGTCACCGGCTACCACGAGGTACGCCAGGTCCTCGGCGACCACGTACGGTTCGCCAACGGCTTCGCCTCCGGCCCGGTGTACGGGACCGCGAGCCGCTTCCGGCCGCCGGAGGTCGTCGGGCACCTGATGGACTACGACCCGCCCGAGCACACCCGGCTGCGCCGGATGCTGACCCCGGCGTTCACGGTCCGGCGGATGCGGCAGCTGGAGCCCCGTATCGAAGAGGTCGTGGCCCGGTGCCTGGACGGCGTGGCGAAGGCCGGGCAGCCCGCCGACCTGGTGGAGCGGTTCGCCCGCCCGGTCTCGGGCGAGGCGCTGTGCGAACTGCTCGGGGTGCCGCGCGACGACCGTACGGACTTCGTCCGCCGCGTCCAGTGGCAGCTGGAACAGGACCGGCCGCGCAGGCAGCGGGCCGACGCGGGCGAGTCGTACCTGCGCTACCTGGGCGCGATGGTGCGCCGCCGGCGCAAGGACCCCGACGACAGCTTCATCGGCACGCTCGTACGCGAACACGGCGACAACATCACCGACGAGGAGCTGCGCGGCGTCTGCGGCCTGATGATGCTCGCGGGCCTCGACAACGTCTCCGGCATGATCAGCCTGGGCATCTTCGTCCTGCTCCGGCACCCGGACCAGCTCGCCGCGCTGCGCGCCGGTCCCGCGTCCGCGGACCGCGTGGTCGACGAGCTGCTGCGCTACCTGTCGGTGGCGCACGCGCCGCAGCGGCGGATCGCCCTGGAGGACGTCACCGTGGCGGGCCAGGTGATCAAGAAGGGCGAGCAGGTCCTGTGCTCCCTCCAGATGGCCAACCGCGACCCGGCCTTCCTCCCGCACCCCGACCGCTTCGACAGCACCCGCACCCCCGCACCCCACGTCGCCTTCGGCCACGGCATCCACCACTGCATCGGCGCCGCGATGTCCAGGATGGAACTGCGCATCGCCTACCGCGCGCTGTGGAGCCGTTTCCCCGGGCTGCGGCTGGCCGCCCCCGTGGAGGACATCGCGTATCGGACCAATGCGGTGGCGGATGGGCTGGTGGAGTTGCCCGTGGTGTGGTGAAAGGCTTTCCGAGGCCTTTACGGGTACGTACGTGCGCCCGGGGCACAGCGGAATCCGCCCCGCCCGCCACCCGGGTGACCCGCGTCTCACCTGCCCGGGGCCGCTTGTCTATGCAACTCGTTGCATAGCAGGATCGGGGCATGGCGCTCGAACACGCGATCCTCGTCTCCCTGCTGGAGAAACCCGGCTCCGGCTACGAGCTGGCCCGGCGGTTCGAGCGGTCCATCGGCTACTTCTGGACCGCCACCCATCAGCAGATCTACCGCGTCCTCAAGCGCATGGAGAGTGACGGCTGGGTGGACGTCCGCGAGGTGCCGCAGCAGGCGCGGCCGGACAAGAAGGAGTACTCCGTCGCCGCCCTCGGCCGCACCGCCCTGTCCGGGTGGCTGCACGAGCCGATCGAGCCCGAGAGCGTACGGCACGACCTCGCGGTGAAGATCCGCGGCGCGGCCTTCGACGACCCGGCCGCGCTGATCCGCGAGGTCGAACGGCACCACCGGACGCACACCGACCGGCTCGCGCACTACCTCGCGGGGGAGCGGCGCGACTTCACGGGCCCCGAAGCACCCGCGGCGCCCGATGCCGGGCAGCAGCTCCAGCACGTCGTCCTGCGCGGCGGCATCGCGTACGAGCGGATGACGATCGCCTGGCTGGAGGACGTGCTCGCCACGCTCCACCGCCTGCGCGGCGAGGGGTGAGGGGCCGGACGCCTGCCCACGCCCGTCCCGTAGCCGTACACCCCAGCCGTACACCCCAGCTTCCTCCCCGACCCTCACCCGACCCCGAAAGGCGCGTCCCATGGCCGACCCGCTGCTCTTCAACCCCCGCACCTACGACCCGGCGCACTTCGACCCCGAAACGCGCAGGCTGCTGCGCGCCACCGTCGACTGGTTCGAGAACCGCGGCAAGCGCAAGCTGATCGAGGACTACCGTTCCCGTGCCTGGCTGGCGGACTTCCTCGCCTTCGCGGGGAAGGAGAAGCTGTTCGCCGCCTTCCTCACCCCGGCCTCCGCCGCCGGGGAGCACCCGGACAAGCGCTGGGACACCGCCCGCATCGCCGCCCTCAACGAGATCTTCGGCTTCTACGGCCTCGACTACTGGTACGCCTGGCAGGTCACCATCCTCGGCCTCGGCCCGGTCTGGCAGAGCGACAACGCCGCCGCCCGCGCCCGTGCGGCCGAACTCCTCGACCAGGGCGAGGTGTTCGCGTTCGGGCTCTCCGAGAAGACGCACGGCGCCGACATCTACAGCACCGACATGCTGCTGGAGCCCGACGGCGACGGCGGCTTCCGCGCGAGCGGCGCCAAGTACTACATCGGCAACGGCAACGCCGCCGGACTCGTCTCCGTCTTCGGCCGCCGCACCGACATCGAGGGCCCGGACGGCTACGTCTTCTTCGCCGCCGACAGCCGTCACCCGGCCTACCACCTGGTGAAGAACGTCGTCGACTCCTCCAAGTACGTCAGCGAGTTCCGCCTCGACGACTATCCCGTCGGGCCGGACGACATCCTGCACACCGGCCGAGCCGCCTTCGACGCCGCGCTCAACACCGTCAACGTCGGCAAGTTCAACCTCTGCACCGCCTCCATAGGCATCTGCGAGCACGCGATGTACGAGGCCGTCACCCACGCCCACAACCGCATCCTGTACGGCCGCCCCGTCACCGCCTTCCCGCACGTGCGCCGCGAGCTGACCGACGCCTACGTACGCCTGGCCGGAATGAAGCTGTTCAGCGACCGCGCCGTGGACTACTTCCGCTCCGCCGGGCCCGACGACCGCCGCTACCTGCTCTTCAACCCGATGACGAAGATGAAGGTGACCACCGAGGGCGAGAAGGTCATCGACCTCATGTGGGACGTCATCGCCGCCAAGGGCTTCGAGAAGGACACCTACTTCGCCCAGGCCGCCACCGAGATCCGGGGGCTGCCGAAGCTGGAGGGCACGGTCCACGTCAACCTCGCGCTGATCCTCAAGTTCATGGGCAATCACCTGCTGAACCCGGCCGCGTACGAGCCCGTGCCCACCCGCCTGGACGCCGCCGACGACGCCTTCCTCTTCCGGCAGGGCCCGGCCCGCGGCCTGGGCTCCGTGCGCTTCCACGACTGGCGCCCCGCCTTCGACGCGTACGCCGCGCTGCCCAACGTCGCGCGCTTCCGCGAACAGGCCGACGCCCTGTGCGAGTTCGTCACCACCGCGGCGCCCGACGAGAAGCAGAGCCGCGACCTCGACCTGCTGCTCGCCGTCGGCCAGCTCTTCGCGCTGGTCGTGCACGGCCAGCTCATCCTGGAGCAGGCCCGCCTGACCGGCCTGGACGAGGACGTCCTGGACGAGCTGTTCGCCGTCCTCGTCCGGGACTTCTCCGCGTACGCCGTCGAACTGCACGGCAAGGACTCCGCGACCGACGCCCAGCAGCGCTGGGCCCTGGGCGCGGTCCGCCGCCCCGTCGTGGACGAGGCCCGTTCCGCCCGGGTCTGGGAGCGTGTGGAGGCGCTGTCCGGGACGTACGAGATGGCTCCGTAGGACCGGAGGGGAGCGGCCCCGCCCGTACGTCGGATACTCGGCGTGGGCGGGGCCGTCATCGTGGGCGGGCTGCCGTCCGGTGGCCGTGCCGGACGGAACCGGGCGTCCGGCACGGCCGGAAGGCCGACGGGCATCCGTGACCAGGGAGGTGGACGATCGTGGCCGAGGCGATCAGAGGGTGGGTTCTGACCCACCGGGCGCGCCCGTTCCTGGAGCTGCTGTCGCGCTATGCCGGGTACGACTTCGACGACACGGACTGGGCCGCCGTCGAGGCCGGCGTGAAGGCGACCGACGCCGCGGACGCCGACGGCTGGTACTCGTACCCCCTCGTCGGCCGCGGCGACACCCTGGAGGTGCGGCTGGCGAACGCCGCCGGCGGCGACGAACTGTCGGTGGTCATCGTGGGGGCGGGGACGTACGAGATGTGTCTGCGGGCCGACACGCTGCTGTCGGCGTTCGCCACGGACTGACGCGGAGGCGCCGTTCGCGGACGGTGCGGGGGCGCGGTGCGGAGGTGTGGCGGGCGCGGTGCGGACCGTGCGTGCGTGCGGGCCTCCAGGGGCTACTTTTGGTCAAAAGTTTCCCCAACCCCGCGTTTCACATGGGTATACGGCATGCTCAGCACTATCCGGGCGGCCGTACAGGGCGCCCGCCGAGCAAGGGGGCTTTCGAGTGACATTGACGAAGCGCGCCAGACTCGCCGCGGCCGTCGCCGCACCGCTCCTCCTGTCGGGTGCCACGCTCACCGTGACGGCGCCCGCGGCCAGTGCCGCGCCCACCGGCGCGGAGGCGTGTACCCACCCCAGCTGGTCGAACAAGTCACCCGGCAAGGGCACGGCCAAGGGTGCCGACGCCAAGGTCCGCACCGGTCCCAGCGAGGACTGCGGGGTCACCGCCACGGTCGGCACTTCCGTCGTGCTCCAGTACCACTGCTGGGTGAAGAACTCCGCGGGCAACAAGTGGACGCACGTCCGCATCGACGGTACGCAGATCAACGGCTGGGTCTACAACGGCAACCTGGACGACGGCGGGTCCGTACACCCGGACAACAAGTGCTGAGAGACGTCTGACCGACGCACACCGGTCCGTCCGTCCGACCGACCGCACGGCCTCGGGAGCGCGCCCGCCTGTACGGACCGCTCCCGAGGCCGCGCGCTGTGCGAAGACAGACGGCTGGTCGCATCGAATCGGCGGGCTGCCTGAGGGGTAGGGGGCGATGCCGGAGGCCGGGCCGCGCGGCATGGCCGGGCCCGGTCGCGGTGCCGCGTCGGGGTGCGATACGGGGGCAGATGACCGTCTGATCCGTCCGTAGTATCACCTGTCGAACCATTGCGCGGAATATTGTCTGTTCGGTTGGAGTGGTGCGATCGAGCCACGATGCCGTGCAGGCGAAAACGGTCATCCAGTGATCGTTAGCAGTCTTTCGCGAAAGTTTCATTGATGCGTGAACCTTCTGCTTCGTCTGCGCGTGTGGGATCCGTAAGCTGCCAGCAGTCCCCGCCGCCGACCCGCCGTCCGGGCCGCGCCACCCGCTGGAGCAGCCGAGGAGTTGACCGCCATGAACACCCGGTGCCCGGAGCGGAGGGAGGGCTGCCGGGTTGTCCGTCCGGTGGGCGAACTCGACCTGGCGACGGCGATGGCGCTCCGCAACGAGCTGAGAGGGAACGATGCTGCACTCTCGGCCTGCGTCGTTGCCGACCTGCGATGCGTGACCTTCATGGACAGCAGCGGGCTGCAGGAGCTGCGGACCGCGCAGACGCGGTGCGAGGCGGTCGGCGGCTGGCTGCGCCTGGTCTACGACCACCGGTCCATCGAGCTGCTGCTGCAACTGACGGGCTTCGCCCAGCAGTTCCCCCGGTACGCAGGCGTCGACGACGCCTGGAACGGCCGCCCCTCGCTGCCCGGTTCCTCCGGTGCCCAGGCGGCCGGCGGCGGGCGACCGGGCGCAGGCGGCTGACCGGGACGAGGTGCCGGGTGCCGCCCACCGGTCGGGTCCGGGCGTTTCGTTCAGGTTCCGGGCCCCGCGCTCACCGGATACGTCGGCGGCCAGGCGGGGCGCTGCGCGACGGGCAGGCTGGCCAGGGCCCGGGTGACGGTGGGGAAGACGGCCAGCACCTCCCTGCTGCCGGTGTTGTCCAGCATCCACAGCACACGGCGGCCCACACCGGCCAGCAGCAGGCGGCCGCCCCGCCGGCTGAGCAGCCAGTGCAGTCCGAGCAGGCAGTTCAGGCCGCGGGAATTGCAGTAGACCAGCGCCGAACAGTCCAGGACCACGTACTGGTAACCGGCGTCCACATGGCCGCCCATCGTCGTACGGAAATACTGTTCCCCGAGGTGGTCGAGGGCCCCGCTGACGCGTACCACCGCGCACGCGTCGCAGTCGGCGACCATGTTGACCAGCAACCCGTCAGCGTGCGGCATGTCGCACCTCCGAGCGGCGTTCGCTCCAACACCCCATGAGCCGGGCAGAACACGCTATCCGTAGGCGGGCAGGGGTGACCAGGCGCGGCCGTCCCGGAGACCGGCCCCTGCGCCACCCCGGGCCGGTGGGCCCGCGGGCCGGGCGTCGCGGCGCACACCGGCGGGGACGTTCCTCAGCCGCCGTGCGGCCGCGTGGCCTTGTACGCGGCGCTCCGGCGGCGGGTGGCGAGGCCGCGGGCGCCGCTGCGGGC
>NZ_JOCQ01000097.1 GCF_000720725.1 Streptomyces rimosus subsp. rimosus
GGCCGGCCGGCGGCGGGGCGGTTTCACGATCCGGCGCCGCGAGTGGGAGTACCCCGTACCGACCGCCCCTCCCGACCCACACCAACGGGGGCAGCCACCACCATCCCCCTGACCGTCGGCCCCCACCTCCACAGCGCCCTGGAAGCCGCGGCGAGACAGTGCTCGGCCACCACCTACACGGCAGTACACGCGGCCTTCGCAGCCGCCCTCACCGCGGCGGGCGCGGGCCACGACATCCCGGTGGGCATCCCCCTCGGCGGCCGCGACACCCCCGGCCTCGACCACCTCATCGGCTGCCTGATCAACACCGTCGTCCTCCGCACCCGTACCACCGGCAACCCCACCCCCCGAGACCTCATCACCCAAGTACGCGACCGCCTACTGGCCGCCCACGAACACCAGTCCCTCCCCTTCGACCACCTGGTGGACCTCCTCAACCCGCCCCGCTCCGGGCCCCACCACCCGCTCTTCCAGGTAGCGATCAGCTACCTGCACCACCCGACCAGCCTCGACACCCCCCGGTGGCCGGAACCCCTGACCGCCCACCTGGCCCCGGTCCACCGCCCCCACACAGAACTCGACCTTCTCCTGGAGCTCCACGAACAGCGCACGCCCGACAACGAACCAGCCGGCATCACAGGCCAACTGGTCTACCCGGACGCCGTATTCACTCCCGAAACCGCGGCCCGGCTGCACACCCGCCTCACCACGGCCCTCACCGCGATCCCCCACCTCGACGCGCCGTTCCCCCTCTCCGGGGACGTCCGCCCCGCGGAGTGACCGGGCCCGCCCCGCCCGCCGTCGGCGGGCGAAAGGCTTCTCAGCCCGCCACCACCGCGCTGTTCAGCGTCGCGTCCGGCGCCATCCGGACCAGGACCGGGCGGGCGTCGCTGCCGGTCAGGCAGAGGCTGCCGACGAACCTGCCGTCGACGGTGGACCAGCGCGGAGCCTTGCGGGTGCCGAGGGTCGCCAGGCTGGTGCTGCCGCTGTTGTTGCGCACGGCCAGCAGGACGCCGTCGCGGACGGGATGCAGGGTGAGCGTCCCGTACCCCCGGGCCCTCAGCCCCACCTTCTCGTCCCGCCACGTACCGCCCCCGGCGGGCAGGACGTGCACGAGCGGGCGGACGCTGGTGGCCTCCCGGTAAGCGAGCATGACCGTGCCGTCGGGGCGGGCCAGCGCCGTGGGCGGGTCGGCGGGCGCGGGCAGGCCGGTGGGTACGAGCGTGAAGTCCCCGCCGGGCCGCTGCTGGGCCCAGTGGTGGACGGTGTCGTGCCCCGCGCCGAACAGGTGCACCCGCCCCCGGCTGTCGGTGACGGCGCTCAGCCCTTCCTGGACCTCGGCGCCGCCCAGGTCCGTCCAGCCGTCCCAGCCGCCGTCCGTGTGCCGGCGGACCGCGACGCCCTTGGCCCAGGTGCGGACGAAGAGGTACGTGGTGCCGTCAGCCCGGGCCACGACGGGCCCGCCGACGCGCCGGCCGTGATCCGGATCGGACTCGGGGTTGCCGAGCGAGGTCCAGGCGCCGAACGGGCCGCCTCCGCGGGCCTGCTGCGCCATGACGATCTCGCGCCGGTTGTCCTGTCCCTTGGGGCCGAGTGCGGCGATCCGCTCGGCGAAGAGCTGCCAGCGGCCGTCCCCGGTCAGGGACGCGGTCAGCCCGGGCAGCAGCCCGTCGCCGCCGAGCAGCTTGGGCGCCGTCCACTTGCCGCTGCCGCGGGCGGTCTCCTGCCACATGGCGGCCTGGTCGCCCAGGACGGCGAACGCGGTCAGCCGCCCGTCGGACGCCGGACGCGCCTGCGGACCGGCGGCGGGATGGCGCAGCGTGGTCCGCTGCAGCCAGCCGGGGCCGTAGGAGCGGTCCTGGCCGACGTCGTAGTCCCCACAGCCGGCGGCGAAGCCGCAGGAGTCGGGGTGGCCCCCGTACGCGTTGAGCACATCGGCCTTGGCCTTGATGAGCTGCTTGGGCAGGTTGTCCGGCCAGCGTTCGTTGTAGTAGCCGCGGTAGGCGGTCACCAGATGCGGACTGCTGCCCCGGCGGCTGCGGTAGCGCGCGAGGGCGGCGTAGGTGAACAGCGCGGCGGCCGTGTGGTCGGGGTGGTCCGAGTAGCCGCTCTGGTCGTGGTGGTGCCGGTGCTTCCCGTCGTGGACCTGCATGTCGGGGTCCGGGTCCATGGTCCGTACGAGCGTGGGGCGGTACTGCTCCAGCAGATGGACCAGGGCGTCGATCAGGCTCGCCCGGGTGACCGGGTGCGAGTCGCGCACGGGCGATCCGGTGCTGACGAGCGTGCTGGTGATCATCGACGGGTCGGCCCACAGGTCCGGCAGGCCACGGCTGCGCCCGGTCCCCGCACGGTCGTGCTGCCGTACGCCGAGGAAGACGAGCTGGAGGCCGGGGTGATCGGCGAGGGTGTCCGTCTCGATGGACGTGCCGTCCGGCAGCCTGGTGACCTTCACGTCCCAGCGCGCGTCGGGCCGGCCGGTCGCCATCAGCGCGTACGCCTGGCGCAACCCCTGCCGGCGGGCACCCGAATAGGCGGCGGTGTCGGCCTTCGGCGCCGTCCCGCTGCCCGGGATCTTGTTGCGGCCGTTGCTCTCCCCGCCGTTCAGGTAGACGGTGGCGAGCTGGTCGTTGGCGTCGATGGACTGCTGGAGGTCCGGGTTCATGAAGTACAGGTCGTCGTCCGGGTGGGCGACGATCTGCAGGACCCGGGCACCGCTGCTGCCGTCGTCGGCGGCGGCCACCGCGCCGCGCTTCCCGGCCGGTGCGGCACCGGTCCGCGGGCGCTCGGCACGCCCGCCGCACCCCGCCACGGTCAGGGCGGCGAGGCCCAGGGCAACGGCGCGGCGGGTGGGGCGGAACGGGCCGGCGGCCCCGACGTGATCAGGCATGCAGTTCGTACCGGCTGGGGACCGGGAAGTACGTCTCCAGGAAGGGACGCAGCAGTCCGGTGCGCTGTTCGAAGTCGTCCTCGGTCGACAGGGTGTCGTTGAGGCAGAAGACGCTCTTGTCACGGTGCAGCAGCAGCCGGTCGAGCCGGTTCGCCGCGTTCGGCTTCGAGACGTCGATGTAGACGTACGGCAGGTCGCTGGGCAGCGCGCGCCGGGTGTGGAACGCGTAGTAGTGGTACAGCGACGACGGGATGGAGATGTCCTCGTCGCTGCGGAACCGCTGGGCCGCGGTCCTGCGGTGCTGCTCGGCGAACTCCTCCTCGATCTCGGCGAGGACGTGGCGGTTCAGCGCGTGCGGCACATGGCGCATCTTGCGCACCGGCGTGGTGCCGAAACGCTCCTGGATCAGCGCGCGGTTGTTCTTGCCCGCGATGGAGACCGGTACGTCCTCGGCGGAGGGCGGGCCGAGCGGCACCAGCGCGGGCGAGGGGAAGCACTTGGTCAGGCCGTTGGCGAGGAAGAAGTCCTTGGGCCACATCTCGGCGCCCAGGAACACGTCGTCGTTGAAGTACAGGAAGTGCTCCGAGAGGCCGGCTATGTGGTGGAGCTGGCTCTCGATGGCGTGCGAGTTGAACGTCGGCAGCACGCTCTGGTCGGTGAAGATCTCGCGGTGGCTGACGACGGTGATCCCCGGCTGCCGGGTGTCGAGCCAGGCGGGGGTCTGGTCGTCGGTGACGAGGTAGATGTTGCGTACCCACGGCGCGTACATCGCGAGCGAGCGCAGCGAGTACCGCAGCTCGTCGTGGTTGGCGTACCGCGCCGCGTTGGCCGCCTCCTCGTGGTACGCGGTGCCCGAGTAGCGGGCCCGGCGGCGCGCCCAGGCCGGGTCGGCGCCGTCGACCCAGGTGTAGACGACGTCGACGGGGAAGGCGACATCGTGCGGCAGGACGGTGGTGAACTCCTCGCGGGTGCGCACCGTGAGGGGCGACACGTCGCGGGTCCCGCCGGGGGCGGTGAAGGTCGCGGCCGGGACCTGGACGAAGGGGGCGTCGGCGGCCACGGACTCGGTCACGTCGTTGCGCCGCGGAGCCACCAGCCGGCCGTCCTCCGGCGCCCAGAACTCGATGTCGCAGCCGTGCTCGGGGCCCAGCACCAGGCGGCGGCTGCGCTCCGTGCGGTACCAGAACAGCCGCAGCGACTCGGCGCGGGCATGGCGGCGCCAGCCCGCGGCGGGGTAGGCCGGGGTGACCCGTCCGTCCTCGCCGCTCAGCGGCCCGAAATAGCCGGGCAGGGTGCGGCACAGCTTCTGCAGGGCGGCCAGGGTGCGTCCCCGGTCGGCCGCGGAGACGGCGACGGTGGTCGCGCCGTCCAGCCGGCTGCGCACACAGAAGTAGTCGATGTCCGCGCCCTCCAGGGCCGCGGTGACCGCGCCCAGGTTGGCGCGGCGCGCCGTCTCGGGCGAAAGGCGGTCCTCGACGAAGCCGACCCGGGGGCGTCCGTCGACGGCCAGGACGATGCCGCCGGAGGCGGTGATCAGGGAACGGTGGCGGGTGGTCAGGGCGGTGCCGCGCACCTGGTGCAGGGACCGTCCGGCGGACGCGGTGCTCAGCGCCCGCTTGATGCCGCGACGCATCTCGGGCGAGTACCGGCCGGCGATGGCCTTGCGCAGCCGCTTGGGCAGCACCTTGCGGTAGACGGCGACGAGGGGCGACGCCTCGGCGTTGACGCCCCCGTCGACGCCGGGCACGGCACCGGCCGGTTGCTGCGCGGTGCCCCGCACGGCCTGCGGTCTGCTGCCCGGCGTGCGCCGCCCGGCAGCACGCGACGCCTCGCTCTGCTTCATCCCTCGGTTCTCCCCGCTCCGGAGTCCTGCATCGGCACGGCGTCACACCGGCCGTTTATTTATCTTTCACCCTATATTCATGTTCAAAAGGGGTGAATGTCGGGGTAGTCCGCCCGCCCTCGGCAGCTAAGAGGACGTATGGGGCGCTTGGGATCCGTGATGACGAAGTGATGTAGGTCTCTTATTGCGTCCATCGAGAGATTTGCCGTGTCAACGCATCCTTGACACCATGCGCTGGCCGTACTGAAGGAGAGAAGACGAAGCACCATGAGCGAAGCTCTGCTGTCCCACGCAGTAGGGGCGGTCAAACGCGCCCGCCGCACGGCCGGCCGTGTCCGCCGTCGCGTGGAGCGGATGAACACCGTCCCGGTGCTCGGCACCCGCGGCCACTCCCGGGCCGCGCTGCGCCCGGTCCACCTCTCCGTCCTCGCCGGACGCACCCTCAATGTCGCGGTGCCCTGCCCGGCCGGCCACACCGGCCCGGACGCGGCCCTCCTCGTACTGGAACACCGCGGCGTGCGCCGTACGGTCGCGATGGAAGCCGAGCCCCAGCCGGACGGCACCGTCCTGCTCACCGCCACCGCGTCGCTGCGCCACGCACGCCACGACGCCGGCCTCGCCGGGGTGCGGCTCGACGACGGCGTATGGCGGCTGAACGTCGCCCTGCGCGACGCGTCCGGCACCCAGCACGTCCTCGGCGTCTCGGCGCCCGAACCGTACGCCTCCGACGGCCCGACCCTCCCGCATCCGCCGAGCGCCACCAGCGGCGCCGTCTTCCGGCCGGTGCGCTCC
This sequence comes from Streptomyces rimosus subsp. rimosus, assembly GCF_000720725.1. Classification (GTDB taxonomy): domain Bacteria; phylum Actinomycetota; class Actinomycetes; order Streptomycetales; family Streptomycetaceae; genus Streptomyces; species Streptomyces rimosus_A. The sequence goes on from NZ_JOCQ01000097.1 coordinate 5,523, forward strand.
GTCGACGGCTACGCCATGATCAAGGTTTCCGGGCCGCGCGAACAGGCCGAGCTGGACACCTTCGAGCTGCGCTGGGACCGCATCACGGTGCGCGGCAGGCTGCTCGCCGCCCGCGGCCCCAAGAGCGAGTACCGCGCCGAGGCCGTCCGCCGCGGCTCGGGCGCCGCCGTCCCCGTCGACCTCACCTGGGACGGCGACCACTTCACCTTCGACGTGCCGCTCGCCGCCATGACCGCCGGCACCCGCGCCCAGCGGATGTGGGACATCCAGCTGCGCCACGGCCGCAACCGCATCAAGATCTGCCGGCGTCTCACCGATGTGCGGCACCTCAGAAAAGTCTTCCGCGTCCCCTTCCGCACCATCGCCGTCGAGGACGGCACGCTGCTGCGCGTGCACGCCCACCTCTCGGCCGCCGGCGTCTTCGCGGTCAACTGCACCGCCTTCACCACCACCGAGGAATCCGCCTGATGAAGATCACGTTCCTGCTCACCTGGGGTGACGAGATGGGCGGCACGGAGATGGCCGCCTACACGCAGGCGGCCCACCTCTCTCCGCGCCACGACGTCGAGGTCATCAGCGTCTTCAAGACCCGCGAGGAACCCTTCTTCAGCGCCGGCCGCGCGATACCCCGTCGCTACCTGATCGACCGCACCGGACCGTACGGCAGGCCGGTACGCGCCAGCGACCTGGACGAACAGGCCTGCCGCACGCTCACCTCGCTGCCCAGCGAACTGATCAAGCCCGCCTGGGAAGCCACCTTCGACCGGCTCTCCGACATCGAGATGAGCGCGGCGCTCGGCTCCCTGGAGACCGATGTCCTGATCACCACCACACCCGCGCTGATGGCCACTGCGGCCGAACTCGTGCCGTCCCGCGTCATCACCGTCCACCAGGAGCACCGCGCCTCCCAGCTGCGCGGTGTCAGCGGCGAACCACTGCTCGCGTACGCGCCCCGGATCGACGCGCTGGTCTCCCTCACCGAGCGCACCAACGACTGGTTCGCCGACTCCCTCGGCGCCGCCGCCCCCGAACTGGCCACCATCCCCAACGCCGTCCCCAGCGGCTTCCGTCCCCGCTCCGACCTGGACGGCAAGGCCATCGTGCTGGCTGCCCGCATGACGCCGGAGAAGCAGCTCGACCACGCCATCGAGGCATTCGCCACCATCGCCGACGAGCACCCCGGCTGGGTCATGCGGATCTTCGGCGACGGACCGCAGGAAGTACGGCTGCGCCGCATCATCGACGGCCTCGCTCTGCACGACCGCGTACAGCTTCTCGGCCGTTCCTCCGACATGGAACAGGAGTGGGCCAAGGCCGGACTGGCCGTCCTGCCCTCCCGCAACGAGGCGTTCCCCCTCGTCCTGCTGGAGGTCTTCGCCGCCGGCGTGCCCGTCGTCGCGTACGACATCGTCACCGGCCCCGCCGAGGTCGTCCGGCACGGTGTCGACGGACTGCTCGTCCCCGCCGGCGACAAGGAGTCGCTGGCCGTCGCCATGAGCAAGCTCATGGAGGACGACGACCTGCGTCGCTCCTACGGCACGGCCGCCCGCCAGGGTGTCCACGAGCGCTTCGGCGCCGAGGAGATCACCAAGCGCTGGGAAGAGCTGTTCACCCGCCTGGTGGCCCGGCGCGACGACCCCCGCCGGCTGGCCGAACGCGCCGACCGCACCGCGCGCCGTGTCGCGGCCGGCGGCAGCCGCAGCTTCAACGTCGCCGCTCCCGTCAGCGTCCTGTCCGGCTCCGCCGACGAGCAGAAGGCCCGCGAGGTGCTGCTCCAGGCCCAGGACCGCACCGGCTCCCTCGTGCGCTCCGCCGGCCGGCTGGCCGAGGTGCGCGACGACATCCTCGCCCCGCGCATGGCGGAGTGGAACCTGGAGATCGCCACCGACGCGCTGGCCGCCCACGGCATCCCGTACGTCCTGCTGCGCGACGGCGGCACCTCCTACCGCGTCGCCGTCGAGGTGGAGCGCCGTGCGCAGGTCCTCGAAGCACTCGCCACCGACCTGCACGGCAAGCCCGTCTACGCCGAGCTGATCACCCCACGCGGCGCGGCACCGGGAGCGGTGCTCGCCGAGCGGCTGCGCGAGGCCGGTGACGTGGCGGGCCTGAAGGTCTTCAAGCCCCTGGTCACCGAGAGCCGCACCCTGCGCTACGGCCCCGCCTACGGCTGCACCATCGAGTTCTGGGCCGAGAACGACGAGACCGAGGAGATGCCGGGCTGGCGCAGCGCCCCGCGCGGCACCACGCTCATCGGCCCGCGAGTACCTTCCCTGAAGGCCGACGCGACCCTGCGGGTCGGCGAACGCGACCACCCCACCCTCGCCGCCTTCACCGCCCGCCTCATGTGGGACGTCGACTTCCCCGTCGACGTCGTCTACACCTGGGTCGACGACACCGACCCGCGGTGGCGCGAGCGCCGGGACACCGCCAAGCGCGCCGCCGGCATCGGCACCGGCACCGACGCGGACAGCGGCGACGTCCGCTTCCGCAACCGGGACGAACTGCGCTACTCCCTGCGCTCGCTGGCCATGTACGCGCCGTGGGTGCGCAACATCTATCTCGTCACCGACGACCAGACCCCCGCCTGGCTGAACACCGACCACCCCGATATCAAGGTCGTCAGCCACCGGGAGATCTTCGCCGACCCGGACCGGCTGCCCACCTTCAACTCGCACGCCATCGAGAGCCAGCTGCACCGCATCGAGGGCCTGTCGGAGCACTTCCTCTACTTCAACGACGACGTCTTCCTCGGCGGGCCCCTGAGCGTTCGCTCGTTCTTCCACAGCAACGGCGTCGCGAACTTCTTCCGTTCGCCGACCGCCGTCCCGCCGAGCGAGCTGTCCGAGGACGACGAGGGCTACTTCGCGGCCGGCAAGAACAACCGGTCCCTGCTCCGGCAGCACTTCGAGCGCACCGCCACCCACGGCTTCCTGCACACCCCCCACCCCCTGCGCCGCAGCGTCCTCGCCGAGATCGCCGAGAAGTTCCCCGAGGAGACCGCGACCACCGCGGCCAACCGCTTCCGGGACTCCACGGACCTGTCCATCGTCTCCTCACTGCACCACCACTACGGCTACCTGACGGGCCGCTCCACCCCGGCGACGATCAGCTGCTCGTACATCAACGCAGGCGACTACACCCACCACTCCCGCCTCAGCCGCATGCTCGCCACCCGCAGCCACAGCGTCTTCTGCATCGGCGAATCGGCAGAAGCCGAAGTCCCCGCCGACGAGCAGGACCGCGTCCTGCGCGCCTTCCTCGGCGCGTACTTCCCGGTTCGGTCGCCGTATGAGAAGGACTGATCGGGTGCGTCGCGGGGTTTGAGAAGCGGCTGAGGGCCGGCGCGCCGCTGGGGCGGTGCGCCGGCCCTCAGCCGCTTACTGATCACGAGTCCCTGGATCGCCGGCCCCTGGGTTGGTGATCCGCGTGTGGTCGGGCTCGACATGTTGGGTGCCGGGCCCGGCCGGAAGGGCTCCGTCCTGGCGAGAGGCTCGGGCAAACGGGCAAACTGGGGCACAGTCTTCCATTTCTCCTCCCTGACCTCGCTGGTACTGGGTGGCCGAAGCCTTCCATCGCGTGACCGGTCCGGGCGGTGATCCATCGCGAGAGCTTCCAGCTCCCTGAGAAATCCACTACGGAAAGGCGAATTGGTCGGCGCCGAAGCCAAAGGGTCTTCTCTTCGCGGTGGTCGGTTGGCGATACCGACCGGGTGGACCCGGATCTTCTCGTCGTACGGCCCGGCCAGCTTCAGCGCGTCCGCGGGCCACCTCAGGGACACACTGTGGGTCTCGTCCGGCGGCGTCACGATGATGCTGGCCAGGGAGGCGGGGCTGTCGCCGCTGAAGTCGACAACGTACGAGATGCTGAAGGTGGCGGTGTCGTCGGGCTTCAGGTCGGTGATGCGGGGCTGTTCACCGCCGCGGTGGACGGGGGCGGAGGTGCCGTCGATGTCCTTGAGGTCGTCGTCCGAGAAACCCGTCACCGAGCAAGTCCTGGTCCCCTTGTTCGTCATCCGAACGGTAACTTCGCCCACCTTCCAATCGGGCGAGCTGTCCACCGCTCCCGCGGTCAGCTCGTTCGTGCGGCAGAACTTGCCCTTCCCCGCACCGCTGCCGGAGTTCAACTTCGCGTCGCCGGCCTGGGCGCCGGTGCCCTGCGGGCCGGTGGAGGGGCCCGCCCCGTCGGCCTCGGCGGCCATGTCCGTGCCCGGCTGCCCCTGGGGCTTGGATGCGGCGGCGTCCGAGCCGGAGCGGGACAGGCGTGGCCGGACGGACACTGCCGGGCTTTGAGCGCCGGGCCCTGCGGGACCGCCTCTGAGCGTCACGAGGGAGAAGGTGATGGCGCCCGATGATTCCAACAGGGTCATCCTCTCCAACCGGTCCACGAGGAGGTCGAAGGGCGCCTCGTCGCCCAGAAAGAGGACGGCCACCAGGTGCTCGGCCAGGCCCTCGCCGAAGGGGCGACCTGGTCCACCTGCCAGACGAAGTCGCCTGGCAGGGCCAAGCAGAAGCCGTCGAACGTACGGGAACTGGTCCGGGAGAAGCTGTACAGCTCGGGGGGCCTCGGTGAGCTGGAAACGCTCTTGGAGCCGGCCCCTCGCACCCGATGTCCTCGTCGGGCGGCTTGCCGGAGAAGCCCGATGCCGCATCGAGCAGGATCTCCACACGGCCGTCGAGAGCAGTGAAGGGTTAGCGTCGTCGGCCTTCTTCAGAAGTTCGATCAGTACGCTTCCCTGACACTCGGAAGCGATGATCACCTCGGCGACTGTCTTGAGTTTCCGGGCCGGCTGCCCGCCCACCGTCCCAGTCCGGCAGGCAGCCACGGGCTTCCGCGAGAGGGCGCCGTGACCGTCCTGCGCCAGCTCGCGGATCCGCCGAGCCGGCCCGGCTGCGGTCCGCACACGTTCAGCACCCGCCAGTCGCGCCCCTATGGCAAACGACAAGTGACCTCATCAGCGTTGCTCGTTGGGGCGCCCCACACGAGCGGCATCTCGCTCATGGTGCGGATGACGTGCTCTTCTCCTCCTTCGTTCTGGCCACCGGGAGCAGGTACTGACCGGCGAGTCGTGCCAGGTGCAGCGGCAGGGGCCGGGCGAGCGGCGGATAGTCGTCGTGGTAGCGCAGCTGGTGCGTGAGCGTCGCCCACTCCGCCGGCCGGTCGGGCTGCCCCCCTGCCCGTCCCGAGTCCGCCAGCGCCTTCTCCGACAGGCAGGCGAGCACGGTGATCTCCAGCTGCCCGGGGTTCCAGGCGGTCTTCCCGGGTGCTGTCCGGCCCTGTGCCGTGGGCACCAGCTTCATGAGTCCCTTCGGCAGTTTCGCCACCGTGTGCGGGGTCGAGGCAGTACTCGCGAAGACACGGCCCTCCGTCTCCGCCGTCCCCCACACTCCCTCGGCGAAGCCGACCTTTTCCTTGGCGTCGTGGGCGTACCACTCCGCCACTTCTTCCCGCGCGTTGGCGTCCCGTACGAGCACCATCCGCAAGTCGTCGCCGTAGAGCGTGTGGCGCTGGGCGGGTTCGGTGCCGAAGCTCAGCATGTCTTGGACCAATTCACCGTTGCGCAGGCCGGGCCAGCACTGGCGCAGATTGCCGGCGTCCGCCAGCAGGAGCGTCGGGCGGTCGCGGAGCTGGAAGAGCAACGCGCGGATCTGTCGCTCGGTCTCCCGCTGCCAGTGCTGCTCCACGCGCGGGCAGCCAGGGGGCCGGATCCTCTCCCGGGCGGACGCGCCACCATCGGAGCGTCCCGTGCCGGCCTCCTCCTCCGTCGTCGCCACCGCTTCCACTGCCTGGGAGAGCAGCAGCAACATCTTCGAGTACGGCACCCATTCGGAGCGCTCGGCGTCCCACCCCTCGAGGAGTCCCGGTCCGTCTCCGGGGCGGACCCGCACCGCAACCAGCCGACGGGCGGGGCACCGCGTGGGCCCCTTCCTGGTATGGCGTACGAGCCAGAGCGCCGCGTACTGAAGGTCACCGGGAACTCCGGCTCCCACCCGGTGGGCAGGCGGACTGATCGCACCGAGTTGCCGGAAGGCGTCCAGCCAGGTCCATCTGGCCCGGTGCTCCAAGCCGCTGTCGGTGTCGTCGGGCAGGTTGACGAACTGGCTCAACCAGCCCTGTCGCGCCCAGGCGATGCGCAGCGCGTGCTTGGGATCGGAGTCCGGAACGGCGGCGAAGCGCTCCTTGCCCGCAATCTCCGCGATCACGACTCCGACCGTCCCACCGGGTCGCCGGATCGTCCGGTCTGCCACGAGCCGGCAGCGTCCTTCGACGGCTTCGGCCAGCCGGACGGCCCTGGCGCGCCTGCGCTCCCGCGAAACCGGCAGGGCGTCTGCCAAGGGCCCCGCGGGTCGGGCTCGTACGCGGATCTCGATCCCCTCGTCCCGCCATCGCCAGGTGTCGTCGTCGGCCGGCCCCACCCTCTCCCCGGCAGGGAAGCCGATGAGCTTCGGCAATTCCGCGAGCAGGGCGGCACGGGTCTCCGGGCACTGCCAGAAGACATCGATCTCCAGGCGACGGCCATTCAGGGCGCGCGCCAGCGCTGCCCGCCGTTGCAAGGCCAACTGCGCATCCCGAACGCCCTGAGGACGTGCGGCATTTGAACGGGGCAGCAGCGATGGAGTGTTGCGCCGGGTGACCCGTGTGAGGTCGGGGACGCGGGTCAGCATGGGGCGCAACCCTTCCTCGACCCAGGCATCCAGACGTGCCCGCTCCCGCGGCATCACCCCAGGTCCGACCTTGTGCGGGCCGATCGATGGGTGGTAGACGATGCCGGCAGCCACATCCCCGGCGCCGTTGATCCAGCGTTCCGGACAGGTGAAAAGCTCCGCAGGCTCCGGGTAGTTGCGCACGATGTCCAGTTCGGGCAGGAGCGGTGCCGGGCTGTGGCGGCGCCAGGTCAGTTCCTTCAGCCGCCGGTCGTAGCCGAGGGTGTTCACCATCAGCCGGTGGCACCGGTCGGGCCCTCCCGGCCACGGCAACGGAGCATCGAGCAGGACAGTCGTGCCGCCGAGCTGGTGGGGGCTCACGTCGAGCCGGGTGGCCCACCGACGTACCTGAGTGGACACATGGACGCGGAATCGTGGAGCGAACGGCACCGTGTGGACAGTGATGTTGAGGCAGGCCGAGTAGTACCAGGTCTGCCCGCTGCGCTCGTACCGCTGGGGCGGCCAGGAGACGAGTCGCGCCCCGTTGCCTGAACTCTCGACGCGGAAGCGGAGCGTGGTTCCCTCGGTGCGGAACGTCCGGGCGGCCAGCCGGAAGGCGACCCACTCGGGCAGCAGACTGTAGAGCCGTGCGGCGGGTTCGGCGGTTCCACCTGCCGAGGTCACGGTTTCGGCGAGATCGACCGATTCGATCTCCCAACGTGGCAGCTGAACGTTCCCTGCCGGCTCATCGGAACAGAGCCTCTCCTCCAGGTCAACGCCTTCGATGTCGTCCTCCTCCCGGTACATGCCCGCCGCCCATGTCCCGATCACCGGGGCCAGCACCTCCGGCGGAACGGCTTCTCGCGCGTAGAGCCACGGCAGGCGGCCGTCCGTGCCGGCGTTGCGGCCGGTCGCGATGACACCAGGAGCCATGGCCTGGAGCAGGGAGTTGAGCCTGCGTACGGGGAGCCGATCGGGGTGGCCGGAGTCCTTGTCGGCCCCGGCGTGCATCTTGGTGAGCTCGGCGTGCAACTCCTTGCCGAGCCGCAGTACCCTCATCTCCTCCCACCACGGTCCATGGAGCGGGTCGGATTCGTAGGCCGCGACGCGAATGGTGCGATACACGAACTTTCCTCCTGAAAATTGGGATGTGGCGCTTACGGACGGTCCAGGGCGGGAGCCGGGACGAGCAAGCGGGTGAGCATGCGCCATAGCGGTTCGTAGAGGGCGCGGGCGATGAACTGCTCCTCAGCACTTTTCGTGCCGCCGTGGAAGTACGGATCCAGCACGTCGAGCACGCTGTGCAGCAGGCTGGACGCGGGGGTGTCGATCTGCGGTGGTACGGCCCCGCGGTTCGGGGCGAAGGCGGCGTCGACGAAGACCACCCGGGCCGGTACGCCGCCGCGCACCAGTCGTCCGATCACCTGCCACATCAGGACCAGCATGTCCCAGGTGACCTGCTCCCGTACCTCGTCCCCGAGGCGACTCCACGCCATCGAGCGGGCGAGCACCTGGTACCAGTACGAACGGGCGAGGCGGCGAACCTCGTCGGCGCCTTCCTCGACGGTGGCCTGTCCACGTACCCAGGTGTCGAAGTCGCCGCCGGTGACAGCGCGGACGATCCAGTCGTTGACTGCATGGACGGCCAAGGACAGGTCCTCGGGGTGCGGATTGGGCCGTGCCAGGAAGTAGACCGTCCCGATGGCCGCCTCGTCATCGTGGTTGAGGATGTTGTGACCCCGTTCCACGGCCAGCAGAGGCGCCACGAGGATGTCCGCTTCGAGATCTTTCAGGTGCTCGACGTCGCTCCGGCGCAGTGACCGGGCGCGGTAGGCGGACGGCGCCTCGTCCTCCGGAGCGATCTCTTCGTCGTCCGAGACCAGGCACAGCACGCTGCCGTGCCAGCGAGAGTTGAGGTTGTGCAGAGTGTCGGCCACGATGCGCGCCTCGGCGTAGCTGCCGACCAGGAGGAGGATCTGGTCGCGCCCCGAGGGCAGGGAGAGAAACTCGCGCTCCAGCGGTCCCCCTTCCGGGGCGTCGTACTCTCCCGCGCCGAGATAGGTGGCAATGCGGCGCAGCTTCTCGGGGCGGTCGTCCGGATGGGTTCCCGACAAGCGCAGCTTCTCGTCACCGTCGTCGATGAACTCGAAGCGCATCAGGCTCTCGGCCGCGATGCGTTCGGTCACCTCGGCTGGCGGCTCGATGATCACACCGACCGGGACGCAAACGTGGTAGCGGCTGGACGCACCCGCCCAGCTGCTGCCCGACATGAGCAGCAGGTGGGCGCCGGGCCTGCCATCGACGGAAGCGAGCTGGGGCATGGCTCGCAACAGCTCACGTCCGACGCCGCTGCAGCGAAAGAAGGTCAGCTCGCCGCTGCGGATCCCACCCTCGTCCTGCCCCGAAACCCGAAACTGAAAGCCGAGAACATTGCCCATCGGAGCCTCGGGCACCATCGGGCCGTAGTCGAGCGGCCTACGGTACATCGTGTTGTAGCCCAGGCTGAGGGCCGCCTCGACGCGGGGCCACATGGCGTTGATCATTGCGAGCCGGGGTTCCAGGGCGCTGAGCAGGAGCGTGAACTCGAAGCGTTCGGCTAGCTTGTGCCGCCACTGCTCGGGGGTCTCGGGCGGTGGCTTGGGCTTCCGGCGGCGCCCGCGCTTCTTCTGCTGTTCCTCCTCATCGTGCTGCCACTCGTCGTACTTCTCCTTGTACTTCTGCTTCCGGGTAGCCATGTAGTGCGGGTCGATCCGGAAGACCTCGTCCATGACCTCGGACAGACGGCGCCGGGTGTTCTCCGGGTTGCCGGTGTGAAGCAGTTCGTTGAGGAGGACGGTCAGCCTGCTGAAGTCCTCCTCCGTTCTGCGGCGGCGGTCGCCGAAGGGGTTGTCACGGAATGCGTCGAGGAGCTTGCCGAGAGCCTGCCTGGGGGCGTGGTTCGGGTGCTCCGGGCCGCTGTCGTCAGGGAGCTCATAGCGTTCGTCGAGCAGCCCGAGCTGGAGCGTCCAGGCGCTGAAGTAGCCCGTCCGCACCCAGTTGCGCAGCTCGTACCCGGCAACGAGCATCGCGTACAGCCGGTCGGTGGCCAATCCTGCGGTGTTGAGGGCGGCGGCGAAGGTTTCCACGTCCCGTTCGGAGAGCTGGGTGCGCCCGCTGGCCGCGAGTTCCCGAATCTTGTGCCGGCTCAACTGGTCGATGAGCCCCTTGTCCTCGTCGCTGGCGAGGACGACGACGGGTGCGAAGGCCTGGTCGAGTTTCATCTGCACGCGGTCGGCCTCGTCGATGACCACAAGGTCGCTGCGGCGGCAGGCGAGTTCGAGGTAGCGGATACGCTCGCCGTTTTGCGGGCGGGGCAGCGAGGCGTCGATCAGTCCGGCCGGCGTGGCCACCCAGATTTGGGCACCGACGAGGGTGCGGGCTCCGTGGTGCCGGGGGCAGGCGGACCAATACGGGCAGCTCGTCACCCTCCTCTGCCATGCGGAGGCCCGGCCGCCGCCCTTGTCTCGCCGCGGGTCCGACGGTGGCCGGAGCCTGGAACAGGGCGCCTCACCGAAGGCTAGCGGTTCGGTGGACGAAGTGGCGCCCTGCCGTATGACGTTGAGCACGCAGGAGGTCCCGAGGTAGCCGAAGGCGGGGTCGTCGTGAGCGAGCAGTCGGTGCTCGCCCCGGCCCGCCAGCCGGCGGTGCAGCCGCTGGGCGTGCCGCTCCCGGCCGGTGGAGCCGAGCACGGGCGCGGCAGCGCCGTCGGTATAGAAGTCGTAAAGCCGGACGAGCTTCAGTACCTCCGCGACATCGGTGACCACGACGGTGGTGCGCTTGCCGAGCTTGGCGAGATGAATGGCGACGATGTCGCGCAGCGTGCTCTTTCCCGCGCCGACGATGCCGAGCAGGTGCTGGATCCCGTCGACCGTGAAGGTGAAGTCCTCGTCTCTGCCCGCCTTGTGGAACGTGCCGTTCTGCTTGGTGGACAGGTCGAAGGCCCGCAGCCTTTCCACCCAGCGAGGTGGCCTTCCCTCGCCGGCTCTGGCGTGCGTGGCGTCCATCTCTGCCGCGGTGCGCTCCAGACTCTTCCTGGTGAAGACCAAGGGCTCTCCACCGCCGACCGGTTCCACGTCCATGTCGTGGGCGATGAGGGGGGAGTGGGGGACGGGTGGCAGGTCGACGACGGCCATGGTGCGGCTGACAGGAAAGGCGTGTGGGCCCTGCCCCGCGACCGGCATGCGTTTGCCCGCCAGTGGCGGTGCGGCGCGCAGCAGTTGCTCGTAGACGGAGAACCGGTCACCGGCGACGGAGAGTTCGCGACGGGTGGCGGGCGACTCGGTGTCCGGTACGTCGTAGCCGCGTACCCTGGGGTCGAACATCTGGTAGCTTTCCAGCGCCTCGCGCCAGGTACGGCTCCTGCGCAACGTCCACAACGAGTAACGGGCAACACGCAGCGTCTTAGCGGTGTCCGGTGGCAGCGGCGCTCCGTGCGCCTCGGCGAACCCGTATCCGCTGAACAGCACCCAGGCGCTGCCTGCGGGGCTGCCCGGCATCAGCTTCTGCTGAAGGTACAGGCCGAGTTCCACCTGGCAGAGGGCTTCCAGGGCGGGCTTGCGGACGGCCGCCCCCAGGAAGGCCTCGAGTGCGCGGAGTACGTCGGTCAAGGGTGGGGTGATGCTACGCATCGTCCTTCTCCTCTCCCCGGGCCCGTCCCAGATCGGGTACGAGGTCCACGGGCGTGGTGAGCACCAGCCGGTCCCGCAGGAGCGCAGGAAGGGCATCGGTGAAGGCCTCCCGGTAGCCGTCCCGTCCGGCGAGCGCGTCAGGGACCACGACGAGGGTGCGGTCCGCGAGGGGGGCGCTATCGGTGAGATGTGCGGCAAGGAGGGCCGGCTGCAGGCGGTCGTACACCTGGAGGTCCACGATTCCGGGGCCGGTGCCGGTGCCCCTCAGCCGGTAGGCGGGCAGCGGCCCCGACAAGGCCTCGTGGTCGATCCCGGCGCGATCCAGTGCCTCCCGGGCGGCCTCTTCGGTCCGGTGCGGCAGTGTGAGGAAGATCCGCAGCGAACTGCGCAGGATCCACGCCTGGTCCGGCTCGCGGATCAGTTTCGGAGGGGCCTCGCGCGGACATTCCTCTCCCTCGCACCAGATGTCCGCTTCGGTGGTGGACGCCCCAGGCACAGGCACGGCCCCGTCCCGAGGCAACGCGGGGAGCCCGCACGAGGGGCAGCACAGGAAGACGCCGTCGACGAGCAGGGACTCGGGGAGCGGCCCGTACAGATCCTTGACCCGGCTCCAGACGGCCCTGCTCCAGCCGGGCTTGAAGCGGTCTCGCTGGTGGATCACCGGGTGACGGGCCAGAAACGTCCGGCACTGCCGGTAGCGTCCGCCCGCTCCGCACCGCGCTTCCAGATCGCTCAGAAGCGCGCAGGCGTGCGCCGCCGCGCCCCCGTCCAGCCCGTGCGAGGCGACTTCGATGCACGACCGGGTAGGCATCCGGCCGACCGGGTGCACCAGCGTCGTGTCCGGAGTGACCAGGGAAGTGGGAACCGCGAAGAGCGGATCACTCGCCGGCTTGGTCCGGCACCACTCCCACAGCTCCGGAAGGCTCCTCGGCGGTGTCTCCCCGACATCGAGGCAATGCATAACTGCGCGGTCCAGCGCACGCTGGGCGAGGCCGGGATAGGGCAAGGTGAAAGAGCGGAGCCCCTGAACCTCGGCGAGAGCCGCCACCATGCGTGCAAGCTGGCGGAAGAGTTCTGCGCCCACGCCCTCGGGCGCCTCCCCGGTGCCCGGTCGGCCGGCCCGGCGGGCCGCCCCTGCCCTCATGCCGCGGCCTCACCGGCGGGCGACGCCGAACACCAGCGGGCCACTTCACACCGCTCGCAGGAGCGTCCGGGCACGGCCGCGTACTGGTCGTCCCCGTGCCAGTCGGCCACCATCGCCCGCAGGACTCCCTCTGCCGCGGTCCGGTTGGCTGAGGCGAAAGGGTCAATGATCTCCAGGTCGGCACCCCCGGGGCGCAACACCTCCAGCTCGACGCGGGCACGGGACGGAGCACCGCCCAGGTCACCGCGGGCGATCAGCACGACTGCCAGGGCCAGTTGCGGGTAGAGCTCCAGCAGGGGGCGGTGGGGTCGCCATTCGGTGGCCGAGGTCTTGGTCTCGCGCCACACCCATGAGTCGGCCTCCCGATAGAGCAGGTCGGGTGCTGCGATCACCACCACGTCGGCGGCGGTGTCGTGCCGCACCACCCGAGGTTCTGTCCGCACGTCCGTGCCGTCCCTGACACACCGCAGCGGGCAGACCGCGGCGTGCCGGCGCAGCAGGAGGGCGCCAAGTGTGCGTTCGTGGTCGGGCAGGTCGAATCCGTCCGGCACCCACTCCTCGGGGATCTCGACCGTGCACGGGCGTGGCGATCCGTGGCCATGGCGGTCGGCGAGGTAGGCGTGCAGGGCCCGGCCACGCTCGGCCGTCACTTCGCGCTCGACGGAGTCCGCCGTGGGCAGGTGCAGCCGGCGCATGTGGTCACGGGCCGGGCAGACCCGGTAGTTGCGTCCGTTGGTCACCGACCAGGTGCGGCGGGGCCGGTCCGTCGCCTCGATGCCCAGCAGTCCGGGCGCCGTGCGCAGGGCCGGGCACACCGAAAGGTAGGGGCATCCGCCGCAAGCGGAACCGGGGCGGTATTCCCGTCCGTCCAGTACTCCGGCCAGGGCATCGGGGCCGTGCTCACGGTACTGAGCGAGTGCCTGTGCGCGGCTGCCGGCGAAAAGTTCTCGTGTACGGCCGTCGAACAGCGCGAACTCCACGATCCGTAGGTGCTCCGGCGGTGGCCCGGGTGCGCCCTCGGCCAGCACCAGGGCGACGGCGGCAGTGAACCCGTCGGGCGGCAGATTTCGGTTCAGGCGGTGCACGGGCAGACGGAGTTCACGGTAGGTGCCGTCGGCAGAAGCCAGACAGCGGCCCCACACGGTGAGGCGGTACTCCTGGGCGTTCCGCGGGTCAGGGCCGGACGGCCGGTAGCGGTACGTCCACGGCTCGGGGATCTCCTTGAGGGGGTGTTCCGGGTCGGCAGGGAAGGCCGCTTCGTACGCCCTCACGCCATGGTCAGTCCAGGTCCTCAGACCGTCGTGCAGGGGCGCGGTACGTGACCGGGACGGGCTGCGGGAGGGCCGGGAACGGGCGTCGCAGGCGGCCATGAAGGGGCCGAGAGTGAAGTGCTCCAACCGCTCGCAGCGGCGCGGTACGGGGTCAGCGGTGTGGTAGCCGCGGGCCTTCAGGGCGTCGGCGGCGGGGCACCGGAATTCTCCTCCTTTGAGCATTCCGGCGGATACCGTGATGACATCGGAGGTGCGGGTCACCCCGTCGGGGGGCAGCCATGGAAGTGGCATTTTCTGCTCCATTTCTGTACGGAGAAAAGAAGGATGGCCATGCGGGAGATCAAAGAGATCGGCAATGTGGACGAAAGCTACGAAGTGCTGGACATGGTCGGCGACGGGGGCCAAGGTGACCTCTTCCTCGGCCGTGACCGCAGGAGCGGGGAGAGGGTGGCGCTGAAGCTCCAGAAGGCCCGGGACCTCGGCCCCGAGAGCGATTTCCACTGGGCCGGCAGAAAGCTTCTCGAAGAGGGCTCCCGGATGATGATGCTGACGGGAATTCGGGCGATTCCTGAAATCATCGCCACCGGGACGCGCCGAGGACGCCGATGCCTGGTCATGGAATTCGTCGAGGGCCGCCAACTGCAAGACGTCCTGTTGGCAGCCCGTCCCGTCAGGCACCCCGGGACCGTCGCGTCCGTCATTGGCCAGCTGTGCGAGATTCTGCGGGAAGTGCACGACCGGAATCTGGTGCACTGCGATCTCAAGCCCGAGAATGTCATCGTGCAACCGGACGGCCGTCTTCGTCTCCTCGACATGGGGCACGCGATCATGGCGGGCGAGGCGACATCCCACGAGCGCGGCACGCGGGGTTGGGCCTCACCCGAGCAGTCCGATGCTTGCCCACTAGGCCTGACGCGGCAGGCGGACATCTTCGGGCTCGGCTGCATCCTGCTGGAGATGACCGTCATGCGGCTGCCCTACGGTGGGCTGGAGGAACGAGCGGAACCGGGCGGCCCGGTGCTGCCGGCGGACCTGCTCGCCAAGCTCCCTCCGGAATTCACCTCACTCGCGCTGTGGATGGTCCGGTGGGAGGCGGAGGAGCGCCCGGCGGATGTCCGTGAGGTGTTCGACCGGCTACGCCCGCACCTGCCCCAAGTGGGCTCACGGCGGCCGTCGAAGCGGCTTCGCCCCGACCCGACCGAGTACTACCGCACGCATCCGCCCCAGCTGTGACGGTGGTCCGGCGGACGCCGACCGGGCGGGTCATCTCAGCCCTTCCAACAGCTCCCGGACCTCACGCACGCCTTCGCCGCCCATCAGCTCGCGCAGCACGATGACTCTCTCCAGCTCCCGTACCGCCTGCTCGGTCTTACCGGCGGACACCAGGACGTCCGCGAAGAGCAGCCGCGCCTTGTCCTCGTTGGGCCAGTTCCCCTGTTCCCGGTAGATGTCGCAGGCCTGCCGGTACAGTGAGACGGCCTCGTTCCGCTCGGAGCGGGAGAGGTGCACCTTGGCCAGGGTGAACAACACGTCGGCCAGGCCGCTGCGCTCCACCGTGCGCTCCACCACGCCCAAGGCGTCGGCGCACCGGCGGAGCGCCTGTTCGTGCTCGCCCCGGTCGTGGTGGAGCGCGCCGAGGGCGTTCAGCGCGGCCGCCTCCCCGACCAGGTCGGACACCTCACGGCACAACTCGAGCGCCTGGCACAGTGCTTCCTCCGCCCCTGTCCGGTCGCCCTGCTTGCGCAGGGTGAGCCCGAGCCGGTGCAGCGACCGGGCCAGACTCAGCCGGCCTTCCTCGCTGTGGTCCTCCTCACTGAGCCGGACGGCCCGGCGCAGGTGGCCCACAGCCAGGTCAAACTTTCCGAGTCGCCACTGTGTCCCTGCCAGCATCCGGTGAACCATGGCGCGATCGACCGGGCCGGCAGCGGCTTCCGCTGCATCGGCCGCGTACAGGAGGTTCCTCAGCGCGTCGTTGAGGAGGCGGCGACGCCACTGATAGGTGACCAGGGCCGTCGAGAGCAACCACTCGTACCGTTCGATACCCCGACCGATGGCTAATCGGATGCCTTGCTGGACGGCGGCGTACTCCTCGTCCAGAAACGCCATCGCCTCCCCCGGTTCCGCGGGGTCGGTGACTGTGACCCCGTCGGGCTCGCCGATGGGCAGGGTGCGCTCGTGGTCGAGCACCCGGTCGCAGGCGCGGACATTGTGCAGTTGGTGTTCCAGCACCTGCCGTACGGTCGCCCGCTCGATGTCCGCCGTCTCACCGTCCGGTACCGGCTGCATGTGCCGGCGGGCGAAGGCCCGCACGAGGTCGTGCAACCCGTAGCGGTCGCCCTGGAGCTCCACCAGGTTCGCCGCCACGAGCTCCACCAAGGCCCGATCCGTGCGCGCTCCTTCGCTCGCTGCCCTGCCGAGGTCCATCACCGCCTCCCAGGAGGCGCTGGGCCCGGGGTGGACGGCGAGCTGCCACAGCAGCAGCCGAGCCTCCTCACCCAGCACGCGTACGGAGCAGTTCAGCGCGGCAAGGACGGACAATTCGTGCTCCGGCAGGTGCAGGGTGTCCAGCTTCGCCCGCTCCCGCTCTTCCTCCATCTCCCGCACCAGGGCGGGAACGGTACGCACCGGACGCGCACCGCCCTCCAGGAGCCGGGCCACCACGGCGAGGGCCAGCGGCAGCCGGCCACAGAGAAGGACCAGCTTGTTGAATGCCTGGGCGTAGATCCCCCGGTCCTTGGCCGACACCTTCTCCGTGAGCACCTCCAGGGCCTCCGTCTCTTGCAGTGGTTCCATCTTGCGAAACAGCACCTTTCTCTCGGCCTGAAGGCGCAAGAGGTCGTTGCGGCTGGTGACGATCACGGCGCAGGTGCCGTCTCCGGGGAGCAGCGGCAGCACCTGCTGGGCATTGAGTGCGTCATCGAGGACGATGAGTACCGATCGGTGGGCCAGCGCCGACCGCAGCGCAGCGCTCTTGCTCTCCGGTCCGGTCACCGTGGTGTAGGGCGGCAGCACGGCCAGGAAACGGTCCAGAACCTCATCCGGTTCGGCGGGCCGCACGTCTTCGTGGGCGAACCCGTTCAGCCCTGCGTAGAGCACCCCGTCGGGGAACCGATCCCGCAGCCGACGGGCAAGGTGGCGGGCCACCGTGCTCTTCCCGACACCCGCCATGCCGCTTATCAGGACCAGCGCCAGGTTGCCGGCGTCCTGTTCCTGGCACACGGCCTCGACGAGGCTGCGGATCAGTTCGTCCTGACCGACCGGTCTGCGGCTGCTGCCGGGCAACTGGTCGGGTACAGGCGGCAGGAGTGTGCCGCCCGGCCGATGAGCGACACCCCGGACCTGATCGATGGCGCTCTGCAAGTCGGGGTCCGGCTTTCCGTTGTGCTCCGTCCACTCCTCGATGAGCCGTTCACGTCGGTGCTCCGGCAGGTCGGCGTGGGCGAGCAGGTAGAACCCGAAAACCTGGGACAGTTCCGGTGCACGCTCGAACCTTTTTTCCGTCTCCTCGCGGAGCCATTTCACCTTCCTGGACCTATAGGCGGCGTCCAGCCGGGCGTACACGGCAGCCATCAACTCGGCGCGCAGCTCCTCCCGGCGCAGTTGGAAGCCGCTCTCGGTCAGCCCGCTCAGCGGTTCGCCGTCGCCACACTCCTCCAGAGCCACGCCGATTTGCTCGAACCGCTCCGAGTGGCTCAGCCCTGCCGCTCTCGCCATCCGGTCGCGGAAACGGAACAGGTCGACGCTTCCTTCCGGCACGCGAAGTGTGCAGTAACCCGACCGGCCCTGGGGCACGACCTCCCGGCCCAGTTGCTTCCGCAAGTCGGAGACAGCACGGTCCACCCGGCCGCCGGCCTTCTCGTCACCCTCCCAGAGAACTTCGGCGATCTCCTTCCTGGTGCAACGGCAACCAGGTGACGTGACCAGAAGGGCGAACAGCGCGGCTGCCTTCGAACCTCCGAAGACCCTTCCGCCGCTGTCCCCTTCGGCTCTGACCGGGCCCAGCACGTGCCCCTCCATTGCCCTTCCCTTCTATGGACCGGAAGCAGTGGTCCGTCCCCTCGACGGCGCCCCCTTCATCCGTGCGCTGCGGTACGCCGCTTCACACGCGCTTGCTCCTTCACGCCCCCGGCCCTCAGTTATCCCTCAGTTTCCGCTCTGCGGCCTCCTTTCGTCCCGGGCACGATGGCACCAGCCGCTCGCAGGAGCACAAGGCGGCGGCATCACCCAACGCCCCATCAGGAAGGAACCGCAGGCCTATGAACACCCGTCAGCGAAACCGCCGGGCGAGCCGTTTGCGCCAGTCCCCCGACTGGCCGCCGAGCCTCCGCCGGCGCCCAGACGGCCGGACCGAGGGCACCGCGCCGGCGACACCGCGCACCGAGACGCCGGACGCCTCGCCCTCCGAGACCGCCTGAGCTCCAGCTCGTGGGTGCCCGTCCCGGGCGGGCACCCACACCCCCCTAGGCCTCCACGGGCTTTTCCGACCGGCGAGCTCGCGGCTTCTCCGCACCTGTCACACGCTCGCGGTCGAAGGCGGTGATTCCCGGTCGACAAGACCAATACCGCATACGTGCGCATCAAAGTGGGGCCCCTGGGGCTTCTCCCCGTTCCATCCGCATCTGTGCCGATATGACCGTCCTGTGAGGCCGCGGCCCGTCCAGCGCCTCGACTCCTCTGGCACCTTCGACGCCTTCAGCTCAAAGAGAGGACATTTCCTGATGTACCCACCATCCAGCAGCATGTTCGCCTCGGTGAGGCGGCATTTCGACGACCCTCGGATCAGCGACGCGGTTCTCATGACCGTTCCTACGGGAACCGAAGGAACGGAGCCGGCCCGGCTGACCGCCGCGGAGATGCACGAGGCCTTGTACGGCCCGGCCTCCGACCCGCAGTTCGCCGCCGCGGTCTGGAAGGAAGCGCTCCGCATCGCGCTGAATGACCTCGCTCCGCACGACACCGGGAAGCTCCTGCTGATCTGGCTGGCCTTGCCCCGATTGACCGGAACGGTCCACCGCATCTGCACTCGCTTGCGTGCCGATCGGTCGGACGTGGAGGCTGAGATGGTCCTGGCCCTTCTGGAGGAGCTGGCGGCCCCGGACGCCGCGAGCCGCCTCTCCGACTCCTCCTTGATCCACGCGGCGCGCGCCAGGGCCTGGCGCTTCGCCCGCCACGGACTGCGAGAACTCCCCTCCACCAAGGTCGAGCGCATCATCCAGGACAGCACGCTCACCACGCCCGGCGGGGAGGCGGACGCTCCGACCGAGGGCAGCCTGGACGTGCGGGTCGACCGTCCGGACGGCCCGCACGAGCTGCGCGCCCCGCTGCGCTTCCGGGTGCGCACGGAGCATCTACGCAAGGGCGCCTTCGCCGACACCAACGACAGGACGGGGGACCGATCGACGCGCCACGGCCCCCGCAGGAAGCAACGGGCCGGGCGCCGCGCGAACACCCCGCCGGTCCGCCCTGCTAGGAGGCGAGCATGAAAGACCCGGCAGAGGGCCGACTGAGTTTCACCGAGATGTTCGACCTGCCCGTCGCAGTGGATCTGAGGACGGCGGCCCGAGCGCTCGGGATCCACTCGACAACCGCGTACCGGCTGATCCGCGAGGACGAGTTCCCCTGCACCGTCCTCCGCGTCGGACGCAGGTACAGGATTCCGACCAACGAGCTGATGCGCACCCTGGGGATTGAGGACCGCCCGCTGTACAGCGTGGACCGAAACTGAACGCGGAAGGCCCGGGAACCGACTTCTGACCAGGAAGAAAAAGAGGGGACCTCATGTCCCCCACCACCGTACGGTCCCGTGGTACCAGCCACGGGGCCGCACGGCCCTACTTCTCCACCCCTATCCAGCCCGTCACCCGGCGATCGCCCTCTAAGCCGCTGCACACGGGTGATAGTGCGCAATGACAGAGCAGCCTGGTCTAGCTCTGAGGAAAACTCTCATCGCCGGTTGTGACACGGGGTCGGTTCCCGTACGTGGGAGAAGACCTCCATATGTCCACCTGAGAACGAAGGCAAGACAGTCGTAGCCCCAGTTCCGGAGACACGCAACGAGTCGAGAACCGCAGGGCAGGTTCAGACCCCCTTACCAGCCTTCTCCAGAATCACCACACACTCCACATGATGCGTAACCGGAAAAAGATCGAACGCCCGCATCCTCCGCGGCACATACCCCACCCCCGCGAAGTACTTCACATCCCGCGCCAGCGCCGCCGGATCACACGCCACATAAGCAATCCGCCGGGCTCCCAGCGAAGCAAGATGAGCAACCGTCCCCCGCCCCGCGCCCGCCCGCGGCGGGTCCAGAACAATCAGGTCCACGTCCGAAATCCCCGTGCGCGGCAGGATCTGCTCGACCTTCCCGTGCTCGATCCGCACGCGGTCCAGGTCCTGCAGATTGTGGCGGGCATCCTCCACCGCCCGCTTGCTGCTCTCGATACCGAGAACCGCGCCCTTTTCCCCGACGCGGTCGGCCAGTGCCCCCGCGAAGAGCCCGACCCCGCAGTACAGGTCGAGGGCCATGTCGCCCTTCTTCGGCATGAGGCCCTGCATGACGGCCTCGACCAGGAGGTCGGCGGCCTTGGGGTGGACCTGCCAGAAGCCGCTGTTGGCTACGCGCCAGGTGCGGTCGGCGGCGCGTTCGCGGACGAAGGGGCGGCCGTGGACCCGGTGGATGCCGCCGTCTTTTTCGCCCACGCGGAGGACGGAGACGGGCTTGTCGAGGTCGACGATGGGGAGGCGGCCGCCGGGGCGGGGGGTCAGGACGACCTGGCGGTCGTGCGAGCCGGTGGCGGCGATGGCCTCGACCGTGGCGATCTGGGGCCAGTCGCGCTTTTCGATGCCGAGTTCCGAGACGCCGGGGGCGGCGATCAGGCAGTGGTCGATGGGCTGGATGTCGTGGGAGCGGTGCTTGCGGAGGCCGACGTGGCCCTCCGCGTCGATGGCGTACTGGACGCGGGTGCGCCAGGCCGGGACCTCGCCCTTGGGAACCTTGTCGCCGGGGGCCGGTTCGACGGTGCCGTCCCAGCGGGCCTCCTCGGGGGTGAGGCCGGCCAGGCGGGACAGCTGCTCGGTGATCACGTCGGCCTTCAGGCGGCGCTGGGCGCCGGGGGCGGCGTGCTGCCAGTCACAGCCGCCGCACTTGCCGGGGCCGGAGAAGGGGCAGGGGGCCTCGACGCGGTCCTTGGAGGGGGTGAGGATTTCCACGGCGTCGGTGCGGAGGAAGCGGGCGCCTTCCTCGCCGTCGGTGACGCGGGCGATGACGCGTTCGCCGGGGAGGGCGTGCCGTACGAACAGGACCTGGCCCTCGGCCGTACGGGCGATGCAGTGGCCGCCGTGTGCGACGGGGCCGACCTCGACCTCGTACTCCTCGCCTACCAGCGACTTCTTGGGTTCTGTCTGCATGGTGGGGGAGCTCCTGGGGTGGGTGGAGGGAGGACGGGCGAAGGGGGTGGAGGCGCGATGCCGACCTGCAAGTCTACGGGGCGACGCGGCCCGGTTCGAATCCGCCGGGCGGGGCAGCGCGAAGGTCCGGCTCCGCCGAGCGGCGGGGCCGGACCCACAGGCGATACGGACGCGCGCTACTTCCGCGTAGCCGCCTTCTCCGTCACTTCCGCGTAGCCGCCTTCTCCTTCTTCGGCTGCGCCACCGGCCCCCGCCGCACCGCGCCCGGCGCGTTCCACTCCGCGCGCTTGCGGGCGCGGCGCTTGGCGGCTTCGGAGGAGTCGAGCTGCCAGGGGACGGAGGTGACCATCACGCCGGGGGTGAACAGGAGGCGGCCCTTGAGACGGAGGGCGCTCTGGTTGTGGAGGAGGTGTTCGTACCAGTGGCCGACGACGTACTCGGGGATGTAGACGGAGACGGCGTCGCGCGGGCTCTCGCGGCGCAGGGACTTCACGTAGTCGATGATCGGGCGGGTGATCTCGCGGTACGGGGAGGCGAGGACCTTCAGGGGGACGTCGAGGTTGCGGCGTTCCCATTCGGCCTTGAGGGCCTTGGTCTCGGCGGGGTCCACGTCGACGCTGACCGCCTCCAGGGTGTCCGAGCGCATCAGCTTGGCGTAGCTGAGGGCGCGCAGCGTGGGCTTGTGGACCTTGGAGACGAGGACGATGGAGTGGACGCGGGACGGGCGTACCGCCTCGTCGCCCGGTACGTCCTCGGCGGCGATCTCCTCGGCGACCCGGTCGTAGTGGCGGCGGATCGCGGTCATGGTGGCGTAGAAGATGACCATGCCGAGGACGGCGACCCAGGCACCGTGGCTGAACTTCGTCAGCAGGACGACGACCAGCACCAGGCCGGTGAGGGTGGCGCCGAAGGCGTTGATCGCGCGGGAGCGGTGCATCCGGCGGCGCTTGGCCTGGTCCTTCTCGGTGCGCAGGTGGCGGTTCCAGTGGCGGACCATGCCGACCTGGCTGAGCGTGAAGGAGACGAAGACGCCGACGATGTAGAGCTGGATCAGGCGGGTGGAGTCCGCGCCGTAGATGTAGGTGAGGACGATGGCCGCGCCGGCCAGCAGCACGATGCCGTTGGAGAAGGCCAGCCGGTCGCCGCGGGTGTGCAGCTGGCGCGGCAGGTAGCGGTCCTGGGCGAGGATCGAGCCGAGCAGCGGGAAGCCGTTGTACGCGGTGTTCGCGGCGAGGAAGAGGACCAGGGCCGTGGCGGCGGCGAGCACGACGAAGAAGAACGTGCCGTCGCCGAAGACCGCGGCGGCGACCTGCGAGATGACCGGGTTCTGGGTGTAGCCGGAGCCGACCGGGACGCCGTTGTGCAGCAGGTCCGTGGCCGGGGTCTCCGCCATCTTCACGTCGGTGGCCATGGCCAGGCCGATGATGCCGCAGAACATGGTGACGGCCAGGCCGCCCATGAGGGCCAGGGTGGTGGCGGCGTTCTTGGACTTGGGCTTGCGGAAGGCGGGGACGCCGTTGGAGATCGCCTCGACGCCGGTGAGCGCGGCGCAGCCGGAGGAGAAGGCGCGCAGCAGGAGGAAGACGAGGGCGAAGCCGGCGAGGCCGCCCTGTTCGGCGTGGATGGTGAAGTCGGCGGTGGGCGCCTTCATGGTGTCGCCCATGACCAGGCCGCGCACCAGGCCCCAGATGATCATGATGAAGACGCCGGCGACGAAGATGTACGTCGGGATCGCGAAGAGCTTGCCGGACTCCTTGACGCCGCGCAGGTTCATCAGCGTCAGCAGCACGATCATGGCGATCGCGCAGAGCGTCTTGTGTTCGGTGACGAACGGGATCGCCGAGCCCAGGTTCTCCACCCCGGAGGAGATGGAGACGGCGACGGTCAGGACGTAGTCGACCAGCAGGGCGCTGGCGACGGTCAGCCCGGCCTTGGGCCCGAGGTTGGTGTTGGCGACCTCGTAGTCGCCGCCGCCGCTCGGGTAGGCGTGCACGTTCTGCCGGTAGGACGCCACGACCGTGAACATCAGCACCACGACCGCGACCGCGATCCAGGGGCTGAAGTGGTACGCCGACACGCCCGCGACGGACAGGACGAGCAGCACCTCGCCCGGGGCGTAGGCCACGGACGAGAGCGGGTCGGAGGCGAACACGGGGAGCGCGATGCGCTTGGGGAGAAGGGTCTCTCCGAGCTTGTCGCTGCGCAGTGCGCGCCCGATAAGGATCCGTTTGGGCACGTCGGTCAGTTTGGACACGCAGAGGATGCTAAGCCTTCGTCAAGGCGGTCGCCCACCCGCCACCCGTGCGGGCGGCGGCGATGAGCCCGTATGCCGCGACCGCTTTTCGCGGCCACCACGGCCACCAGCGGTTTCATCGTCCCTGCACAGCGCGGGCCGATGCCCTTCGGGTCCTTCTTCTTCCCTACGACTCCTTAACGCCGGGCGTTTTCCCTGCCCGCGTGAAGAGCGCTGTTCGGGGCCGAGGGATTTCTACGCTTTCTTAACGGGCCGGGTCGCTCACGTCTTCTCGATCACCTCATGTGATCACTTCGGCCCCGCTCGTTCTCCACATCTTTTTCACCTCGGCCCAGCGCCGCGCCGCCTCCGGGCCGAGGCGCCCGCGCAGCTCGGCCAGCTTCAGCAGATTCGCCTCGGCGCCGGTGGTGAGGGTCTGCGCCTCACCCCGGTAGTGGTCGTCGACGAGCGCGGCCAGCTCCGCGTCGTTCATCACGGGGACCAGGCGCGCCGCCATCTTGTTGGTGTTGCGGTACGACCCCTGGAGGAGGAACGGCGGCTCGGTGCGGGTGGCGTCCGCCTGAGCCGCGGAGGCGATGTAGGCGCGGTTGACGGTCAGCGCCACCTCGCGGACCCGGAGCAGTCCCCGCAGTACGGAGACGATCTCGCGCAGTTCGGCCGTGCCGTAGGAGTGGGTGAGCCGGTCGGCGCGTACGGAGTCGTCGCCCTCGGCCATCCGGACCAGCAGGTCGAGGTCGGCGCGGTCGCGGGCGGCGAGCGGGGCGAGGACGGGGTTGGCCGGGAGCGCGTTCTCGATGTGCGAGTGGGCGAAGAGGGCTTCCTTGCCGCTGAGGACGTCACCGAGGTTCCATACGTCCGCGCGGTTGGCGAGCATGTCCGGCAGCCGGAAGCGCCGGCCCGACTCGGTGTACGGGTTGCCCGCCATGCACACGGCGAAGCGCTTGCCGCGCAGGTCGTACGTACGGGCCTCGCCGTCCCGGACGCCGTCCATCCGCCGCTGCGCGTCGCACAGCGGGATGAACTTCTGGAGCAGTTCCGGGGAGGTGTGCTGGATGTCGTCCAGGTGGAGGAGGACGTTGCTGCCGGCCTCCAGCGCGAACGAGATCTTCTCGACCTCGCGGCGGGCGGCGGCGTCGGGGGCGGCGGCCGGGTCGAGGGAGGTGGTGCGGTGGCCGAGGGCCGGGCCGCTCACCGTGACCAGGAGGAGGCCGAGGCGGGCCGCCACGTACTCCATGAGCGTCGTCTTGCCGTAGCCGGGCGGCGACAGCAGCAGGAGCAGGCCCTGGCTGTCGGTACGGCGCCCCTCGCCCGCGGCGCCCGGCCCCGCGGCCGTGCCCAGCTGCTTGGCGAAGTTCTCACCGATCAGCGGCAGGTAGACCTCATCGATCAGGCGGTTGCGGACGAAGCCGGACATGACCTCGGGCCGGTACGTGTCCAGGCGGAGCCGGTCTCGCTCGGCGGCCAGCAACTCGGCGCGGCGGCGGGTGTACGCGCGGTGCGCCGGGACGCGGGTACGGCGGAATGTCGCGGTCCGGGTCAGCAGCTCGTCCAGCCGTACGGGGAGGGTGCCGCCGGCGGCGATCCGCGGGTGGCTGCCGAGCAGGCCGGGTACGTCGGCGGCGGTGGCCGCGGTCAGCTCGCGCCGGTCCAGGGCCGGGCCGCAGACCTCGATCGCGGCGGCCTCGGGCAGCGCGTCCGGCGCGGTGCCGCGCGCCTCGGTGTACGCGCCGAGCCAGGCGGTGACGAGCTGGTGGCGGGCGGCCAGGTCCCCGTCGAGGGCGCGCAGGTCCGCGGCGAACTCCTGGACGGCGGGCGCGTCCGGCCCGCCGAGGGCCTGCCGGAATCCGGCGAGCAGGTCGCGGGCGGCGGCGCTGGTGGCGAAGCGGGGGCGGAGGCCAAGGCGGGCACGAGCGGCGGCGGGCGGGTCCGAGTCGGTCGGTTCGGCCGAACCGGCAAGCTCGGCCAGCTCGGCCATGAGGTAGTCGCCGAGACCGGAAAGGAGGACCGGGCCGGCGGCGGACGCATCCATGGAGGACACATCCACGGGAGGCGCAACCATGGAGGACACATCCACGGAAAACGCTTCCGAGCCCCCTTCCGGAACGTACAACCCCGCCTCCCCCAGAAACCCGACCGCCGCCCCCTCGCGCTTGTGCCCTGCGTTCGCCGGGGCGCCCCGGCCGGAGCCGATCCCGCGCATCCTCTCCGAGCTGTTCTCGGAG
>NZ_JOCQ01000098.1 GCF_000720725.1 Streptomyces rimosus subsp. rimosus
GGAGGGGAGGGGGCCCAGTCGCCACCGCACGAAAGCGCCCCCGCTCCCTCATCCACCCCACCACCCCGAGCCCGCCCACACCCGAACCGGATCAAGATGCAGCTCATACGGTCCCATGCACTCCGCGGCCAGCGTCGCGACCAGCACTCCGCAACCACCGCAAGCCATATTGCGCCCCCCGGTTCCGAGCGGCCCGCAGCAGCCGTGGTGTACGCCCAGGCCATCGACCAGCCGTAGGTCGGGCACGTCGTCGGGGTGCACGATCACCGTGTCGCGGGGGCCGGCGGAGACCATGCCCGTCATGTCCGGTGGCATGAGCAGGGTGCGGTCGTCGTCTCCTCCGCGCCGGCACCCGGGGACGGGCGCTACGAAAGGAGCACCCCACGGTTCGGGGTCGATCGCGTAGTGGCCCGGCGGCACGGTGGAAGGTGCCAGGTTCGATTTCCGGTCGCGGTCCTTCTGGTGTGTCGACACGTCGGGTAAGGCGCCCAGCGCCCGCAGTTCGGGTGTGAGGGCGGCGCCGCACTTGGCGCAGAAGAAGACGGTCATGGCAGCGGGTGACGGCCTCTCAGCTGCCCTCGGCAGGCCGTCGCGGCGCGTGCCTCAGGAGTTCGGTCAAGAGGCGGACGGCGCCTCGTTTGTGGAGGGGGTCGTTGCCGTTGCCGCACTTGGGGGACTGGATGCAGGACGGGCAGCCGGCCTCGCACTCGCAGGAGGCGATGGCCTTGCGGGTGGCGGCGAGCCATTCGGGTGCGGTGTGGAAGGCGCGTTCGGCGAAGCCCGCGCCGCCCGGGTGGCCGTCGTAGACGAAGACGGTCGGCAGGAGGGTGTCGGGGTGCAGCGGGAGGGACACGCCGCCGATGTCCCAGCGGTCGCAGGTGGCGAACAGCGGCAGCAGCCCGATCGAGGCGTGCTCGGCCGCGTGCAGGGCGCCGCCGAGCTGCTCGGGGTTCACCCGGGCCGCGTCGAGCTGGTCCTCGGTGACGGTCCACCACACGGCCCGGGTGCGCAGCGTACGGGGCGGCAGGTCGAGCTTGGTCTCGCCCAGCACCTCGCCGGTGATCAGCCGTCGGCGCAGGTAGGAGACGACCTGGTTGGTGACCTCGACCGAGCCGAAGCACAGCCGCGAGTCGCCCCAAGGGATTTCCGTCTCGGTCTCCAGGATGGACACGGCGGTGGTGTCCCGGGCGGTCGTCGAATACGGCGGGTTCGCCTCCTGGACGAGGGCCACGTCGTCTTCCAGGTTCAGGTGCTCGACCAGGTACGTACGGCCCTGGTGCAGGTGGACGGCGCCGTCGTGGACGGTGGTGTGCGCTGCGGCCGCGTCCACCGTGCCCAGCAGCCGGCCGGTGCCCGCCTCCACGATCTGTACGGGCGAGCCGCCCTGGCCGCGGATGTCCGCCAGGTCGGCGGCCCGCTCGCGACGGGTCCAGTGCCACGCCTTGGCACGGCGGCGCAGCAGCTTGCGCGCCTCCAAGGAGGGCAGGATGTGCTGCGCCGTCGGGCCGAAGAGCGGAAAGTCGTCCTCGGTGAGCGGCAGTTCGGCGGCTGCCGCGCACAGGTGCGGGGCGAGGACGTACGGGTTGTCCGGGTCCAGGACGGTGGACTCCACCGGCTGGTCGAACAGCGCCTCGGGGTGGTGCACGAGGTAGGTGTCCAGCGGGTCGTCCCGGGCGACGAGGACCGCGAGGGCCCCCTGGCCGCTGCGTCCCGCGCGCCCGGCCTGCTGCCACAGTGAGGCGCGGGTGCCCGGATAGCCGGCGATCAGGACCGCGTCCAGGCCGGAGACGTCCACGCCCAGCTCCAGGGCCGTGGTGGCCGCCAGGCCGAGCAGGTCACCGGTGTGCAGCGCGCGCTCCAGGGCGCGCCGCTCCTCGGGCAGGTAGCCACCCCGGTACGCGGCCACCCGCCCCGCCAGCGCACGGTTGATCGCCCCCAGCCGCTCCTGCGTGATGAGGGCGATCAGCTCGGCGCCGCGCCGGGACCGTACGAAGGCGACGGTGCGTACGTCCTGGAGGGCCAGGTCGGTCAGCAGGTCGGCGGTCTCGGCGGTGGCGGTACGGCGTACGGGCGCGCCCTGCTCGCCGTGCAGCTCCGTCAGCGGCGGCTCCCACAGGGCGAAGACGACCTCGCCGCGCGGCGAGGTGTCCTCCGTGACCTCGGCCACGGGCTGCCCGATGAGACGTTCGGCCGCCTGCGCCGGTTCGGCGGCGGTGGCGGAGGCCAGCAGGAAGACCGGATCGGACCCGTACCGGGCACAGATCCGCCGGAGACGGCGTATGACATGTGCCACGTGGGAGCCGAAGACGCCGCGGTAGCTGTGGCACTCGTCGATGACGACGTACCGCAGGGCGCGCAGGAAGGAGGACCAGCGGGGGTGGGCCGGGAGGATGCCCAGGTGCAGCATGTCGGGGTTGGTGAGGACGTAGTTCCCGTACTGACGCACCCATTCGCGTTCCTCGACCGGCGTGTCCCCGTCGTACACGGCGGGCCGCACCGCGCTGCCCAGCGGCGCCGCGAGTTCCCCGACGGCGCGCCGCTGGTCGGCGGCGAGCGCCTTGGTGGGCGCGAGGTACAGGGCCGTGGCGCCGCGCCCGTTCGGGGCCTCCGAGCCCGCCAGGAGGCCGGACAGCACCGGCACCAGATAGGCGAGCGATTTGCCGGACGCGGTACCGGTGGCGATGACGACCGACTCGCCGCGCAGCGCGTGCTCCACCGTACGGGCCTGATGCGTCCACGGGCGCTCGATCCCGGCGGCGCGGACGGCGTCGACCACCTCCGGACGGATCCGTGCGGGCCATTCCGCATGGCTGCCGATGCGCGGGGGCAAGTGCTCCGTATGAGTGATGCGCGTAGCGCGGGACGCCCCCTGGGTGAGACGGTCCAGGACCGTGCGCGGGGAGGGGCTGGTGCCCCCGTCCGGGGGCAGCTGATTGGAGGCCATCGGCACCGAGTGTGTCACCGGTGTGACGGACAATGCGCACAAGGCGTCGTGCACGCCTGCTGGTAAGTGATTGAATGCCATCGCGGCTGCCGATCCATGGGGGGCGACCGCTCGATAGCAAGGTGCTGGAGGATCCGTGGACCTGTCCCTGTCGACCCGGACCGTTGGCGACCGTACGGTCGTCGAGGTCGGTGGCGAGATTGATGTATACACCGCGCCCAAGCTGCGTGAGCAGCTGGTCGAGCTCGTGAACGACGGAAGCTACCACCTCGTGGTCGACATGGAGCGTGTCGACTTTCTGGACTCCACGGGGCTCGGTGTGCTGGTCGGCGGGCTCAAGCGGGTGCGGGCCCACGAGGGCTCGCTGCGCCTGGTCTGCAACCAGGAGCGCATTTTGAAGATCTTCCGTATTACCGGACTGACCAAGGTGTTCCCGATTCACACCTCGGTCGACGAAGCCGTCGCGGCCACCGACTGACGGCTCGCCGGACCCCGCGCCGAGGGTGCGGGGTCGGAAGCAGTGGGGGGAACCGGGCTTGGCGGTCCGGCCCCCTGCGTTGCACGCCCGCATACCGAGGGGGATGGCATGGCCACCGTCGAACTCCGCTTCAGCGCCCTTCCCGAGCACGTCCGCACCGCGCGACTGGTCGCGGCTGCCGTGGCGAGGCGGGCGGGCGTGGACGAGGCCGTGCTGGACGAGGTTCGGCTCGCCGTCGGTGAGGCGTGCACCCGTGCGGTGGGGCTCCACCGCGCCAACAACATCGCGGCTCCGGTGCGCGTCGCCCTGGTCGAGGACGAGAAGAAGTTCTCCATCGAGGTGGGCGACGAGGTTCCGGGCAGCCCGGCCGGCGCCGGTGCGGTGCCCGGCGTCCGCGGCGTCGACGGCGAGCCGGTGCCCGGCGGGCCCGCGCTGGACAACGGCGACGCGGCGGAGGGCGATGACGAGATGGGCCTCGCGGTCATCAGCGGGCTGGTCGACGACGTCGAGGTGTCCTCCGGCGAGACCGGCGGCGTCATCCGCATGAGCTGGCCGACCACGCCGGCGCCGGTACTGCCGTAGGGGGACTTCGGGTGGGCCGCTCCCGTAGAGCCGCCCTCCGTGAAGAGCCGCCCTCCCCCCAAGAGCCGCCCTCCGTCAGGAGCTGGCTGCCCTCTGGAACCGCCCTCGTAAGAGCCGCTTCGTACGGCATGGCGCCCGACGGGCCCCGCGATGGGCGTCGGCTGTACGTGGCGTACGCGTGATCTCCGAGGAACGGCGGCCTTCTGGCGCTCCCCGTACGCGGACATCTCGGACCCAACCGTCCCGTGGGCGACCACCCCTGAGTCCGGAACGCGCCCCCACGCCCCCGTTCGGCCCTACGCGCCCCACCTCTTTCGTGGCTCTTGCCGCGGCGGGCCCGGCCCTGGCCGAAACGCGCGTTCCGCAGCCCGGTCACCACCCCCACCCCGAGCACCCCCCTCTTCAGGCCACATCCGCACACCCGTAACCAGCGGACCCCGCGGACTCCCCGGACCCACAGGTCCCGCGCACCGGCCGCCTCCGCCTCCCCACCCGGCCGTACCGGGCGTACGGTCCGCCGTCGCCCGGCGCCCGCGTGGCCCCTACCGGAGTGCGTACTTCCGTGGCGGTACGGGGCGCCCGGCCCCACTGCGGCATGCCTCGCACGTACGCCGTCGCCAGGCCCCGCCCGCCGTACCGCCGCCACCCCGCCGGACGGCCGGGCCCACGCGCACGCCCGTGCGCACCCCCGCTCCGGCCGATGACCACCGCCCACCCGCGGCCCGCGCCGGGCGCGTCCACCCCCCTCCCCGCAGCCCTCCCCGTGCCCGTCCGCGGCTGCCGTGAGCAGGGGCGTTAGGTAGGACCCTGAGATCATCATTCACTTGTCAGCGAATTATTCGCATTCATTCGTCCAGGCGAATTGCGGCAAACGCGTCGGCGGTCACATGATTTTCGATCTTCGCTGCTTCTTCGCCTGATCTCTGTCCGATCTCCGCCCGTTCTTCGAACGATCTCGGCCGCCACCGGCGAATTCCCTTTGAGGCGCCCTGTTTTGATCCCGTGCCGCTACCTACAATCCGTCCACAACTTTGCTCAGTTCGCCTGAGCGTGCATCCGCGCGCCCATGTGCCAAACGTCAAGGAGGACGAATGGCGGGGCCTTACACCCCTCAGTTGCTGGAACACCCCTCTTACCTGGCCGAGCCATCGCTGACGTCGGGCAACCGCGGCATCGTGCTGGTGATCGCCGTCGTGGCGCTCGCGGCACTGGCCGTCGCGGCGGTGCTGGTGCGGCAAGTGCTCGCCGCCGGTGAGGGCACCGACAGCATGAAGAAGATCGCCGCCGCCGTGCAGGAAGGCGCCAATGCCTATCTCGCCCGGCAGTTGCGCACCCTCGGCGTTTTCGCCGTGGTGGTGTTCTTCCTGCTCATGCTGCTTCCCGCGGACAACTGGACGCAGCGCGCCGGGCGCAGCGTCTTCTTCTTGATCGGCGCCGGTTTCTCGGCGGCCACCGGCTATATCGGGATGTGGCTGGCGGTGCGCAGCAATGTGCGGGTCGCCGCGGCGGCCCGGGAAGCCACGCCGGGCGAGGGCGAGACGAAAAAGGATCTCACCGCCGTCGCGCACAAGGCCATGAAGATCGCTTTCCGTACGGGTGGCGTCGTCGGCATGTTCACCGTGGGGCTCGGCCTGCTGGGCGCGTCCTGTGTGGTGCTCGTCTACGCGGTCGACGCGCCCAAGGTCCTGGAGGGCTTCGGCCTCGGCGCCGCGCTGATCGCGATGTTCATGCGGGTCGGCGGCGGCATCTTCACCAAGGCGGCGGACGTCGGCGCCGACCTCGTCGGCAAGGTCGAGCAGGGCATCCCCGAGGACGACCCGCGCAACGCCGCGACCATCGCGGACAACGTGGGCGACAACGTCGGCGACTGCGCGGGCATGGCCGCCGACCTCTTCGAGTCGTACGCCGTGACGCTGGTCGCCGCGCTCATCCTGGGCATGGCCGCCTTCGGCGACTCGGGCCTGGCCTTCCCGCTGCTGGTCCCGGCCATCGGCGTGCTCACGGCGATGATCGGGATCTTCGTGGTGGCGCCGCGGCGCGCCGACCGCAGCGGCATGACGGCCATCAACCGCGGCTTCTTCATCTCCGCGGCGATCTCGCTGGTCCTCGTGGCGATCGCCGTCTTCACGTACCTGCCGTCCTCCTACGCGGACCTGTCCGGCGTCTCGGACCCCGCGATCCTCTCCCGCAGCGGCGACCCGCGGATGCTGGCCCTGGTGGCGGTCGCCATCGGCATCGTGCTGGCCGCGCTCATCCAGCAGCTCACCGGCTACTTCACGGAAACCAGCCGGCGGCCCGTACGGGACATCGGCAAGACCTCGCTGACCGGCCCGGCGACGGTGGTGCTCTCCGGGATCTCCATCGGTCTGGAGTCCGCGGTCTACTCCGCGGTGCTGATCGGCCTGGCCGTGTACGGCGCGTTCCTGCTGGGCGGCGCCTCGATCATGCTGGCGCTGTTCGCGGTGGCGCTGGCCGGCACCGGCCTGCTGACCACCGTCGGTGTCATCGTCGCCATGGACACCTTCGGCCCGGTCTCCGACAACGCGCAGGGCATCGCCGAGATGTCCGGCGACGTCACCGGCGACGGCGCGCAGGTCCTCACCGACCTCGACGCCGTCGGCAACACCACCAAGGCCATCACCAAGGGCATCGCCATCGCCACCGCGGTGCTGGCCGCGGCGGCGCTGTTCGGCTCGTACCGCGACGCGATCGCCACCGCCGTACGGGACGTCGGCGACGCCGCCCGGGGCATGGGCCTGAGCCTGGACATCTCCCAGCCGAACAACCTGGTGGGCCTGGTGCTGGGCGCCGCGGTCGTCTTCCTCTTCTCGGGGCTGGCGATCAACGCGGTGTCCCGGTCGGCCGGCTCGGTCGTCTTCGAGGTACGCCGGCAGTTCCGCGAGAAGCCCGGGATCATGGACTTCACGGAGCAGCCCGAGTACGGGCGTGTCGTGGACATCTGCACCAAGGACGCGCTGCGCGAGCTGGCCACGCCCGGCCTGCTGGCGGTGCTCACCCCGATGGCCGTCGGCTTCTCGCTGGGCGTCGGCGCGCTCGGCTCGTTCCTCGCCGGCGCGATCGGCACCGGCACCCTGATGGCGGTCTTCCTCGCCAACTCCGGCGGCGCCTGGGACAACGCGAAGAAGCTGGTCGAGGACGGCCACCACGGCGGCAAGGGCAGCGAGGCGCACGCCGCGACCGTCATCGGCGACACGGTCGGCGACCCGTTCAAGGACACCGCGGGCCCCGCGATCAACCCGCTGCTGAAGGTCATGAACCTGGTGGCGCTGCTGATCGCGCCGGCCGTGGTGAAGTTCAGCTACGGCGCGGACAAGAACGTCGGCGTACGGATCGTGGTCGCCGTCCTGGCCGTCACGATCATCGTCGGCGCGGTGTACCTCTCCAAGCGCCGCGGCATCGCGGTGGGTGACGAAGACAACAACTCGGGGAAGGTGGCGCAGACCGCCGACCCCGCGGTGGTCTCCTGACCGGACCGGCGTCCGCACTGCTCAACGGGCGGGCGGACGGCGTGCCTTGAGCGCGCCGTCCGCCCGCCCTGCCGTGTGCCCGGCCGCGGCCCGGTCCTTGGTGCAAATGGCTGCAATGCGGCTGGTACGGGCCGACCGGCTCGGGGCCGGAGGCCTTCGGACGTGTATGTTCCGGGGCCGAGAGCCATGGAAGGGACCGATCCGGTGAAGAAGACGCTTGTGGCCGCGCTGGCCGGCGGTGCGGCACTGATGCTCGCGCTGACCGGTTGCAGTGACGACGACGGCAACAAAAAGCTCGACGACTGGGCCAAGAAGTTCTGCGACCCCGCCCAGGCCCAGTTCAAGAAGATCCAGGACGCCAACACGGCCATGCAGACGGCCGACAGCGGCGGCACCGACTCCAAGAAGGTCCAGGAGGCCGACTCCAAGGCCTTCCAGCAGATCTCCGACGCCTACGCGGCGCTGTCCAAGTCGCTGAGCCAGGCGGGTGCGCCGCCGGCCGACGGCGGCGAGGAGTCCCAGAAGAACGCCGTCAAGGAGCTCAACGACCTCTCCAAGGGCTACGGCGACCTCAAGAAGCAGGTCGACGGCCTGGACACCGGCGACAAGGGCAAGTTCGCGGACGGCCTGCGGTCGCTGTCGGACGGCATCAACAAGCTCAACAAGAAGAGCGAACAGGCGTTCAAGAAGCTGGAGTCCGGGGACGTCGGCAAGGCGATGGCCGGGCAGTCCGGCTGCCAGAACCAGAAGGCCACGGAGGGCGGCGGCTCGGTCTCGCCGAAGAAGTAGGCCGCGTCGGACACCGTGCGCCGGGCGCGGCCGACACGCCGTCAGCCCGGCCGGGGCGGTGCCGGGTACGGCGACGTGTCGTCAGTCCGGCCGGGCTGCTCCCACCGCACCCCGGGGCACGGCGACACGCCGTCAGGTACGGCCGTACCGCGCCGACCGCGCAGCGACCACGCCCGCCGCGCCCCGGACGCGGCCGAGCCTCACCGCGCCCCGGACGCGGCCGAACCCCTCCGCGCCCCGGACGCGGCCGACACGCCGTCAGGTACGCCGGGGGCCGCGTCCGACACGCCGTCGGGCGCGACCCGGCGGCCGCGGTACGGCGGGGCCGTGGCCGTTTGTCAGTGGTTGCCCCGACAATGGGGGCGTGAGTACGCACCTCCCCACCGCTGACCTTCGAGACCCCGATTCCGCCGCCCGCACGGCCCGGCTGCGCGACGCGCTGCGCGCCGCCGGGTTCACCGCCGACGGCCTCCTGGAGCTGCTCGGCGCGCCCGCCTACGCCGCGCTGGCCCGCAGCGAGACCGTCCCGGCGCTCCGTGCCACCCGCGGCCCGGAAGCGCCGGCCACCCTGGTGCGCCTGTTCCTGCTCCAGCGCCCGGTGCCGTACGAGCGCGCCGCCGCCGCGCTGCCGGTGGCGGACTGCCTCGCCGACGGCTGGCTGGTGCGCGACGGCGACGAGGTCCGTGCGAGCGTGGACGTACGCCCGTACGGCGGCCCCGAGGGCCAGGACTGGTGGATCGTCTCCGACCTGGGGTGCGCGGTCGGCGGCGCGGGCGGCATCCGGGCCGCCGAGGAGGCCGCCGGTGTGGACCGTGCGCAGCTGGTCCTCGGCGTCGGCGGCGCGTCCACCACCCTCGCCGGCATCACGGTCCGCACGCCCGTCGCCAAGGTCCTCGACCTCGGCACCGGCTCCGGCATCCAGGCGCTGCACGCCTCCCCGTACGCCACCCAGGTCACGGCCACGGACCTGAACCCGCGCGCGTTGCGGATCGCCCGCCTCACGCTCGCCCTCTCCGGGGTGCCCGAGGCGGACCTGCGCGAGGGCTCGCTGTTCGAGCCGGTCGGGGAAGAGACGTACGACCTGATCGTCTCCAACCCGCCCTTCGTGATCTCGCCGGGCGCCCGGCTGACCTACCGCGACGGCGGCATGGGCGGCGACGACCTGTGCCGGACCCTGGTCCAGCAGGCGGCGGCGCACCTGAACGACGGCGGGTACTGCCAGCTCCTCGCCAACTGGCAGCACGTCGAGGGCGAGGACTGGCGCGACCGGCTGCGCTCGTGGGTGCCGCGCGGCTGCGACGCGTGGATCGTGCAGCGCGAGGTCCAGGACGTCACGCAGTACGCGGAACTGTGGCTGCGGGACGCCGGCGACCACCGTACGGCCCCCGAGGAGTACGCCGCGCGCTACGACGCCTGGCTGGAGGAGTTCGAGGCCCGCAAGACCAAGGCCGTCGGCTTCGGGTGGATCACCCTGCGCAAATCCGGCGCCGTGGCCCCGTCGATCACGGTCGAGGAGTGGCCGCACCCGGTCGAGCAGCCGCTGGGCGCCGCGGTCGTCGATCACTTCGCCCGTCAGGACTACCTGCGCGAGACGGACGACGCAGCCCTGCTGGCCGGGCATTTCCGGCTCGCCCCCGAGGTCGTGCAGGAGCAGGTCGGGCTGCCCGGCGCGGAGGACCCGGAGCATGTCGTCCTCCGGCAGAACCGCGGCATGCGGCGCGCCACCAAGGTGGACACGGTCGGCGCGGGCTTCGCCGGGGTGTGCGACGGCTCGCTGCCCGCCGGGCGCATCCTGGACGCCATCGCCCAACTGATGGGCGAGGACCCGGTGTTGCTCCGCGACCGTACGCCGGAAGCCATCCGGATGCTGGTCGAGCAGGGCTTCCTGGAGCCGGT
The DNA here is from genome assembly GCF_000720725.1 of Streptomyces rimosus subsp. rimosus. Classification (GTDB taxonomy): domain Bacteria; phylum Actinomycetota; class Actinomycetes; order Streptomycetales; family Streptomycetaceae; genus Streptomyces; species Streptomyces rimosus_A. The sequence goes on from NZ_JOCQ01000098.1 coordinate 10,178, forward strand.
CGAGCAGGGCTGACGGCGAGCGGGGGAGAGGGGGGAGAAGGGGAGAGGGGAAGAGGCGCGGGTTGGCGCTGGGGGGTGAGCGCGAGGGTGGGTGCGGCCGGGCGGCGGCGTTCACCCGCCGTTCGCCGGTGCGCCGCCCGGAGGTGCCACGCTGCCCGTATGGAGAGTGGACCCGAGGCGTTCGCCGGTGTGGCCTTCGCGCTGTTCGGCGCCGGCCTGCTGGTGTGGACGGGCGTGTGCGTACGGTCCGGGGAACGCGTCGCCGACGGGGTCGGCCGGTCGACCGGAGCGGCGCTGACGCTGCTCTTCGGGACGCTCTTCCTGGCTACGGGGTGCTGGCTGCTGCTGTGAGGGTCTGCTGTCGCAGGGAGCCGCCGTCGTCGGGAGCCGCCGTCGCAGGGAGCCGCGGTCGCCGCGAGCCGCTCCCGTCCGGCCGCCCTGTTTCGTTGCGCACTCAACTGCATTGCCGCACAACCCCGTTCACTCACGCCTCACTGAAAAATCCTCTCGCCCGGGAAGCAACCAGAACGGTCATCCTTCCGTGTTCCAGAGTGAAGGCCATCAACCGGCCCAACAGGGAGGAACACGACATGAACCGTGCATACCGCCTCGCCGCCGCAGGTGTTCTCAGCGCCGCTCTCGTCGCCGGGACCGCGGCTGCCGCCTCCGCCGCCCCGGCGGCCCCGGCCGCCCACGCCGTCGCCGCCAAGGCCCCGCAGAAAGCCACGCTCACCGCCAAGGCGAGCACCGGCTCGGTCAAGGCGTGGCAGGAGTTCCGTATCTCCGGCACCTCCACGGGCCTGAAGGCGGGCACCAAGGTCACCGTCCAGCAGAAGCAGGGCGCCAAGTGGGTGTCGCTGCCGGCGAGCGTGGACACCAACAAGGCCGGTGCCTACTCGGTCCGCGTGAAGCTGGGCATCAAGGGTGTCAACCAGCTGCGCATCGCCGGCGGCGGCGTGGTCTCGCCGGTGGTCTCCGTCACGGTGCGCTGAGGCGCGGCACCGAGAAGTACGGCCCGAAGGGCCATCGATACGCACGGTACGCCGGGCGCGCCGCCTCCCCCGCGGCAGCGCCCGGCGGCCTGCGTGTCAGCCCATATGCATCGGCCCATATGCATCGGCCCGTATGCATCAGTCCGTATGTGTCAGCCCGTGAGATTGCGCACGAGCATCCAGACCGCGGCGATCCCCAGGACGACGACATTGCCGCGCGCCCCGAGGCGGGCCCGGAAGCGGCGCCCGCGCAGCCCCGCGTACAGCCATCGGCCGGTCATGTACGCGGCAGCCGGCACGCCCAGGGTCAGCAGGACGGCGTTGTCGTGGAACGCCCCCGCGAGGTCGCCGTGCATCAGGTCGTACGCCATGCGGGTCCCGCCGCACGCCGGGCACAGCAATCCGGTCGCCCAGCGGAACGGGCACGGGATCAGCAGATGCCCCGGTTCGTGCGGATTGGTGTGCCAGAGATAGGCCGCACCGAGGGCCCCGATGCCGAAGGCGATGCCCGCGCGGCGAAGCGTGGTCTTCCGGACGGCGGCCGGGGTGGGGGTGCCGCTCGGGGGAGCTCCGCCGGGTGCGCTCATCGGAGTGCTCACCGGATCGGCGACCTGGCGTAGTCGCCCCGATCCAGGGCAAAAGTGACCTGCCCGGGCGATTGCCCCGCGACTCGCATGGCTTGATCGCGCCCCTCACCGTCCGCAAACTTCCCGATGGACCCGGCCCGGCCGTCAGCCCTCTTCCGAACCCGCCCGGCCCGGCCGCCCGCCCGCATTCGGTCCCGCCCGGCCCGGCCGCCCGCCCGCTTCCGGTCCCGCCCGGCCCGCCCGTACGGACCTGCGCCGGGCCGCTCGCGCGACGGCTCCGCGTACTGCTTCGGCATCGGTGCGAGGCCCTCCGGGAACGCTTGATGAGGACGGATACGGTCGCCGTCCATCCTGCCAGCGCCGCACGGCCGCGAGGAGCCCCCGCCCGGCCTGCGCCGCCCCGCTCCGTACGGTGGCCGTGCCGGGCCCGCCGCGGGCGCGTGTCCGGTCCGGGCGGCATGAAGGCATGTAGTCGGGTTACCGTTCGAGTGGCGTTGCGGGGTTTTTCCGTTTGACACGAGGGCGGGATGTACCGTCACACTCCGCAGCGTCAAGCGTCACCGCAGTGTCCCCCAGAGCTCCGGCCCGGGGGTTACCCCCAGCGTCGACCGGAGAGAAGAGCGAAGTTGTCCCCGACCAGCGAGACCGCACAGGGCGGCGGCCGCCGACTCGTCATCGTCGAGTCGCCTGCCAAGGCGAAGACGATCAAGGGCTACCTCGGCCCCGGCTACGTGGTCGAGGCCAGCGTCGGGCACATCCGCGACCTCCCGAACGGCGCGGCGGAGGTCCCGGCGAAGTACAAGGGCGAGCCCTGGGCCCGCCTCGGCGTGAACGTCGACGCCGACTTCCAGCCGATCTACGTCGTCAACAGTGACAAGAAGGACCAGGTCAAGAAGCTCAAGGAGCTGCTGGCCGAGTCCGACGAACTCTTCCTCGCCACCGATGAGGACCGCGAGGGCGAGGCCATCGCCTGGCACCTCCAGGAGATCCTCAAGCCCAAGGTGCCGGTCCACCGGATGGTCTTCCACGAGATCACCAAGGACGCGATCCGGGCCGCCGTCGCCAACCCGCGCGAGCTGAACCAGAAGCTGGTCGACGCCCAGGAGACCCGCCGTATCCTCGACCGCCTCTACGGCTACGAGGTCTCGCCGGTCCTGTGGAAGAAGGTCATGCCGCGGCTGTCGGCCGGCCGTGTGCAGTCGGTGGCCACCCGCCTCGTCGTCGAGCGGGAGCGCGAGCGCATCGCCTTCCGCTCCGCCGAGTACTGGGACCTGACCGGCACGTTTTCGACCGGCCGCGCCGGTGACCCGAGCGACCCCGCAACCCTGGCCGCCCGCCTGTCCACGGTCGACGGCCGCCGCGTCGCCCAGGGCCGCGACTTCGGCCCCAACGGGCAGCTGAAGAACGCCGACGTCCTCCACCTCGACGAGGCCAACGCCCGCGCGCTGGCCGCCGCCCTGGAGAACACCGACTTCGCGGTCCGCTCGGTCGAGTCCAAGCCGTACCGCCGCTCCCCGTACGCCCCGTTCCGTACGACCACGCTCCAGCAGGAGGCCAGCCGCAAGCTGGGGTTCGGCGCCAAGTCCACCATGCAGGTGGCGCAGAAGCTGTACGAGAACGGCTTCATCACCTATATGCGTACGGACTCCACCACGCTCTCGGACACCGCGATCTCTGCGGCCCGCGCGCAGGTCACGCAGCTGTACGGCGCCTCCTACCTGCCGGACAAGCCGCGCTCGTACGCGGGCAAGGTCAAGAACGCGCAGGAGGCGCACGAGGCGATCCGGCCGTCGGGTGATCGTTTCCGCACCCCGGCGGAGACCGGTCTGACCGGTGACCAGTTCCGGCTGTACGAGCTGATCTGGAAGCGCACCGTCGCCTCCCAGATGAAGGACGCGACCGGCAACTCGGTCACCGTCAAGATCGGCGGCCGGGCCGCCGACGGCCGCGACGCCGAGTTCAGCGCCTCCGGCAAGACGATCACCTTCCACGGCTTCCTCAAGGCGTACGTGGAAGGCGCCGACGACCCGAACGCGGAGCTGGACGACCGCGAGCGGCGGCTGCCGCAGGTCGCCGAGGGCGACCGGCTGAGCGCCGAGGAGATCACCGCCGACGGCCACGCCACCAAGCCCCCGGCCCGCTACACCGAGGCGACGCTGGTCAAGGAGCTGGAGGAGCGGGAGATCGGCCGCCCGTCGACGTACGCGTCGATCATCGGCACGATCCTGGACCGCGGCTACGTCTTCAAGAAGGGCACCGCCCTGGTGCCGTCCTTCCTGAGCTTCGCCGTGGTCAACCTCCTGGAGAAGCACTTCGGGCGGCTCGTCGACTACGACTTCACCGCGAAGATGGAGGACGACCTCGACCGCATCGCGCGCGGCGAGGCCCAGTCCGTGCCGTGGCTGCGCCGCTTCTACTTCGGCGAGGGCGAGGCGGCCGGCGCCGCCTCCGAGGCCGGCAACGGCGACGGCGACCACCTCGGCGGCCTGAAGGAACTGGTCACCGACCTCGGCGCGATCGACGCCCGCGAGGTGTCCTCCTTCCCGGTCGGTGACGGCATCGTGCTGCGCGTGGGCCGCTACGGCCCGTACGTGGAGCGCGGCGAGAAGGACGCCGAGGGCCACCAGCGCGCCGACGTGCCGGACGACCTGGCGCCCGACGAGCTGACCGTCGAGTACGCCGAGGAGCTGCTGGCCAAGCCCAGCGGCGACTTCGAGCTGGGCACGGACCCGGAGAGCGGCCACCAGATCGTCGCCAAGGACGGCCGCTACGGCCCGTACGTGACCGAGATCCTGCCCGAGGGCACCCCGAAGACCGGCAAGAACGCGGTGAAGCCGCGTACCGCCTCGCTCTTCAAGTCGATGTCCCTGGACACCGTCACCCTCGCGGACGCCCTGAAGCTGATGTCGCTGCCGCGCGTCGTCGGCACGGACCCCGAGGGCGTCGAGATCACCGCGCAGAACGGCCGCTACGGCCCGTACCTGAAGAAGGGCACCGACTCGCGCTCCCTGGAGAGCGAGGACCAGATCTTCAACATCACGCTGGAGCAGGCCCTCGCCATCTACGCGCAGCCCAAGCAGCGCGGCCGGGCCGCCGCCAAGCCGCCGCTGAAGGAGCTGGGCACCGACCCGGTCAGCGAGCGCCCGGTGGTCGTCAAGGACGGCCGCTTCGGTCCGTACGTGACGGACGGCGAGACCAACGCGACCCTGCGCCGGGACGACGACGTCGAGACGATCACGCCCGAGCGCGGGTACGAGCTGCTGGCCGAGAAGCGCGCCAAGGGCCCGGCCAAGAAGACCGCCAAGAAGGCCCCGGCCAAGAAGACGACGGCCAAGAAGACCGCCGCCAAGAAGGCCCCGGCGAAGAAGACGGCCGCCAAGAAGACGACGACCGCGAAGAAGACCACGACGGCGAAGAAGACGACCGCCGCGAAGAAGACGACGGCGGCGGCGAAGAAGACGGTGGCCGAGAGCGTGGAGAGCTGAGGAGGGGGAGCACGTCGTTGACGTACGGCTTCACCTACACCGTCGAGGCGAAGGCGACCGCTGACGCCATGGCGCCGGAGCGGCGGGACATGCTCGAACGCGGGCTGGCCAAGCTTGCTCTCGACCCGTACCACAAAGCCACGGCGCATATCGGCACGCATGAGGACGACCGCAAGGTACAGGTGGCGCCGGGGCTCCTCATCGAGTACGTCGTCGCACACGGCCTGCTCGTCATCGTCGTGATCGAGATCTTCGACGACATACTGCTGGAGGGCTGAGGCCGGGTCTCCCGGACCATCCGTACCAGGGTGATCCGTGAGACCCCGCCCCAAACCCACCCGTCCGTGTGTTCGGGTGGACGCTGGACCTGTCATATCCGGCCGATAGGCTGGCGGAATGACGCGTGCCGAGCTCCCTACGGTCGTGACCCCCACATCCGGCGCCCTCGTCGCGGACTCCCGCGAGCGCGCCGTGCGAGCCCTGCTCCGCTTCCCCCCACTGAAGCGGCTCTGGAGCGCACAGTTCGTCGGGGCGATCGGCGATGCCCTTGCCCTGCTGGTGCTCGTACTGCTTTCGCTGCAAGCGGCGCTGTACGTCCCCTCCGGCGGCCAGGCGGCCTTCGGCGGCGGCTATCGGGGCGCGGCCCTGGCCGTCGCCGCCGTTTTCGCGGCCCGGATGCTGGCCACCCTGCTGTCCGGGGCGGTGCTGCTGGGCCCGCTGTCCGCGCTGACCGCGCCCTCGGGCCCGCTGGACCGGCGCTGGACCATGATCGGAGCGGACGGGCTGCGGCTGGCGCTGCTGGTCGTCGCCCCGCTGTGGATCGACTGGACGCCGGGCAGCGCGCTGATCTGGCTGCTGGTGACGGTCTTCGTCACCGGCGTGGCCGAGCGCTTCTGGACCGTCGCCCGGGAGAGCGCGGCGCCCGGACTGCTGCCCGCGCCGCCCGCCGAGGGCTCGGCCGTCCGCCCGCTGCCGGACAACCTGGACGCGCTGCGCCGCCTGTCGCTGCGTACGGCTTTCGTGTCGCTCCCGCTGGCCGCCGCCGGACTGATCGTCGTCACCCTCGTGGCCAGGCTGCTGGCCAACGGCATCGACTGGTTCGCCGTCCACCAGGCCGCGCTCGCCTCGTACGTGGCCTCCGGCCTCTTCGCCGCGTCCATCTCGATCCTGTACTTCCTCGAACTTCCCGGTACGCAGACCCCGCGCCCCCGCTCGCCCCTGGAGGGCCTGCGCCGCCCGAAGACCGAAGCGGGTGCCGACCGGGGCCGCACCGGCGCCGTACCGCTGCTGGTGCTGGCCTGCGCGGCGGTGGCCGGCGCGATCGCCGCGGCCGTCTCGGTGGCGGTCCTGCACGCCGGTGACCTCGGCGGCGGCCCGGTCGCCTTCGGGCTGCTGGTGCTCGGCCTGAGCGCCGGTCCGGTCGCGGGCATCCGCGGCGCGCACAAGGTGCTGCCCGCGCTGTCCCGGCGCCGCCTGCTGGCCCTCGCGGTGGCCGTCACGGGCCTGGCGCTGCTGGCGGCCGGACTGGTCCCGGACACGACGACGGTCGTCCTGCTGATGCTGCTCGCCGGAGTGGCGTCCGGCATCGCGGCCAACACCGGGCACACCCTGCTCGACCAGGAGACCGAGGAGGCCCGTTCCGCCCGTACGACCGAGCATCTGCACGCGGTCGTCCGGCTCGTCGTCGCGCTGGCCGTCATCGTCGCGCCGCTGCTGGCCGGGGTCATCGGCCCGCACCACCTCGCCGGCGACCGGAACGTCTTCTCGCACGGTGGCGCCGCCTTCACCCTGATGCTGGTCGGCGCCCTGCTGCTGCCGGTCGCCGCGTGGGTGCTCGGCAAGGTGGACGACCGCCAGGGCGTCCCCCTCGGACGCGATCTGCGCGAGGCGCTGCGCGGCGGCGACCCGGACCAGGCACCGGCCCCCACCGGCTTCTTCATCGCCCTGGAGGGCGGCGACGGGGCCGGCAAGTCGACGCAGGTCCAGGCGCTGGCGGAGTGGATCCGCGGCAAGGGCCACGAGGTCGTGGTGACCCGCGAGCCGGGCGCCACCGCCATCGGCAAGCGGCTGCGCTCGATCATCCTGGACGTGTCCACCTCGGGCCTGTCGGACCGCGCCGAGGCCCTGATGTTCGCCGCCGACCGCGCCGAACACGTCAACAGCGTGATCCGCCCGGCGCTGGAGCGCGGCGCCGTCGTCATCACCGACCGGTACATCGACTCCTCCGTCGCCTACCAGGGCGCGGGCCGCAACCTCGCCCCCACCGAGATCGCCCGTATCTCCCGCTGGGCCACCGACGGCCTCGTACCGCACCTGACCGTGCTCCTCGACGTCGCCCCGGAGACCGCCCGCGAGCGCTTCACCGAGGCCCCGGACCGGATGGAGTCCGAGCCCGCCGAGTTCCACCAGCGGGTCCGCTCCGGCTTCCTGACGCTGGCCGCCGCCGACCCGGCGCGCTACCTGGTCATCGACGCCGGCCAGGAGCCGGAGGCCGTCACCACCGTCGTACGGCACCGCCTCGACCAGGTCCTGCCGATGTCCGAGGCCGAGATCAAGGCCCAGGAGGAGGCCCGCAAGGCGGCCGAGGAGGAAGCCCGGCGCAAGGCCGAGGAAGAGGCCGCGCGCAAGGCCGAGGAGGAGCGCAAGGAGCGCGAACGGCAGGAACAGCTCGCCAAGCTGCGCGCCGAGGAGGAGGAGCGCAAGCGCCGCGAGATCGAGGAGGCCAAGGCCCGCGAGGCCGCCCGCCAGGCGGAGGAGGCTCGGCAGCGCGCCGAGGAAGCCCGTAAGGCGGCTGAGGAGGAGCGCCGACGGCGTGAGGCCGAGGAGCGCGCGCGGCAGGAGGAGCAGGAGCGGCTGCGCAAGCGCGCCGAGGAGGAGCAGCGGCTGCGCAAGGAGGCCGACGAGCGCCGCCTGGAGAAGCAGCGCAAGGCCGAGGAGGCACTGCTGCGCGCGGAACAGGCGCGGCTCGCGGCAGCGGCCGAGGCGGAGGCCAAGGCCAGGGCCGAGGCGGAAGCGCGCGCCAAGGAAGAGGCCGAGGCCGCGCGCAGGGCCGAGGAAGAGGCCGCGCGGGCGGCGGAGGCCGCGGAGGCGCCGACTACGGAGACGCCGATGGCGGGGTTGGAGGGGCGGGGGCGTCGGGAGTCGGGGAAGTCGGGGGAGTCGGCGCGGTCCCAGGGTCCGTCCTCGCCTTCGGCTCCGTCCTCGTCCTCGTCCCCGGCCTCGGATGCCGAGGAGACCGCGGTGCTGCCGCAGCATCGGGACGTGCGGGGGGCCTCCGACGAGACCACGGTTCTGCCGCAGCATCGGGACGTGCCGGGGTCCTCGGACGAGACCGCGGTGCTGCCGCCCGTACGGCCCGAGGCCCACGACGACTGGCAGGCGCGCGAACAGGCGCGGCGCGGGGACGACCCGGCGGACCGCGTACCGGAGTGGATGTTCCGGAAGGAGGGCGACGGCCGCACGGGCGCGCGTGACAACCGTACGGACGCGCGCTCCGGGACCGGCCCGTCCGGTGCCTCCGGCGTGGAGCGTACGAGGGAACTCCCCCAGATCGACCCGTCCACCGGCGAACCGGTCGAGCCCGCCCCGCGACGCCGCCCGGCGTGGGCGGAGGAGACCCCGCTGGACGACCTGCCGACGCTGGCCGACGAACTCCTCGGCCCGCGCGAGGACGAGGACGAGCAGCGGGGGCGGGGTCGGCGGGGGCGTCGGGGCTGACGCCTGCGGACCGGCGAGGCGACGGGAACGACCGGAGCTCCGTCGGGTGGGGCGAAACGACCGGAGTGCCGACGGATGAGGTGAACGGAACGGGCCCGGCAGCAGCGAAGCAACGCGGCTGCCGGGGCCCGGCCCGTTGCTCGGGACGCCCGGCTGTCAGTGGGAGCCCCCACAATGGAACCAGCGAAGGGCGCAACGGGACGGCACGGGCAGTACGGACAGGCCAGGTGGGGCCAGGCCAGGTGGGGCCAGGCCAGTTACGCCCAGTACGACCGGGTACGGACAGGTACACACAGGACAGGAACGGCGGGCAGCGACATGGCGGTGTGGGATGACGTGGTCGGGCAGGAACGCCTGATCGAGCAGCTCGCCGCGGCCGCGCGCGACGCGGACGCACTGGTCACCGCCGAGGGCGCGGCCGTGGCCGGCGCCGACCCGATAGCCCAGTCCGGCACGTCCAAGATGACCCACGCGTGGCTGTTCACCGGCCCGCCCGGCGCCGGCCGCGCCACCGCCGCGCGCGCCTTCGCCGCCGCCCTCCAGTGCGTCAGCCCGGACCGCGCCCTCGGCGGCGCCCCAGGCTGCGGCTTCTGCGAGGGCTGCCACACGAGCCTGGTGGGCACCCACGCCGACGTCGAGGTCGTCCGTACGGACCTGCTCTCGATCGGTGTGAAGGAGACCCGCGACCTGGTCCGCCGCTCCTCCATGTCCCCGTCGGGAGGCCGCTGGCAGGTGATCGTCCTGGAGGACGCCGACCGCCTCACCGAGGGCGCGGGCAACGTCCTCCTCAAGGCCGTCGAGGAGCCCGCTCCCCGTACGGTCTGGCTGCTGTGCGCCCCCTCCATCGAGGACGTACTGCCCACCATCCGTTCCCGCTGCCGTCACGTGACCTTGCGTACGCCGCCGGTCGCCGCCGTCGCCGACGTCCTGGTCCGCCGGGACGGCATCGAGCCGGAGGCCGCTGCTGCCGCCGCGCGCGCCACCCAGGGCCACATCGACCGGGCCCGCCGCCTGGCCACCGACGAACGGGCCCGCGCCCGGCGGAACGCCGTCCTCAAACTCCCCCTGCGCGTGGACGACATAGGCGGCTGCCTCAAGGGCGCCCAGGAGCTGATCGACGCCGCGACGGAGGACGCCAAGCAGGTTGCCGAGGAGGTGGACACCAAGGAGACGGAGGAGCTGCGCGCCGCGCTCGGCGCCGCGGCCGGCACGGGCGGCCGCCTGCCGCGCGGCACCGCGGGCGCCATGAAGGAGCTCCAGGACAAGCAGAAGCGCCGCTCCACCCGCACCCAGCGCGACAGCCTCGACCTCGCCCTGACCGACCTCACCGGCTTCTACCGCGACGTCCTGGCCCTCCAGCTGGGCTCCACGGTCCCCCTCGCCAACGACGAGGTCCGCGACAGCATCCGCCGTATCGCGTCCTCCTCCACTCCCGAACGCACACTGCGCCGGATAGAGGCCGTCATCGCCTGCCGCCAGGCACTGGACCGCAACGTGGCCCCGCTCCTGGCGGTGGAGGCGATGACGGCGGCGCTGCGGAAGGGCTGAGGGGCGCTTCGCGCTGCGGAGCAGGGGGCGCTTCGCATAGGGCCCGCCTCCGCCCACCCCCGCCCGCCTCCGGCCCCATCCACCCCTCCCCTCTCCCTCACCCGAACGAGCGCACCCATCACCACGCTCCGCCCCGGCGCGGATACGCTCCGTCCCAAGCCGGCAGCTGTAGCCGTAGCCGCAGTCACTGTCACTGCCTCTGAAGTGGCTCCTGCCAGTGCAGGTGGTGCCAGTGCGGAGTCGCCACCGCAGAGACGTCACAGCCACCGCCAGGCTGCCGCTGCCGACGACCCAGGAACCGAGGGACCGCCCATGGCCACCAGCCGCCCGCTCCGCACCGCCGGTACCGTCCTAACCGCCGGTACCGTCCTGACGGCCACCGCCCTGCTCATCTCCGGCTGCTCGTCCGGCAGCCCGCCATCCGGCGCCGCCGCCTCCCGGGCCCCGACGAGCGGCCGTACGGCCTCCTCCGGCACCGAGCCGGCCCCGGCGACCACCACCCTCAAGCCCCTCCCCACCACCATCCCCTCCGCCCTCCGCCCGTACTACGACCAGAAGCTCACCTGGCGCGAATGCGGAGTCGTCGGCTTCGAGTGCACGACGATGAAGGCGCCCCTCGATTACGAGCACCCCGACGCCGCCACCGACCTGAAACTGGCCGTCTCCCGCAAGAAAGCCACCGGGCCCGGCGACCGCCTCGGCTCCCTCATGGTCAACCCGGGCGGCCCCGGCGGCTCGGCGATCGACTACCTCCAGCAGTACGCGCCCCAGCCCGAAGCGGTCCGGGCCCGTTACGACATGGTCGCCATGGACCCCCGCGGCGTGGCCCGCAGCGAACCGATCACCTGCCTGTCCAATGCCCAGATGGACGACTTCACCCGCGTCGACCAGACCCCCGACGACGACGCCGAGGTCGACCGCCTCACCTCCGCTCTGCGCACCTTCGCCCAGGGCTGCCGACGCCGCTCCGGCGCCCGCCTCGGCCATGTCTCGACCGCCGAATCCGCCCGCGACATGGACGTCCTGCGTGCCGTCCTCGGCGACGACAAGCTGACCTACGTAGGCGCCTCCTACGGCACCTTCCTCGGCGCCACATACGCCGGCCTCTTCCCCTCCCGCGTCGGTCGCCTCGTCCTGGACGGCGCCATGGACCCCTCGCTGCCCGCCCGCACGATGAACCGCAACCAGACCGCCGGCTTCAACACGGCCTTCACGGCCTTCGCCAAGGACTGCGCCAAACAGCGCGACTGCCCCCTGGGCACCAGCGGCCCCGAAGAAGCGGGCCGCCGCCTGAGCGCCCTCTTCAAGAAACTCGACGCCCACCCCGCCCCCACCGGCGGCCCCCGCACCCTCACCGAATCCCTCGCCACGAGCGGCGTGACAGCGGCCATGTACGACGAGGGCGCCTGGCCCGTGCTGCGCGAATACCTCGCCGAAGCCCAGAAGGGCGACGGCCGCGGCCTGCTCGCCCTCTCCGACTCGTACTACGAACGCGACCCGGACGGCACCTACGCCAACCAGATGTTCGCCAACCCCGCCGTGAACTGCCTCGACCTCCCCGGCGCCTTCTCCGGCCCCGACGAGGTACGCGCCGCCCTGCCCGCCTTCCGCAAGGCCTCCCCGGTCTTCGGCGAAAGCTTCGCCTGGGCCGCCCTGAACTGCGCGTACTGGCCGGTCGAGCCCACCGGCGCCCCGCACCGCATCACCGCCGACGGCGCCGCCCCCATCCTCGTCGTCGGCACCACCCGCGACCCCGCCACCCCCTACCCCTGGGCCCGCTCCCTCGCCGCCCAGCTCTCCTCCGCCACCCTCCTCACCTACGACGGCGACGGCCACACCGCCTACGGCCGCGGCAGCGACTGCATCGACACCACCATCAACACCTACCTCCTCGAATCCACACCCCCACCCCCCGACAAGACCTGCACCTGACCCCCACCGAAACCCGGTTCGGACCACCCTCATCCGATGTGTAGACTGGGCTCCGCACCACGCCGCCTTAGCTCAGTCGGCCAGAGCGACGCACTCGTAATGCGTAGGTCAAGGGTTCGATTCCCTTAGGCGGCTCAGAGAAACCCCAGGTCACGTAGCACGTGGCCTGGGGTTTTGCGCTGCTCGGGGCATGGAGGGGCCGCACGGCTGGGATGCCGTGGGGTGGCTTGCGTGAGCGATGCGTGAGCGAGGCTTCGAGGCTCTACTTGCGAGCTTCTTCGAGCTGTAGCTGGTCACGACAGGTGCACCAGCTGGGCGGCAGCCGTCCGGTCAGGGCCTCAGCTGAGGAGCTTGTGGGGGAGCGGCCGGGTTGCTGCAGCCGAGAAGGGCCGACTCAATCGATGTATCGACCAGCGGGGCGTACGAGAGACGCCTGTCTGATCCTCCTGTCCAGCCGGGGGTGTAGACGGAGTTCATGCTGGCCTTGGGGAAGCGCTCATGGGGCAGGTTTCCTGAGGTTCGTCCTTGCCCGAACACCGACACCAGGCGAGTCCTGCGGACAGAATGATCGGCATGGTTGCGATCATCAGATGCACAGAGGCCGAGACGACATATCTCGAATGGCAAGAGGGGTTGTTCCCAGCTTCCGGACGTCGTGAGTGGACATGGACGACCACTCGGCTCAGAGAGTTCTGGACCAAGGGCAGCCACATCACGCTGATCGCGACCCCCGACAGAGATGGGCTCTTGCAGGTGACCAGGATGGGTCACACCAAGCGGCTGCGCCAGGTCGCTGACCTGCAACAGAAGCTGGAAATCTCCCATGTCACCCTGCTCTCGAAGCCGGTAACTCTGAGCGAAGTCATCGCGCTGTTGGCCACGCGACATCGTGTGCACCTAGTTGAGGAGGGGCAGCAGACAGAGGCGACGGGCAAGGCTCTGCTTACCGCCTTGGTCGAGTTGCGGCCCGACGCAGATCACGTGATCGGCCGACTCAGAACGGCACTTGACGGCTATACCGTGCGCTCGAAAGCGGGTCAGGCCCTGGCGACCCAGCGCGACGCAGTCCTGGGGATCGGGCGTATGGCAGGAATGTCCATCCCTCAGCTCGCCCGGTGGGATCCGCCAGCCGAGGAACTGTACGACGACAGTCCGCCGCCGGCATATCTCGACCTCTTGAGTCGGGCGGAGGCGGTTTCATCAGACGCGAGTCGAGCAGCCCCACAGCATGACATCGCGATCGAAGACCACCAGATCGGCCGGGACGCCGAGATATTCCTGAGCTGGATCGGTGAGCTAACCGGACATGTTGCATGGCGGCACTTCCGGCAGGACGGCCAGTCGCTGTTGATCGCCAACGTGAACCGCACTGCTGTCGAAGGTAACTCTGGCGCTGACCTTCTCTACTACCACCAGAGTCGTAAGAGCCTCATCCTCGTCCAATACAAGAAGCTGGACAGGGTAGGTGGCTACTACTATCCGGACAGTGACCGTAAATTGGCCGACGAACTCGAGCGTATGCAAGACGTGGACGCATATGCTGCCCGGCTCCGGCAACCGACCGATGACCACAGGCTGAGTCCCGATCCGAGCTGGATAAAGCTGTGTCCGCCAGAAGGACTGATCCCGCAAGCCAACGTGATGGTGCCGGGTATGTACTTCTCCCGGCAGCACTTCCAGCGCCTGCGCGACGACCCAAGGCTGAGGGACGGCCGGGGTGGAGCGCTGCGCTTTGGTTACTCCAACGTTCCCAGCTATTTGGACAACACCATGTTCACCCGACTGGTGGAAACGGGCATGATCGGTACTGCCGGAGTGGGTACGGAGCTGGTACGGCAGCAAATCACAAAGAGTGTCCGTGAAGGTCGGCTACTCACAGGCGGCTTGCTCACCGGCAAGGAGTTGCCACAGTCTGCGCGCAATAGTGCTCGACGCCGGCGCCGTCGTAAGTGAACCGAGTAACGTCATCGGCCTTTCCGGTAGGCCACACTGGCAGGCCGGGCTCCGAGGGCATGAGCGATGCCTGAGCGGTCGGACCAGTACTGTAGATAGCTCAGAGGAAACCCAGGTCAGGTAGCCGCTGACCTGAGGCTCGGCCTTTAAGGGCATAGTGCGATACGCGGCGAGGGGCATGGAATTGCCTGTGTGTGACTGATTGTTCGGTCTTATTTCTTGGGTTTCACCCGCTTGTTATTCGGTTCCTTCTTCTTGCCCTTCGCCTTCTTGCTCTTCTTGGCGGTCTTCGCCGCCCGTGCGGCCTGCTCGGCCTCGGTCTTCCGCTGGAGCGGGACCAGCTTCGCCGTGGCCTCGGCCGCGTTCTTGCCGACCTGGGGCAGAACGCTCTGGTAGATATCCCGCGTGATCCGGGTGTCACCCACGGTGGCGATCACAGTATATCCTCAGGCGTTTGTCTACATTCCAGCGAGCTGCCGCCGGCGAGTTGTCGTGGAGTCCGATGGCGAACGCGGGTCCGGCGCCGAGTGCATTATTTGTGCTGTCCCTTCGGTGATGTAGCCGGCGTCGCCAGCGGAGTTATTCTGCCCACCGGCTCTCGGGAATTTCAGCTGTCGCATTGGGCGCTCGCAGCCCAATGGTGCAGGGAGGGTGTAGCGGCCGGGCACGGAAGTGTCTCCTCGGAGGCGCCGAACCGTAAGCCACTCGCCCCTTATCGCAATAGGTTCAGAGCTTGTCCGTCAGATTTGGGCCAAAGCCGTCCTCGTCGGCATCTGGCGTCGCAATGCCGAATGCGGTGGCGACCCCGAAATAAGTTGGCTCACCTATTTCTGGCGTGACACCGAGCTCGGTATTGAGTTCCCGCAATGCGTCCGCAAGTCGCGGCGCGTTCTTGGTCTGTACGTCATGGTGAGGACGGCCGCGAAAGTCGAACAATCCCCAGATGTCATGGTGGACGGAGAGAGTGGCTGTCGGCCCGTAGGAGCCAGTCGTCACGGACAGATCCACCAGTTGCGGCTCCCTGCGTGCCTTGCCTTCCGCGTCGAACCATGTTCCGGGGCCAAGGAACTGCACACTTCTGATTTTCGATTCCGGCAAGGAGGTGGGCTGGGTCCCGAGCACCTTGTCGGGCAAGGAAGGATCATCCAGTGACGTGAGGGCGGACAGCCTACTCGTGATGCCGGTGAAGCCAGATCCTCGTACGTACCATTTACACTCCAGGCTGACCGGAGTGAGCAGGTCGAACCGATCTAGCACCCCGGTCATCCTGGTGGCGACACGCAAGGCGGATCGAAGCCCTGGAGGAGAGGACTCTCCGAGGTCCCAGAACCATGATCCACATTCCTTCGGGGCGCGCATTAGAGTTGACATTCTTTTCCCTTACGGATAGATGGAGCCGTCGGCTGGAATCTTGATCGCTCCATCCTCGAAGCGCAGGAGGAAGGTGACTCCGGAATCCTCTGCCAGCTCCTCTATCGCTCCGAAGGCCCGAGGTTTCAAGGTTGATATGGGATGATGGACGTCGAGGATGGCAACACCTTGTCGCATAAGCCCGTAGTCCAACTGGCCAGCTGAACTCTCTGCGTTTTTCAGTACCTTCTTGGCGCTGGATACATTCTTGAGCTGGTATCCGTAATCGATTCCTCCGTCGGCATTGCGTGTGTAGACATCCAGGTCCCACGGTGTGGTAGCGTCTCCGAACTCGAAACCAAGACGCGTAAACCCTCGGCTCTGCAGCTCGGTCGCATGACTAAGGGCCATGTAAGCGGCTGGAACCATGCTGCTGAGGGGATCACTCCGGCTGGGCCCCTTCTTGCACATCCTAAGAATTCCATCGTAATTCTCCACCCCGCGAAGATGCCCGCGGTTGATGAGGTCGGCAACGCCTGCACCGTAGGGGTCCTTGCTGAGGCTACGTACGACAAGTGCCTGATCCCCCTGGTCCAGCTTGGCATGGCTGAGCTCTGAGAGGAGTTCGGCTTCCTGCTCCGGCCTTAGCGGTCCCGTGTGTGTCGGCGCGACCTCATCGGGGACCCGGCCGTACCTGCTCGGGTCGATCTCCGGCACCATGCCGGCCGTGTCGTTGCGCGCGCCGGTTTCGAGGCCATCGCCCGTATGGGCCGCGTCGTCGGCGCTGTCGACCAGATCGTCAAGGCTGTTCGAGCCCGAGGTCTCTGGGTGGCCGGAGCCGGGCATGGCGTTGTCCGACGTGGAGCCGCCGGACGCGTCGCGGCCGCCGCCGCTGCTCGGCGTGTCCGTGTGGCCGCCGCTGGTCGTAGCCGCGTGGCCGCCGGTGCGTCCCGCTCCGCCCGCCCCGTTGTCCACGTTGTTGGTGGGCAGGTGGCTGCTCGCGCTGCCGCCCGGGGCGCCGTGCTCGGCGGCGCGGCCCATGGGGCCGGTGTGCGCGGGCCCGGTGCTGTCGTGGCCCGCCTTGCCGCCAGTGTGTACCGGGTCGGTGACGTCCGACCCGACCCGCACAACATCCTCCCCCCGCCCCCCGACACCCGCCAGAACCGGCTGCTCCTGGCGGACCGGCGGCTCGGCCCGTGGTTTGTCCGCGGCGGCGGTGTTTGAGGTGGGCTGTCCCTGCGGGGCGTCCTTGGCGTGTTGGTGGAGGGTGCCGTCCTTGCCGTAGAGGTTGCCGGCGCCGTCCGTGAACTTGCCGGTGAACGGGTCCTTCACCGTGTTGGGGGGAAGGGTGACCGTGTCTTCGGGCAGCCTGATTCTGCCGTCGGGGAGTTTGGTCGCTCCTTCCGGGACGGTGGCTTCCTTGGGCAGCCGGATCGTGCCGTCCGGCATCTTGGTGGCGCCTTCGGGCAGGCTGTAGGCGCCCTCGGAGATCTTCGGGATCTCGACGTGACCGAGGCCCTTGAGGTGGGTCATCACATCGCCGATCTTCGACAGGCCCGCGCCTGCGCCCTTGATGACGTAGGTCATCGGGTCGAGGGCGCTGCCCACCTTGCCGGCGACGGCGAGGCCCTTGGCCACCGCGCCGGCCTTGCCCGCGCCCTGCACGGCGGAGCCGCCACCGCGGGTGAAGAGGACGGACAGGGCGTTGAAGGTGACCGCGCCGGCGGCACGGGAGCCGTTCGATTCCCACTGGTCCCAGGCCAGGAGCGCCTTGCCGGTGTCGAGCACGGTCCTACGCGAGTCCCGCAGCCAGGAGGGAAGCATCTTGCCCGGCAGCCCCCAGTAGACGACGTTCACACCGGGGATCGCGGTGATCGCGCCTGCGGTGGAGAGCTTGGCCAGGCCCTTCCACGCCTCACCGGCGGCTTCCGAGCCGTGTCCGCCGAACAGGGTGTACAGGCCGTCGATGGTGCCCCCTACGCCATCGACGATGAAGCCCTTGCCGAAGTCGTAGGCGTGCTCCCACACCTGCCACCAGGGCACGGATTCCTCGACCGCGTCGCCCCAGGGCAGGTGCTCGGACTGCTTGAGGGTTTCGGCGTCGTAGCCGTAGCCGGTTTTGTGGGAAGCGTCGATCGTGTGGAGTTTCTTGCCGCCGACCAGGGCGACGATTTTGCCGTGGCAGTCGATTTCCGCCCTCTGGAAGGCGGCCCAGACCTCGGCGATCTTGTTGCGGCGGTTGAGGTTCTCCTCGATGAGGTCGCCGTCCTCGTTCCAGTCCTCGTCGGCGGCTTCCTTGTCGCGGAAGGCGGCGGCGTCCCGCTTGAGCTGCTCCAGCTGTTCGACCAGCGGAGTGATCTCATGGGCGTAGGTGCTCAGTGCCTTGGCGATGACCTGCATGTCGCTGCTGAGGTCGTGCGCCTTGTCCGCCACCGGCTTGGTGACGCCGAACAACTGTTCCGCCTCAGGTGCCTTGTAGTAGGCGGACAGGCCGCCGAAGGACGCGTGGATGTCCGAGCCGATGGTGTGGATCCTGGAGCCGCCGCGGGACAGTTCCTTCGCCTTGTCCGCGAGAAGGTCCAGATCGCCGGTGAAGACCGGTACCTCTGCCGGATCGACCGGCGCGTCGTTCACTGTTTCTTCCCCCCGAAGTCCTTGAGAGCGTCCACCCGCACGGCTCGCGCCGCGTTCTGCGCGTTCTCGGCCGCCTCCAGATCGCCCTGGACATACTCATTGGTGGCTTTGGCCGCGCCCAGAACGGCGGCCTGGCAACGATCGGCCATTGCCTGGAAATCCGACTTGCGCTTACTCGCGGCGTACTCGGCCAGCGCCGCGGTGACCGGGCCTGTCGATACCTGCGACGTCCACTTCGGGGTCTTCTGCGGCAGCACCGGCCCGTACGGACGTGTCGCGGCCTGCGATCCCGGCACGGCCGTACCTGCCGCGCCGGCCGCCTCCTGCATGTCCGCGAGCAGGGCGGTGAGGGCCTTCCCGAGATCTTCGGCATGGGTGCCGACGACCTTCAACTGCCCTTGCACCCCCTGCGGCTGGATGTCCCACGATGCCATGAACGCCCCCTGTATGCCTGTCTTTCACGCCGGCGCCGCGACTGCGCGACGCCGGCCCCCCCATTGGCCGGCGCCCCGTCGGTGCGCCGTGCAGTACTGCTTATGCCGCCGGCGCACGCGGGCGATCAGCCGATGTTGTCGACCGCGGACTTCGCGCGCGCCAGTGTCTGGTGCGCGGTCGCGTCATTCTTCTCCAGCGTGGTCTTCAGCAGCTGGATGATGTTCTTGACTTCCTGCGACGCGCGGTTCCAGCGCATCTCCTTGCCGTGGTATTCGTCCGCGACGCCGTCCGCCGTGAAGTCCGCCATCGCTGCTTTCACCTGGGCGTCGCGCTCCGCGATCACCTGTTCCAGACGCGCGATCACTGCCTGGACATTTCCCTGCGCCTCCGCCGAGGCGCCCGTGTCGTACGAACGACGGTCCATACCGCCGGCCATCATCATCACTCCCCCTGAGATCTACGTGTTCCCACAGCAAGCGGGCTGTCAGCGGCCCGAGAAGCGCGCCGCGTCGAAGTTCGCGGCCGACATCTGCGACCGCGCGTTGTCGGCCTGCTCGTGAACGCCCGAGCTGAATGCCGATTCCATGCCCGACTGGCCGCCCACGATGGCAGCAAGCGCGCTGTTCAGTGCTGCCGTGATCTCGTCCGCGCGCGACTTGAAGGAGTCGAATGCCGCCTTGCCCGAGCCGTTGAACTTGCCCTCCAACGGCTGCGCCGCCTGTACGAGCTGGTGGATCAACGTCCCCAGTTCCGTGCTCGACCCCTGCGACTTCGACCTCAGGGTCGAAAGCGTCTGCGCTCCCATGTCGAACTTCATCGCGTGCTCCCCCCAGCGAGCTTGACGGTCATGTATGCGGTCATGCCTACCAACCGCGGATCACTGCTGCCATCCGCATTCCCCATGCTATGACGAAGGTGTGACAACGGGGCTCCTGAGCGCCGTGGGGCCTCGCCACCGTGCTGTGCTGGGCGTGGATGCCGCGGACTGCCCACCGCGGCCCAGGTGTTCAAGCGCCTTTCAGGTGCCGCATCAGGCGTTCGAAGTCCTGCCAGCCCGACAGGTCCAGCGGGTCGCCCGGCAGCGGGTAGTACATCGCGGGGCGGGCCTTGGGCCCGAGCGGGACAGGTGGCTGGGACAGCGGCGTCTTCCGGGCGCGGTCGCCGGGCATCTGGCGGACTTCCTCGGCGCCGAGCACGAAGGCCAGTGGGACACCGGGTCCCTCGAAGCGGGGCGGCACCGCCAGGTCCCGGTGGGCTCTGCGGACCTGGACGAGCATCGACAGCAGGCGGTGGCGGGTGGCGAGCACTTCCGCGGCCCTGGGCAAGGAGTCCACCGGCAGCTCCTCGTCGCCTCCGTAGCCGAACGCAAGCGTGACGTACTCCTCCACACCCGCCTTCGTACGGCTGACGCGCACGGTGGCGAGGCCCGGCCGGCCCGGGCTGCCGACCACCACGAACCAGGCCGGCTCGGGGGCCCGCTCGTAGGCGATGTCCGTCATCCGACGCGGCGACCAGGGAAGGCTTGCGGGCTCCGCGGTGCCCCACCCGGCCGGGGGCTCGCCGGTGAGCTCGCGCCATATCGACTCCAGCGCGCCACCGAGGACCAGGCGCTCGTCTGCGGGATGGACCGTTCGGAACGTCACGGCGAGCTGGCGCTCCCCGGTGTCCGCCACCTCCTTGAAGGAGGCCGCCACCGGTGTACGGGGATCGTCGGCGGTCGCGTCGGCTCCCGCCACCGGCGCGAACATGCCGTCCTGCCAGCGCAGTACGGCTCCGGACTGGCCGTCGTAGTAGCCGTCCCGCTCGTCGCGTACGACCCAGCGGCACGGCCAGCTGCCCAGGCTGTGGAGTACGGCGGGAGAGAGCGTGGTCCCGGCCGGGGTGACGATCTGCAGGCCCAGCCCGGCACCTGCGGCGGTCCGGAACGCGTCCTGAAGCCAGGCTGTCATGGCGACCACCGGACGGTCCTGGATGACGACGGCGACCTTGTCGGTGAGAACGTCGACCGTGGGGTGCGCGGCGGCGGGCTCGGGCGCGAGACTCACACCATCGGTCTTCACCACCGCCAGCGACCGTGCGGCTTCGGGCGGCCAGGCGGAGCCATCGGCGAAGGCGGCCAGCCGGGCGGCGAAGGTGCCCGCGAGGTGC
>NZ_JOCQ01000099.1 GCF_000720725.1 Streptomyces rimosus subsp. rimosus
GATCTCCAGGCGGTCGCCGTCGGTGACCTCGCCGATGACGGTGGCGGTCACGTCCCACTTCTCGCAGATCGCCAGGAACCGCTCCACCTTGTCCGGCTCCACCACGGCGCACATGCGCTCCTGCGACTCGCTCATGAGGATCTCCTCCGGCGAGAGCGTCGAGTCGCGCAGCGGCACGTCGTCCAGCTCCACGCGCATGCCGCCGGAGCCGTTGGACGCCAGCTCACTGGTCGCACACGACAGACCCGCCGCGCCGAGATCCTGGATGCCCACGACCAGCTTCTCGGCGAACGCCTCCAGGGTGCACTCGATGAGGAGCTTCTCCTGGAAGGGGTCGCCGACCTGGACGGCGGGGCGCTTCGAGGGTTTGGCGTCGTCGAAGGTTTCCGAGGCCAGGATGGAGGCGCCGCCGATGCCGTCGCTCCCCGCCGATGTTGGGCAGGCCCAGGCAGTTGCCGTAACCGCCGATGCCCGCCACCACCCCCGGCAGCACCCGCTTGGTGTCGGGGTGCTCGGCCGCGCCGAAGCGCAGCGGGTCCACCACCGCCACCGGGCGCGCGCCCATCGCGATGATGTCGCGCACGATCCCCCCGACGCCGGTGGCGGCGCCCTGGTAGGGCTCGACGTAGGAGGGGTGATTGTGCGACTCGACCTTGAAGGTGACCGCGAAGCCCTGCCCGACGTCCACGACACCGGCGTTCTCGCCGATGCCCACCAGCATCGCGTCGTTGGCGGGCACCTTCTGCCCGAACTGCCTGAGGTGGACCTTGCTGCTCTTGTAGGAGCAGTGCTCCGACCACATCACCGAATACATCGCCAGCTCCGCCCCGGTCGGACGGCGGCCCAGGATCTCGCGGACCCGCGCGTACTCATCGCTCTTCAGGCCGAGTTCGGCCCACGGCTGGTCGGCCTCCGGCGTCTCGGCTGCGTGCTTGACCGTATCGAGCGTCATGCGTTGACCAACCTCTTCAGGATCGAGGTGAAGAATCCGAGCCCATCCGTGCGGCCCGTGCCGATCAGCGGCTCCACCGCATGCTCCGGATGCGGCATCAGACCCACCACATTGCCCGCCTCATTCGTGAGGCCGGCGATGTCACGCAACGAACCATTCGGATTCCCACCCAGGTAACGGAAAGCGACCCGGCCCTCCGCCTCCAGTTCGTCCAGCGTGCGCTCGTCGGCGACGTACCGGCCGTCGATGTTCTTCAGCGGTACGCGGATCTCCTGGCCCCCCGTGTAATCGGTGGTCCAGGCAGTCCCGGCGTTCTCCACCCGCAGCCGCTGATCCCGGCACACGAAGTGCAGGCTCTCGTTGCGCAGCATGGCGCCGGGCAGCAGATGCGTCTCGGTCAGGACCTGGAAGCCGTTGCAGATACCCAGCACCGGCAACCCGTCCCGGGCCTGCCCGATCACGGTCTCCATCACCGGCGAGAACCGCGAGATGGCGCCCGCCCGCAGATAGTCCCCGTAGGAGAACCCGCCGGGCAGCACCACGGCGTCGACCTGCTTCAGGTCCTTGTCGCGGTGCCACAACGGCACCGCCTCGGCCCCGGCCAGCCGCACCGCGCGCTGGGTGTCGCGGTCATCGAGCGTGCCGGGGAAGGTCACCACCCCAATGCGTACCGTCATGATCCGGCCCGGTCTTCGACGTGGACAGTGAAGTCTTCGATGACCGTGTTCGCGAGGAAAGTCTCGGCCACCGTACGAATACGGGCCAGAGCCGCGTCGTCCACGGGCCCTTCGACATCCAGCTCGAAACGCTTGCCCTGACGGACGTCCCCGATCCCCTCGAATCCCAGGCGTGGCAGTGCGCGCTGCACCGCCTGCCCCTGCGGGTCGAGGATCTCCGGCTTGAGCATGACGTCGACCACGACGCGTGCCACTGGCACTCCTCCTTGTAACGCAGCCTGCGCGAAAAGACGTGGCCGGTGCAATCCGGAGGACGTGATCCACTTTCCCGGGGCGGCCGTTCAGAGTCATTAGGGGGAAGGCGTGGCGCGGAAGTCAAGGCGTGTCCATGTTTTTCTGCATCGCTTGGAAGTCCTTGAAAGTGGCTGGAAGCCGAGGGGCCGGCTGTTGGAGTCTGGGGGCCGCACCTCGGACACATCGGTGAGCCCGGTGCCTACGTCACCACTCCAACGGGGGAGTTCACGTGTCAGAACCACAAACCGATGCACGGCCGGTCGCCGTAATCGGAGCCGGCCCTTCCGGGCTGGCCTCGCTCAAGAATCTCCGCGATCTCGACATTCCTTGTGTGGCATACGAATCCCACTCCGGCGTAGGCGGAATCTGGGACATCTCCAATCCGCGGAGTTCCGTTTACGAGAACACCCACACCATCACCTCGCGCGAGGTGACCGGGTATGCCGATCTGCCCATGGACCGGGGCCTGCCCTCCTATCCGCGGCACGATGCGGTGCACGCCTACCTGCGGCAGTACGCGGAGCGGTTCGACCTGTCGCGCCTGATCCGGTTCGGCTCCGACGTGACCGGGGTCGAGCGGCTCTCCGACGGCTGGCGGGTGACCACGGCGGACGGTCATACGCAGGAGCACAGCGCGCTGATCATCGCGAACGGCCACAACTGGCACCCCCACGCCCCCGCGTTCCCGGGGAAGTTCGACGGCGAGATCCTGCACAGCCGCGACTACCGCAGCCCGGCCGGCCTGGCCGGCAAGCGGGTGCTCGTGGTCGGTGCCGGCAACTCCGGCTGCGACATCGCGGTGGAGGCCGCGGGTGTCACCCAGGACGTCGCCATCAGCATGCGCCGCGGCTATTACTTCTTCCCGAAGTTCATCTTCGGGAAGCCCGCCGACCAGGTCTCGGAATCGAGCCAGAACCTGCGGCTGCCGGCTCCGGTGGCGCGGGCCGCGTACCGCACGATGCTGAAGCTGAGCATCGGCAGCCCCGAGCAGTTCGGGCTGCCCAAGCCCGACCACGAGCCGCTGGAATCCCCGCCGATCGTCAATTCCCTGCTGCCGTACTACTGCGCGCACGGCCGGGTGAAGGTACGCACGGCTCCCGTACGGTTCGACGGCAAGTTCGTGGAATTCGCCGACGGCACGTCCGAGGAATTCGACACCATCATTCTCGCGACCGGCTTCCGCATTCACATCCCGTTCGTCGGCGAGGAGCACCTCGACTGGCACAAGGGCCGCCCGGACTTCTATCTGCTCGCCTTCTCGCCGCGGTACGACGACCTCTTCATCGCGGGGATGACCGACGGCACCGGCGGTCATTTCCCGACGGTGGAGCTGCAGTCGCGGGTGATCGCCGCCTATCTGGCGGCGCGGCGGCGGGACCCGGAGACGGCCCGCAGGTTCGACGAGCGCAAGCGGCGCCGGGACGTGGACATCACCGGCGGCATCAAGTTCCTCGACTCGCCGCGCAACCTCACCCAGTTCGAGCTCCTCACCTACCTCCGGGTGCTCCGCGACCACCTGTCGCTGCTCGGCGGCCGGGACACCACGTACGCCCAGCGCCCGTCCCTGCTGGAGCAGGCCGCCGCTCTCTTCACGGGAGGCCGCAGGTGAACTCCCTCGGCGCGGCTCTGCTGACCGACGTGCAGAAGGACGTCCTCGACGAGGTCCTGGCCGGAATTCCGTACAACAGCGCGTCCCAGTTCCACGAGTACTTCGGCACCCGGGCCGCTCCGGCGCGCTTCGGGCTGTCCTGCGCCTGGCAGTCCTTCGCCGCCGGGCGGCTGGTGGCCGAACGGACCGGTGTCACCGCCGAGTACCTGATCGACGGGCGGCACGTGGCGGCCGTCTACCGCGGTCCGGACGAGATCGTCGTCCTCGACCCGTACCTGCTGCACAGCGAGCCGCTGCGGCTCCACCGCTCCGCGGCGGCCGAGGGCGCGGTGCGCGCGGTCGTCGACGCCTATCCGTACCGCGTACGTGCGGACGGCACCCCGGCGCCCGGCCGGGTGCGGGCCACCTGGACGCTCGACGACGACGTCATCCGCCTCGACTACCTGCGCTTCAGCCCGCGGCGCGGACACAATGTGGCCTCCCGGTCGTTCGTCATGCGCCCGGACTCGCGCCTGGAGACGGTGCCGCCGCCGGCGGACTGGGTCCGTCCGCTCCTGGTCCATCCCGAGCAGCACAGCGTGTCCGTGCGGGTGCTCCACCCGGGCACCCGGCAGCTGGCCGAGCTGATCCTCCCGCTGGCCGGGCGGCCCGCGGGCGTCGCCGAGGACCGTGCCCTGCTGATCACCAAGGACAACCAGGGCGCGGTCGCCGCGCACGGCGAGGCCCGCTTCGACCGGAACCTCGACGTGGTGGCCGACGCGGTCGCCGCGCCGCGGGACGACGTGATCGCGTTCCTCCTCGAAGCGGCGGCCATCCACCGCGCCGCCGCCCCCGCCGGGCTGGCCCTGGCGCCCTACTCCCTGGAGGACGAATGACGGCCGAGGCCGTGTCCGGCACCGGACGGCGGACCCGTTCGTACTTCCTGGCCGGCACCATGCAGGGAGCGCGTACCGGGGCGCACCTCACCGACCAGTCCTACCGGGAGCTGCTGACCGGCACCCTGCGCGCCCGGCGGCCCGGAGCCGTGATCCACGACCCCGGTGTGGTGATGGCCGAATGGCTGGCCTCCCACCCCGCCGACGTACGGGCCGCGCACGCCGCCCTCGCGGACCGGCCGGTCCTGCGCCACGCCGACCTCGCCCCGGAACTGCGGGAGCTGACGGAGCTGTTCCACCGGCTGACCCGGCTGGCCGCCGAGAGCGACGTGTGTGTGGCCTGGCTGCCGGGCCACGAGCCCAGCATGGGCACCGCCGCCGAGATGCTCTGCGCCCACCGTGCCGGACGCACCGTCGTCTCGATCACCGACATGCGGCAGAACCTGGCGGTGCTCTCCTGCTCGACCGTGATCCTGCCGGACCTCGCGGCCTTCACCGACTGGCTCGACGCGGGCGGTGACAGCGCATGAGCGCGGTCCCGGACGCCACCGACCGGCCCCGCGAGGCGTGCGGCGTCGCGGGCGTGTGGGGGCCCGCAGGCCACCACGCCGCACCGGTACGGGAGATGCTGGTCGCCTTGCAGCACCGCGGCCAGGAGAGCGCCGGAATCGCCGTCGGCACGGGTGACGCCCTGGTGGCCCGGCACGGGGCGGGCACCGTCGCCCAGGCGCTTCCCGACCTCACCGGGCTCCCCGCGGGCCCGGTGGCGATCGGCCACGTCCGGTACGCCACCCACGGCGCACGGGACGGCCTGGCCGGGGCCCAGCCCGTGGTGCTGGACCGGCCGCCGCTGGCCCTCGCGCACAACGGCACCCTCGTGGACCCGCACACGGCCCCCGGCGCCGACGCCGTCGACCCCGGCCTGTGCTCCACCGACAGCGAGCTGCTCGGCCGTCTGCTCGCCGCCCGCGCCGCGGAGGGCGTCGGCCTGGCGGCGGCGCTGCACGAGGTGCTGCCGCGGCTGCGCGGCGCGTACGCCCTCGTCCTGACCGACGGGGAGAACCTGTACGGCGTACGCGACCCGCACGGGTTCCGGCCGCTCGCCCTCGGGCGGCGTGGCGACACCTGGCTGCTGGCCTCCGAGACGGCCGCCGTCACCGCCGTCGGCGGCGAGGTGGTCCGGGAGCTGGAGCCCGGTGAGGTGCTGTCCGTCGGCGCCCACGGCACGGTGAGCAGCCGGGTCGAGGTGCCGGACGCGAAGACGGCCGCCTGCCTCTTCGAGTACGTCTACTTCGCCCGCGCCGACTCGGCCCTCTCCGGCCGCAGCGTCTACCGCGCGCGCTACCGGGCGGGCCAGGCCCTGGCCGACTATGCGCCGGTCGGCGGATCGCCGCGCCCGGTCGTCGTGGCCACCCCGGACACCGCGCGGGTCGCCGCCGACGGCTACGCCGAGCGCGCCGGCCTGTCCGTCGTCCAGGGCCTGCTGCGCCCCGGGGCCGTAGGCCGCAGCTTCATCGCGGGCGACCCCGCGGCCCGGGAGCACACGGTGCGGCGCAAACTCGCCCCCGTCGCGGACGCCGTCGCCGGGCAGCGGGTGGTCCTCGTGGACGACTCGCTCGTACGGGGCACCACGATGCGCACGGTGACCCGGCTGCTGCGCGAGGCCGGCGCCGTGGAGGTGCACCTGCGGATCGCCTCGCCGCCGTACCGGTGGCCCTGCTTCTACGGCGTGGACACCGGACGCCCGGCCGAACTGCTCGCCGCGCGCCTGCCGATCACGGAGCTGGCGGGCCAACTCGGCTGCGACAGCGTCGCGTTCCTGCCCCTGGACCGGCTCACCGAGGCCGCTGGAGGCGACCCCTCGGGGTACTGCACCGCCTGCCTGACCGGCCGCTACCCGACCGCCGTCCCCGCGGCCTTCGCCGCCCCGGCGTCCCCTCCGGAGCCGGGCACCGACCTGACGTCCCAAGCCACCGCCGAACGAGGAGCCCAGCAGTGAACACCCCCACCGAGGCGACCGCGACCGGGGCGTCGGCACCGGCGCACACCGGTCGGGAAGCCCGCACCATCGTCCAAGCCCTCCTGGCCCGCACCCTCGGCCCCGACGCCGACCGCCCCATGGTCACCGCCCTCGACGCATCCGGCGAACGGATCGAGAGCCTGACGCCGGTCGAACTCGACCTGCGGGCCCGGGCGCTGGCCGCCGCCCTGCGCGAGACCGGCACGGCCGGGGACCGCGTCATCGTGCCGGCCCTGCCCGGGCTCGACTTCCACATCGGCTTCCTGGGCTGCCTGTACGCGGGCATGATCGCCGTACCGGTGCCCGCGTTCCGTACCGCCGCCCGGGCGGGCACCACCACCCGCGCGGAGCGGCTGTCGGCGATCTGCGGTGACTGCGCCCCGTGCGCCGTCCTCGTCTCCACCCGGCAGGACGCCGAGGAGGCCGACGCCGATCTGCTCCCCGGGGTGCGGTGGCTCTCCGTACGCCAGGACGCCCCCGCCCCCGAGACGGCGCCGCTGCCCGACGCGGCCGCGCTCGACCCGTCGGCCACGGCGCTGCTCCAGTACACCTCCGGCTCCACCGGGGACCCGCGCGGCGTCGTCGTCGGCCACGGCAACCTGGTCGCCAACCAGGCCGCGATGCGCGACCGCTGCGAGGTCGAGCCCGGCACCACCATCGTCAGCTGGCTGCCGTTCTTCCACGACATGGGCCTGTGCACCGCCGTGGTGCTGCCGCTCGTCTCGGGCGCCACCACGGTCACCATGGAACCGGCCACCTTCGTCCGCGACCCGAAGGTGTGGCTGCGTGCCATCGCCGCCGAGGACGACGTCTTCACCGCCGCACCCGACTTCGCGTACGACATGTGCGTCAACCGGGTGCGCGAGGAGGAGCGCGCCGCCATCGACCTGTCGACCTGGCGGGTCGCGGTCAACGGTTCGGAGCCCGTGCGGGCCGCCACCCAGCGCCGGTTCGCCGAGGCGTTCCAGGTGAGCTACTTCCGGGAGGAGGTCTTCTCGCCGGGCTTCGGGCTCGCCGAGTGCACGCTCGCG
The DNA here is from genome assembly GCF_000720725.1 of Streptomyces rimosus subsp. rimosus. GTDB lineage: Bacteria > Actinomycetota > Actinomycetes > Streptomycetales > Streptomycetaceae > Streptomyces > Streptomyces rimosus_A. The sequence goes on from NZ_JOCQ01000099.1 coordinate 7,459, forward strand.
GTGAGTGTCAGCCCGTCGCTGGAGCCGACGGTCGTGGGGCTGTACGAGCGCGAGGCGCTGGCCGGCGGCAAGGCGGTGCGGACCACCGCCGCGGACGAGGGCGTCGAACTCGTCGGCTGCGGGCCCGTGGTGGACGCCGTCACGGTCGCCGTCGTCGACCCCGCGACCCGCCACGCCCTCGCCGACCGCGTCGTCGGTGAGATCTGGGTCGACTCGCCCGGCAACTGCGGCGGCTACTGGGGGCGCGAACAGGAATCGGCGGAGACCTTCGCGGCGCGCCTGGCGGACGACGCGGCCCAGGCCGGGCGGACGTACGTACGGACCGGGGACCTCGGTTTCGTGGACGAGGGCGAGCTGTTCATCACCGGCCGCATCAAGGACGTCCTGATCATCGGCGGGGAGAACTACTTCCCGCAGGACGCCGAGGCCGTCGCGCTGGACGCCCACCCGGCCTTCGCCCAGCAGCGGGCCGCCGCCTGGCCGCTGGGCGCGGACGACCGGGGCGTGGCGGTGGTGGTCGAGACGACCGTGCGCGACGGGGCCGAACTCGCCGCCGCGGTGCGCGCGGCCGGGATCGCCGTCGCGAAGGTGCTGCCCGCCGCCGTCAGCGTCTACGCGGTGCCGCGCAACAAGATCCCCCGTACGACCAGCGGAAAGATCCGCCGCCGTACGTGCGCGGAGCAGGTGGGGACAGGACAGCTGGTGCCGCTCGCGCAGTGGTCCAGCCGACGGACCGGAGGAGCGGCATGAGCACCGCGCAGGACATCACGCCCGAGCTGGTGACGGAACGGCTGCGCCACGTCGTGGCCGACCTGCTGGAGATGAATCCGGCCGAACTCGACCCGGACGTACCGCTCAGCGCCTACGGCATCGACTCGATGACCAGCTCCGTCCTGGCCGGCGACCTGGAGAAGTGGTGCGGAGTCCAGCTGCCCCCGGACGCCTCCCTCGGCAGACTGACCCTGACCGAAGCGGCCGACGAGGTCGTGACCGCGCTGGCCCGCGCCCCGCGGCCGCCCCAGCCAACCAAGGAGCGATGAACATGGCACTCGACGCATTCGGATTCCTCTTCACCGGACGCGGGCTGGACCCCGACCGGGACCGCTCCGTGATCGAACGGGACGGATTCCGCGCCGTCATGGTCGGCATGGCGGACCCGTCCCGGGCGCCCGAGGTGGCGGCGGCCCTGGTGGACGAGGGCATCCAGCTCATCGAACTGTGCGGCGGCTTCGGCCCCGTGTGGACGGCCAAGGTCATCGAGGCCACCAAGTCCCGGGTGCCGGTCGGCTCCGTCGGGTACGGGCCCGAGTCGATCGACGGCATGGCAGCGCTCTTCCCGCCCCAGGCGGGCTGACACCGGCCCGCCTCCCGCCGGGGTCTCCTCTCTTTCCCCCGTAAGGGAGGAGACGCCGGCGGGCCTTGGCACCACCCGGCAGGCCACGGCGGGACGGCCCCGGCCCCGGGGCCCCCGTACGACGACGAGATGGGTCACCCTCACCATGAACCGCGCCGAACTCCACGAACTGCGCGTGCTGGCAGCCAGCCGTCCCGCCCTCCCGGTCCTGCTGCACGCCGGCCGGTTCGCCCGGCCGCTGAAGTACGTACCCCGCATCGGATGGCTGACCGCCGACGCGGCGACGGCGCGTGCCGTCCTCACCGACCAGAAGCACTTCACCGTCCTCGACCGCGGCGGGGTGGGCCGGCTCTGGGCCCAGCTCCTCGGCGACTGGGTCGAGGACCTCTTCGACGGGGAGGGGCACCGGGCCCTGCGCGCCGGCACCCGCGAACTCTTCGGCGAGACCACCGCCCGCGCCCTGGTGGACCGCACCATCGGCGCCCGGCTGGCCGAGGCCCGCGCCCAACTGGCCGTCGGCCGGCCCGTGGACGTCGCGGCCCTGGGCCGGGCGGTCGTCGGCCGGATCGTCACGGAGCTGCTGCGGGTCCCCGTCACCGGCACCGACGACACGGCGTACGAACGGGTCTTCGCGACCGCCCGTGAACTGGCCGCGCTCTCCGTCGAAGCGGCCGGCGGCGGCGACCTCACCGAGGCGACCGTGGCGCGCGGCCGGGACATCGTCGGCCGGCTCACCGGTCACGTGGCGAAGATCTGGGCCACCGAGTCCTCCGACCACCTCATCGGGCGCTGCCGCGAGGTGGGCCTCGACGCCCGCCGGACGGCCGGGATGGCGGCGCTGGTGGGCGTCGCGGCGACCGAGACCGCCGCGAGCGCGATCACCCGGACCGTGGCCCTGCTGCACGACACCGGCGAGCAGCACCGGCTGATCGCGGCGCCCGGCCGCGTCCCGGACGCGGTCCGCGAGGGGCTGCGGGCGACCGCCCCGGCCCCGGTCATCGGCCGCACCGTGCGCAGCGACGTACGGCTCGCCGGGCGCACCCTGCGCGCCGGCGAGCGGATCACGCTGCTCAACTACACCGCCAACAGCCTCACCGGTGGCTTCCGGCTCGACCGGCCCGCCGAACCGGCCAACCGCCAGCTGTGGTTCGGGGCCGGCCGGCACCACTGCCTGGGCTCCGCGATCGCCCGGGCGGAGATCGGCCGCACGCTGGAGACCCTGACCGCCGTCGGGCGGCCCTGGCGGATCGTGGAGCGCCGCTACAGCCGCCGCGTGGTCATTCCCTCGTACGACCGGCTGACCGTGACCCTCGTCTGACGGGAGACCGTTCCATGCCCGACACCCACGCCCGGCTCGCCGGTGTGGCCGTCCACATGCCCGAGACCATCCGCTCGTCGGCGGAAACCGAACGCCGGGTGGCCGCCGCGAGCACCGGATTCAGACCACCGCCCGGCCTGGTCCAACGCCTCACCGGCATCGAGCGGCTGCACGTCATGCCCGACGACTGGCAGGCGTCCGACCTGGCCGCCGCCGCGGCGCGCAAGCTGCTCGCCGGGACGGGGGCCGATGCCGACAGCATCGACCTGCTGATATTCGCCGCCGCGAGCCAGGACATGATCGAGCCCGCGACCTCCCACATGGTCGCCGACCGCCTGGGCCTCAGCTGCCCCGTCTTCGACGTGAAGAACGCCTGCAACAGCGTGCTCAACGCCCTGGAGACCGCGCACGCCCTCATCGCCCAGGGCGCCTACCGCCGCATCCTCGTCGCCTGCGGCGAGTCGCCCTCGCGCGCCGTCCGCTGGTCGGTGCCCGACCTGCGCACCTACCTGATGTCGATTCCCGGCTACACCCTGTCCGACGCGGGCGCCGCACTCCTCGTCGAACGGTCCTCCGAACCCGGCCTCCTGGGCTGCGGCTTCACCGCCGACTCCCGGTCCTGGAACGTCGGCACCCTGGCCTCCGGCGGCTCCGCCCACCCCCGGGGGGACGAGCACACCTACTTCCGCCTCGACGGAGTGGGTCTGCGCCGCGCCTTCGAACGGCTCGGCCCGCGGATCCTCGACGAGACGCTGGACCGGCTCGGCGTCGGCTGGCAGGACATGGCAGCCGTCTGCGTCCACCAGGTGTCCAAGCCCTACCTGGACGAACTCGCCCGGCGCTTCGGCCTGCCCGAGGACAAGATCGTCGTCACCGTCACCGAGCACGGCAACGCGGCCTCGGCGAGCCTGCCCCTCCAGCTCGTACGCGCCCAGGAGAGCGGACGGGCGGGCGTCGGCGACCTGGTCGGGCTCGTCGGACTCGCGGGCGGCATCAGCATGGGTCTGAGCGTGATCCGGCTGTGAACCTCTGGGTGGTCGTCCCCGCGTTCAACGAGGCGCCGGGGATCACAGCGACACTGCGGGCCCTCGCCGCGCAGACCGACCGCGACTTCTCGCTCGTTGTGGTCGACAACAACTCCACCGACGGGACCGCGGACGTCGTACGGGCCTTCGGTTTCCCCGGCGATCTGCACCTGGTCCACGAGACCCACAAGGGCACCGGCGCCGCCGCCGACACCGGCATGCGCTACGCCATCGCCCACGGCGCCACCCACCTGGCCCGCACCGACGCCGACTGCCTGCCCGCCCCCGACTGGACCGCCCGCGTACGGGCGGCCTTCGGGGCCGGCCTCCAGCTGATCGGCGGGCGGCTGCGGCCGCGTACCGACGAGGCACCGCTGCCGCCCCTGCGCCGCGCGGTACTCGTCGGCGCCACCGAGGTCGCGGCGCTCTTCGGACGCTTCAGACCCGGCAACCGCGGCCCTGACTACCTCGGCCCCTACGTGATGGCCCCCGGCTGCAACATGGCGATCACGGCCGGCCTGTACGAACGCGCCGGCGGCTTCCCCCGTACCGCGATCGAGGACGTCCACGAGGACCGCGCCCTGGTCAACGCGGTGCGCAAGCTGACCCCGGCGTACGGGGTACGGCGCGACGTGCGCGTCGCCGGGTCCGCCCGCCGGGTCCGCGCGTGGGGGCTGCGCCGCACGCTCGGCTGGTACGCCGATCACCGGTACCGGCCCGAGGTGGTGGACATCCGATGACGACGGCCCTCGCGCCGCCCACCGCGCCGGACCGGTGGGAGCAGCGGCTGCAGACCGCCGCCCACCCGGTCGCGTACCGGCTGCTGCGGGCCGTCGCCGCGCGCGGCCCGGTGGTGCGCGTGCCCCGCGTCGGCGTGGTCGTGAGCGACGCCGCCCTGGCGCGCGAAGTGCTCGGCGACACCGTGCACTTCACCAAGACCGGTCCGGGCTCGCCCGCCGACCTGTGGACCCCCGTGCTCGGCCCCTCCGTACTGCTCAACATGGAAGGCTCCGACCACACGGCCCTGCGCCGCCGCCTCTCCGGGCTCTTCACCCCCGGTTACGTCGCCGCGCTCTGCGCCCGCGTACTGGCGCAGCCGCTCGCCGACCTGACCCGCCGGCTCCGCGCGGGCGAGGAAGTCGACCTCGTACGCGTCGCCCAGATCTGCGCGGGTGCGGCCATCTGCGAGATCGTCGGAATGCCGGTGGAACCGGGCCGGTTCGCCACCGCTCACGCCGAGGCGTCCGAGGTCACCCGGATGGTGCGGCTGTGGCGGCCGTCCATGACGGGCCGTCAGGTCAGTCGCGCCCGCGAGGTACTGGGCAAACTGACGGCCTCCGCGGTGACCGCGTACCGCGAGGGGTCCGAGGAGACCCTGCCCGGCCGGCTGCACGGGCTGGGCCTCAGCGAGGTGGAGGCCCGGGGAGCGGTCGGCGCCTTCCTGCTCACCGGGACCGAGACCCTGGTCTCCTTCATCCCACGCCTGGTCGCGCTCTGCCACGACACCGGGCGGCTGGCGGGTCCCGGGATGCTGAGCTGTAGTGGTAGCCGGGGCGGGGCCGATGGCGGTGGCGGGGCTGGTGGCTACGACGGGGCCGATGGCTCCGCCGTAGCCGGGTTGGACGCCGTCGTGGAAGAGGCGCTACGCGTCACCGTCCCGTCGCCGGTGATGCTGCGCAGTGTCGCCGTCGCCACCACCGTCGGCGGGGTCCCGGTGGCTCCCGGCGACCGCGTCGTCATCGCGACCCTGCTGTGCGCGCAGGCGTACGGCCCCTTCGCGCCGGAGCGGCCCCACCCGCCGGAACTGCGCCGGCTCTGGTTCGGCGCCGGCCCGCACTTCTGCCTGGGCATGCCGCTCGCCATGGCGCAGATCCACGCCGTACTGGACGCCGTCCTCGCGGCCGGGCCCACGGCCGTCACCGGGCGCCGCGCGGCCCGAAGAGTGCTGATTCCCGGGTACGCCCGGCTCGACCTGAAGCTCCGGAGCACGACGTGACCGAGACGGCCCACACCCGCCCCGCGCCGGGTCCCGGCGCCGGGACCGACCTCCTGACCGCCCTTTTCGACACCGCGGAACGTCGCGGCACCGCCCCCGCACTCACCGGCCCGAACACCCGCACCCTCACCTACGCGCAACTCGCCCGCGCCGTACTGGCCACCGCCCACCGGCTGCGCGAGGCGGGGCTGGAGCGCGAGGACCGGGTGCTGTTCTCCGTACGGCCCGGCCCGGACGGTGTCGTCCTGGCCCTGGGCGTGATCGCGGCCGGCGGCACCGTGGTGTTCGCCGACCCCGGCGCCGGTCCCGACCTGTTCGCAGCCCGCCGCGAACTGGCCGCTCCCCGCTGGGCCGCCGCCGAATCACTGCTGTACGCGGTGGCCCGGTACGGCCGCCCGCTCGCCCGGCGGCGCGGCCTGCTCCTGCCCCCGTACCACCGCCTCGGCCTGCGCCACATCTACGCGGGCCGCCGGCTGCCGGGGGTCCCCGCCCGGGCCCTGTCCGCACGCCGGCTCGCCGCCGGTCCCGCCCCGGCCGTACGCCCGGCCGCCGACCCCCACCAGGAAGCGCTCGTCGTCTTCACCTCGGGCACCACCCGCTCGCCCAAGGCGGTGCTCCACACCCGCGGTTCCCTCGGCGCGGGCCTGGCAGGCTGCGGACCCGCCCTGGGCCTGGACGCCGGGGACGTGCTGCACACCGACCAGCTGATGATGGGCGTCCCGGCGCTGATCGCCGGAGCCCACTGGACCATGCCGCCGTACGGCTTCGCGCCCGCGGCCGACCCCGCGCGGTTCGCCCGCGGTCTGGCGGGCGCCACCCACGCGTTCTGCGTGCCCGCCGACCTCCCGGCGGTCGTCGAGGCCGTGGAGCGAGGCGAGGCGGCGTTCCCCGCGACACTGCGCCACCTCGTCCTCGGCGGCGCCCCCGTCCTCCCCGGCCTGCTGCGCCGCGCCGCGCGCGCCCTGCCGGAGGTGGACTTCCTGGCGGTGTACGGGATGACCGAGATGGTGCCGGTGGCCGTGGCCACCGGTCGGCAGAAGACGGACCACACCGGCCCCGGAGACCTCCTCGGCACCCCGTTGCCGGGCATCGGCATACGCACCGCGCCGGACGGCGAACTGCTGGTCTCCGGCCCGAACCTGTGCCGCGGCTACCTCGGCGAACCGCCGATGGCCGAACACGCCACCGGCGACCTGGCCCACCTGGAGAACGGGCAGCTGGTGCTGCTCGGCCGCAAGAAGGACATGCTGATCCGCGGCCGTACGAACATCTACCCCGGCCTGTACGAACCGGCCGTCACCGCCCTGCCCGGCGTCGCCGAGGCCGTCATCGTGGGCCTGCCCGACACCTACGGCGACGAACGCGTCATCCTCGCCGTCGTCCCCGACGGCACAAGCCCCGCCCACTCCCTCACCGAGACCGTCCGCTCCCGTCTCCCGGCCCTGATCGACACCGCCGCACTCCCCGACGAGATCGTCGTCCTGGACCACATCCCGGTGCGGGGCCGCACCCGCAAACCGGACCGCGAGGCCCTGCGCAGCCGGCTCCTCGGCGCGCACGCGCCCCTGTCCGAGCGGGCGTCATGAGGATCGCGGTGACCGGGGCCCGGGGATTCGTCGGCGGCGCCGTGTGCCGCGCGGCGGCCGACCGGGGCTGGACGGTCCACGCCCTCACCCGCGCCGACTGGGACCTGACCACCGGCCCCTGGCCCGACGCGCCCCGGGTGGACGCGGTCGTGCACGCGGCCGCCGCCGTCAGCGACTGGGGCCCGCCCGCACCCGTCTGGCACGCCAACCTCACCGGCACCAGGAACGTGGCGGCGTCCTTCCCCGGCGTACGCCTGGTCCACATCTCCACGGCCAGCGTCTACGACCCGTTCCGGCCGACCGTACTGGCCCAGGAGCCCGAGGCCCCGGTCCACCGCTACCTCACCCCGTACGCAGCCTCCAAGGCCGCCGCCGAGCAGACCCTGTCCACCCGCCCGAACACCGTCATCCTGCGCCCCCACGCCGTCTACGGCCCGGGCGACCGCACCCTCCTCCCCCGAGTACTGAGCGCGGTCCGCGGCAGCTCCCTGTGGCTCCCCGGCGACGGCACCGCCCTCCAGTCCCTCACCCACATCCACCACCTCACCGACGCCACCCTCCTGGCCTGCGACCCTGCCGCGGCGCCCGGTACGTACAACATCGCCGACGCGGACACCGTCCCTATAGGCGAGGCACTACGCGAACTGCTGGCGGCACGGGGGAGGCGGGTACGGCTGCGCTCATTCCCACGCCCCGTGGCATCCGCCATCGCCACCACAGCCGAAACCACCTGGCGCCTAACCCACCGCCCTAATCCCCCACGCATCACCCGCTACGCGATCAGCCACCTGGCCGTGGAGAGGACGTTGGACCTGGGGGCGGCGCGGAGGAGGTTGGGGTTTCGGCCTGGGGGGACTTCGTTTCGGGGGGCTGGGGGCTGGTGAAGGGAGGGTGCGCTCTCGCCGCCTGCTGAGCGGAGCACGCTCGCGCTCGGTGATCCCATCGCCTGGGACGCGGCACTGCCACTACACACGGCGGCCGAAGTGGCTACGGTCGAGCCATGACCGCACTGCCCGACTGGATGCGCCCGCCGCGCGCGGAAGGCTGGTTCGCGGAGGACCTGGACCGTCTCCCCGAAGCACCACGCCACACCGAGCTCCTCGACGGGGCACTCGTTTTCGTGCTGTCACCGCAGAGGTGGTGGCACGGCCACCTCGTCACCATGCTCACGGCCGCCCTCATGGACCAAGCGCCCGACGGCATACACGTCGGCCGCGAGATGACCATCAAGCTCGACCAACGCAACCGGCCCGAACCGGACCTGCTGGTGACCACGGCTGCTTTCGACAACGACCGCACCTGGTTCGCCCCGAACGAAGTACGTCTCGTCGTCGAGGCCGTCTCCCCCGAGTCCGCCCACCGGGATCGCACCATCAAGCTCCGTAAATACGCCGAAGCCGGCATCCCGCACTACTGGTGCACAGAGGATGAAGAAGGTTCGCCCGTCGTCCACGTCTACGAGCTCGACCGGCCCACCCGCGCCTACGCCCCCGCCGGCATCTTCCGAGGCTCGCTCCAGCGTCCCGTGCCCTTCCCGATTGTCCTCGACCTGGATGGGCTCGTCCCGGCTCGGCGCCGCGACTGGAAGCACGCCGAAGGGCTGGCCCCGAAGGAACCGGCCCCTTGCAGGCGTGGGAGACGCTGAGGCGTTCGGTCAGACGCTGCACCGGATATCGGCGATAAGCCCCTCACCCGCAGAAACGCAGGTACATCCAGCATGGTGCATTCACGACCAGAGCTTTTGACGTGTTCCGTCCAATGTATTGCTGATTTACACGCTGGAGTCAACCGGCCCGCCCGGGGAAGTTCAGAATGGCTGCAGTCCGAAAGTTCGGCCGGGGCACGCAGGGAATGGACATCGATGTCGGTGCGTGACCGGCGTTTCCGGTGAACTCACCGCCGAGGAAGTGGGAGGTGCCCGCCGCGAACTCGACGGTCTCCGAACTGCGCTGGATGTCGCCGTGCGCGTCGGCGATCGTCTTGCTGTGCTCGGCGGACAGCAGTCGGGCCGGCCCGTCCACCTCCCGCTCGGCGAGCTGAAGGAACCGCATCAGGACTCGGGCACAGAGCTGCGGGTCTCACCCGCCCCAATCAAGTTGCGCATTGACGACAGCGGCGATGACCGCTCCGCCTCGATGTGGCCGCGAGGGACACCAATGCCTGGGCCTCGCCGGTGTTGGGGTCGTATACCTCGCCGTGGGCCCCGACTTTCCCGGGTGTGCTTGCCGCCGACGAAGGAGGCAACCCGCGCGCGGAAGCGCCCTCGTGCTCGCGGACCATGGCTGCCTGCTCTCGTCAGGAGGGACACGGGGATGGCACGCCGACACCGCACACGCAGGCGGGTAGCGTACGGGTACCGGAGCTGCGAGATCACGTGTGGCTGGACGTCCCGTCAGAAGACCGGCTCACTAGGGCCGTAGATACACACCGGTGCCATGCGTGTCAGCTTCACCCTGGTGGATGACACATAACATCCCGCGGCCGGTATCCTGACTCCCCGATCGGCGCGCACCGTCCACCTCCCTGACGTCTAGTTCGTCAGTGGCCTCCTGCTCAACGGCGTGGTCACCGGTCACAGTGACGGGACCGCACCGCCGGCTTCCCTGCACCGCGGGCCTCGTACTCACAACTAAGCAGTTGGGCGCCCTAGTAATCCCAGTGCTGAGAGCCGCACGCGGCTTCACGGAGTCTAGTTCCCCCTCAATCCGCGTCTCGAGTGTGGCCTCCGCTGCAGTCTCCAGCAGCTTGAAACTCCTGGCGTCGGCGCGCCTCCGGCATTAAGCTCGATGATCCCTTCGCCGCACCTGTACGGCCCGAGCACTCTACGTCGTACAGCATCCCAGGAAAGAGCGGTACCCCTCTGATGAGCGCAGGTGGCGCGGCACAGACGCCGGACCCGAGACTCGCCGAACTCGCCCGCACCTCACGTAACTTCGGCTTCCTGTACGACCATCTGCCGCTGCTCGTCGCTTACGGTTCGGGCGCCGAGGCCAACGTCTTCACCGACCCGAACACCTCGCTGCTCAAGTCCCGGCAGTTCGGCGAGGCCCTCGCTTCCGATCTGGTGCGCCGGGGTCGTGTCCAGTTCACTGGAAGCAAGCAGGTCGAGCGCCTGGCAGCTCTCGACAGGGAAGGCTATCTGCACGGCAACGTGGGACCTGCGTTCCACGAGGTCCGCATTCTCGGTAATAAGGCCAATCACGACGACTACGACGACCCTGACGATGCCTTCCGAGCCCTGCGGACCTGTCACCGGCTCGGCGTCTGGTACCACCGCCTGATCACCGGGTCCCGTGAACAGCACACATTCGTTCCACCGGACCCGGCACGCACACCGGCCGCGCAGAACACTGCCCTGCGCGCACAGGTGGAGGAGACCCGGCGCGCGTTGGAGGAGGCCCGTCTCACTTACGAGGGCCAGACGTCCCAGGCGCAGGCCGAGCAGGCCGCCCGCCTCACGGTGGAACGGGAACTCACCGACGCGGCGGCGGAGCGCGAGGAGCTCGCCCGCCAGGTTGCCGCCATGCACGATCAGCTCGCGGCGCTCCAGCAGGCCCAGTCCACGGCCGACGCCCGGCTGCTGCGCGAGCAGGTCACGAACCCCACCGCCGCCTCCGAAGCGGTGGCCGAGCGTGCGCGTCTCCTGGAAAACGCCGAGCAGGCGGCCCGCGAGCCCCTCAGCGAGGCGCAGGTGCGTACCCGTCTCGACGAGATGCTCACCGAGGCGGGCTGGAGTGTCCAGGACGCCGGCGGCAACCTCAACCTGTACGTGCAGGGAGACCGTCGTGGCAGCGGTGTCGCCGTCCGCGAGACGACCACCGCCACAGGCCGCGCCGACTACGCCCTGTACGTGGAGCGGAAGCTGGTCGGGGTGATCGAGGCCAAGCGGGAGGGCGCCGACCTGACGGCCGCCGAGGTTCAGGCAGACCGGTACGCCGACCACCCCACCGAGGCACAACAACGTCTGATCGCCTGGCGCACCCCGCTGCCGTTCCGCTACGTGTCAGACGGTGGCGAGACCCGGTTCCGCAACACCCTCGACCCCGACTCACGCAGCAGGCGGATCTTTTCCTTCCACCAGCCCCGTACCCTGTCCCGCTGGATCCGACAAGCCGAACAGGACCCCCAGGCGCCCTCATATCGCGCCCGACTGCGCCTTCGGATGCCCGACCTGGACGAGCGCCCCCTGCGCCCCGCCCAGATCAAGGCGGTGCGCGGCGTGGAGCAGTCCGTGGCGCTGGGCAAGGGCCAGCAGGGCACGGGCCAGTCCCGCTCCCTCGTACAGATGGCGACGGGCGCCGGTAAGACGTACACGGCGGTCACCTTCTCGTACCGGATGCTCAAGTATGCGCAGGCCGAGCGGGTCCTGTTCCTGGTGGACCGGAACAACCTGGGCGCCCAGGCGCGGAATGAGTTCGAGAACTTCACGACTCCCGACACCAACCGCACCTTCGCCGACCTTTTCAACGTGCAGCGCCTGGGCTCCGAGGGCATGAACCCCTCCGCGAAGGTCGTCGTCTCCACGGTGCAGCGCCTCTATATGGAGCTGACGGGCTCGACTGTGCCCGTCACGCAGGGCGAGGACGGCGAGGAGGAGTACACGTACGACGTGGCGGGCGACATCCGCGTCGGCTACAACCCCGGCATCCCGCCCGAGTCGTTCGATTTGATCGTCGTGGACGAGTGCCACCGCTCCATCTACGGCAAGTGGCGGTCCGTGCTGGAGTACTTCGACGCGCCCATCGTCGGCCTCACCGCGACACCCGTCGCACAGACCTTCGGCTACTTCAACGGGAACCTGGTCAGCGAGTACGCCTACCCGGAGGCGGTCGCCGACGGCGTCAACGTCGACTTCCAGGTGTACGAGATTCTGACCCGGATAACGGGCGAAGGCGGCGTCATCGCGCGCGGCACCATCCCGGTCCGCGACCGCCGCACCCGCCGTCAGCGCTACGAGGACTTCGACGACGACGTCTCCTACGAAGCGTCGGAAGTCGGCGTCGGCGTGATCAGCAAGGACCAGTTACGGACTGTAATCCGCACCTTCCGCGAGCGTCTGTTCACCGAGATCTTCCCCGAGCGTGCCAAACGCGACAAGGCGACTGGCGAACTGCTGTGGGATGAGATGTACGTCCCCAAGACGCTCGTCTTCGCCAAGAACGACAACCACGCCGAGGAGATCGTCGAGGTCATCCGCGACGTCTTCGGCAAGGGCAACGACTTCTGCGCGAAGATCACGCACGCGGCGAAGAAGCCGGCGGAACGGCTCTCCGACTTCCGCAACCTGCCACAGCTGCGCATCGCCGTCACCGTGGACATGATCGCCACGGGCACCGACGTCAAGCCACTCGAATGCCTGCTCTTCCTGCGGGACGTCAAAAGCTGGGCCTATTTCGAGCAGATGAAGGGCCGTGGCGCCCGCACGCTCTCCCTGACCGAGTTCGAGCGCGTCACCCCGGGGGTCGGCCCCAAGACGCACTTCGTGATCGTCGACGCCGTGGGCGTGACCCGGAAGCCAAAGGTGGATGCCGGTCCGCTGGAGCAGCACACGGAGAAGGACCTCAACCTTGAGAAGCTCCTCCGCCTCGCCGCCCGGGGTGTCGCAGAGGACAACCACGTCTCGACTCTGGCCGCGCGTCTGGCCAAGCTCGACCTCCAGATGACTGACGAGGAGCGCGCCGAGATTGAGGCGCTCACCGGCGGCGTACCGCTGAAGCACATCGTCCATCAGATGGTGGACGCCGTCTCGATCGACGAGCAGGCCAAGACCCGCCAGGCCGCCGAACGCCTCGGCCTCGCCCCCGACCAGGCTGTACGGGACGTGACCGAGCGGGCGCTACGCCCGTTGGCCTCGAATCCTGCGCTGCGCAGCCGCCTGCTGGAGATGCGCCGCGCGAAGGACATCCTGTACGACGAGACGAGCCGCGATGCTTTGGTGTCGGCCGGCGCCGCCCCGGAGGACGAGTCGACGGCACGCGAGACCGTCCATGACTGGCAGGCCTATGTCAAGGAGCGCCGGGACGAGATGGCGGCGCTCTCCCTCGCCTTCTCGCCCGACTCACCCGTACCGCCCCGCGAGGCTCTGCGGCGCCTCAAGGACCTGGCGCGAGCCGTGGCACGCCCCCCGCGCGCCTGGACGGCGGAGAAGCTGTGGCGCTGCTACGAGCAGGTGGGCGAAGCCGTGACGGCGAACCGGTCCGCCGGTCGCACCGCGGCCGACCTGCTGGCCCTGCTGCGGTACGAGCTGGCGGGCGGCGCGGACGAGGGCGCCGCCCTGCCGCGCCCGCACGAGGAGGCGGTACATGAGCGGTACGCGGTCTGGCTGACCCAGCAGGCACAGGCGGGCGTGACCTTCACCGACACCGAACGCTGGTGGCTCGACCACATCGTCGGTGCGACAGTTGAGCGTGTACGCTTCGACACCGCCGACCTCGACTACGCCCCGTTCACGAAGATGAATGGCACGGACGGATTCCTCGCGGAGTTTGGCGAGGAGCGGGCGGAAGAGATCCTCGACGAACTGGACAGGGAGCTGGGCGCGTGACGCTGGGGCTGGGTGCGGATTCCGGTGACGGCCAGGAGGAGCTTCCGGGCGGGGGCGCAGGGGAGCTGCCTCCGGGGTGGGCTCGGGCGACGCTGGGCGAACTCGGTGAATGGTACGGCGGTGGCACTCCGTCCAAAAAAAGGCCGGAATTCTGGACTGACGGAACCATTCCGTGGTTGTCCCCCAAGGACATGGGGCCGGACATTCTCGTGGCGACTCAGGACCTCATCCACAAGTCCGCTCTCGACGACTCACCCGTGAAGCTTGTGCCTGGCGGGTCTGTGGCTCTTGTCGTTCGATCCGGGATCCTGGAGCGGAAAGTTCCTGTTACGTACGTGCCTTTTGAAGTCACGCTGAATCAGGACATGAAGGCGGTCAAACCCTACGAGGGAATCGACGACCGGTGGCTGGCGTGGGCTATTCGCGCGCGGGAGCAGTACATCCTGGAGAACTGCCGGAAGCGCGGCACGACGGTGGCTTCGCTTGAGATGCCTTGGCTGATGGACACCGAGGTTCTTGTACCACCGCTTGCGGAACAGCGCCGCATAGCTGCCGAGGTTGAGCAGCAGATCACCCACATCGAGGCGGGCGAAGAGGCGCTGAGGGTCGGGTTCCGGAAGATCGACGAGTTTCGCAAGTCAATCATCTGCTCAGCTATTCCAGACCCGCTTCCCGATGACTGGGACGAAGTCACTGTCGGAGAAGCCGGGAAGGTGGATCTAGGCCGCCAGCGACACCCCTCTTGGCACTCCGGGCCAGAGATGAAACCTTACCTGCGCGTCGCTAATGTCTTCGAAGACCATATCGACACTTCCGACGTGAAGGAGATGGACTTTTCCGGCACGGAAGAAAAATACGCCCTGAAGGATGGCGACGTCCTCCTCAATGAAGGGCAGAGCCCGCACCTTCTTGGGCGTCCAGCCATCTACCGCGGCACCCCAGAGGGTGCCGCTTTCCAAAACACTCTTTTGCGCTTTCGTCCGAATTCTCGGATAACTTCGGAGTGGGCACTCCTCGTTTTCCGTCGACACATGCATACTGGGCGCTTCATGAAAGAGTCACGCATTACGACCAACATTGCACACCTTTCAGCTGCCCGCCTTAAGACTATCGAGTTCCCGTTTCCCTCTGTTGACAGGCAAGAGTTGATCGTCAAGCAGGTCCGACGACAGCTGGAGGATGCGGACAGGATGGATGCCGAGCTTCGTGGTGTGACTACAGGATCAGCCGATCTCCGCGCCGCCCTCCTCAACGCCGCCTTCACCGGGACCCTCGTCCCACAAGACCCCGCCGACGAGCCCGCCTCAAACCTGCTCGACCGCATCCGAGCCGCCCGCGCGACCGCCCAGAAGGCACCCCGCAAGCGCAAACAGCGCTCCGCCCCGCCCGGTCAGGAAGAACTGCCCCAGTGAGCACCATCCCCGCCCTCATGAACAGCGCCATCACCCCAGGCCCCCGCCGCTCCGCCGGGGAGACGACCGCCACGCTCGTCAACCGGCTCTGGTCGTACTGCGAGCTGCTGCGCCACTCCGGTGTCTCCACCCTCGACTACGTCGAGCAGCTGACGTACCTCCTCTTCTTGAAGATGGCCGACGAGCGCGCCAATCGACCGGCCAGATTCCGCCGGAACATGCCGGAAGAACCGCTCGTCCCGCCGGGCCTGGACTGGCCGAGTCTCACCAGCCGGTCGGCCGAGGACCTCGTGGACCACTACGAGCACGTCCTGCGGCAGCTCGGCCGCAACAGCGGCACGATGCTCGGCGAGGTGTTCACCAAGGCGCAGAACAAGATCCATGAGCCCGCTGTCCTGGAACGCCTCATCAAGGACCTGATCGACCCGTACACCTGGACCCGCGAGAATCTGGACCTCAAGGGCGATGCCTACGAAGGTCTACTCCAGCGCGGGGCTGAGGACCGCAAAACGGGTGCCGGCCAGTACTTCACACCCCGCCCGCTCATCGACGCCATGGTCGACTGCCTGCAGCCGCGCCTCGGCGAGTCGATCACCGATCCCGCCTGCGGCACCGGCGGCTTCCTCATCGCCGCGCACGCCCACATCGTCGAGCGCTACGAAGAGCAGCTGTACGGCGACGAGGCACGCAAGCTTCAGACGGGTGCCATCACCGGCTATGAACTGGTCCGGGAGACGGCCCGGCTGGCCCTGATGAACATGCTGCTGCACGGCATCGGCACGTCCGAGGCCCGCCCGCTGATCACCATCCAGGACTCTCTGGCGAAGTCGCCACACAAGTTCTACGACATCGTGCTGGCCAATCCGCCCTTCGGCGTAGGCTCGGTCACCGGCGAGGCGTACACCTCCCGCAAGGACTTCTGGACGCAGACCACGAACAAGCAGCTCAACTTCGTCCAGCACATCTACACCCTGCTGAAGACGAACGGCCGGGCCGCCCTGGTCCTGCCCGACAACGTGCTCTTCGAGGGCGGCGCGGGCGCGGAGATCCGTCGCCGCCTGCTGGACCTCACCGACGTCCACACGCTGCTGCGCCTGCCCACCGGCATCTTCTACGCCAACGGCGTCAAAGCGAACGTCCTGTTCTTCGACAAGCGTCCCCCCCGCCCTGGTGGCAAGCCTTCGACCAAGCAGCTATGGGTCTACGACTTCCGTACCGACCAGCGCTTCACCCTCAAGCAACGCGCTTTGCGCCGCGAGCACCTCGAAGAATTCATCGCCGCCTTCCACTCCGGCGGCACTGATTACTCAGCTCGAAAGCCAAGTGAGCGCTTCCGGCCGTACGAGTATGATGAGCTGATCGCCCGTGACAAGGTGAACCTCGACCTGACGGCGATTCAGTCGGCCTCCGCTTCTTCCGCCATACTCGCCCCTCCGGACGTGATCGCGCAGGAGATCGTGGAGGACCTGGAGACGGCCTTGGCGGAATTCACCGCCGTGGCACGAGCACTGAAGAAGGCTGCGAGCACCAGGGCGGCCGACGGCACCACCGGCACTTCCGAAGACGGCACGACGGACGACAGCACAGCCCAGGAGCAGTAAACCCGGTCTCCCAGCCTGCCAAGCCCATACGGGCTCTGGTGGTCCACCGAGGGCCGACCGGAGCCTGCCTCTGGAAAAGGAGGCGTGGCTCCTCTATCTGTTCTATCCGTGCGGATGGTACAGAGGCAGGCGGCCCGCCAGGGACTTCGCATAGGGACTGGGTGACACATGGCCAACGGGCTCGGCCGAGGCAACGGAGCGACGGCAGCAGGCATACCAGCAGAGAGGTTCTGGAAGGGCGAGGCGATAGCCGAGCGGTTTTGGAAGTTCTACCGCGAGGGAATCAATACCCGCGCCATCACCCGCCTCCAGTTTGTGGAGCACGTCGGTTACCTGCTTTTCCTCAAGCTGGACCACGAGCGGGCCCAGCGCTCGACCCGGTTCGCGCACCCGCCTGTCGCGCCCGCCGGCGCTTGGCCGGGCCTGGCTCTGCTCAGCGGTGACGCTCTGCACACCAGCCTCGCCCGCCTCGTGGACGGTCTCGGCAACCAGGACCTCGCCGGCCGCCCCGACAGACAGACTGCAAGTGTGGTCTTCCGCGACGCCCAAATCTGGGGGCTCGACCGCATGGCCGAGCTCAACGAGCTGATCGTCGAGCAGATCGACCCCTACAGCTGGCTGGCGGTCCCCCAGGCCGAGTTAGGCCGTGCCTTCTCGCAGATGCTGCGCGACTGCCGCGACGACATCGACCTCAAGATCGAGTCCGGCCAGACCCTCACGCCCCTCCCCGTCCTGAACGCCATAACCAAGGTGCTCGGCGTGGGCCCTGAGGACATTGTCATCGATCCGGCGTGTGGCACAGGCACGACGCTCATCGCCGCCTACAATGCCATGCTTGCCGCCAACCGCCAGCTGGCCCCGACCGCCCTCGCGGGAGCCGACCTCGACGCCCAGATGTGCCGGCTGAGCATGCTGAACATCCTGCTGCACACCGGCCGCCCGTTCGCCGCTTCCGCTCCGGTCCAGCTTGCCGACACACTCAAGCGCAAGGTCCCGGTGGTCCGCTCGGGGCCCGGGGTCGTACCCACCGTGGCCATCTGCAACCCGCCATTCAGGAGCAACGGCGTACAGCCCGACGCCACCATGCGTGACGACTTCTGGGCGTACGGGGATTTCCCTACCAACTTCCTCCAACACCTGGCAATCACCCTGCCACAGGGTGCACGGGCGGCTGTCTTTGTTCCGGACGGGGCCCTGTTCGGCGGCGGCGCGGCGTCCACCGTACGACAGAACCTGCTGAGGAACTGCGACGTACACACTCTTCTGCGCCTGCCCACTGGCCTGTTCCACCGCAAGGGCGTGAAGTCGAACATCCTCTTCTTCACGAAGTCCGCTCCCAACCCGAGCGGTGAGCCCGCCACGAAGGACCTGTGGGTATATGACGCCCGAACAGGCAACCACCACACCGACACCGGAAACCCGGTCACCGAGGCCGACTTCGACGACTTCGTCGCCTCCTGCCTCCCAAACGGGGGCTTCGCGGCACGAACCGAGTCGAAACGTTTTCGCCGATACCCCGTAGCGGAACTCCTCGCCCGTACGAAGACGAGCCTCGACCTCAAGGCCCATCTGGCCCCGGACCCGAGCGACTTCGGCTCTCCCAAGGAGATCGCCTTCGAGGTGGCGGATCAGCTCGACGAGGCAGCCGCCCACTTCCGCCACATTGCGGAGGCACTGCCGGAGCAGTGAGGACAAAGACAGGTCGTCGCCGACAGGGAACTCGGTTCGACCGACGACGACCCGCGCACCTGACAACCCTGGGCGAATCTGCCAGGGGCTGATAACTCCTGTACGCCCTCCCCGCCTCCTCGCGGGGAGGGCAGAGTGCGATCACCGCCTGGGTCGCGTCCCGTACAGGCCCAGTCCAGCCGTGCACAGAGCGCACCGAATTCGGCGGGCAGCGGCACCTCTTTGCCGCACTTGCCGTGGACGACGCCCTTGTACTCGGCCTTCCCAGGCCGGCCGAAAAGCGACCACGTGCTGCAAGACACGAGCAACATCTGCAGAGGCATATCCCGTTGTCTTTCTCGTTGATGCCTTGGAGTCTTTCGGATGGAGATTCGACCTCAACGGTCAGTTTGACCGCATCGGCGTCCAGGAGCCAGCCGTCGCCGTTCTTGCACGCACGAGAACCGATGCTCAGGTCCGGGGTCGCGTAGTCCGTCCCAGGCATCAGACATTGGAACGGACACGTTCTCAAGCGCTTTGTACGAAGGAAAGCCCAGGGCGAAGGGGATCGCGCAGGTTAATTCTATTCCAGCGTGCCTGCCGCCCGGGCCCGGGGATATCACGAGTGATCCTCGTACTCATGGGAGCAACGTGGGGCGCAAGCAACTATAGCGGTGGACAAGGAAACTGCGTCGAAGTCGCCGACAGCCTCCCCGCCCACATCGCCATCCGCGACAGCAAGCGTCCTACCAGCCCCCTATGCTCGCCTCCACCCCAGCGCATGGGCGGCCTTCGTGGCCGCACCTGCGCTGAGCGGAGCCTGAAGCCTCACGCGCCCGCCAAGCTGTCCTCTTCCGACTGCTCCTCGTCCGCGATGTCCCGCCAGAGCCTCTCGGCGATCTCCACCAGCGTTCCCTCGCCCGCGACTTTCCACTGCTTGGGCCCCTGGACCGCGCTCCACTGTTCCTTCCAATCGGCCGCGTTCCACATCTGGGAAACCAAACCGGTCGGGGAATATCGCTTGCCGTCGGCCTCCCAGAGAATGGGGGTCTTCCGGTCGTTCACCCAACTTGCCCGACGCCGACGGGGATCCTCGTCGAGCCACGCGCCAATGGCCAGTTCCTCCACGGTGCTGGGGGCGTAGACCAGGGGAGTGCCGTCGCTGATGGCGTCGTGGTCGACGAGCAGGCGGACCGTCTGGGGCCGACGTTGCCGCTTCGGTCCGGTATCCGCCATGAGGGCCTTGAGGTTCATGGGGGAGTCCGGTCCGGTGCCGCGCTGGAGGACGCCCAGCACAGCGGCGGCCAACCGCGCGCAACGTTCTTCGTTGGCGAAGGTGCTGGTGACATAACTCTTCTTGGTGAAGAGAGTGTCGACCATAGTGATGAGGCAGAGGAGCACGGCACTGACCTGACCGGGCACGCCGACGAGCACCTCGGCCCACTCGTCGTCCGGCTCTTCGAACCGGTCTCTGCCGATCCGCTGGAACACCAGGTGGGCCACCAGCAGGCCCCCGCTGTCCACGATGGCGGCCGGACGCCCGGTGAACTTCGTTCGCAACTCGGTCAGTTGGTCCCGCACCAGCCGGAAGACCTGCACGGCGCGCCAGATCTGCTGAGCGGTCGGCTGCTGACCGAACAATCTCGTATAAGCGCCCCCAGCGCCTTCCTCCCACAGCGCGTTCGTGGAGCCCTTGACCCGCACGGCGAGCGACGAGTCCCGGTGCATGCAGGCTAGGGCCGTGGCCGCTTCCGTGACCGAGCAGCCCGACTCGGGAGCCGGGTCCAGTTCCCCCCTCCGGAAGACGTACTCCTTGTCGAGGGAGAGGCGGAAGTCCTTTTGAATCTCGCTCTGTACGGTATCGATGGCGATGAAGTCCCGGCGCTCCATGTGGTTCTGCGTGTTGGTAGCCTTGGTGATGGAACGCCCGAAGCCCTCCGGCGCCCCCTCCAGGGAGATGATCCTCACCAGGACATGGGCCTCTGCGACGGCCTCGGGATCCCTCTCGTACGCCCGGTAGGCTGAAGACACCGTCTGGGCGCCGTTCACCACGCTGGCGTTGTGCAGGGTGAGGGTGGTGGGCTGGCCGACCGCTCTCTTGGCGTGGTACTCCTGCTCGACTCTGTCGCACTGCACCGTAATGCCGTTGTGGCGGTAGAGGAACCCTTCCGGGTCCTCCAACATCGACTCCACCATGGTCTGGTTGACCCCGGTGAGTCCCAGCGACTTGCGGACGTTGCGGTCGTAGAGACGTTCGCCGTGCCCCTTGCCATGATCATGATCTTCGTCACCGCCCTTGCCGCCGTACCAGCGTGCGAGCTGATCGGCGCTGATCTCACCGATCACCGCCTTGTACGGAGTCTCGCGGCTATACCACTCGCGGTCCATGGTGGCCTTGAGAGTGATGGGCTGCGGCTCCAGGTCCTCCCGAATCGCCCGGTGGAAGTCCTCCTGGTCCAGTACCCGGTACTCCACAGTCCGCCCGCGTCCGCCGAACTCGTTGGCCGCCTCGTCCAGGATGTTGCGGGTCTCGAGAGAGAGACGACCGTCTCCCATAAGGGCGACGACCAAGTTGACCTTGCACGTGGGCAGCCTAAGAACGCCATGCACACGGTCGGCGAGCAGTTGCAGCCGCTCGTTGAAGTGGTCGAGATCGCGATTGTCGAGCTTCTTGAGCCCGTGGACCAGCTTGAGTGCCGCCTCAGTGTCGAAGCCAGCCGTCCCCTTGTCCTTCCACTTGGCTTGAATCAGCCAGAGTTCGGATCCCGAGGCGGAAAACGCAACGCAGTCGATACCGAAATCGTCCCGGCCGTCGATCACCCATGCCGCCGCCTCGTCCGAGGTGCAGTCCGCGAGGATGCGTGCAGCCTTCGCGGAAACGGCTCTCGACAGCAGGGCCGTCTCGCGCTCTTTGGGGTCCTTCTTTTCGAAGTCGTCCATAGAGATCCGGCCTGCGAACTCCCGCAGCAGCGCCCTTTTGATGTGCTGCACCTCAAGGGGCATCCCCAGTGCGCCCTTACCCATCCGCGCTCCCAATCACCGTTCTTGACGTCCTTGTTGAGGGTATCGAAGCGGGAACAGAGTGTGTCAGCCTCGCGCCGGCACCTGGGCCACTCCTCAGTACGAACTCCCACGCCGGTCAGGATGGGCAGCACGTCATGAACTGCACCCAGCAGGACTCCGAGGACCACTACTGGGCGGTGCTCGCCACCCTTGAGCCCCAGGACCACATGGTCCAGGCCGCCACCATCGCCACCGATGTACGATCCCGGCTCCTCACCGTCGCCTCACACCCTCCCCAGGCCGGGACGGGCTTGGGGTGACGTGAGGCGACGGGCCAAGACGTCCGTCCAAATCGTTGGCATCCAGCACGGTCCGGGGAGGAGGGATGATGACAGGTGACGAGAGGTCAGGTACCGGTGCGTGCGAATCTGGGAGCCTGCCTCCCAAGAGCCAGGCCCCTCCTGACCTGCATCGAAGTGGCGTTAAGTCATCCACTACACATTGAACCGGAACTCCACCACATCCCCATCCTGCATCACATAATCCTTCCCCTCCATCCGCGCCTTCCCAGCAGCGCGGGCCTCGGCCACCGACCCCGTCTCCACCAGGTCGTCGAACGAGATGACCTCAGCCTTGATGAACCCCTTCTGGAAGTCGGTGTGGATCACACCGGCCGCCTCGGGAGCCGTGGCGCCCTTCTTGATGGTCCAGGCCCGGGTTTCCTTGGGGCCGGCGGTGAGGTAGGTCTGGAGGCCGAGGGTGTTGAAGCCGACGTGGGCGAGGGTGGCGAGGCCGGGTTCTTCCTGGCCTACGGACTGGAGGAGCTCCAGGGCCTCCTCCTCGTCGAGTTCGGCGAGGTCGGCTTCGAGCTTGGCGTTGAGGAAGATGGCCTCGGCGGGGGCGACCAGGGCGCGCTGTTCGGCCTTGAAGTCCTCGTCGGTCAGCTCGTCCTCGTCGACGTTGAAGACGTAGAGGAAGGGCTTGGTGGTGAGGAGGTGGAGGTCGTGCAGGAGCTCCTCGTTGCCGGAGCCCTGGACGATGCCCGCCGAGAAGAGGGTGTCGCCCTTCTCCAGGATGGCCTTGGCCTCCTCGACCGCCTTGACCTTCGGGGCCACGTCCTTCTTGATGCGCGACTCCTTCTGGAGGCGCGGCAGGACCTTCTCGATGGTCTGGAGGTCGGCGAGGATCAGCTCGGTGTTGATGGTCTCGATGTCGTCCTTGGGCGAGACCTTGCCGTCGACGTGGACGACGTTCTCGTCCTTGAAGGCGCGGATGACCTGGCAGATCGCGTCGGACTCGCGGATGTTCGCCAGGAACTTGTTGCCCAGGCCCTCGCCCTCGGAGGCGCCGCGGACGATGCCGGCGATGTCGACGAAGTCGACGGTGGCCGGGAGGATCTTCTGGGAGTCGAAGATCGCGGCCAGCTTGGCCAGGCGCGGGTCGGGGACGCCGACGACGCCGACGTTGGGCTCGATGGTGGCGAACGGGTAGTTGGCCGCCAGCACGTCGTTCTTGGTCAGGGCGTTGAACATGGTCGACTTGCCGACATTCGGCAGACCGACGATTCCGATCGTGAGCGACACGGTGGCGACTTCCCGGAGAGGATGCGATGGACTGGGCGACGGTGCGTACGGCCCGCTGCGGGGCCGGGGCGGCCGTAAGGGGTGCGGCCCATGGAGGGCCGGTCGTCCAGTCTACGGGGCGGGGGAAGGGCGCCGGGCGGCGGAGGGGCGGGGGGGCGTACGG